>CALUWN010000062.1 GCA_944324495.1 uncultured Mucispirillum sp. | reverse complement strand
ACTATCTATACATCTCAAATGGATGAAGCAGGTAATGTGTACTACGGTCAAATAGATGTAACACTTAGAAATGGTAACGTGGTATCAGGTACAGCAAGTATAGATATACTTGGCACAGGTGATGTGGCTTCTAAATACACAAAACTTTCACAACTTTCACAGTTTACTAACGCTGATGGAAGAATGGTGCTTGATAATACACAAGAAATCAGCATTTATGCTGGTAATGGTAAAATTGCTAAAGTTACACTTGAAGGCAGTGACACAATTGCTGATTTAGAAAGCAAATTAAACTCTGCATTAGTAGACCAACTTGGCTTAGGTGCAGATGTAACTAACCCTAATGCAGCAGAAATTAACAGAAACCTTGTGAAATTTGTAGAAACACCGGGAACAGGCGACAGGGCGGTTCAAGGTACATTCGTTATCCAAGGTGCAGTTCTTGGTGATGATTCTAACCTTACATTTGTAGGTGATGAAAGTGTATTAAACGGCTTAGGTATCACTCAAATCCAAAAAGCTAGTGACTCTGCTTTAAATGTAGTTGTATCAGATGCCCACACTGGTGAATTTATCGGTGAAGATACAGTAACTGATGGTAGATTAAGAAATGTTATCCAAGGTGTAGATTTAGATATTAAACCTGAATCAGCTGCAGATGTTTCTTTTGACCCAGCAACTAACAGCCTTGTATTCCAAGGTAAAACAGAACCAACTGAAGCATTTTTACACATTAAAGATAATGCGACAAAAGCAGCAATTGGTGCAAACGAAGGTCAAGTATTAGATATATCTATAGGTAGACTTGATACAAAATCTATGGGTATAGATGATGTAAATGTTGCAACATTTGAGGATGCACAAAAATCTATCACTAAACTTGATATGGCATTAGAGCAAATCTCAGCAGCAAGAGCTACAGCTGGTGCTCAAATGAACAGGTTAGAGTACACTATTAATAACCTGAACACTACAAGAGAAAACATGGTAGCAGCAGAAAGCCGTATCCGTGACTTAGATATAGCTCAAGCTTCAAGCGATTTAGCAGCTCAACAAGTTGTACTTCAATCAGCTACAGCCATGTTAGCTCAAGCAAACCAAATACCAAGCTATGCAATGCAGTTATTAGGCTAGTAAGGCAATATAATAAGGGCGGGGGCATTAGTCCCCTGCCTTTTAATAGTTTTATAAAATATTTAATATTTTTAGGTATTTTATAAATTTATTAAAAGTATGAGGTGTATAAGATTGTAAAATTTATATCTTTTTAAAGATATATGAATATAAAAAGCGGAGGGTTATGTTATGGATAACGAATATAAAGTATCATGGATAGATACCAATCCGCAAAATTCATCCATGGCAGAACAATATGTTTTTAAAAAACATAGCGGAAAAAGACAGGAAAAAAAAGAAACAGCAGAAGATATGTATGAAAAATCTATGCAAAACAGAAAACCTGTATTTTTAAGTAAATATGAGCTTAAAAATATGCTTAATTATGTTTTAAAAAGTCTACCAAAAGCTAATAGTTGTGAACTTTTGTTGGATGTTTCAACAGGTTTTTCATCTTATTTAAACGGAAAATAGTATTTTATGTTAATATTACATATGCAAAAGCCTGCCTTAACATAGTGCCTGCTTTTGAAAAAGGGAAGCTGTGTTATTGCTGGCATATGTTATATATGTTATATGAAGTAAATATGTATCAAAACACTTGGGCTGAAAAATCTTTCAAGATTTATCAGTCTTTTTGTGTTGACAAAAAAATAAAATAAGATTATAGAGTATTTTATAGGGTAACTTACTCTATATTTTGGAAGTAATTTATAAAAGTAACAATGGTATTAATACAATTAAGCCACTATAGGCATTTATGTGCCTTTAGTGGCTTTTTTTGTTATAAATTTCTTTGCAGGTTACTTATACCTGCTAAAGTTGTTTATTAAAATTTATATAAATATAAAATAATAATTTTGCTTATACTGTTTTGCTGCCTGTTTTAATTAGTTGCATAAAAACATTTATAAGTAAAAAATAAATAAGGCGAGGTGGCTTGGCACAATCAGGTATATTTCAAACTTAGGTTTAGCTTGTTACCATAAATTAAGCAAATGAAAGGATGATTTTGAGTTTATAAGCCTGCTGTATGAAGAATACTTGCATTTTAAAGGTATAAAAAAATATAAACCACAAAGCAACCCATGGCTTTAATTAAAATGCGATAATAACATACAGTAAGTTATAAGGGATACTTATTCCATTGTAATGAATAGGCTTCTTTTTAAGCTCCATATTTGGCGGTATGGGCTTAAAGTTCAGGCAAGGATGTCTTGAACTTAAAAAGAGTTTATCACGGAGGATAAAATTATGGCTCTTTCAATTATTAATAACTCAACAGCAATTGGCGCTCAAGGAAGCGTAAATAATGCTAATAATAGTTTAACAAAAACAATTAAAGCACTTTCTACTGGCTTAAGAATTAATACAGCAGCAGATGATGCTTCAGGTTTAGC
>CALUWN010000061.1 GCA_944324495.1 uncultured Mucispirillum sp. | reverse complement strand
AAGATTTTATCATCTACTGGCATAGCCAGTAGTTTTTTGTTTCGCTATGCTCAACTCTCTAAAGAGTTAATAAAAAACCCCGCATATGTTACTAAGCGGGGCAAAATTTATATTATAGTAAATTATAATACTTATTTTAAAGCTTGAGCAGTTGCAACAGCTACTGCAACAGTTGCACCAACCATAGGGTTATTACCCATACCTAAAAAGCCCATCATTTCTACGTGAGCTGGTACTGATGATGAACCTGCAAACTGAGCATCTGAATGCATTCTACCCATAGTATCTGTCATACCATAAGAAGCAGGACCTGCTGCCATATTATCTGGGTGTAATGTTCTACCAGTACCGCCGCCTGAAGCTACTGAGAAATATTTTTTATTTTGCTCGTTACATTCTTTTTTATATGTACCAGCAACAGGATGTTGAAAACGAGTTGGGTTTGTAGAGTTACCAGTGATAGATACATCTACACCTTCTAAGTGCATAATAGCAACCCCTTCCCTAACATCATCTGCACCATAGCAGCGAACATTAGCACGCTCACCATTGGAGTATGCTTTTTCTTTTACAACTTTTACTTCACCAGTTGCATAGTCAAACTGAGTTTGAACGTATGTAAAACCATTAATACGGGAAATAATTTGAGCAGCATCTTTACCAAGACCGTTTAATATAACCCTTAATGGAGTTTTTCTTGCTTTATTAGCATTTTTAACAATACCTATTGCACCCTCTGCTGCTGCAAAAGATTCATGACCTGCTAAAAATGCAAAACATTTTGTTTCATCTCTTAAAAGCATAGCACCAAGATTACCATGACCTAAGCCAACTTTTCTATCTTCTGCCACTGAGCCCGGAATACAGAAAGCCTGTAAGCCTATACCTATATTTTCAGCTGCTTCTGCTGCTGTTTTTGAGCCTTTTTTAATAGCAATAGCTGCACCACAAGTGTATGCCCAGCAAGCATTTTCAAAGGCAATAGGTTGTATTTCTTTTACCATATTATATGGATTAAACCCTTTCTCTTCACATATTTTAAGAGCTTCTTCACAGCTTGAAATGCCATATTCTTTTAAAGCTGCATTTACTTTATCAATACGTCTTTCATAACTTTCAAATAATGCCATAGTTTCCACTCCTTCAATTATTCATGACGCGGGTCAATATATTTTACCGCATCGTTAAATCTGCCATAAACGCCTTTAGCACCTTTAAGTGCATCTTCAGCAGGAGTGCCTTTTTTAATAGCATCCATCATTTTACCAAGGTTTACAAATTCATAACCAATAATCTCATTATCAGCATCAACTGCAACGCGAGTAATATAACCTTCTGCCATTTCTAAATATCTAGCACCTTTTGCTTTTGTACCAAACATTGTACCAACTTGAGAACGAAGACCTTTACCTAAATCTTCCAAACTGGCACCAATTGGAAGCCCGCCTTCAGAAAAAGCAGTTTGGCTTCTACCATAAACTATTTGTAAAAATAATTCACGCATAGCAACGTTTATTGCATCACAAACTAAGTCTGTATTTAATGCTTCTAATATTGTTTTCCCTGGGAGTATTTCTGAAGCCATAGCAGCAGAATGGGTCATACCAGAACACCCTAAAGTTTCCACAAGTGCTTCCTCAATAATACCGTTTTTAACGTTTAAAGTAAGTTTGCAGGCACCCTGTTGTGGAGCACACCAGCCTACACCGTGAGTAAGCCCGCTGATATCTTTTACTTCTTTTGCTTGTACCCATTTACCTTCTTGAGGTATTGGTGCTGGGCCATGATAAGCACCTTTAGCAATTGGGCACATATGTTCTACTTCAGTAGAATAAATCATATCCATTTCCTCCCTAAATAAAAATTATTTATTGCTTTTTTATTTTCTTACAAAACCTCTAATACCAACATTGATACGTGCAAAACCTGCACCTAATACATCATAACCGGGAAGCCTTGAAGTAAATGATTCATAACCACCACCAGCTTCAACAAATATTGACATATTTTTACCACTATATATATCTGCACCTAAACCAGCATACACTTCATAATAAAAAGGGTCTTCACCTAAAGTTGTACCTTCTGCACCAACAAGAGAAAAGTTGCCTGCTACAAAGCCATAAGGAAGTACAAAAATATTCTTATCTAACTGAGAACTAGACATACCAAAAGTGATTTTTTCTGTAAACCCAAGATAACCAATATTATAATCGGTACTGATATTACCATATCCATCAATTGAAAGATAGTTTCTCATTTCAAAACTATTATTTTTATATATAGTTGCACCAAATTCTCCATAACCACCACTTTTAGTTCTAGACAATGCGATACCGCCACCAAATGATAAATCAGCAGCATAAGAAAAAGATGATGCAGCAAATATTATAGTAAAAGTAATAAATAAAAATACTCTTTGTCGCATAAATCCCTCCGCAACATACATCAATAGAAAAAGTATAGACGAATTAAAGTTTTATGTCAATATAATTAGGATTTCATTTGCTTCACCCCCATTTTTTATTAAAAAATGGGGGTGAAGCAGTAAAAGAAAACTATTCACATACTCATAAGCCATTATAAGCGAATGCGAAAGTTAGTAAAATATTAATAGTTTTTATCTATATTTAGGAGCTAAAGTTATATTATCACTGAGCGACTTATTTCATACGCAAGGTTTTTTTATCTTAGGCTTTAGGATAAAGCCCTTTAGTGAGTGAGAGAGTATTCACTGCGACCGAAACGATTGTTTAAAAAATCTAAGTATGTATTTTTTAATAAAAATCAAACAAGATATTTCGCTTACGCTCAATATGACACATTTTTCCTGTATATACTGAGCCATTAGGCAAAAAAATCTTAAATATAATAAATACAAACACTCATAATATTTTAAATA
>CALUWN010000060.1 GCA_944324495.1 uncultured Mucispirillum sp. | reverse complement strand
AGCACCTTTAGATGCTGCAGGTGATAGTGGCTTATAGCCAAAGAGCAAACTACCCGTTTAACGGGTAGTTATGATTATGTGGTTTTCATATATATCTAAAATAATAATACTTATAAATACATTATGCTATTTATCATTAATCACAACTTTTTTACTAAGCTTTTTATATAAAGTATTGTGATATAGTGAAAAATCTGAAGAAGTTTGTAATATTGTATGTAGAATAGTTTTATGATAACTTTTATAATAAATGTATAAAAAAGTCATTTTGAGCGCTAGTTTAATAATATAAAATATTATGTTTGATTATTTTGCCAAGCTCAAAATGACCATATAAGTGTAAAAATTATAATATATGTTTTCCGTCTTTATAAACAAGTACGCCGTCAGCTTCTACTGTGCCACCGTTTTTCATATCTTTTATTAAATCCCAGTGGAGAGCAGAAATATTTTTACCGCCAACTTCCTGATAGCTTGCCCCTATTGCTAAATGCATAGATTTTCCGATTTTTTCATCAAAGAGTATATTTTTTGTAGGTATTTGGATATTATCATTTAATCCAAAAGCGATTTCTCCTGCAAAGCGAGAGCCGTCATCCATATCAAGCATTTTGTGTAAGAAATCCTGCCCCTTTTCAGCACGAGCTTCTACAACTTTACCTTTTTCAAACCTTAAAAATACATTTTTAGCTTCCACGCCGTTATAAGTTGTAGGTATATCAAATAAAATAGTACCTTCTGCACTATCTTCCACAGGGCTTGTGAAAACTTCACCGTCTGGCATATTTCTATAACCACAGCAGTTTTCCCATTTTCTCCCTTCAACTTTTAATTTTAAATCAGTATCTTTTCCTTTTATATGAAGCCATTTTGTACCTGTCATTCTTTTAACTATTGCTTCTTGGTCTTTTTCTACTTTTTTCCAAGCAGCAATTGGGTCATCTTCGTTTAGTTTGCAGGCTTCATATACAAAGGCTGAGTATTCATCTAATGACATTTCAGCATCTTGAGCCATAGATTGATTAGGGTAAGGGCATAATGACCAGCGAAATTTTCCTTCCAGCTCTCTTTTATTCATAATTTCCCTAACTGGCAGAGCAGTTTTACGCATTAAAGCTATTTTTTGGTGGTCTGCATTAGTTAATGATTTTGTATTGATAGTGGAATCAATATAAATGTAGGCTGTCATGATTTCAGCTTGTTTTAAATCAAACTCAGGAAGATAAGTGAGCTGTTCATGAGAGCCATATTTTGCCATATATTCTTGGCTTTCTGGTAGAAAAAGCCTTAAAAACGGATAAGCTCCAAGTTTTATAACTTCTTTATACATGGCTTTAATTAAAGGCTCTGCAGAAGTTTCTGCTTTTATCTGCACCACATCACCTTTTTTTAAATTTAATGAGTGATGAGTAATGAGTTTTGCTAGTGTTTCTTCATATGATATGTATTTCATAGTGTTCCTCACATACAATTTTTAAATTATTGTTGAAAATAAATAATTTTTAATATATCCTATATCATTATAGATATGCTTAAAATATCATAACTTGTCAACAATTTTTAATATCATATATACATTTAAAGTACATATGTTAGTTAATAAGAGATTTTTATGAAATGGTCTTTAATTATTTTATTAGTATTTTCTGTTTTATGTGTAGAAATTTATGCCCAAGATAATTTTGAATTTATGCGTACAGATACGCCAAAAGAATATTTTTCCAATGGTAAGATTTCATATTACTATGGTTATGATGGTGTATATGAATTTTGGTTTGATAATGATAATCTTACATTAAATAATCTTTTAGAGATAACAGAGCAAAATCGTGGTAAGCCTTCCTTATCAAAGGTAATACAAGGCGTGAAAGAAACACTTTTTTTAAATGACGGTTCTATTGCACTATATAGAACATCAGAAGATTACAGCTGTGATAATAACCCTAGTTACAACTGCCTGTATTCTCCAGCTTATATAAGAAAGATTAATAAAAAAAGTTTGACAGGTAACATTTCCCTGTATAGAATAGATAAAAGTATACCATTAGATGAGAATGATATTATAAATTTTCCTTTAGGGGCAGAGCTTTATTCTATGGTGGTGGAAGTGCCAGCTTATGATTTTAGCACTTTTACAGATTTTGAAAGTTTAGTCTGTATAAAAAATGAAGAAGATATCTGCAAAGGTGTTATAGATGATGATGAGCTTGATAAAACAGCACTTTTTGAATTAAATAGAATAGAAGAAAACAATGAGGAATTTTTATATAAAGATATAGGAAATAATTTAATATATCATGTGGATTTAGCTCATAATATCCTTATGCCTTATGATAAGTCTTGTGTTACATCATCATTTGGCAGTGGTGATGTAAATAAGTGCAGGCTTGAAAATTTAAAAATTGGCAGCATAAAGCAGTACCGTCATCCAAATGGGTTTATCTATTATTTTTTATTTTTCAATAATCCATCTATTGATAATATAATATACTGGATAAATAACAGGGGAGAGCCATTTAAAGTATATACAAACAATCATCTTGTATATAATTTCAGCATATTTAATAATACTGCTTCAACATTGATTTTGGATAAACTTAAAAATAAATAAAAAAGCAAGGAGGAATTATAAGTATATGAAAGAGTCTCACAGAGCTATGGAAACACGAGAACGCTTTAAAAAAGCTTTTTTCACCCTTTATGCTGAGAGAAAGATTGAAACCATAACAATTAAAGAAGTTGCTGATTTAGCAGGTTTTAACAGAGGTACGTTTTATTTATATTATAAAAGTATTTATGATTTACTTCAAAAAACAGAGCAGGAATTACTAGAAGATTTTTCCAAAAGGGTAGAATACCACGTTAAGCTTTACTATGGTGAAATAAATAACCCAGATGAGAAAGTTTTCCAAGAAATGCAGGAAAACTTTTTAAAAAATGGTGATTACTTTAAAGTATTAAATGGGGAAAATGGCGACCCACGTTTTAAAGCGAAAATGAAAAATATTGTAAAAGATGCCTATAGAAAACATTTAAACATAGAAAGTGGCAAAAGGGTAAGCATGTTTGAATATCTGCTTGAGTATTTGGTGGAGGCAAACACATCTATTATTCAATACTGGCTTGAAAATAGAGAGAAAGATAACCCAAGGGTTACTATTAAGGATGTAGGTGAGATAATGCACTTTGTAAGCCAGCATGGCTTTAAAAAAGCATTTGAAGAATATTTTGCAAAATAAAATATAAATTATAAAAAAAGCCTGCCACATTGAAAAATGTAGCAGGCTTTATTAACTCTTTAGAGAGTTGAGCATAGCGAAACAAAAAACTACTGGCTATGCCAGTAGATGATAAAATCTTATA
>CALUWN010000059.1 GCA_944324495.1 uncultured Mucispirillum sp. | reverse complement strand
ACAACAAATGAAAATATACTAATATCTTCCCTTTATTATAAATATATGGGTTTACAGTTAATTACAGCAGCATTCATCAGTTCATATACTGGAGGTGTATAGTGGTAGTAGATACAAAACTTACTATAGAAGAATATAAAGAGCTTGAAAAAAAATTTATAATTCATTGTAGTGTAGACTCCGATTCAACAGATTACAGCTTATATGTAGATAACAAAAAGAAACTGACTTTTGGTATAGGGTTTAATATAGAGGATAACCCTAACTGGCTTGCTATAGCACTTTTATACAAATTTTCAGGTTTAAAACCTATAGAAGAAATAAATACAATTGGTTATAAGAAAGATGTATTATTATATGGTAATGGTAAATATAATAAATTTATAGAAGAAAATTGCAAAGGTATTAGTGCAGATAATAAAGTATTACAAATAATGCGTAAATATAAAACTGCAAAAAATACAAAGGTAAAAAATATAGATAAACTAAGCAAGGAAATACAAAAGCTAATAGATGAATATAATAAAAGAAGTGATATAGAAAAAATCCCTGTAAATGACTTTTCTTTTGAATTTACAGATGAAGAAATATCGCTCATATATGATATAGGTAAAAAAGAATATGAAAATCAATTGGCTCAGCATTTAACCGGGACAGGTAAACCTTTTAATATACATAGTATTAAAGATACAAAGCTTCATATTTCATTATTATCCTTTACATATCAGCAGGGAGGAGGAAATTTACAAGAACATAGTAATATATTTCAAGGTGTTGCTAAAAGCCGTTTTTTAATATGGTTTACATTAAGATATAATGTATTAAGTTTTACTAGGCAGTATAAAAGACGGCTGCATGAATCAAGCCTGTTTGGTTTAATAGCAAATCAGGCAGTAGATACAAAAAAAGCAGATATTCCAGCAACAATACTTGATGTTTTTTCTTATTTAAATTTTTTCATGGCAGGTGGTGATAATACATATCTTAGCTTTATAAAAACTAATGATAGATGTAAAACAATGGATATAAAAGCCGTAGATGATGGGTTAGTGTTATTTAATAAGCAGCCAAGATATGATGTTATAAAAAACTCACTCCAAACAGAAGATTTTATAAAAGATTTTTTTAGTGATGAAAGTTATTTTGAAGGTAAGTTTTTAAAAGATAGTTTTCCTGATGATGAAAACCCTAAAGGTAGAACTTTAAAAGGTATAATAGATTTTGCATCACATAGCACTATTTTTTCTATATTTACTAGATTTATAGAAGAAAGTTTTGTAAAAGAAATTAAAAATAAAAAAGGCAGCGAAGAATTATTTTTATTAGAAAATATATATGTAATAGACTGTATAAATAAGAATGATTTTAAGTTATTATTAGAGCAAAAATATTCAGGCTTGCAGGAAAGATGCAATGTATTGATATTTTTAAACAGTACATCAGATATAGTTAATGATATATCATATCTTCAAGCTAAATGCCCAAATGTTTATTTTACAATAGCCATACAGGAAGGTTATACATATTCATTTAGATTAGATGAAAAATCATCAACTCAAACTAATATAATATTGTATAAAATTAAAGACGGCAAATATATTCCAGAACTTATAAAAGAAACTTTTAAGGCAGAAAATATCTCTAATGAAGAAAATCAAGATGAAAAAAATATATTATTATTTAGTGCAGAAAATAGTAAAAATTTATCAGGCAGGTTAAGTAATAATGCAAATATATTCCATATTACTCATAAATCAGAAGATGATATTATAAGTAAAATAAAACTTTATAACATGATATCAGATAAGTATGAAGGTAATATACAAATAGATATGCAGGGTAAAGAGTATGATGTATCTGCAGATAAATCAAGTGGAGAGTTGATTGTAGATATAAGTTTAATAACACAAGATAAAGCCTTAAATAATGAAGATATAAATAATAAACCATATTATATGTATGTAAAAGATACTGGTGAGTTATTTGAGAGCAAAATAGAGAATAGTAAAGCAAGTTTTAAATATACACCATTATCAAATTTTAGTAACCAGAAAGTATTGTTTTCATTTAACTCAAATGATTTTATATGCAATCAACTGGCTAATAGCAAATGTTTAGATTATGCATGGATAAATAAAAATGCAATGGAAAATAAAAAATTAGAAAGAATATTTAAAATAAATAAGGGAGATATACCATTTTCATATATAGTAAGTATTAATGTAGAAGTTATATAATAATAAATTTAAGGATGTTAAAATTATGGATATACTAAATAAAACATACAAAGTTACATCACAAATATCTTATGGTAATAATAGTGAGATAAAATGGGCATATATGGTTTTAACTTATGAAGAACTTGAAGTTTTAAAAAATGCTCAAAAACTAACAAAAAATCATAGTTTATATAAAAAGCTTTATTGGTTAGATACAACTGGTTCAATAATTAATTTTAAAATAAGTAACTATTTAACAAATACAGAACAATACCAAGTTAAGTTGGGTGAAGTTTATGTTGTTATAATAGCTTATATAGATAAAGAAAATATAGTACTAAAAGATAGTTATTATATTATTTATCCAGAAAAGGAATATTATTATATAAAATCAGACTATAAATCAAATGAATTGAGACAAGGATGGATTTATTTTCGTTATGGTAAATCACCTGATAATTATACACTTAGTCCATTATATGTAAATGTAAAATTAGAAAAAGTAAAAGTGCATGGAAAATTTACTGGTTTTCGTGTTTTATTGAGAGACAAATATTTTGATAATAATCTTTATTGGATGTCTACAGAAAATATAAACTTATTTTTATCTAATAAACCACTACCAAAATCTTCAGAAGGAAAAGCAAAACTTATAGTAAATATTAATAATTCTAAACCATCTAAAATGACTAATTATGATGGTGATGATTTTTATAGTTTTACAGGAGTATTAAGTTATACAAATATTAATAATAAGCTTATTAATATAAAAGTCAATTTAGATAGTTATTATGATGATAATATTCATATTAATGAGTCAAATATTATAAACGGAACATATAACATTGAATATCCTGACCATATTCATAACTTAGCCGCAAAGTATAATGAAGAACTTAATTATATCTGGTTTCCAATAGAATATAATAATGAGAATAGATATATACATTCTGGTTTAGTTTCTAATGGATGTGTTAGTGTTTCTCAGCAAGGTGCATGGCAAGATTTGTGTATATACCTATTATCATTTATGAATGATAATGATATTTATCTTGGAACAATTGAGTTTATTTATAAAGGAGAATAAAATATGTATAAATTATTCTTACTGTTCTTCTTATTGCTTCCTATAACAGCATTTGCTTATGATTTACCATTTATAGATGAGCAAATCATGTATGGCGATGAAATAATTATTCCTGAAGAAAGTAAACTTGTGTTACAATTAAAAGATAAACTTCTTTATGGGGAATATGTAAGAAAGAATGGGGAAGTTGCCATTTTCAAATTAAGAGAAAAAATTACAAAAGGTCCAATGAGTATGATGAAAACTTATACTTGTGATATTCATAGACGATACGATAGTTCTATAGATGCACCA
>CALUWN010000058.1 GCA_944324495.1 uncultured Mucispirillum sp. | reverse complement strand
CGCATTCGCTTATAATGGCTTATGAGTATGTGAATAGTTTTCTTTTACTGCTTCACCCCCATTTTTTAATAAAAAATTGGGGTGAAGCAGTGATTTGATGTAAGATTATACCATATTTATTATTACTACCTTGTATATAACACAAATTATACAAAAAAGATTAATTTGGTATTATTATAAATAATTTATAAAAAAATACACAAATTTATCATATTTTATTACATATATCAGCAAATACATTAACTTTTTAATAAAAAAAGTAAAAAATATACTTTACATTTAGGAGAAAATATCATAAATTATAAGTACGATTAATTCAGGAGGATTAAGGAATTATGAAAAAAGTTTTTTTAACACTTTTCGCAGTGCTTTTAGCAGTGCCTGCATTCGCTATTGAAGTTTATAACAATGGCGAAAATTCCGTTGGTATCTACGGTCATGTTCGTGGCTATATGGGCTACGGTATGGGTATGAATGGTAGTAGTTCTGATTATAATGGTACAGTAACTACTGTTGACCCTACTTTTGGTCATCAAATGTTCTATGGCGTTCAAGGCAACACTAGAATTGGTACAAACATTAAAATTGGTAACTTTACAGCACAATTTGAACTTGGTGCTAATGAGAAAACATTAGTTAATGGAGATTCAGGTACTGTTGGTTTACGTCAAGCTTGGGCAGCTTACACATTTGGTAACGGTTCTAGACTTTTAGTTGGTAAAACTGATACTCCAACAGCTATGAGCGGTTTTAGCTCTTCTATTTATGATACAGACGGCGGCTTAAACGGTTTTGGTGGCAGCCCAACTGGTGTTAGAAGATTTCAAGTGCAATACAGTATTGCAGGCTTAACTTTAGCTTTAATTGAAGATGATATGAACTATGCAAACGCTGGTGCAGCATTAGGTATTAGAGATTTTAATGATGCTAATACTCCTTACACTCCAAGAGCAGGTATTTCTTACGTTTTCCAAAACGAATCATTACTTGCTAAAATCGCAGCTACATATACTGCTGTAAACGGTTCTTATCTTAATACTTCTAACCAACAAGCTTGGACTAACCTTCATGCTTTCGGCATTGCTTTAGGTGTTAAACCAACTTTCGGTAATATGTGGGTATCTATACACGCTAGATATGGTATGAACGAAGATTTATACAATGAAGGCGGTACATATGCTAACACTGGTAGTTTCGCACATCAAAAAATTGGTTATACTGCTTCTTTAAGCACTAAAAAAGACGGTTCTTTCGATAATATTCACCGTGCAGGTGCTGCTGTAGAATTCGGTATGAAAGCTACTGAAGCATTCACATTTATCATAGGTGGCGGTTATCAAGCTACTATTCCTGAATTAGAAGAAGTTACAGGTGTTGAGCAATCTAACTTAATTCACAGCTATGCAGTATTTTTACAAGGTCAATATGCTTTAAGCCCTAACTTCGCACTTGTTCCTGAAATCGCATGGTTTGGTACAGTTGACACTAAATCACAAACAGCAGGTGGTGTAACTAACAAAGCAAGCCAGTATCAAAACGGTTTATTAGTTGGTTTACAGTTCCGTGCTAATTTCTAATAAAGTTATTAAAAAACTTTAATATATAAAAACCACCCAATTTTGGGTGGTTTTTTTGCTTAATATTATATAAAAATATACACATATTAGGATGATAATATGGTATTGTTTTCTTTTGCATACAACCTTTAATAAATAAAACAAAATGTATAAGTAACGGTAAATATGTTAAGTATAATTTTGAATAATAGAGTAATAATTATGTAAATATATTTGTAAATATAAAATAAAGATAGTACGAGTTTAAATAATATAATAATACAACATAAAAGTAGAATATGTATTATATTCTATAAAAAAGATAGAATAAATACGATTTTTATTGCATTTTTAATAAATATAAAATAATATAATACATCTTGTCTTATTATATTGTAAGATATACTTTTAGGAGGTTTAAGGAATTATGAGAAAAATCCTTTTAACGCTTTGTGCAGTGCTTTTTGCAGTGCCTGCATTCGCTGTTGAAGTTTACAACAATGGCGATAACTCTGTTGGTATCTATGGCTTTGCAATTGGTTATGCAGGCTATGGCTTAGATGTAACAGGGGAAGCTAATGGGTCAGTACCTGTATTAGGTTCATCACATGAAGCCAGCTCTTTAAACCATAACTTAATGTATGGTATCCAAAACAACACAAGAATTGGTACAAACATTAAAATTGGTAACTTTACAGCACAATTTGAACTTGGTGCTAATGAGAAAACATTAGTTAATGGAGATTCAGGTACTGTTGGTTTACGTCAAGCTTGGGCAGCTTACACATTTGGTAACGGTTCTAAGCTTTTATTTGGTAAAACAAATACTCCTACTTCTATGGGTGGTATTATATCATCTTTTTACGATACAGACGGTGGCTTAAACGGTTACGGTGGTATGGTAAGAAGTAACAGACGTTTCCAAGTGCAATACAGCATTGCAGGCGTAACATTAGCTTTAATTGAAGATGATGTTAATAGTGCAGGTGCGATTACAAATATTAATGGTTTTACAGATAATGCTCCTTATACTCCAAGAGCAGCAATATCTTACGAATTTAAAAATGATGCATTACTTGCAAAAATCGCAGCTACATATACAGCAGTAAATGGTTCATACACAGATGCAGCAGGTGCTACAAAATGGACTAACCTTCATGCTTTCGGTGTAGTTTTAGGTGTTAGACCTACATTTGGTAATATGTGGGTAGGCTTTCACGCAAGATATGGTATGAATGAAGATTTATACGGCGAAGGTAAAACTGTAGCTAATAATGGTAAATATTCTCATGATTCATTTAGCCTTACATTTCCTGCTATTGGTGCAATAGGTAGAAGTATGAATAATGATGGTTCTTTCAATAACACTCACCGTGCAGGTGCTGCATTAGAATTTGGTATTAATGTAACAGAAAATTTTGCAGCAGTAATCGGTGGTGGTTATCAAGCTACTATTCAGGAAATTGGTGATACAATTAATATAACAGGTATAGGTGCTGTTGGTGTAACAGACCCATCTTGTTTAATACACAGCTATGCAGTATTTGTGCAAACTCCATATAAATTTAACCAAAATTTTGCACTTGTTCCTGAAATTGCATGGTTTAGCACATCAGGTAAAGCTTCTGCGAATGTAAACGGTATGGCTGGAGTTGTTAATGGAAAAGCTGAAACATCAGCATCACAAAGCGGTTTATTAGTTGGTGTACAATTTAAAGCATCATTCTAATATAATGTAGAATTATCTCACTTACTTTATAAGTGATTATATAGTGGCGAAAAATAAAAGTTTTTCGCCACTTTTTTATGTTTAAAAAATATACAGGTACAATTAAGCATCATTACTGTCATATTAAAATAATAAATTATCTGCATCACCCCCAAGATTGATATATGAGATTTACACAGGTTCGATAGTTTAAAATATACTACAAATACATAAATAATAATTACTAAGTTTATTATAAATTAGCATTTTTTAATAAAAAATGGGGGTGAAGCAAAAATTGTAAACTTGAAAAATATAACAGTTTCAGATATATTAAAATTAAGTATAATCTATTAATATCTTACTGCCATA
>CALUWN010000057.1 GCA_944324495.1 uncultured Mucispirillum sp. | reverse complement strand
CTACTCGCTTGGGAAATGCTTGCGTCGCAAAATACGCTCCCCTTGAATTTTTTAAACTACGCTCTTAGGAAAATATTTGATTTTACATATAAAAAGGCAACTATATTAAACCAACTCTGTTTTCTAAAGCTCTTAAAACTGTAATCTCATCTGCATATTCAAGGTGAGAGCCAATAGGGATACCACTTGCAAGTTTTGTTATTTTTAACCCTTCTACATTTTGTAATATTTTACCAATATATGATGCTGTAGTTTCACCGTCTGCATCTGGGTTTGTGGCAATAATAACTTCTTTTACTTTTAAATCCTGCACTCGTTTAGTAAGTTTATCAAAACTTAAGTCGCTGGGGCCTATTCCGTCAAGTGGTGAAATTTTACCACCAAGCACATGGTAAAGCCCAAAATATCTGCCAGTATTTTCTATAAAGAAAACATCCTTTGCTTCCTCTACTATACAAATAATATCTTTTTTTCTGCTTTCATCACTGCATACAGGGCAAACTTCAGTTTCAGAAATAGAGCCACATTCCTTGCAAAATTTTATATTATCTTTTAGCTTTTTTATAGCATCTGAAAGTTTATATGCCTGCTCCTGCTTTAGTTTTAATATATGCAGGGCAAGCCTTACAGCAGTTTTTCTGCCAACCCCCGGAAGCCTTGAAAGCTCATGGACACAGTCATCAAAAACTTTAATATTTTGCATTATTATGTAGATACCTTAATTAAAACATACCCGGGATATTTAAACCGCCAGTTATGCCTTGAAGTTTATCCTGCATAACCTGCTGTGCTTTTTTCATACCTTCATTAACAGCTGCCACTATTAAATCCTGTAACATTTCCACATCCTCTGGGTTTACAACATCTTTTTCTATTGAGATTTCTAAAAGTTCCTGTTTTCCGTTTACTTTAACACTAACCATACCACCGCCAGCACTAGCTTCTACTATCTGGTTTGCTGCTTCTTCTTGAGCTTCCTCCATTTTCTTCTGCATTTTTTGTGCCTGACGCATAATCTGCTGCATATTCATTTTGTTCACCTCATTATCTTTTTCTATTCTTTTTCAATTCTAATTATTTCCGAGCCAAAGTCTTCATAAGCTTTTCTTACATACTCATTTGACATATATTTTTCTTTCAACTGTTTTACTGCAACACTTTCTATACCGCTTGCCTTTATAACTTGCTTTTCGCTTCTATTCTCATTATTTTCAATAGATACATCGTTATTTAGAGTTTTTTTTTCTGCTAAATTTTCAGTTTTTTTTTCCTGTAACTCTCCCTCAAGCTCCACATCTATTTTTGTATGCATTTCGCTTACAAAATAAACCATTTGCTCAAAAGTATCATGCATTGGTCCATTTTTAATATTTTTATACTGGAACTGCCTGTCCTGTGGAAACTTAATAATAAGATGCTCTTTAGTATCCTTAACAATTTTTGCAGACTGCAAAAGCCCAAAAAGCATTGTATTTTTGCTGGATATATAATTTAATACCCTAACCCATATGCCGTCACTTTCTTCATTTAAGTTATGTAATGCGCAATCTGTAGCCTGCTGTACTTTTTCAGGCTGTTTTATTTGGTTTGTATTTTGTGTAACTTCTTCACTTTGCACTACTTTTTTTGGTGCTGATGTTTGTTCTGTTTTATAAGCCTTCAAAGGAGTAGTATCAGATGATAAAATATTAATAATATCTGATAAATTAGCAGCTTTAAACACTGCAAATTCAAAAACATACCGTGCAAAATCACTGTATTTTAAATCTTGTGATAGTTTTTGAAATATTTGAAATAAAGCATAGATTCTACCCTTATCAGCATATGGTTTTAGGCTTGTATAAAATTCTATTTCGCAACTTGTCATATCAATTGAAGGGGCTTTGCCAGCAACTGCTATAAAAAGCATATTTCTTGTATGCTCTATTAAACACTCTGTCATATATTTATAATCAATGCCTCGTTCATCAATCTGGGTAATAATATCTGGTAAAAGCGAAGCTTCCTCTTTTAATACTGCACTAAAAATATTATTTGAAATAAAAGCATCTGATATGCCTAAAAGATATGATGTATCTTCTAAAGTAATATTGCCACCGCTGTAAGCTATCACTTGGTCTAAAAGAGATAAAGCATCCCTCATACAGCCGTCAGAATTGCGTATTATATAATTTAGAGCATCTTTTTCATAAGAGATGTTTTCTATTTTTAAGATGTTTTCTAAATTTATATTCATCTCATCATATGAGATTTTTTTAAACTCATACCGCTGGCAGCGTGATAAAATAGTAACAGGTATTTTATGCTGGTCTGTTGTAGCAAATATGAATATTACATACTCAGGTGGTTCTTCTAATGTTTTTAAAAGTGCATTAAAAGCCTGCTCTGTAAGCATATGAACTTCATCCACTATTATAACTTTATATTTACTTTTAACTGGTACAAACTTTACAGCTTCCCTTAAAGAGCGTATTTCTTCTACACCCCTGTTTGAAGCACCGTCTATTTCAATAACATCTAAAGATGTGCCGCTTGTGATTTCCTGACAGTTTTCACACTCTCCACAAGGGCCATCCTGCATAGGATTTAAACAGTTTAATGCTTTTGCAAAAATTCTAGCAGTGGAAGTTTTACCTACACCCCTAGGGCCAGTAAATAAATAAGCATGTGATACCCTGCCTAGATTAATGGCATTTTGAAGTGTTGAAGTAATAAAATCTTGAGATAATACTTCACTAAAAGTCTGCGGTCTGTATTTTCTTGCAAGAGCTAAATACGACATACTTCCTCTTTTATTTAATCAATAGTAATATTTCTAATAAAGTTATAAATATATATAATAAAAACTAGTCCATAAATTAAATTAATTATATTTTTACGTCAAGTAAAAACTATTAAAATATGGCTACATTTTTATAACTCTTTGAGCAGGGTAGGCAAAATTAATACCTTTTTCTGCAAAAATATCAAGTATAGCAAAATTAACTTTTTGAACGCCTTTTGTATATTCTACATAATCATTTGTAGTAATAAAATATACCAGCTCAAAATCAAGGCTTGATGCATTAAATGCTGAAAAATGAACTCTTACAAATTCTGCTTCTGGTACAGATTTAACTGCCTGTTCTAATATATCAGGTATTTTATGGAGCATTTCCACACTTGTTTCATACTCTACACCAATAATGGATACCTGACGGCGTTTTTCTGCCATTTCAAAATTATGGATAATTGTTTTTGTAAGGTCTGTATTTGAAACAGAAAGCAGCTCACCATTGGAACTTCTGATTTTTGTGCTTTTTATACCAACATATTCCACCCTGCCCACTGAAGTGTTAAACTGTATTAAATCACCTTTTGCAAAGGGTTTATCAAATAATATAACAAGATAGTTAAATAAATCACCTAATATGTTTTGAGCAGCAAGGGCAACAGCGATACCACCAATACCAAGCCCTGTTACAAATGTGGATACATTATAACCTAAATTAGAAAAAATAAATAATGCACCTATTATCCATATAAATGACTGTATAATAGTAACAATACCAGCAGGTATAGGGTTTCTACCAGTTCTTGCTGCACTTGTGTTATTGTATGTTTTAAAAATATCTGTAAGAGATAATATTATAATTAAAGCAATATATACCAAAACTGCCTTATCTATAATTTTTGTAACCACTTCTGGTGTTTTTAAGTATGTTAAAGCACCATATATGGCTAAAGCATATGTAATATATATAAGTTTTTTTCTAAAAATAGTAAAAAAAGTATATAAAAATGGACTTGTTACATTTCTATCAAGATTGATTTTTTTAAGTACCAAGCGAATAAAAACTGTAATTACAGCAATAATTGAAGCAAAAATCAATATTGCAATAATATAATTAAGTAATGAGTTATTAAAGTATTTATGACCTTCTAAAAAATCAATTAAATTATTAAAAATATCCATATGGCACCCTCCATATACTTATATATAAATTTTTGCAAAAAGTCTATAAATAATATGGTCTGCTTCACCCCCATTTTTTTTGCAACACCTTATGTCACCTTGATGCGGAGCCGAAAAGTCTATAATTTTTACTAGCTGGAACATTATAAGATTCTAGATATATTTAAATTAAATATAATCTATTAATATCTTACTGCCATATTTTTACCTTTCCATATCTTTACGCCGAAAATCTCAAAAACGGGTGTT
>CALUWN010000056.1 GCA_944324495.1 uncultured Mucispirillum sp. | reverse complement strand
ACAGATAAAGAAAATAAAGAAAATTCAGCAAAAACAGATGTTATTAATACAGCAAATTATGAGCAAGATTTTAGCTATCCAAATACAATATATTACAAATCATATACTATTAGTCGTTATGTAAATCAATACCATATAGGGTATAATACACTGAAAACAAAGTGTAAACCTTTTGATGAAGTAAATTATCCTATAAAAATAGAAACAGGTGTTCCTAATATAAATAATAACAATAAAATAGAAGAATATATTGTGCCAAATAATTCAAATGATATAAAAAACATTACAACAATCAATACTAGTGGAATAAATACAAAAGAAAATAGTAATGATACAGAACTTTTGGATTATTTGTTAAGTGATAAAAAAATAGAGAAAAAACTTAATGATGATATGGATACATTTTGTAAGTATATCAATAATCTTAATACAAATCTTGATATTAAGGAGTTGCAAGATGTATATATATATGCCAATAAATCAAAAAATCAAGTCATATCAAGGATGAATAATACATTAAAATATTTAGATGAAGTAGATGATGAATTTTTAAAAAATTTTTTAATTAGTGAATGTTTATATATAACAAAAGACATATTAATAGAAAATCTTGTTCCATCAATGGAATTAAAAAATACTAAATTATATAATTTGATAGAATCATCACGTTTTTTATCAAAAAAAGAGCCACGTATTGCAGTGTTAGTGTTATTTGCGGAGATAAGTGCAAAAATATTTGAGTTCAAAGAGAAATATGATAAATATAGGAATGCGGAAAAAGGATATAAATTGGGGCAGGAATATGCTGTAATAGAAGCATTGTATTATTATCTTTCAAAGGAGTTAGCATATATTTATTTACAAAAATATATTAATAATGATATTTTTATAAAAACAAAATTATCATATGATTCTAATCATTTAATCATGTATGCAAATAATAGCAAAAGTCCATATTTAGTATCACTTCATTCTAAAAATTCAACTTATGTTCGCGATATTTTACATACAGTAGAATTAAATACAGATAATCCATCTCATTATGCTACATCATTATATTCTTTACCCCATGAATATGTTGAAAATCAATCTAATGAAAGACGAAATTCGATTTGTCAATTATCTATGCATACAGAAAAAGATAAAATTGATACATCAGTTTATTTTCACCATATAAAGTCATTAATAATAGATGCAAATTATCTTACTTTTATGCAAACAAAAGATTATAGCTCATTAACTATATATGCATTATTAAAACAAGGCTTAAACGGTTCTATTAGCAATAATTCTGATAAAAAAAATAAATATACCATTTTGGTAAGTAATAAAATAGCAAAAGAAAATATCTTATCACTATCTCAAAAGCTTTTATCAGATAAGCATGAAAATTTGGCAGAAAATGTAGTATGTTTTTATCTAAAGGAACGATATAGTATTGATGCAATTATAGAAGAGTATGTGAAATCTATAAGACAATTTGCTAGAAATTTATCAGATTGTATGTATCAATATACTTTAAATAGTCATAAAAAACTTTATAAAAAAACTCCCATAGTTAGTGTTTTATTTGATATATTTACATCAAATTCTATATTTACATATCCATATGGTATACATTATGAGAATAATTTTTATGGAGATAATGATAATGATGTGTATATATATAATGATAGTCCATGGATATCTATGACTCATCAAGGTTATTATAATGTAATTATATATAGTGATATTTTTAACTTTTTTATTTCAGATGTATATTTAAAACATAATGAATATATGATGAAGTTAAAAGAAACATTTTATGAATTCATTGATGATACATATTTGAGATATCTCAATAGACTTTATAAGGCTTTGAATAGTATATCACCTAATAGCGGGGTAACAAGTGGAGATATTCTTACATATCTTATAATGAGCCCAACAGAGATAGATGAGCAATATAATGAAATTTCAGATAAATACATAGATGTAGAATTAGAAAAAAAATTTTTAAAAACAATAGCTTCTATACATAGCCATATTATTAGCTTACATAATATTTCAGAACAGTTTTCTCAAACATTATCTACTAATAGTATTGAAAAAATCCAAACAGTAAAAAAAGAATACAAAGAAGCTGTAGAAAATTATTTTCGACATGGTATTGATGAACTAGAAACATCATATCCTCTATTAAATATTGTAGATATTAAACAAGATAATCAACTAAAAGATATATATGTAAACACCATAACGTGTTTATTCAGTGAAAAATATACTCAAGAAAAAGCAGAATTATTAGGTGAGATAGAGGAATATTGTAAACAATACCCTGTTGAAGATTTTGATTCATTAATAAATGAAATTTATATAAAAAAATACCACGAAATTAGTTTGAAAATAAATCTACGATTGTTTGGAACAAATAAAGTAGATTTTTTTGTTATAGAAGAAGATTATTGTCATAATTTAATAAAGGATATTATGCATGAAGAAATATCTATTATTTTACCAATATCAAGTGATATATTTTCTTATGTTTGTGATAATGAAACATATTATAAAAAACTTTGTGCAGCAATATTTTTAAAGCATTTAAAAAAAGATGATAACCCAATAGAGTATCACACATATCTTTTTGATAAACTAATAGAAAGAGTAAATATAATTTCATTGCATAATATTTATGAATATGTTATTTTAGTATCAACGGTACTTGATTATTTAATTGATAATAGAAAAAATAGTAAAGATATTGATGATTTAAATCAAGCAAATAGTAGTATTATTAGTAAAGATAAGATTAAAACTGTAATAAAAAACAAAGAAGCATTACAAGCTTTATTAAAAGAGACGCTAGTTTACTATCTTTTTGATGATAAAGATGACTTTGAAGTAACAGATATAGTAGATTTAGAGCTAGTTCAAAGTATATTAAAAAAGGTTATAGAAGAGCTTGCTTTTACGAGTAATTTTATAAATAGGACACTAAGTGCAAGTAACTTTGTAAATACATTTGTGTATAAGAAGATAAAAAAAGTCACTAAAGCTGCACTTGTAGGAGCAGGACGCGGAATATCATATAATAATATTGCAGTTTCAGATGATGTTGCTGAAAATGGGTTAAGTGATAGTGAAAAATATGGTAATTATATTTCAAAACAACACTATGTAAATCAAAAGGCAGCTATTAAAAGAAGTTTAATGGCAGCATATAATTCTATAAAATATGAAATATCTGATAATATAAGAATATTAAATGAAGATAGAGATGCTATTATCAAGACGTTTAAAGGTATAAAAAGTAATGTTAAAGAATTAGTGAAAAAAAATAGAACACAACCTTGGGGTAGTCAGTTAAAAAGTTTATTTAATAATTTAGATTATTATATTGGTCTAAACGCTACAAGTCATAATAGTAACAAAGCGTTTGGTGCAGCCAAGCTGAAAACAACAACTGAAGGGAATAAAGTAAAAAAAACTGTTAATACGTCCGCTCCTTTAACAGTAATTGTAGATGATTATGTAACCGATTTATTAGATAAACATATTATTGGTAAATATTTTAAAGTTTTAAATGTAGAAGAATATGAGAATAAATATTTTGCTATGCAATATGCCTTTATGAGTAAGCGGGAAAATACTCCGGGTGCAGAATGGAATGCCTCTAGGAGATATTTTACACTACCAGCATCAATTAATCAAAACTTTATAATGTCAGATTTTAGGGCTATGGTGGTAGGAGGTGCACATTTTGATAACAACTGTTTTGTGCAAAGTAGAAGTGTTGGTGTATTTATACAAGATAATTTGGAAGTAAGTAAAAGCTTTTTAGAAATTGTTACAGGCTATTTAGATGTTGTTAAAGAACAACAACTTGATGTAAAAATGGGAAAATATTTAGTAGCTTATTATAAAGTTATCTATTATTTATATGGATTAAAAAAAATTCAAAAATTTAATTATTTTTATTTAGAGATGTTATATGGAAATTTAAGCGACATAAAAAATTTTATAGACGAAAATGATTTAATAAATCAAATAGAGAAAGCTGATAGTGAGAATACGCAAAATATAAACAATAATAATTCCCAAACTATTGATAACTCATTAATGAAAGATTTTGTAATTCAGTTAAAACGCATAGGGGAAAGTAACTATAAATTTTATGAAACTCAAAAGCCAGCAAAAAAAGGGCAGGCATCAAATAATAATGATAATTCTAA
>CALUWN010000055.1 GCA_944324495.1 uncultured Mucispirillum sp. | reverse complement strand
ACAGATAAAGAAAATAAAGAAAATTCAGCAAAAACAGATGTTATTAATACAGCAAATTATGAGCAAGATTTTAGCTACCCAAATACGGAGTATTATACAATAAAACATTTTTCTTTAAATCCAGACGATGATTGTTCAATATTACGCGATATTAATGAAGCAAAAAACTTAGGATTTGTTTTAGAATATATGTATTCTAAAAATCAAGAGTACGAAAATGCTTCCAATATTACACAGCAAGATAAAGCTGATTGTGCAAAATATATTTCTGAATCTATTGAACAACATTCTCTACAAGAACAATATAATAAAAATATTAAAACATATAAATCTCGTATTAAATCATTGGAAAAATTAGACCCAAATTTATATAAGCAACTTATTGATATTATAGGATATGCAGAAAACACAAGTAAAGAAATTTTTGATAAATATTATGATGAGATTGAAATAATTGAGAATATGAATGATAATTTAATAGCTAATCTGTTACTAAAAAAACTATCAGAAATAGTAATTGATACTTTTTTTTCATTTTTATCACAAGATAATGATACTAATGCAGTTGAAGAAGTAGGCGATAGTACACGTAGATTAGCAAGAAAATTTGCAGGTTTTTTAAGAAGAGTTCCATATATTGGGTGGGCTATAATAGCATTTGATATTGGATTACTTGTTTGGGATTACATCAAATCAACACAAGGGTATGATTTAGCAAAAAAATATACAATTTTAAAATGTTTTTATACTCAAATTGATAATGAATCTTCAATTATAATACATAAAGATTATATAGAAAGAGATTATTATTATAAAAAATCTAGTAACGATAGTTATTGTATAGGTTCATATAATTATAATGTATATAAAAGTATGGATTTGTTGCAAAAAAGAGGTTTTCGTTCTAAAATATTTTATATTTTATTGAATATAGATTTTTATAGTTATTATACTAATATATTTAATATGGATAACACGAATTACAGAGATATGAGTATAAATTATAATAATATTGCACAATTATCTTTTTATTCAACCTCAAAGGATATAACAGAATCGTCATATTTCCACCATATACAAAAATTATTACTAAATTCATTTTCATTTGTATTAATACAGACATCAATGTATAGTTCTGCTTTAGTTAATGAAATATTAAAATCATCGTACAGTAAAAATAACATAAATACTAATTCAAATAAATATACAGTAATTATTTCTAACTCACAAAATATTAATAATTTTCAATATAAGAGTCAGCAATATTGTTTTAGTAGTCTTAAGAATAATCATATTAATGGTAATATAGTTTGTTTTTATACTAGTTATAAAATAAATACAGTTTGGTTTTATGGGTACTACACAAGTAGAATAGGTAGATTTTTAAAAAACATTATAAATAAGTATCTTTTCATTAAACCATCTGAATATTATGTTGAAAATTTTAATTTAGTAACAGATTTGGTTTTTAAACGTATATTTCAAGTTGATTCAAGTTTTATTTCAGGGTTCTCTAAAGATTCTCTTGAATTATATTTTGATATGAAAAAAAACTTTTTTATAAAAGATACAAGTAATATATTAGATGGTTTTACGCAAATAGTTATGTATTATAAGACAGCATACTTAACTAATTATACTGATGAAAAATATAGAAGTGCATTTGAAGAAATAAATAATTATATGTCATATGAAAATTATCCTGATTATAAGAATTATTTATATAGTATATATAATTTTTTTGAATATATGCGTAATATTTGTTCAATAATCGATAATTTCTATGTTCAACCTAAAGATAGTAAGTTACAAGAGTATATTGAAGAATATAGAAATATCAAACAAAATGAATTAAATGTTTTTTTTAATAGCTCATCAGATGATAAGTCTATAGAATCTTGTATAAAGAAAGATGATAATATTAAGCAAATATGTGAAAATATTATAAATACAGAATATAGTTTGGATTTTCAAAATCAACAGATACAAGCAAAAAATAATTTTGAAGAAGTAATAACGAATCAATATAGGGATGATTTTAATCAGATATTGTTAAGTTATAAAGAATATTTAATAGAAATTGTACCTAGTTTAGACGGTATTGAGTATTCAGACCTATTTAATATATCACAAGAGACTATTGATGAGTTTGTATTTAAAAAACTTAAATTATATTTGTACCAAAAGATAAACAACAAACTACCTGTTACAATTATAGATATTGAGCGTATATATGGAGATAAAGAATATTATAACCGTATATGTGAATATATATATGTTAAGTATTTTCAACAACTATATGGAGAAAACAATACTTCTGATGAGGTAAAAACAAATGTTGAGTATATATCAAAAAAGTATTTAATGCCAGTTTCTACTCATATGATTACGCAAGAACTTTCAGCATTAATTATAGAGTATATAGAGTATTTATTAAGTATATCTTTACAAAACAATCCTTTTTTATCCATTAAAGACTTATTTCAGAATCCAAAGAAATTATTTGAAACATACAAATTTGATATTTCTGAGGTTGTAAATTTATATAGTAAACAAATTATAAATAATTTGTTTTTATTTTCATGTATAAGTTTATTTGATGATTCATTATTTACTGATAATAAATCATCATCTCAAGGAAAAGAACAGGAACAAAATGATAATGAGAATAATAGTGTTGATGATGAGTATGTTGAAACTGCAGAAAATATACTAAAAGATGCAGATGAGGAAAATCCATTTATCAGATTTGCTTTTGATGCTTTGTCTCAAAAAATACAGGAACAGTTAGATATAACAAAAAGATTTGAGTTGAATAATATAAAAGATACATTATCATACACAAGTACAGGTTTACTTTTTGTACTAAAATTGTTTAATACTGCGACAGGAGTACAAGATTTGCTTCACTTAATGAGAGGATTGTTGCATTTTATTGATATCAATAGTATTCCTGAATTTTTATGGAGTAACCGTAGTAATCTATTTCGTGTACATATTGGACTTTTATTAAATGATCAACTTTTTACAAGCATAGAAAGAGATATTGAGAAAGATTTATTTTATCAAAAGCTTGCACATGAGGATATATTGGAGCTTGTTGATGATGCAAAAAGAAAGTTAAAGGAAGATACAGAAGCATATAAACAATATGTTGTGACCAAATTTAAAAAATTTTTAGCAAGTATGAGATATATATATTATACTATAAGGGTCAGATTACATTCGTCTGATTATAGCAACAATAAGTATGATATAATTTTAAATAAGTATGTTACACGTTCACTTGCAAAATTATACAATGTTAATATGAAGGATATTAACTATACAACACGAAAAACACCACATATGCATTATGTTTTTACATTAAATGATATAGTTATCTATAAAAAGTTAGATCATGTTAATAGTTATGGTGAATTTATAGAGGAATATAAGAAATATACTAAGTATCATAAAAGTACTTCAACATCTAACCTACCAAATGGCAAAAATCCAATGAAAAGTAAGCTTGTTTTAGGACTTGGTAATGTTACTGCATCTTTTATTGTGGAAACATATATTGATCAACAGTTACCAATTATTGTTAAAGATGAGTATGATAGAAATAATTCAGTAATAGAATTTGCATATACAAATAATAGGATGGATAATTTTGGCTGTATATGGAATGAGGATAAAACAAAAAATTTTTTTACAATTCCTAAAGATATTTCCCAAAACTTTATAATGTCAGATTTTAGGGCGATGGTAGTAGGAGGTGCACATTTTGATAATAATTGTTTTATACAAGGAACAAGTTCAGGCATATTTGTGCAGGATAATGAAAAAGTAACTAGCAGTTTTCTTGAAATTGTATTAGACTATTTAGATGTGGTTAAAGAACAACAATTTGATGTAAAAATGGGAAAATATTTAGTGGCTTACTATAAAGTTATAAATTATTTATATAAATTACATAATGATTATAGCATTTCATTAGATAAGTTAGATATTTTGTATAACAATTTAAGCAGAATAGAGGAATTTATAAACTCAAAAAATCTAATGCAGAAAAAAAAGGGAGCTGATAGTGAGAATACGCAAAATATAAACAATAATAATTCTCAAACTATTGATAACCCATTAATGAAAGATTTTGTAATCCAGTTAAAACGCATAGGTGAAAGTAACTATAAATTTTATGAAACTCAAAAGCCAGCAAAAAAAGGGCAGGCATCAAATAATAATGATAATTCTAA
>CALUWN010000054.1 GCA_944324495.1 uncultured Mucispirillum sp. | reverse complement strand
TATGGCAGTAAGATATTAATAGATTATACTTAATTTTAATATATCTAAAACTGTTATATTTTTTAAGTTTACAATTTCATTTTCTTACGCTCAATATTACACAGTAGTAATATCAATAATCTATTAATAATATTACAACCCTATACAATTAAAAAGGTTAAAAGAAACTGCTTCGCCTACTATCGTAGGCTCAGAATGACAGTTATTACAATTATTTCTATATTTACAAATATTATCAAGTAGTTATAGCATTTTTTAATAAAAAATGGGGGTGAAGCAGAAAGTTTAAAAATTATATACTTATACTTTTTTAATATATATTTAGATACTAATAGACTTAAATATTTTAATTAAAATAAATTTTTATGTAACTAAAAAATAATTTATACGACATACATTTTAAATAAAGCAAATAAAACAAAATGGAGAACAATATGGTTATTGAATTAAAAAACGAACAAACAAATGATGTTAAAAAAATTGACCACGGTATTAACTATTTTTTACTTTTTACTGCACCAATTTTTGGAATAACTCTTTTTAAAAATAAATTAAAACGCTCTGGTGTATTAATGCTTATTGCAAGCGTGCTTTTAGTGCTTTCTATTATTATTTTTGCTTCATTTACTTCATCGCACGCAAGCATGTATCCATATGGAAATGTACCAGTAAGTGATACATCTTCGTTTTTAGTAAATTTTTATTATCTTTTAGATATTGATTATGAAGATGTATTTGAATTTTTTGGCACTATAAGCCTTTTATTAATATTATTTTTAAGTGCTATGGCAATATTTATTGGGTTTAATGCAAATAAATGGATAGCAGAGCAGTATAGATACGAAGGCTATAAAGTAGTAACAGATAACAGGCTTGTATATAATCTTTTGAAAAAAGACTGGGGCTTAACAAATGATGATTTTATTAGTACAGAAGTAAAATAATAAATCATACATTATAGTATAATAATATTTCCCCATTTGCATAACTGCAGGTGGGGTTTTTATGTTTTAAAATACCCCCATATATTATGAAGATATGAGGGTATTATTTTGTAAGTTTAAATTTTAATATTTATCAAAAATAGATTGTATTACTTTAGGGTCATTTGTTTTTGTTAAAGCAAGCATAAGTAATACCCTTGCTTTTTGTGGGTTTAAGTTATCTGCATTAAGTGTACCGTCATTTGCATTTGGCACATAACCAGAGCCTGTTCTTGAGCTTCTTACTACAATTGCTTGTTTATTTTTTGCAAGTTCTCTTAAATATCCTAATTGATTTTCATGGATACTGCCAGCCCCACTGCCTGCAACAACAAGCCCTTTAGCTCCTGCTTTAATAAATGCTTCTGCTGCAACTTTTGAGCCGTCGTTGGAATAAGTATATAAAATATCAACTTTAGGTAGTGATTTCAAACCTGCAACGTTAAACTCGCTTCTAGTAGTGTGTGGCCTTGATTGAGCAGCGTAAAAATGAGGTGTACCGTCAATAATTGTGCCTATTGCACCAGAATTAGGAGCTTTAAATGTACTTGTAAGCATTGTATTTGTTTTGGTAACATCTCTTGCACCATATATTGTATCGTCCATAGCAACCATAACACCTTTGCCTTTTGCTAAAGGACTGCCAGCAAGTGCTACAGCATTATATAAGTTTTTAGGACCGTCAGCACTAATAGCAGTAGCAGGACGCATAGCCCCAACAAGTACAACAGGTTTATTGCTTTTAACAACAAGGTTTAAAAAGAATGCTGTTTCTTCCATTGTATCAGTACCATGGGTAATAACAATGCCGTCTACAGTTTGTAATAAAGTATTTATTCTATTTGCTAATTTTAACCATACTTCATCAGTCATATTACTGCTGTCAATATTGCATATTTGTTCCCCAGTAATTTGAGCGATTTTTGTAAGCTCAGGAACTGCGTTAATAAGAGTATCAACAGTTAACGCACCAGCTTTATAGCCTGTAGTAACAGTGCCACCTGCATCAGTAGAACCTGCAATTGTACCGCCTGTAGCTAAAATTGCAACTTTTGGCAGCTGCTGTGCATAAACTGCTGCACTAAAACAAAAAAGCATTGCCAATACTAATAATGAGATTTTTTTCATATTACACCTCTCTATACTTTATTGATAAAATCTATAACAACTTAACTTGATAGTCAAGCATTTTTTTATAAAAAATAACATTGTTTTAATATATTAAATAATTGTTTATAAAGGAAAAATGTATATTATAATTTAATCAAATAAGATAATAGTTTTTTAAAAATAAATATATAATATTATTAAAAATAAAATATAATTATATAATTAATGTATTTATGTAAATATTTATTATTATAGAATAAAAAGGTGGTTATAAGAGGTAATTTTTACAGATTATACCTTTCAAAACTTTTATATTTATATAAAATTTTTTTATTTATTTGATGTATGAAAAATATTTGAAAAAACTGGCAAATATTTATTTGCCAGTTTTTAAGAAAAATTTATTAATTTAGCTTATTATTAATGTGATTTATAACCTTTAATAATGTTAATAAATCTTTTTGGGTGCATTACAACTAAAGCTATTGTAAATACAATATATATAACACTAAATGTTATAAGCACTGTATCGTGCGGTGTAGCATTTGGTATGTATGACGGTAAAAGGTCATCATAAAATGGTGACAAAAATTGTGCCATAAATAATATAAGCAGAGCAAAAGCTTCACGTTTTCCTGCTACAAGCCCAGCAATTAATGCAATAGCAAAAGCAGATTGAGCAGCAGTTAATAAAAGTTCATGCATTTGCATGGTAGCAAGTGGCATTACTGTTTGTACAAAGTTTGTATCATGAGCATGGTCTGCAGTTGAATAAGAAATACTGTAAACTAAAGGTATCATACCTACAAGCAGTGTCCACTGGTTTAATTTAGAAGAAACTAAGCTTCCTAAAGCAAGCCCAGCATTACCGCGAAGAGCAAAAGTGATTGCCACAATAAATTCAGGTGCTTCTGATGCAATAGGTGCAAGCCATTGAACAAGTAAAAATTCGTTTACACCAAATTTTTTACCAGTTGCAACAATACTTTCACTGAAAAGTTCAGCATCAGCAAAAATAACTAATGCAGATATTAAAAAGAGCCCCCATGTAACGATTAATCTTTTTTGTTTTGGAAGTGATGCTATTACTGCAGCAGGGCCTTCAATTTCTTCTTCTTCAACTGGTTTTCTAATAATTATTGCTATATACCATACGAAAATACCGATTAAAACAAATGTATCAAAAAGATTAAGAGTGCCTTTTAAAGGAATTGTTACAGCATATAATGTAGCAAGCATTAAGAAGAAAAGTTCTGTTTTATGAGTTGATTCTAATACAACTTTTTTTCTGTATTTAAAAGCAAATATTAAAATAATTACAGACCAGCCGATACCTATTAAAAGCCTGTTTGCTCCTGTCATATTGGCAACTGCATAATGAACATAATCTCCTTCTGGGTGCTGACCTGCCATCCATGTAAAATACATATCCACTGCATATTCTGGAAGTACGGCAATTAACGCTACTAATGCAACGGCCACAGCCTGCGGAATATCAAGCTGCATAACTTCGCACGCCCATGTAAGCATAAATGATGCAGAAAAGATGGCAACAGCTGTGATTATTGTCATCATTACAGGGTCATTATGCTCAGGGTGAAACCCACCAAGCCTTAAATAAACACCCGGAATTGTAGCAAGTATAGCTACTATTATTGGCAACCATTTTTTCATAATTCTCTCCCACTAATTTAGTATAAAAAAAAAGACCTCCGACATAGTATATGTCGAAGGTCTTGCCAAAGATTAATTTCATAATCAATGATAAAGCCAGTGTATAAAACACGAGATTGTTGACTTTATCCAAAAAAATGGGCTACTCCCCTTCAAAAAAGGATAGTATCAAAAAATAATATTAGTTAGCTGCTTTAGCCTTGTTAAATTTCATAGTAAGGCGAGAAACTTTTCTAGCAGCTTGGTTTTTATGGATTGCACCTTTACGTGCTGTTTTATATATAACTTTAACAGCTTGTTTTAATAAAGCCTCAGTATTTTCAGCGCCAGATTCTAATGCTGCCATATATTTTTTAATATATGTTTTCATAGCAGATTTGTTAGATTTGTTAACCAGTCTTCTTTTTTCAGACTGACGGATACGTTTTAAAGCAGACAATGTATGTGCCACGCTAACACCTCAAAAATAGTATAATCATAATGTAGAGCAGTAATCTAGCAAGTAATAATATTTTTGTCAAGCAAAATATTTAAAAAAATAAAACTTTTTATAATGCATGAAATCCTAATTCTGGTGGTACCCCATTTTTTATTAAAAAATGCTATAACTATTTGATAATATATGTAAAAATAGAAATAAGTGTAATAACTGTCATTCTGAGCCTACGATAGTAGGCGAAGCAGTTTCTTTTAACCTTTTTAATTGTATAGGGTTGTA
>CALUWN010000053.1 GCA_944324495.1 uncultured Mucispirillum sp. | reverse complement strand
ACAACAAATGAAAATATACTAATATCTTCCCTTTATTATAAATATATGGGTTTACAGTTAATTACAGCAGCATTCATTAGTTCATATACTGGAGGTGTATAGTGGGAGTAGATACAAAACTTACTATGGAAGAATATAAAGAACTTGAAAAAAAATTTATACTTCATTGTGAAGCAGACCCGAAATCAACAGATTACAGCTTATATGTAGATAATAAAAAGAAACTGACTTTTGGTATAGGGTTTAATATAGAGGATAACCCTAACTGGCTTGCTATAGCACTTTTGCACAAATTTTCAGGTTTAAAACCTATAGAAGAAATAAATAAAATTGGTTATCAGAAAGATGTATTATTATATGGTAATGGTAAATATAATAAATTTATAGAAGAAAATTGCAACGGTATTAGTGCAGATAATAAAGTATTACAAATAATGCGTAAATATAAAACTGCAAAAAATACAAAGGTAAAAAATATAGATAAACTAAGCAAGGAAATACAAAAGCTAATAGATGAATATAATAAAAGAAGTGATATAGAAAAAATCCCTGTAAATGACTTTTCTTTTGAATTTACAGATGAAGAAATATCGCTCATATATGATATAGGTAAAAAAGAATATGAAAATCAATTGGCTCAGCATTTAACCGGGACAGGTAAACCTTTTAATATACATAGTATTAAAGATACAAAGCTTCATATTTCATTATTATCCTTTACATATCAGCAGGGAGGAGGAAATTTACAAGAACATAGTAATATATTTCAAGGTGTTGCTAAAAGCCGTTTTTTAATATGGTTTACATTAAGATATAATGTATTAAGTTTTACTAGGCAGTATAAAAGACGGCTGCATGAATCAAGCCTGTTTGGTTTAATAGCAAATCAGGCAGTAGATACAAAAAAAGCAGATATTCCAGCAACAATACTTGATGTTTTTTCTTATTTAAATTTTTTCATGGCAGGTGGTGATAATACATATCTTAGCTTTATAAAAACTAATGATAGATGTAAAACAATGGATATAAAAGCTGTAGATGATGGGTTAGTGCTATTTAATAGGCAGTCAAGATATGATGTTATAAAAAACTCACTCCAAACAGTAGATTTTATAAAAGATTTTTTTAGTGATGCATCATGTTTTAAAGGTAAATTTTTGGATAATATAATAGATTTTGCATCACATAGCACTATTTTTTCTATATTTACCAAGTTTATAGAAGAAAGTTTTGTAAAAGAAATTGAAAATAAAAAAGGCAGTGAAGAATTATTTTTATTAGAAAATATATATGTAATAGACTGTATAAATAAAAATGATTTTAAGTTATTATTAGAGCAAAAATATTCAGGCTTGCAGGAAAGATGCAATGTATTGATATTTTTAAACAGTACATCAGATATAGTTAATGATATATCATATCTTCAAGCTAAATGCCCAAATGTTTATTTTACAATAGCCATACAGGAAGGTTATACATATTCATTTAGATTAGATGAAAAATCATCAACTCAAACTAATATAATACTATATAGAATTAAAGACGGCAAATGTATTCCAGAACTTATAAAAGAAACTTTTAAGGCAGAAAATATCTCTAATGAAGAAAGTCAAGATGAAAAAAATATATTACTATTTAGTGCAGAAAATAGTAAAAATTTATCAGGCAGGTTAAGTAATAATACAAATATATTTCACATTAATCATAAATCAGAAGATGATATTATAAGTAAAATAAAACTTTATAACATGCTATCAGATAAGTATGAAGGTAACATAAAAATAGATATGCAGGGTAAAGAGTATGATGTATCTGCAGATAAATCAAGTGGATATTTTACAATAGAGATTACATTAAATGTATTAGATGAAGCTTTAAATGATGAAGATATTAATAATCTATCATACTATATGCATGTAAATGATACAGGAGAAATATTTGAAAGTAAAATTAGCAATGGTAAGGTATCGTTTGGATATTGTCCAAAAGCTTCCTGTAAAAACCAGAAAGTATTGTTTTCTTTTAATACGGCAGATTTTGCGAGTAAAAAAACAGCCAATGGGAAAAGCCTAGACTATGCATTTATTAATAAATCATCAAGGGATATAAAAAAAACAGAAAGAACATTTACTATAAATTTATCAGATTTATTAAATAATTGCATTGAAAAAATTGAACTATCTAACTATGAAGAATTATCTACGAAAGATGATCCATTCGTTTGTGAACATCATTTTAATGCGTATACATTTTCTGATAGAATTGATAAAATTCAATGGGGATATTTCACAATACCACTTAATAAGTTGAATATATTATACGATAGAGATAAAATAGTAAATGATAAAGAGATAAACTATATGAATAATGGTGACTGTTTTCATTTTACACCAAGTAGTGTATTTAACGAAGAACAGAGAAAACAACTACAGCAAAATCAAGAAGTAATAATTGTTATTGCAACAATATATCAATCATTTATATCTCTTAATGGTAAGCAAGGGTTGAATTTTTATATAATCCATCCTAGTAAAAAACCAATAATCAATAGTATAAAATTATCAGAAAAATATACAACTTATTATGGTCGTACATTACATGTTACAAATCTTGATACAAATGCAACATATTCATATCATAAAGATCCAGAATTTGGTTTGAAAGGAAAACCTAAGAATAATCAAGATGTACAAAAATACCATGCTTTTGGAATGAATGTAGAAGCAGATAATTATAAGGATAATTTTAATCATTTTTCATTTGGTATTGTAGATTTAAAATGGTTAAAAATTAATATAAAAACAGAATTAAAGGAAGGTGTAAGCGAAGAAGATAATAGGGAAGAAAAAGATTTATCTTTAAAGAAAGCCTGCAAGGAAATAATTAATGAATATAACAATAATCCATTAGATATAGATTTTTCATCATTAGGTACAGAAAAAATAGAAGTTAGTGGTAGTATAAAAATTATAGCAGCATCTAGCTCTAATAATCAAGATATTAATTGTATGGTGAATGATGACAGACAAGGTACTATTGTATATAACGAAACTAAGAATACTTATTATTATATTCTTGAAGATGAAGAACAGGAAGGTGCTGTCATCTTATGCCCATTTATAGATAAACCTACATTAGAACAAGGTAAATATATTCAACTTGGTTTTGATGCTGTAGATGTAGCAAATTATATGGCAAGAGAGATTGAAAACAATATAAATACTCCTATAACTGATATAATGAAATTATATGATGAATTGTCTATTATAATACCTATGAGATTATCTAATCAAGCTGTAAAATTTATTATTTTAATTTATGCAGTTGATACTGACCGTTTTTGGGATCACAAATGGCAGTTATCAGCCTTGTTTCCAAGTATGGGATTATCAAGGCGTTTTTATCATATGTATAATGATAAAGAAATACCATATGATGTCTGGGCAAATATACATTTCGGAGTGATAGGTAAGAAAATTAATACTAGTATTTTATGGTCAGATAATAAATTCAGTATTTTAAATAAAATTTTCAATAAATCTGAATTTATTTTGTTAAAAGGAGCAGGGTTAGCACAAACATATTCAGATATGTTGAAATTATTTTTTAAAGGTGAGTTTTGTGATGGAATCGTGAGATATAAAGATATTATGGCTTTTGGTGGTAATTATGGAGATAACGCTGGTGATGTAGAAGCAATAAAAATAGGGTTTCAAGTTGCAAAAGATTATAATAAAAAAACTTTTGAAGATGTTACTAATCAGATGCTAACAATTTTACAAACATATAGTAGAACAAAATAAAGGTAATGATGTAAATGAATAACAGTAATATTGTATTACAATATATTTTAACAAAGGAGAAGCAATGAATAATAATCTATTTAAAACATTGATAATTACATTTTTTATTATATTGCTAGTGCCTTTATATCTTTTTATTTTATTAAGTATTATCTTTGGTAATACATCTAAAATATTTTATTTTATTGCAACTTATTTGCTTATGATATTATTAGCAGGAGTAATTGTTTTTTTAATTCTTCACGATATTATATGTATATTTATCATAATGTTGGAGTAAATTTATGAAACACAGTAAAATAAAGCAAAGATTATATCGAATATTAATTTTATGGATTCCTATAAATTTTGTATTAGGGGTTTTATTTGGTTTATTAAATATAGAATTACCTATATCAGAGGAGAGAGTCATATTTTTTAATAGTCAGCTTCAATCTCTAGAAGAAACATATAATGGTGCAGATAGAAATAAAGTTTTTTATGAAGATAAAATATTTAAAATAATTACAATGGATAATTATATTTCTTCTGTTAAATCGACTCAAGATAGATTAGGCTCTAGTAATATTGTGGTATATCCAAAGCTGATATTCTATCAATATGTATTTTATAGAGATACAATTGATAAATGTAGACATGGGTATTATGAAGTAACATATAACCCTTTTGATAATAAAGCATTATGTATGTACACAGGAAATGGTAGTATTCGTATAAATTTAAGTAGAACAAAAATTATAAAGACATTAAAAAATTAAAATATATAATCTTTATTAAGCTTATATGATAATTTATCTGATTTAGCAACATACATTAAGGTTTATACCGATAACTGTTGGGACCATAAATTAGCAGTTATCAGCCTTGTTTCCAAGTATGGGGTTATCAAGGCGTTTTTATCATATATATCAAGATATTGAAGTTTTTTATGATACTTGTTCAAATATCCATTCAGGAGAGGATATATATGGGAATATACAGATGTAAGTAAATATAAACATGGTTATTATGAAATCACTTATGATAATGGAAGTGCATTATGTATTTTTACAAAATATGATAAAATATATTATGCTCCTTCTAGTGCAAAGGTTATAAAAAAATAAACTTTATTGTAAGTTTATGAATATTCAATTGTATTAAACATATATTTTTTGGTATATAAAATATACTTACTATTTTCTAATAAAAGGCATAAATATTTAATAACTATATAATTTATTTATAATGGTGTAAAGAAAATGTATAAATTATTCTTACTGTTTTTCTTAGTGCTTCCTGTAACAGCATTTGCTTATGATTTACTATTTATAGATGAGCAAATCATGTATGGCGATGAAATAATTATTCCTGAAGAAAGTAAGCTTGTGTTACAATCAAAAGATAAGCTTCTTTATGGGGAATATGTAAGAAAGAATGGGGAAGTTGCTATTTTCAAATTAAGAGAAAAAATTTCAAAAGGTCCAATGAGTATGATGAAAACTTATACTTGTGATATTCATAGACGATACGATAGTTCTATAGATGCACCA
>CALUWN010000052.1 GCA_944324495.1 uncultured Mucispirillum sp. | reverse complement strand
TAATGTTAGATAGCCAAGGGCTTACTTTAAGCCAAGGTAAGTTAAGTATTAAAAAATAGGTGTGGTATGGATAAAAACATATTAATTAAATTTGTAAAAGATACTTACTGTGTGGTTACTAATGAGTATGTATATTTATACAAACCAGATACTAAATACTTAGATGAATTTATAAAATGTTATAATATTACTGATATTACTATAGATAAAATAAATGATAGTGAAAACAAAAGCAATAATTTAAGTAATTCAAAAAATAAATATAATATATATTTTGTAAATAAATTAACAAGTATTAAAAATGATATCGAAAAATATGCTGAATTGTGTCCACTTTTAAACGAAAGTAATAATATTGATATTAATTATAAAGTGAAGAATTTTCAATCATGGTTTATAATACCAGTAGAGCATGCAGATTGGTTTATATATGAAATTTTTATGCATATATACTTCGAGTTATGTAATTTATTAAAAGAAAATATTAAAAAAGATAAAATTATTTTACAAAATAGAGATAAAGAAAAAGTAGAGCAACAAGATGAATACATACCTGCTCCAGCATTTAATAAATTTTGCTATAATGTGTTAAGAAGTATTACTTATGAGCCAATTGCAATACCATTAGTTTCTTTATTTTTTAGTGTGCCCCGTGTATTTAGGGAGTATAAGGATGTTCGTTTATATATAAATAGTTATATAACAAATATACATCATTTTGGACATGAAAAAGATTCATATGATAAAATATATAAGAATAATCATTTTTTTCTATGGTTGATGTTTCGGTGTGTCATATCAACCACTTATGATTATACATCACATGACCAGTATTTCCGTTTTAAAGAGGCAGCTCTTTTTGGTATAAGTTATAATAAGGATTTGAGTAATAAAAAGAATATATTTAAAGTATGTGTAGATATATTCAGTATTTTAAATTTAAAACAAGCTCAATTATTAGGTAATGAAAAAGAAGATGATGTATATAGGACATATTCTGATAAAATCAGATCAGATAAAACAATATGTGATAAAAAGAAATCTAATAAAATAATATATAATAAAACTACTTGTGAATACCCATATTCTACCATAATATTTTCTGACGAAATGAAAGAATATTTAATAAAAGTTATTCCAAACAATAATACAACAAATGGGTCAACTAACAATAATAACAGCATAATATTAGATTCAATGTCTCTAGAAGAAATATATAAATTTTTTAGAGATACATTTCAAAAATTTTATAATATAGAACCAATAAATTATATGTATATTTTTGCTACCAATAATCCGAATAGAAGAAATTTTTGGAAAGAAATAAGAAAATATAACCAACTTAAAAACTCCAATAAAACAAAATTATTATTTATTAAAGTTAGTGAATATATACAAGTAAGATTTTGGGATTTAATTTATAATGATAATAATACTAAATACATTATTATATTATATACAGATGATTATGTGCCTAACGGTAATTATATAATAAATTGTAGAGATATGCCAGTAAATAATAAAATTGGTAATAACCCAGATAAATTTACATTCTATTGGTATGATAAAATTGACGGTGAAATTGTTAAATTATCTAATAAGTATAATATAGATACTGAGGCTGATGCTGATGGTGGATATATTTTTATGTATGAAAAAGATGAAAATTTAGGAGGAGTATATTATCCAGAGTTTAATAGGTTTCATATAGATTATAAACAATATACTTTTGAGTTTTTAAATTATCTTATTGAAAAAGAACAATCTTGCATTGCAGGTATCCAGTTGGAAGCACCTATAACAGCTACAAATGTAGTCAGTACAGTATCAGATGGAGCAATGAAAGTAGATATATATATTATTGCTACAAAAGATGGCTATACACTTCCATATAAACTTACTGACTGTGTATGTTATCTATATGTATGTGATACAGAAGAGATTATTGAAGGTACTATATCAGTAATAAGAGATGGTGATGAGGACATAGAGTTTTTAACAACTTTTTCGTTTATGCCAAAAAGAAGATATACTGATTTGGTTTGCAAGCTGTCTTTATCACTTAAAGATTTTGAGAATATCCATCAAGGTGATAGTAAAAACTGTCTTAGTATTACTTTAAATTATAATAATATTATTTTACAATATTATAAAAATCAATATACCTGGAATATTGATAATCTCCCAGTGGTGTATAAAATAAAACAAGCATGTTTTATGAGTGGTTATGATTTTTCTGATGAAAATAATCAAAAAATTCAGTTAAAAGTAAAGATAGAGCCAAAGGGTAAGAATATATCAAATGCAAAGGTTAAAAACTATATTATATGGGTTGGTGGTGAAAAAAATATTGATAATGATGGTGATCCTTCCAACATTAAAATATTAAAAGATAAAGATAATAAGCTTCTTATAGGAGATGAAATTGAATATATTCTCCCGAAAGAATGGACTAGAAAGGTGTTATATAATAATCCAAATAAATACATTGTTTTTTTCCCTTGTATAATTCAATACGGTAAGTTACAAGAATTAGAAAGTAATGTAAATGATGACATATCATTTTGGAAAAATTTTTATAAATATCACACAGCATTTAAAACTTCACGTAACAAACTTTCGGTAGAGGCTGTAAAATTAATAAATGATGATAAGAATATAGATAAGATAGAGCTACAGGCAATTTATAATTATCCATTTGATAAGAACATATCAGAAACAAAGTGGCATATAATGGTACATGATGCAACTTCCCCAATATATGCAGATAGAAAAACTATAGTTGGTCATAATTATGAAATGGTTTTAAATAATTTAGATCAAGTATCAGCATATAATATAGCATTTGATAAAAATAAATTTAATGTTAATATGCTTTATTTATTAGCAGATAAAGGTGAAAAAATCACTTTTTCTTATGATAGTATGTTTTTAGATAAAAAATTAATATTTTTTGCATCAATGAGAAAAGTTACATCATCAAGTAGTGCATCATATATGTTTACTCAACCAATAACGTTAAGGTTTGATGGAGAAACATTGCAGATATATGAAAATGGAAATAAACTTGATGGATATGACGCAAGAAGTGGTGTGGCAGAAGAACAAAGGAAGAAGACAGATGGTAATAAAACAGAATATGTAAAAGAAGTTGCATATCCTAGTGTAAAATCAAATAATGATGATAGTAACACAGTTGACAATAGTAGCAAATTTTTCTACTATGATGATAGTAATACAAGTAAAATTCCAGAAGGGGAGTATTATATTATGGCCAATGATATAAAAACGAACCCATATAATTCAACGGAATCATTAAACACTCAAGGTTCTAAATATATGCATATATATCCATATTATAATTTAGATTTTTATACTGAAGAATTATTTAATCAAACAATTAATACTGCTCATAATATTATGGAAGCAGTGGGTCATTATAATAATTTTTTGACTTCATATTTAATACATGGTGGAACAGATTATGAAGATAATTATGGTATAGATTTATCATCAAATATAACTACATTTTGTAATAATTTAACAACTTTAGTGAGTGATACTTATAAAGATAAATTATATAAGGTATATGGTAAAGTACCAATAAAGTTGATAGTAGAATATGGGAAATATCCTATAGATTTAAGAGGTAAATCTACCCCTAATGGTGGTATTGTAGAGTGGATTTCTCAGTTTGATAACAGACCAGATGTTGGAATGGGTGCATCTGCTGGTGATGTTGCGTGTTATCGTACTTGTGTTGAAATATTAAAAAGAAGTGGATTGGGAAATAATTCTGGTCAGCAGTCTGATGCAATAGAAATAGCTATAGAAAAAGGAGAAGATTTAAAAAAAGAAGGTACCTCAAAAATAGTAATTAATGGTAAAAAAATAGAAGGAATAGTATATAGCACAATAGACGGTGAATTTGATACAAATAACCAAGAATCATACATCAAAGTAGATAACATGAAATTTATAGAAGGAGTAAAATATATTGATCAAGAGCTTGAGGCAGGCTATCCTGTATTAGTAGGAGTTGATCACCATTATGATAGAAGAATTAAGGGTGGAGTTAGATATAATGCTCCAAAGTATACGACAGATCATTTTATTGTAATTGTCGGAAGAGATAGTGATGCAAATGGTTTCTTTTATAGATTTTATGAAGTTGGAACTGGAAAATATGCATTTCAAGGTTCTAAGGTTAATTTAGAATCATTAAATAATACATATAGACCAAATGGAATTCATGATGATAATAAATTATATATTAAAAATAATATATTGATTGGGAAAACTAAGTACAAACCTAATAGTAGTTATGTAGTAACAGAAGTGCGTAGAAATCAACATAAATAATATATGGAGGATATTATGAAAAATGTAATTATATTTATGTTTATTTTATTTTTATCAACAAATCTTTATGCAAAAGAGGTATACCCAGATGATACCGGTCTTCTTGGAGATATTTGGGTTAATTTAAAAAAGCCTAAAAATAATGAAAAGTGTGTAAATGTGCAATTAGATGATAAAACTTCAAAATGTTTTGTTGTATATGCTTATTACGATGCTAAATGGCTTAATAAGGCAAATGTAGCGATAGATTCATTTACTTTCTTTTCTAGGCATCTTTACTATAATAATAGAAATGAAGAATATAGTAGAGATTTTACAAAAGTAACATCATCAGGTAAATATTATGTATTTGAATTAGATACAGAATATGAGGATAAGAAAAAGGTTTATGTAACACCTGAAAATAAATATGGTGTTGTACAATTTAACTTGTATAGTCCTAACTTTTCCAATGAAGATTATTATATAGGCCGTGATAAGATGAAAGAACTTGGTATTCCTGTATATTTTATTCATTCTAGCAAATAGTTTTTTAGGAGTGTATTTATGAAAAAGATAATTTTATTTATATTAATTACATTTATTATGTCATCAACTTTATATGCTGAAGAACTGCCTGATAATTTATATGGGACCTGGGTGCATTTGGAAGAGCCTGAAAATAATGAAAAATGTGTAAATGTAAAAGTAAATGATAAAACTTCAAAATGTTTTGTTTTAAACGCATATTTTTTTAATAATATACGACCATTTGGTGTAGGAACGTTTAATTCTTATATATTAGAGAAGGATAGTAATAAGTTTATTATTCAAGAAAATTTGGCAGACTATATTGTAGAATCAGCAATTAATGTTCATAAAGAAAATGGAATTTATGTTTTATCTATACCTTTTGAAGATTATGAGAATGGCGGAGAATACAATGAGTATCACTATTTAAAACCAATTAGTGGTACAGATTTGATATATATACGAAGACATAGTCCAGATTTTGATAATGATTACTATATTGAGTTCAATAGAGCATTAGAATTAGGAATACCAATGTATATAAAGGGGTTATTATAAATAAACTTTATTAAATTCTACAAGGAAAGGGTATGGGACATAATAATAATCAGATTACAATTAAAGATATATTAAGCAAACATGATAATATGTATGATGTATTATTATCAATGCA
>CALUWN010000051.1 GCA_944324495.1 uncultured Mucispirillum sp. | reverse complement strand
AAATTAAGCTAATGATATTTTTTATGAGAACTTCTACAACTGCTTAATTTGTTGCAATCGTTTTTAGAATTTACTATGGGGGTGATGCAGATAAATTATTCCTTGATATTTCAGCATAATTATAGCATAATAAATATTTATAAAGAAAATGAGGATTAAGTTATGTTTGGTTTAAGTATGTGGGAATTAATTGTAATTGCCATTGTTATATTATTTGTAGTTGGCCCTAAAAGATTGCCAGATGTGGCAAAATCTATTGGTAAAGGCTACGGAGAATTTAAGCGTACTTTTAATGAAATGAAGCAGTCTGTAAATATTGATGATAATAATATTCAGCACCCAACAAGAGTGCAGGCAAGGGAAGATAAAATAAAAACTTATTCAGAGCAGTATAAAAGCCAGTGGGAAGATAAGTTTGAAACAACTGCTGAAAACAATGAAATAAAAAAATCTCGCATGGAAGATGATAATATTAAAAACAGCTAATAAAGGTATATGTAGTGGAAAATAATATAAATATTAAAAAAAATACTAAACAAGTGCAGCAGGAATACCCTTTAATGGAGCATTTGGAAGAAATAAAAAAGCGGTTAAAATACATTATTTTAGTTGTACTTGTGCTTTTTATTGCAGGGTATTCGCAAGGTAAAACTTTAATTCATTTTTTCCAAGCACCAATATTAAGTGTACTGCCTGAGGGTGCTTCACTTACCATGATTAAAGTTACTGAAATGTTTTTTGTGGAAGTAAAGGTATCATTTATTGCTGCCCTAATTGTGGCAACACCTTTTATACTTTACCAGTTATGGCTTTTTATTGCTCCGGGGCTTTATATGCACGAAAGAAGGTATATATACAGCTTTGTGGTTTTTGCAACTATTCTTTTTTTAATAGGGGCAGCCTTTGCATATTTTATAGTTTTTCCCTTTGGGTTTAAGTTCTTTTTAAGCTACGTGCAGGATAATAATTATGAAGTTATTGCAACACTTTCTATGAGTGAATATATTAATTTTGTCATGCAACTGGTAATTGCTTTTGGGGTGGTATTTGAACTGCCTGCTATTGTGTTTTTACTTGCGAAAGTGGGTATTATAAATGAAGAAATGCTTATAAAATATAGAAGATATGCTATTGTAGTTATTTTTATTTTAGCAGCAATTTTAACACCGCCAGACCCATTTTCTCAGCTTGTTATGGCATTTCCATTAGTAATTTTATATCAGTTAAGTATATATATTGCAAAAGTATTTGGCAGGGAACCTGAAAACATAAAAGAAGTGGCACTTTATGAGTAATAAAGTTAATGAATTATACGATACTTTCGGCAGAAAGCTACAGTATTTAAGAATATCTGTTACTGATAGATGTAATTTTAGATGCAAATACTGCAAACCTAATAATGATTTTAAAAGTTTAGAATGTGATGATATTTTAAGGTATGAAGATATACTTTTTACTGCTAAAACCTTTGCAACACTTGGAGTAAACAGAATACGTATTACAGGTGGCGAGCCGCTTGTTAGAAAGGGAATAATTGAATTTTTATCATACCTTACAAAAATAGAAAATATTGATGAAGTAATGGTTACAACTAACGGCGCACTGCTTCATAAATACGCACAAGATTTATATAATGCAGGGGTAAAACGATTAAATATCAGCCTTGATTCCTTACAAGGTGAGCGTAATAAATATATTACTGGGTTTGATAAAACAAAAGAAATACTTGAAGGTATAAAGCTTGCCTCTAATATTGGAATAAAGCCAGTGAAAGTTAATACTGTAATTATAAGAGGCTTTAATGATGATGAAATAGAAGATTTTGCAAAACTTTCAGCAGAATATAATGTTATATGCCGTTTTATTGAGTTTATGCCAATTGGAAACAGCGATAACTGGGGGCAAGAAAATATTGTTTATGGTGATGAAATAATAAAAAGGCTTTCCCATTATGAACCTATTGAGCTTAAAAAAGATAAAAATGCAGGGCCTGCTGTAAATTATAAACTAAATAATGGTGGCACTATTGGGATAATTACACCAATGTCTAAGCATTTTTGTTCTGAATGTGATAAATTAAGGCTTACTTCAGATGGTAAAATACGCCCATGCCTGCTTTCTGATAAGGAAGTAGATATAAAAGAGATAATAAAAGAAAGAAACGAAGAAAAACTTATTAATAAGATTATAGAGTCACTAAATTTAAAGAAAAACCAGCACGATATAACAGATATGGAGCAAAAATATGATTTTAAACGGACAATGTCTAAGATTGGCGGATAACTCGGTTAAATATGTAAATGTTTCAATAGATGATATAAAAAACTCTGTTAATAAACCATTTATGTCTGAAGAATTAGGAACTTTGATAGAAAAATCTTCAAATATACTGTATATTTTAAGCCCAGACATAAATGAAGAAGTTTATGAGTATTTTATATCACTTAGTAAAGATAAAAATTTCAATATTATAAGCAGCAATATACCAGAAAAATATAAATCATATGAAATAGTTTTTGATAAATATAATTATGATGATTATGAATTTTTTGGAGCAGCAGCAGGCAGAGCCGCTATGCTTTTACATAAAAAAGTAAGAGAATACGATTTAATAGTTGTAATAAGCTCTGTAATATTAAATGCTTTTGGTGGATATTTAGGAAGCATTGCTACACTTTTTACAAATACAGTTGCAGCTAAAACTATGGCTCAAGTAATAAAATACGCTTTGCAGGATATAGAGCATTTAGGCAGTTATTCAAAGCTTGCCTCAGGTACAACAATTAGAAACCCAATTTATGAAAGCATTAGAGAAGGTATCGTTACAGCAGGAAAAGCAATACATTCATTTGCTGTAAATATTGTTTCAGACTATCAGTATGAAAATGAGATAAAACATAATGTGTTTTCAGGTGATGTTTTTATAAGCCAGATAGAAGCCCAAAATGTTATTACAGAATATTATAATAAACTTATGCCAGCCTCCTTATATGACGGTATAAAATTAAATGCAAAATGCTATAACAATGTAATATACCTTATATCATTAATAGAAACAGCCTGCAAAAGGCTTATGAAAGGCGGAAGGCTTTTAGTGCATATAAATGATATGAAATCATTTGGTAATAAAACATTTCAGGAATGTTTTTATAAAAATACCTTGGAAGAAATAGCATCCAGTGTTGATGAAAATAATTATATGGAAGCATTTTACAGCTTTATATTAAAATATTACACGTTAAACTATCATATTGGTATCACTTATAATGAAGAATTAAACGCAAGCTTAATTCAAGCAGGCTTAAACCCTGTAAAAAAAGAAGAATATGATGAGTTTTTAGCAAACTGTAATAATAAAGCAGAATATTAAAAGGTGCATAATGGCTCAAATTTGTAAAAAAATATTAATAGTAGATGATGATAAGGAAATATGCGAACTGCTTAAAATGTTTTTAACTTTAGAAAAATATTGTGTAGTATCAGCTTATACTGGTATGCAGGGTATAGAAATATCAAGAAAAGAAAAATTTGATGTAATCCTTTTAGATATATCCCTGCCTGATATAAGTGGCCAGCAGTTATGCAAGCTTATCAGACAGGAAAGTGATGTGCCTATTATTATGGTCTCAGCCAATGACAGTGTATCCGATAAAGTAATATGCCTTGAATATGGTGCAGATGATTATATTTCAAAACCATTTGAAAATATGGAGCTTATTGCCCGTATTAAAGCAGTGCTTAGGCGTTCAGAAAAACATAATGATATACAGCTCTCAGGTGAAGATATTATATTATTTCACGGTTTTAAAATAGATTACAAAAAACGCCATGTGGTAAACAGCGATGATGAACCAATAAATCTAACACCAAAAGAGTTTGAACTTTTAGTTTATTTTTCTAAAAATACAGGCAATACTCTTAAGCGTGATACTATTATTGAAGATTTATGGGGTAAAAATACGCTTTACAGGTGGAGCAGAAGTTTAGATGTACACATACAAAATTTAAGACAGAAAATTGAACGCAACCCTAAAAACCCATCAATTATACAGACAGTTTCAGGTATTGGCTATAAAATAGCTAAGTAATTAAGGTATAAAAGTATAATGAAAAAAATAATTGTAATAACAATATTATTAATAATCCCATATAAAGTATTTGCAGTAAGTGCATCAGATATATTTTCTCAGCAAAATATATCAGGCACATATGTGGAAAGCGGTTATGCTGATATAAAACTTAATAAAAATGCTAAAAACGTTGTAATGGATATATTATATCATCAGATTATTAACTATATATTTGATAATATGGATAGCGAAACTGCAAAATATGTAAGCATTTATATGCCTGCTAATTTGCAGGAATGTGATGATGAATATTTAAGCTATATTGAGCAGGAAATATCACTTAACTATTCAAGTGATGTATTAAGCATATGCAGGGAAGATGTATATACAAAAAATTTAGAGTATATGTTTAAAGAAACCGCAGAAGTAGAAAAGGGTGCTTATTATATTATACTTGAAAATATGTTTAAAAACCATACACAGGAAATTCTTCAAATGAAAAAATTTTCTATGGATAATTTTATTAATATCTTAGCAGTAAATAAACTTATATCTTTTGACGGCAGGTTGTTTATTGATGATAATATGGGGCTAAGTGTTGAAGAAATCCAGTGTGAAAATAACCATACCCCTGTTACAATCTTAAACCCAGTAACAAAAACGCAGGTAGATAATATAACAATCAATAAAAGAGATTTTTTTATTAAAGGCTGTTTAGTAAAAAATAAGCATAACTATTTTAAATATGTAACAATGTATGAAAAAACAGATGCAGGGTATAATATGTATATGCGTATGCCACTTTTTATGCATACATATAAACGTAATAAGCCAAACCAAAATAGTAACATATTATTTGCTGATGTAAATAGGCTTCATTTTAATATATATGAGCCATTAAGTGATAATATGTCATTACAGTATGATTATATGGTTTATAGAAAAGGCACGTATCTGCAAGGCTTATCAATAAAGCATAAGGATAAAACAGAAATCATATACTCAGATTTATCAGAAAATAAGTTTGTATTAACAGAGCAGAATATTTCATTAAAACTTTTTAAAGATATGGTTAATAACTACTGTAAAAATGGCAGTAATATTTGCAGAATACTTCAAGTGGAAGAAGTAATTGATATTATGCAGTAAGCCTAATAATATAGGAATTAAGATATTTTTCCCAGTATCTTAAATTGATTTATTCATAATTATATATCTGCTTCACCCCCATTTTTTATTAAAAAAAGCTATAACTACTTGATAATATATGTAAAAATAGAAATAATTGTAATAACTGTAATAACTGTCATTCAGAGCCTACGATAGTAGGCGAAGCAGTTTCTTTTAACCTTTTTAATTGTATAGGGTTGTAATATTATTAATAGATTATTGATATTACTACTGTGTAATATTGAGCGTAAGAAAATGAAATTGTAAACTTGAAAAATATAACAGTTTTAGATATATTTAAATTAAGTATAATCTATTAATATCTTACTGCCATATTTTTACCTTTCCATATTTTTACGCCGAAAATCTCAAAAAC
>CALUWN010000050.1 GCA_944324495.1 uncultured Mucispirillum sp. | reverse complement strand
GCTCAGTGATAATATAACTTTAGCTCCTAAATATGGATAAAAACTATTAATATTTTACTAACTTTCGCATTCGCTTACAATGGCTTATGAGTATGTGAATAGTTGTCTTTTACTGCTTCACCCCCATTTTTTAATAAAAAATGGGGGTGAAGCAGAAACATAATAAGGCTTAAAGTTTATAAACCACATTTCATATAAAAATAACACCGCAGATAATACATTTGTAAATATAATTAAAAGATTTGTTATTGCAATTTTTTTTATGTGGAAATATTATAAATAAAATTTATATAATGGAGTAAGTTATGAAAGTATATAATAATATTTTAGAATTAATAGGTGGTACGCCTATATTAAAAATTAATAAATTAAACAAAACAAAAGCTAATATATATGTAAAGCTGGAATCTTTTAACCCATACTCTAGTGCAAAAGACAGGGTGGGCAAGGCTATGATAGAAAAGGCAGAGCGTGATGGTCTTTTAAAGCCCGGCGGAGTAATAATTGAACCAACAAGCGGCAATACTGGTATTGCTTTAGCGGGAGCTGCTTCAGTTAAAGGTTACAGACTTATACTTACTATGCCTGAAACTATGAGTGTGGAAAGGCGTATGCTGCTTGCTGCTTTAGGAGCTGAAATTGTATTAACAGAAGGTGCAAAGGGTATGAGTGGTGCTGTTGCAAAAGCAGAAGAGCTTTTAAAAAGCACACCAAATGCATTTATGCCACAGCAGTTTAAAAATAATGCAAACAGCCAAATACATTATGAAACTACAGCCCGTGAAATATATGATGATATGAACGGTAAAATTGACTGCTTTATTTCAGCAGTTGGCACAGGTGGCACAATTACTGGTGTTGGCAGATATTTAAAAGAAAAAATAAATGGTGTAAAAGTTGTGGCAGTTGAGCCAGCATCATCACCTGTATTATCTGGTGGAAAACCTGCACCTCATAAAATACAAGGTATTGGGGCAGGGTTTGTGCCTGATGTATTAGATACAAATATTTATGATGAAATAATACAGATAACAAATGAAGAAGCCTATGATATGGCAAGGTTATTAGCTAAGGAAGAAGCAGTGCTTGCAGGTATTTCTTCAGGGGCAGCATTACAGGCAGGGCTAAAAATTGCTGAAAGAAAAGAGTTTGAAAATAAAAATATAGTAGTATTTTTACCAGATACATTGGAACGCTATTTATCAGTATTATCGTAATTACGGAGTAAAATGGATAATAAAATAAGAAAAAAGGCAGAAAAGATTTTAATTGAGTTTCCTAATATTTCATCACATGAGCTTGCAAATATTTTATGTATAGATGAAAGGCAGGCAAGGAAATTAATTAAAAATCTGCCTTATGATATGATTGTAGAAAATATTAAAAATAAAAAAATCGCATCATCTAAATCTGGTAAAACAAAAACAAAATCAGAAACCAATGGGGTGGGGCAGGTTTTACGTGGCACTATATCCACCCATAAAGACGGTTATGGGTTTTTTATACCAGATGATAAAAGTATTGATGATGCTTTTATTCACCCTAAAAAACTAAAAAACGCAGCCCATGGTGATGTATGCACTGCAAGAATATCAATTTATAAAGGTAAAAGAGAAGCAGAAGTAGTAAATATAATTCAGCGTGGTATTGAAGAAGTTGTAGGGGCTGTAGATAAATATAGAAACAGCGTTCGCGTAATACCTTTTTCGCGTAATTTTCAGGGCTATATTATTATAAAAGGTGATAAAAATATTGAAGATGAAGATGTGGTACTATGTAAAATTGAACGATACCCCACATCTTCAAGCCATGCCACAGGCAAAATAATTGAAAAAATAGGCACATTAAGTGATAAAGATATAGATAATAAAATAGTAATGTATAAATATGGGCTTACTTTTGAATACCCTGAAAAAGTGATTTTTGAATGTGATGAGATAGAAAATGGTAGATTTAAAATTGATAAGAAAAATCTAACAGATTTTAGGCAGCTTTTTACTGTAACAATAGACGGAGAAAGAGCAAGAGATTTTGATGATGCCATAAGTGTTATTAAAACAGAAGAAAATTATGAGCTTTTTGTGCATATTGCAGATGTATCAAGGTATGTAACACGAGGCTCAGCCATTAATGAGGAAGCAAAAAGACGTGGTACAAGCGTATATTTTCCAGAATTTGCCATAGCTATGCTTCCAGAAGTATTATCAAATGGCGTGTGTTCTTTGGTGCCTAATGAAGAAAGATATACTGTCACTTGTAAAATAGTTTATAACAGGCAGGGTAAACGAAAAGATGTATCATTTTACCGCTCTGTTATAAAAAGTAATCACAGGCTTACATATAATTTTGTAAATGATGTATTTAATAAAAGTAAAGAGTGCGAAAGTAATGAATTATTTAACTTATTAAGTAATGCAAAAGAGTTATCTGAGCTTTTGATTTCAAGGCGTGAAAAGGAAGGCGTTATAGATTTTGATTTACCAGAGCCAGAATTTATATTTAATGAATCAGGTGATATTATAGATATAAAACCACAGGAGCGAGGGGTTGCTGAAAGGTTAATAGAATGCTTTATGATTGCAGCCAATGAAGCTGTGGCAGAATATTTAGAAAATAATGGATTAAAGGGCATATACAGGGTGCATGGTGAGCCAGATGTGAAAAAGATTGATGACTGGGTGGAAATGGCACGTAATTTTGGGTTGAAAATTCCACCTCTTGAATATCCTGTAACACCAGAAACCGTGGCAGAATTAAGCAAAATTGCTGCAAATTCAAAACAGGCAGACCTTTTAAGTTCGCTGCTTATTCGCTCTATGATGCGGGCAGAATATACTGTAGAAAACCAAGGGCATTTTGGGCTTGCTTTAAAAGCATATACCCATTTTACAAGCCCTATAAGAAGATACCCTGATTTACTTGTTCACAGGGCATTACTTGCTGGACTTAAACTTGGAAGTATTAATGAGCCTGAAGAAGAATTAAAAGAGCTTGCAAGGCAGTGTTCAAAATTAGAGCGTCTAGCGCAAGATGCTGAGCATGATATTGGAGCATTTAAAAAACTGGAATATATTTCAGACCATTATGAAGATGTGTTTGAAGGCTATATTAATAGAATAACAAATACTGGTATGTTTGTTTATATTGAAAAACTTATGATGACAGGCTATGTGGATTATGGTTATATAGATTTTGATATTTTTTATAAAATGGGCGAATCTGCCATAGGTGATAAAAGCGGGGAACGCTATAGAGTTGGTGATAAATTAAGGCTTTTGCCATATAAAATAAATATAGCATCATTACAGGCAGATTTTACAATATATAAAAAAAGCAAAAAAAATAGTAAAAAATAGTACTATCTTATTTCAAAGCGTTCATCGGCATTAAGTTCAAAAACTGGTACTATGATATTTTCGCTGTCTTCATCTAACTCTTTTCCATCCATCATAATACCATTAATAGTAATACTCATATTTATAAATTTATTATATAATTCATCCCGTTTTATAATATCTTCATAGCTGTCAAATATTTCCCAGATTGCTCTATATATTCTTGAATAATCAGCAAACTGAGTGAAGTTTATTGCAACAGGGGTTTCTTCATTAAAAGAAACCATCATATGTTCAGGAAAATCAATATTATCATAAACATTTGAAGCAAATATTTCAGGTATAAAAATAAGAGATTCAATACATAATGTAAAATCATCCACACTATCATTAAGCATATCTATTAAATCATAGAAAGAGTCTTCATCTTGGTCTAAATCATAAGGATGAATAATATTGCATATGGTTTTTAAATTGTTTTTAAGCTGTACATATCCGTCGCTTTCTGCATAAATATAAGGAAGTGTAGTTTCTTCATGCTGAATAAGAATAAAATACTGCTTAATTGTAAAAAACTGGGCATCTGTATCAATATGTTCATCAATATATTCACCTATAATACCACTTAGTTCATTAATAAAAATATCATCAATACGGCATTCTGTAACTAAATTGCCAGCAAGTTTAGCAGCATATATTTTAACACATACCATTTTTTGGTTACCGATGAATTTTTTTACTTCATCATATATAATATCCCAAAAATATAAATCATCAATTGTAGTATTTATACTTTTATCACTGGAAAGAAATGGAGTATTATAGTACACATCCCATTTATGAATATTATTATTAAACGTGGAAGAATATTCAAGTTTATTTTGAGCTGTAAGAGTATTTAATACAGTCTGCAAAAGGGAAGCAGAAAAAACGCCAACAGCCATATAAACAGCATCCTGCAAAGTATTTCCTGCACCAAAAGATTCTTCAATAATACCATTATCAAAAACAGGGCAGGATATACTCCACTCTATATCAATCCTGTCATTAGAATATGAAAGAATTTTTGGCTTAATAACAAGCAGCCACTCAGGAATATAAATACTGTTATCTGTAACAATATCATCAACTGGGTATATTCTATGCAGCAGTGTGAAAAGTATAAAATCAAGAATATCCTGCTCTGTAGCGTTTTCACCAGTACCGAATGATGCAGTAATTTCTTTAGATTTAATGGCAGCTTCACATTCACTAATCAAATATCCAAGGTTAAATTCACGCCATAAGGCTGCCTGTTCTTTTGTTTTAGGAATAAGCTCTACTGCACGGTTGAAGTGTTTTAATGCTTCTTCTTCCCTGTCTGTATAAAAATAACCATAGCCAATTCTGTAATGCCATAAAGGGTCATTTTCACCTAACTCTTTGACAGATAAAAGAAGCTGCATACCTTTTTCAATGTACTCACTGTCATTATTAAACAAGTTCATATTATTATAAGCCCTTGCTAAAAGACAGGTAAGTTCATAATCTAAAGTAATATTATCATCTTCAAGAAGTTTGATTATTTCTTCATGTTTATTTTCTTCATGAAGTTTATTTATTTTTTCAACAATATTATTATTCATATTATTTATTTCTTATAATGTTTTGCTAAATTATTATTGACTTCTGTAATGAACCTGTTTAGTGCATCAGTAATACCATTTTCAAAGGTATGACCATAACCCTCAAACTTATAATGTTCAACAGCATTATCAGGATAAGAAATGGTGTATTCAAGGCATGCACCACTTCTTCTAAGGTCACTAATAGCTATATTAAGCTTTATATTATATTTTGGAAAAAACAGATTAATGTGATTACCTTGTATAGATTCTACAGTTAAGTCTTTATCTTTAGCAGCATTTTCTAATGTAACAACCACAACAGTTAATGTGCGTTCATATAAATATTTCTGACATTTTTCTACAAAATAGTTTAGATTCATATAATTATCTAAATCAGGGTCTTTTTTACATATTCGGTTAATTTTTTCAAAGTATTCTATGGCATATTCTTCAAAATTTGCATTAAAATAAGTTCTTCCGATTAGGTAGAGCCAATTTAAATCGTTTTCACCTTGGTCTGCAATTTTCTTTAAAATTTTAATTGCTTTATAATGGTATGTATTAAAATCATCATCACCTAAATCACTAAGGTCGCTGTATGCAGCAGCTAAAACAAATAGTATATGGTAAGTTTGTTCTTTTTCAGGAAGATTTTCAACAATGGAAACAATTTCTTCAAATTCCCCTGCGTTGTAAAGAGCATCAATTTTATCACATAATTCTTGATTTGTCATATTACTACCTTAAAAATTTTAGTACGCACATAAATTATAACCGTTATTCTAAAAAAAGGCAACTCAAGATTTACTGCTTCACCCCCATTTTTTATTAAAAAATGCTATAACTACTTGATAATATATGTAAAAATAGAAATAATTGTAATAACTGTCATTCTGAACCTACGATAGTAGGCGAAGCAGTTTCTTTTAACCTTTTTAATTGTATAGGGTTGTAATATTATTAATAGATTAT
>CALUWN010000049.1 GCA_944324495.1 uncultured Mucispirillum sp. | reverse complement strand
TTATTTTATACACTTATAACTATGTATATTCGTATATATTTAGTATTTAATGAATATCGATTCCCCTCACCTCCATAACTTTTATCCTTTAATCATCAATGATTTATATTATTGATTTTTTGGTTTCCCCAAGATTTAAAAAAAATATATATAATTATATTATTTTTACTTATCCATAACTATATATATTCGTATATATTCAATATTTAAAATATATCCAGTCCCCCTCTTCGTTTTTGAATTAAATGATTGTAGACTTGAAGCTAAATTTTGCCAAATTATAATATTGCAACAAAATATTCACATACTCTAATCTGTCATTATGAGCGGTAGCGAATCATCTTATACCTTTAAAAGCTGTACGGCGTATAAAAATGAAAAGGTAAAAGTGTAATGGAAAGATATAAGTAGTTCATTACCAATTTATTAAGAATTTATAATTGTTGCAGTTCATAAGACATAAGTTCTTTCGCCTACGCTCAAGAAGACATAAAGTTAGGTTTTATAATATATTAGAATATTAATAACCTATGCAATTAAATATGTTACAATAAAATATTCCCATACTCATACATGTCATACCGAGCCTTTAGGCGAAGTATCTTGTAAACTTTTATTTTATCATTTTTTTAATTTTTTACACCTTTTTCATTGGCATCTACTGGTTCTAGAGAATATAAATATATATCACACCCATTATCTATTGTTCCACAAGCAACACCAAAAGCCATTTTCATATCAGAACTAATTACGTATTCATCAGGATATGCTCTCTCCACATAATCATGATATGCCCCTCCATAATATACTTTTTTAGGTACATATATTTGATACAATGTATTATCTAATAATTTATGATAAGTGTTAAAACCTCTATTTGAAATATAATAAATTACTGAATTCTGCCCTGCATATGTATAACCATCTGGTTTTGAAAAATCATTTATTTTATATACTTCTGATGTATTTTTAAATAAACCAAAACGGATTACATGTAAATAACCATTATCATTTAAAAATAAATATGTATTATTACTTTTTGCTTGTATATCTGTTAAAACATTAGTTTTTATAGATTTATTATCAAAAGTATATAGCCTTATTTTATTATATTCATCATCTACCATAGCAAACTTTGTAATATCTGGCGACATACTAAATGGCAAGTTAGTATCATTGTAACGACCATTAGATGAATAACAATTATCATATTTTCCTTGCAATATTACATCTTCTGCTGTTATTAGAAAACTACATTCATCTGTGCGGCGTCTATATGGCAATACTACTGCATAATATATTTCTGCATCATATGAAATATAATATCTAGAGTATGTAAACCATTTGCTCTTAATATATTCAAATATACGTTCCTTAGCAATACAAGGTATATATTTTATTGTCCCTTTATTCATATATCCATTATCATCTAACAATGATAATTGAATTTGAGAGTTACTATTATTATCTGATTTACAACTGCTGTCATTTATCATCATTAATTTATCTTGATATTGTTCAAAATTACAACTATCACATGGTATTATAGATGATACATTAGGATTTGCTCCAAGTTTAAAGATATCATAACTGCTTTTAGTTTTATCAAGCCCTTTAATATTATTTAGTGGTAAAACTGCATACTTATCGCCAGCATTAATAATTAAAGAATTTTTTATAAAATACAACTTAAGTCTTGCACCATAATTATACCAAATTGGCTCTCTTTCTTCTAAATAATTGCCAGGGCCAGAACTACCTATATATTTTCTATCAACAACTTTTAAATAAACTTCTTTTACCTTGATTATATCCTCATGTTTATCTTTTGCATTACTTTCTACAGAATTACTTTCTACATAAAAATATAATGTAAATAGAAATAATAAGCTTATAATAATTACATATTTACTTTTCCTCATCACATACTCCATAGAAATTTTTTGTATCAAATACCATTCCACCAAATATATAATCAGCATATACTTCGTTATATTTACTGTCAAGTGTTCCTATTTGCCCACATGAAAAATATAATGACATACCTTGGGGGTTATTAAAATCATTTTATTAAAGTATAATAGATAAAAATATATTATGACAATAATAAGTTGGAAATACTTTACCAAAATTTATTATTGCCATATATGTATAAAAGGTGGGTTTAATTACTTTATATTTTACAAAAGTTATATTGTATCTTTTACTCTAATTACTGATATTGGGTGTAACTGCGATGCATGAATATAACCGTCCATTAAATAAACTTCTTCTGGTGAATATACTATTTTTTTACGGAGATTATGTTTATCTATTATACAATCTGAATTATAATCCCAATTCATATCATACATATAGTTTGATTTATAGATGGTTACTTTACACCAATCCCCTTCTAATATATCATGAACAAATATTGGATATATTTTATATGACTCATCTTCATTGAAATACATATCATATTTATCTAGTTTAGAGTAACCCGCCTCAATATCTTCTTGTGTATAATATTCTGTGGGTGTATTTAACCATTTTTGGCTTGGTGGATATACTGTTCTACTAGGTCTAGGAATTACAACTCTAGGTTGTAATAATACCTTACTATCTACATCTGGTTTCTCTCGAACATTGATATAAGTATCGTATGAACATGGTTCTGCTATTACTCCATTTTTTGCATATGAGGAATAATAATATTCTTCATCATACCATGTAGTCTTATATATTGATACACTGTGACGATCTATTACTTTATAATTACTTAGTTTTGCATGCACACATGTACTTATCTCATACATATTACTAGAATTAGAATATTCAGCCCTTGTTGATATATCTATTCCTATAGAATACTTATCTGTGTAAAAACAATCATTAGTTGGTTGATCCATATAGTATGTAGTCATAAAATCAGATAATTCACATTCTACTGCCACATATGTGCAGGAAAATCGTTTACTCATAAATGAAGTATACTCTTTTTCTGATAATAGTGATTTTAATAACTTTTGGTTATCCATATCATTTTCATATGGACTGCGTATATAATATGTGGTTACTAATGATAAACCTACTGTTGAACCTGTATTTTTTATTATTAAACCTAACTGCGTAAATAGATTATTACCTAAAGATATCATATGTTTATCTTTCTCAATGTCTGTGTAATTGTTATATGGTATATGATATAAATATTTTTCTGGTGTATTTTTATCTAAAAATAAGACCATATGAATTTGTGAGTTTTCTTTTATTAATGTTAAATCCCTTGTAATTCTTAATATGCCTTTTACTTTAATTGATGATACTGGTATTTTATAGGTATTTTTTTCATACATATCAATTCGTTCCCAACTACCATCTATATCATTATTAAAGCATCCTAAACCCCTTGTTTTCTCATTATTATTCATATTATTCTCCAAATTTTTCAAATTTATTTCTTATTACAACATTAATATACTGTGATAACTCCTTATCTTTTTCTAATGGTTTATTTTCATTTTTTTTTGATAATTTATTATTAGCTTTATTCTCTTTCGGTGCAATAGCAATATTATACAAAAATAAATATAAATTATATAATAAATTCTTTGTATTTTGAGATTTAGTTATGTTATCATTACCAGTTATATATGATTGAGAAGATACAAGAACACAACCTGTGGTAAAAGAAATATCTTTTGTTCCAGCATGAACTAGAATAAACCTTTCAGCTCTTACCATATCACTATACAAATTCATTGTTAGATGCTTGTGTCTGTTTTTTTTAGTAACTTTTTTACTATCATATTTACGAAGTTTGCCTTTATAATGCCCTTCTGGAATTCTGCGTTTTAAGTTACTTGTCATACAATCTGGTCCTGCTGGCTCCATTGTATAGCCTCCATATATTAGGTTACCATAAGTTGCTTTATTTTGTAAATCCTTTTCATACATATCAGTTTTTATAGAGTCATGATTTTTAAAATCATTTACAAACCTATTTAGTTCTTCAATATTCTCTCTTATTATATTAGCTGTATCTATAACCTTATTTTCATCATCCTTATATTTGCTATTATACACATCTATTACGCTATCTAATAAAAATTTTTCGCCCATATAATATACATAAACAGCAAATACACCATAGGTTGCACCATATCTGCCCTTTAAGGTACTTGTATCATAATTATATTTCTCTTTATACCTTGTTACTTCTATTACATACTTTGGCTGATAAATAAATTTTACTAAAATATCACTTTGAAACTGTATTTTATGCCATAGTTTTATAAAATCTATTGATGATATATGTATTACTTTACTAGTTATATTATTTTGAGTATTACTCTGGTTATTATTATCACTATCTTTTTTGGGTTTTAACTGGTTCTCTATATTACTTAACATTACATTATCAACTATAAAATTAGAAATTACATCATTATTATCACTATCAGGTTTTAAATACAATACCCTGCGTAACATGTTATCTACAACTTTAGAGCGTAATTTTGCTTCGCATTTATACAAATCATCTATACCATCTTTTTGTGTAAATTTAAATTCTTCCCTTTTTCTTAAGTTACCATTTTCTGTAAGCCTGGCATTATAACTTTCAACATATTTTCCATTTTTATATAATTCTAAATGATATCCATCAAATACCATAGAATATTTATTAGCTACCATTTTTAATTCAATAGATGGAACACTATCTTTACCACTATAATATTTTACTTCTATTGTATTATTATCAGTATTCTTACTATTCTGATTATCTTCTTTTATATATGCAAAAAATATTATACAGTACCTATCTAAAAAGTTACTACCATTTAATAATTCTTTAGATAATACATCGGATAATTTAAAATTTATTGTATGACCTGTTACTTCTTCACCTGATTTCATTAACTTATAAATTTTAAATTGTTGTAATGAATTACGATTAAGATGTTTATCAAATGTATCTAAGTTTTGTATTGTTTTTGTATTATTTTTTTGCTGTATAGTTTTAGTGACTTCTCCCTCTTCATGAAGATATAAATACATACCGTTACCTTTATCATCTATATCACGCCTAAGGGAATTCGATTCATCACTTGATGAAAAACCTGCTATATTATCAACTATGGTAAATGCCCAATAAATATTAGCTGAAAACTCATCTTCTAACTCACTATTATTTAAAAAATATCGTCCATTAGGCTCTCTTATTTCTTCTTCACTAATATTAGATACTATAAAAGCTTTTAATGTTATTGTTTGTTCTTTATCTATAGTTAATATTTCGTCTTGCCAGTTGGATAAATATTCACTTTCACTACTATATATTGATCCTATTTGATGATTATATGCTTTTACAATTCCTACAATACATCTTTTACTAAGAAATCTAATCTCCTGAGTCCTATCCCTTCTATAACATATGGCATATGTGGGTAATGTGCTATTAGGAAATGGATATTCATAGTAATCATCACTTTGTACTAACTTAACATATAATTTCTTTTTTAAATCTTCTTCATCTATTGTTATTTTTACTATACCATTATTAGATGATTTACCTTTTTTACTAAACTTATTACCTGTTTTCGAATATAATTCAATTTCAGCATTACCTATACCAGTATTTGTTAAATGATCTTTTAGTTTAAAAGTTATTTCTATTGATTTACCATTCTTTTTTTCTTCTGCCATAAATATTATCCCCCTAGTTAGTATTATTGTTTTATACTTAACTTACCACCTTGAATGGAAATACCTTCTTCTGTTATTGATAATTTTATGTCTTTATAGGTTAGGGTTATTCCTTCATTATTTATTGATATACCATTATCGCCAGATAAAAGATTTATTTCCTTTTCATCTGATATCTTCATTCCCTGAACAGATGTTAACTCTATATTTGATGTGGTATCTATATATAAATCCGTTGCTTTTACTAATAGACAATCGTCTGCATCTATTGATATAGATTCTTCACTATCTATACTTATATTCTCTATGGCACTGGCATTTACTTGGGTTCCAGCTATTAAGTTTATCTCTTCTTTGGATACAATATCATAATGTTCTGATGATTTATAAGTTACCTTGCCTTGTATATTGTGGACTAAATTATTTGCAACACTTACTGTGTAATCTTTAGATACATTTACATCTTTATTTCCACCTACGCTTTCGCTGCTGTTTTCTGCTACCCTTACTTTATTACTTGCCCCTACATTTAAAGTGTTTGATAACCCCACTGCTGTATCTTTACTTAAGGCTACTACTGTTAAGTATTCCCCAC
>CALUWN010000048.1 GCA_944324495.1 uncultured Mucispirillum sp. | reverse complement strand
TACTTAATTTTAATATATCTGAAACTGTTATATTTTTTAAGTTTACAATTTCATTTTCTTACGCTCAATATTACACATTTTTCCTGTAGATACTGAGCCATTAGGCAAAAAATCTTAAATATAATAAATACAAACACTCATAATATTTTAAATAACTTTAGCAAAATAATATTTATAAATATTTATCCTTATTTTATGTACTAGTGTTATTTTACATATAAACGCTCTTCAAATGGTATGCGAAATTATTTTTTTGGAATGTTTTGCCAGCTACTTGAGAGCGAAGCGAGTTGTAGTGGCAATGGAAAAACAATAATGAGTGATTATACCTTTGGAGCTTTATAGGTAAAATAACAAAACACCCGTTTCTGAGATTTTCGGCGTAAAGATATGGAAAGGTAAAAAATATGGCAGTAAGATATTAATAGATTATACTTAATTTAAATATATCTGAAACTGTTATATTTTTTAAGTTTACAATTTCATTTTCTTACGCTCAATATGACACAGTAGTAATATCAACGTATTAAAAAATATTTAAACCATATAAAATTTAATATTATAGTAAAACATATTAATTATTACATATAAAGAAAACCCCAAATTTAGTATTTTAAACTGGGGTTCAAAATACAAGTATTTATTAATCAAAATCAAAAATATCACTTAAAATGCTGCGTTTTTTATGTTTTGAATAATGGCCGTGTTTATGATAATCATCATCATAATATCTTCTATCATCATATCTTCTAGCATCATATGGTTTTTCTTCATATCTTGGCCTTTCATAGTTATCGCGTCTTGGCTCTTCATACTGCCTGTTTTGAGGTTGAGAAATATTATCTGATGAACGCTCAATAATCTTATCAAGCTCGCCTCTATCAAGCCATACTCCGCGACATTTAGGGCAGTAATCAATCTCAATACCGCTTCTTTCTGTCATTACTAAATCAATTTCTTTGCATACTGGACATTTCATAATTTGCCTCCATTTTACTCAAATGCTTTTTTATGCAGATTATGTAATATCTGCATTGCCTGTATTGGCGTTATATTATCAATGTTTAATTGTTTTAATTCATCTATAACAGGGTGAGAATCATCAAATACAAGTATAGGCTGCACAAAACGCTGAGTCTGTTTTTTACTTTTATTATCAGTATTTAATGATATAACTTCATGGTTTTCTAAATCTGAAAGCACCTGCTCTGCCCGTGCGATAACTTCTGAAGGAAGCCCTGCCATTTTACCCACATATATACCATAGCTTTTATCAGCTGTACCTTTTACAACCTTTCTTAAAAAGATTACTTCATTATTCCATTCTTCCACACTAACAGTATAGTTTTTTGCACCTTTTCCTTTTTCGCCAATTTCTGTCAGCTCAAAATAATGGGTAGCAAATAATGTTTTAGCACCAATATGGTTTAATATATATTCTGCCACTGCCCATGCAATAGATATACCATCAAATGTAGAAGTACCTCTGCCTATTTCATCAAGGATAATTAATGAACTTCTTGTGGCATTCTGCAAAATATTTGCAGTTTCCACCATTTCCACCATAAAGGTAGATTCACCGCGGGAAAGGTTATCACTTGCTCCCACACGTGTAAATATTCTATCAAGCAGTGGGATTTCTGCCATATCAGCTGGCACAAAACAGCCGCAATGAGCCATTACAGCAATCAATGCACAAGAGCGAAGGTAAGTACTTTTACCGCTCATATTAGGGCCAGTTATAATTAAAAGCCTGTTTTCATCATTATCTAAATAGTAATCATTAGGCACAAATGGACTTTTGCTTTTACGTTCCACAACAGCGTGCCTGCCGTTTACAATATTAATATTTCCTTTTTCAACTATTTTAGGCATAACATAGTTATTATCCATACTAACATGAGCAAAAGATATTACTAAATCAAGCTCTGATATTATTTTTGCAAGTTTTCGTAAACTATCTGCCTGTTCTGAAGCATATTTCCTAATATCTGAAAATATAGCATATTCAATATCTGCTAATTTTTCTTCAGCATTTAATATTTTATTTTCTAATTCCCTTAATTCTTCTGTAACAAAACGCTCACTATTTGCAAGGGTTTGTTTTCGTTCAAAATAAGCAGGCATTTTAGAAGCATTAAGACGTGAAACTTCAAAATAATAGCCAAAAACTTTATTATAGCCTATTTTTAACTGGTTTATACCAGTTTTTTTCTTTTCTGCTTCTTCCATTTCAGCAATTTTGCTTTTACCAGTTACTTTAATATCACGCAGTTCATCTATATGGCTGTTATAGCCAGATTTTATAATACCACCTTCTTTAATATTTACAGGCGGTTCATCAATTATTGCTTTATCTATTAAATTATATAAATCTTCAAAGCCTTCTAATTTATAATCATCAAATATTTCAGGTACAGATAAAAGCATAGCTTTAAGCTCAGGCAGGCTTTCAAGGGAAAGTTTTAACCAAATTAAATCTTTAGGGGTAGCACGCAAAGATATAAGGCGTGATGTAATACGCTCAATATCAAAAATATTAGATAAAAGCCCAGATACAGTATCTAAAAAAGAAGGGTTGGCTATTAAATATTCTATTGTTTTAAATCGTTTATTAATATTATAAATATTACGTAATGGGCGTAAAAGCGTACTTTTTAAAAACCTTGCTCCCATTGGAGTAGCTGTTTTATTAAGCACATAGAAAAGTGAATTTTCCACCCCATTATTAGATGTTACAAGCTCTAATGTTGAAGCTGCCACATTATCTAATATTAAATAATCATCATCTTTTAATGTAACAGGAAGCATTAGTTTTGTAGTAAGTATTAAATCATCAAGATAATCAAGTGCCATAGATAAAGCCCAAATATAGCCTTTTTCATCAATAAAAAGTGCCTTTTCACTGCTAACATTATAATGGGTTAATACTTTATTTAATGCGTTATTATATACTTTTCCTGTCTGCCTTAATGTTACAGGAATATTATTTATTTCCAAATCAATATTTGAAATAATCTCTTTAACATCCATAGTAAGCGATGAGCTTTCAAGGGCAGAAGTATTAATAGTTTTTAAAAATGTTTCCCCAGTTGTCACATCTATTGCAGCAATATAAATGTATTCAAGCTCTGCATACATACTTAATAAAAAGTTATTATCAAAAGTAACATTTGCTTCATCTTCTAATGCAGTGCCGGGGGTTACAACACGGGTAACACCTCTTTTAACAACACCTTTTGCAAATTTCGGGTCTTCTAACTGTTCGCATATGGCAACCTTTTTTCCTGCTTTTAAAAGCTTAACAAGGTAAGGCATATATGAATGATATGGTATACCGCATAAAGGAACTTGGTTTTCTGATGATTTATTACGGCAGGTAAGGGCAATACCTAATATTTTTGAAGCAGTAACAGCATCATCACCAAACATTTCATAAAAATCACCCATTCTAAAAAATAAGATAGAATCAGGGTACTGCTCTTTAATATTATAAAACTGTGCCATAGCAGGTGTTATATTTTTAGGCTTTTCCATTTACAATAAACCTGCTTTTATTTTGGGTATATGCTGTCATAAGCAGCACATTTTGGGCAGTCATCTTTATATTCGTTTGTTTCAAAACCACATTCTCTGCACTTATAATAATAAGTATCTTTTAATGCATGAGCCAAAAGCTTATTATTATACCTAGCAGCATATTCTTTTGCGGCTATAATTTTTGCTTCTGGCAGTTCAATATATGATTCTAAAAGCACTTTTGCAGAGTGTGAGTCATTATTATATTCATAATAATCAGCTAAAGCAATATGTATAAATGGGTTTATTGAGCCACTTGAAGAATGTTCTCTAAGTAAGTTATGCAGTTCTGATTCTTTACCAAGGGCAATATAGGCTTTTTCCACATTTTTAAAATCGTTCATATCTCTTAAAAGCCCTTCATCTATAATGGCTTTAAATTCTTCAACAGATTTTGCAACCTTATCATTATGCAGGTATATTAATGCTTTAATAATTCTAGCAGGGCGGCATGATTTATTTGCTTCAAGGGCAGATTTAATGTATTTCATAGCATTTTGCGTGCTTGCTGCATTAACTGCCTTTTCTACCATACATTTTTCAAAAAAGCCTACCATATTTTTGCCTGCTGTTTTATTATATTTTGTATAATAGCTAACAGCATTATCATAGCTTTGTAGTGCTAAAGCACTGCGAGCCATAGTTTCAATATTTTCTGGCTTATTCATTATCTGGTTTTCCTGTTTTAATAAAGCAACAGCTTTTGCATACTGCCCTGCAAGCATATAATCACGTGCCAGCTCGCCATAGAGTGCATTTTTAAATTCTTTATCAATATCAGGGTTTCCAAGCATCATTTCATGTATTTGGGCAGCTCTAGTATAATCACCTTTTTTCTTTTGCAAAAACCCTAGTATTAAATATATTTCAGGATTTGCCTGCCCTTTAAAAGCAACATTTCTTAACTGTTCAATGGCCTTATTATCATCACCATTAAAAAAAGCAGAAAGTGCAGTAACAACAGTAGGGTTAGTTTTTTTCACCTTAGCAGCAGAATTTCGCCTTGTTAAAAAAAACAAAAATACTAATGTTATAATAACAGCTGCTGAAATACTTAAAATCTCAGTATAAGTCATAAATCTACCTTACAGCATCTTTTATATCATTTGATACTGCTGTTTCTTTATTTTCTTTTACTTCAGGAAGATTTTCTTCTTTATTATTTTTTTCTGTTTCTTCCTGACTGATTGTTAATTTTTGAAGCCTTTTGATTTCTTCTTTATCTGCTTTTATTTCTTTATTAAGCTTTTTGATTTTACCATCTAACCCTTTTTTTTCACCATACATAGCAACAGCACCTATAACTATTCCCACAAATAAAGTGATGATTACAAGTAAAAAAAGCGGTATATCATATTGCACTACATTCATAAATGGTTTAAATGTAACAATAACACCATTGCTGACAGAAAAGATAACAAGATATGAAACTAAAAGCGCCTGTATAATTAATTTAAAAATTCTAAGCATTTTTTAATTCCCCCATAAGAGCATTACGCAGTTTATTATAAGTAGATTCTATATGTTCTGATATTACCCTTGTTTCTGATATAACAGGCATAAAGTTTGTATCCCCCTGCCAGCGTGGCACAATATGCATATGCAAATGGTCAGCAATTCCAGCACCTGCTGTGCTGCCCACATTCATACCGATATTAAACCCCTGAGGGTTAAGGCATTTTTGCATAGCTTTAGTGGTAATGCGTACAAACTGCATCATTTCAAGAGATTCTTCATCTGTTAATGTGGTAATATCTGATGTGTGCCTGTATGGTATAACCATAACATGACCATTATTATAAGGAAACAGGTTCATAATGATAAAACAGTGGCAGCCTCTGTGGAGTATTAAAACATCTTCATCTTTAGTTGATTTACATGCATTACAGAAAACACACCCTTCATCTTTATGCTTGCCTGTAATATAAGCCATTCTCCATGTAGCCCATAATTTATCCATAATACCCTCAAGTAATATAATATATGCTATATTACAGATTAAATTATATTCTTGCAAGGTTTATTTTATGAAACTGCTATTTTAACCCGCGGGATAAAATAGTAATAATAAAAATAAATACACCAATTAAAGAAAAAGCAGTAGTTAAACTTGTATATTCTGAAACAAAGCCCATAACAGATGGGCCTATTAATGTACCAAAATACCCAACAGTTGCAACAGCTGAAACTGCAATACTTAAAGGCATATTGCCTTTATATTTTCCAGCCGCTGAAATTGTAACAGGCACCATATTTGCAAGCCCAGCCCCAGCTAAAGTAAACCCAATAAATGAAGCAGCATTATATGGCACATAAAGCATTATATAAAGCCCTAAAATTGATAAAATACTGCTGAAAAAAAGTATGGTTTTTATGGAAAACTTTTCGGCTGTTTTATCGCCTAAAAACCTAAAAATACCCATAGTTATGTAAAAAAGCGAAAAAGAATACCCTGCATAGTCTGGTGGAATATTGCGAACTTCTCTCATAAAAAGTGCACTCCAGTCAAGAATAACACCTTCTGCCACAAAAGCAATAAAGCATATCATACCAAGTACAAAAAGTATGCGGGTAGGTTTTATAAATATTTTTTGCGGTTTATCACCACCGTATGTTAAAAGTGTAGGAATAATGGTAATTAAAAGTATAACAATCAAAGCAGTTACAGCAAATGCCGCATAAGATGAGCTTATATGCTTTAGCAGGTAGGTAATAAAAAGTATCCCAAAAAATACCCCAAAGCTGTACATGCTGTGAAAGCCTGCCATTAAATGCTTTTTCATACTTTCTTCCACAATAGCCCCTTGTATATTTAGCGTAACATCAAGCATACCAAGCCCCATACCAAATAAAAACATAAAAAGCCCAGTCAATGCAACGCTACTTGATACAGAAAGCACAGGCAGGCATACAGAAATAAGCAGTGTAGATATTATAACAGTTTTTCTACAGCCTAATTTAGCAGCAGTATAACCTGTAAAAAACATACTGATAACAGCACCTGTGGCTATTAAAAGAAGCAGCATACCAAGCTGAGCTTTATCAACAGATAGCCTGTCTTTTACAAAAGGCACAAGCATAGCCCAAAGTCCAAAAGCAAGCCCTAATATAATGTAACCAATATATGTGCTAAACCTGTGGGCAAATGTAACGTTAATCATTTTGCAACTCCTTTTGCTACTGCTTCCTGCAGTAATGATATTATCTTTTGGTATTTATTAAGCATATCTTCAAGCTGGTTTTTTCCTATATGGTTCATAATATATCTTTCAGCATAATCAATGGTATGCTGTACCTGCAGTAAAAGTTTCTCACCTTCAGGAAGCAGCATAACATTTACCTTACGTCTGTCATTTTCATTATGCTGCCTTTTTACATAACCTTTTTTTTCAAGCTTATCAAGCATTGAAGTTATTGTCTGCTTAGGGATAAGCAGTTCTTCTGCTAAAATGGTAGGCTCAGTGATTTTATTTCTGTCATAAATTGCATCAAGCATATTAATATGAGCGTAAGACATATTATAATGTTTACAAATTTCAGCAAAAATACTGTTTTCCTTTTTAACAAGTATATTATGCTTTCTTAAAAAATCAAAACTATCACTCATACTCAACCTAAATTTTACAAGTATTATATATTACAAAATATGATTATCCTATTTCGGATAATCTGTCAAGAGAATAAATAAAATAAAAAAATTTAAAACTGCTTCACCCCCATTTTTTATTAAAAAATGCTATAACTACTTGATAATATATGTAAAAATAGAAATAATTGT
>CALUWN010000047.1 GCA_944324495.1 uncultured Mucispirillum sp. | reverse complement strand
CACCTTTAGATGCTGCAGGTGATAGTGGCTTATAGCCAAAGAGCAAACTACCCGTTTAACGGGTAGTTATGATTTTTCTTCTACAAGATAGCTTTTTTTATACTCTTTACTATCTTCTTTTTTTCTAAAATTAAATGCTCCAAAGAAAGCACCAATAACCATTATGGCACAGCCTGCCCATATTAACCATATGTATGGCTGATGTGTAAATACTATTGTTACCTTGCCTGATGGGTGAAGCTCTTGAAATACAAAGTATAAATCACCATGAAACTGGCTAAGATATGAAACTTCACCAAAATAATCGTTTGGGTGAGTATTATAATTTCTTATTTCAGGGTACGCTATTGAAATCAGTTTATTATTTTTATATATCTTTATTGGTAAATATTCTGAAATATAGTTTTCTCCGTGGGTGTTTGCATAGCTGCCTATTTTAAAGGTGTAGTTATTATATACTATTTCATCACCTGCCCACACTGTAAAAATTCCTTTATAATGGTAAAAAGAAGATATGACAATGCCTAATGAAATGATTACAAGCCCAAAATGCACTATCATTGCACCATAAAACCTGTTAGCCTTAAAAAGTGATGAAACACCACCTTTTTTAAGTGATGATAATGTTTTTAAAATAACAGCCATAGCTGAAAAATATATGGTAAATAAAAGTACTAATGAAGCAAAATCAGTGTACCCTATAAACGCCATTATTGTAACGGCAGCTAAAGATACAGCAAAAGCAGCTATAAGCCTGTAAAGATATTTATTAATATTTGTTACTTTAAAGCCTGTTAAAAGACCAAAACCACTTAAAAAGAAAATAAGAGCAAAAAATGGAATTGTAGTTCTGTTATACTGCCCTGATGTATAGCTTGCCCCCATAAATAATGGTAAAAAAGTACCAAAAGCAACAGCAATTGTTAATGCAATAAATATCCAGTTGGAAATAAATACAAGCCCTGTACGAGAGCTGAACCTAAACCCTTCTTCATCATCTGCAATAAGCTCTTTCATTTTAGGGTTTAGTAAAAACAATAATAAATAAACAATAGTTGATATGATTATATATATAATGAAATAATATCCTATATCGTTAGATACAAAGCTGTGGACTGATTTTAAAAAACCACTTCTTGTAATAAATGTACCTAAAATAGTAAGCTCAAATGTGATAAGTAAAAGTATAAAAGTAAATACTTTTAATTTACCTGTTTTCTCATAAACATAAGCAGAGTGTAAAAACGCTGTAGCAGTAAGCCAAGGCATAAGGGATGCATTTTCCACAGGGTCCCAAGCCCAGTAGCCACCCCAGCCAACTTCAGCATAAGCCCACCATGCACCAACTACTATACCTATTGTTAAAAAAGACCATATAATAAGCGACCAAGGGCGTGTCATTTTTATCCACATATTAGAAAAATCTCTTGATAAAATAGCACCTAAAGAATGGGCAATAATTACAGTAAAACCCACATAGCCAATATATAAGGTTGGTGGGTGAAGCACCATACCCGGATTTTGTAAAAGTGGGTTAAGCCCTGCACCATCTCTGTAATAACCAAGACTTAAACTTACAGGAGTAAAAGGGTTTTGTAAAAAACATACAAGAATAAGGAAAAATAATATAGTGCCTGACATAATAAGCATAACACCAAGCCTGTAAACACTATCTTTTTCTCGTATGCGGTATAACTCTATTAACCCAAAAACTGCAAGCAATAATATCCATAAAAGCAGTGAGCCTGCCTGACCGCTCCAAAATGAGCTGATTTTATAAAACATAGGCAGCGTATTATTACTGTTTTTTAATACATATAATATACTAAAATCACTAATAGCAAAGGCTGTGAAAAGAGTGATTGAAGCAAAAATAACAGATATTGAAGTTACTGCAAATATATAGTTGCCAAAAACTATAACTTTATAATTTTTGCTAAGATAAGAATATATATATACACCAACTGCTGCAAAACATAAAACAAGGGCAGCTAGTTGAAAAAAATTACCCATGGTGGCAAAACCCATACAATACACCTCTAATTTTATACTAAATTAATATATTTTATATTATAAATTTGTGTAAAAAGTATGTAATGGCAATATAAATTAAATGTTTGACATATTATAATTAAATCAGTATTATTTTTTCTAGAGAGGGTACTATGAAAATATTAGCACTAAATTGTGGCAGTTCATCAGTAAAATATCAATTGTATGATACATCCGCTAATAAACTTCTTGCAAAGGGTGGTTTAGAAAGAATAGGTTTTGTTGGTACATTTATTAATCACCAAACAACACATCAAAAACATAGATTAGAATGTGACTGCTCCAACCATAAAGATGCTGTTAATATGGTTTTTAAATTTTTAACAGATGAGGAGTTTGGGGTAATAAAAGAGCTTAGTGAGATAGACGCAGTAGGACACAGAATAGTACATGGTGGTGAGCTTTTTAGTAAAAGCGTATTAATAGATGATAATGTTATTAAGGGTATAGACAGCCTTTCAAGCCTTGCTCCATTACATAACCCGCCTAACCTGCAAGGGATACTTGCTATGAAATCACTGCTTCCAGAAGTGGCACAGGTGGCAGTTTTTGATACTGCATTTCACCAGACTATGCCAGAAACTGCTTATATGTATGCTATACCTTTAAAATGGTATGAAAAATATGGCGTAAGAAAATATGGTTTTCATGGAACAAGCCATTTATATGTTACAAGGCGTGCAGCTGCTATGCTTAAAAAAGATATTAAAGATACAAACTTTATAAGCCTGCATATTGGTAATGGGGTAAGTGTTACAGCCTGCAAGGGTGGTAAATCTATTGATACATCTATGGGGTTTACTCCCCTTGACGGAGCTATAATGGGCACAAGGTGTGGCAGTATTGACCCAGCAGTACCACTATTTATGATAGATAAAGAGGGCTTTTCCTCAGAAGAAGTAAATACTATACTTAATAAACGCTCAGGAGTATTAGCTGTTACAGGCAGATATACAGATAGAAGAGATATTGCACGGGTGGCCTCAGAGGGTGATAAATTTTGCCAGCTTGCTCAAAATATGGAAGCATACAAATTAAAGAAATTAATAGGCGAATATTATGCAATACTAGGCAGGCTTGACGGTATAATATTTACAGCTGGCGTTGGCGAAAATTCTGCTGATGCAAGAAAGCTTGTATGCGACGGATTAGAACATTTTGGCATATTATTAGATGATGAAAAAAATAATAATACATCAGGTGAAACTATTATTTCTAAAGATAGCTCGCCTGTAAAAATATTTATGATACCTACAAATGAAGAAATAGTAATAATAGAAGATGTATCAGCAATACTTAATGGCACATATGATAATGAAGATTTTACATATTCCTTTGAAAAATAATTTTTTTGTAACTTTATTGTAATAGCTTACGACATCCATAATAGAAGGGAAATTTTAATGTGAGGGTATGGTGGAAAGTAATGATTTAGACGTTATTTCATCAGTGCTTGATGGCAACGTAGATGATTTTGCCATACTGATAGATAAGTATAAAGCTAAAGTATTTAAAATTGTATCTATGCATATTCCTCATGACTATGTGGATGAAGTTGCAAACGATATCTTTTTTAAGGCATATAAATCGCTTAAAACTTTTAAAAACGATTCGCCATTTATCAATTGGCTTACAGTTATTGCTGTTAGAAGCTGTAAAGACTACTGGCGTCAAAAATATGCACAAAAAGATATGCCTATGTCATCATTTGATGAGGAAACAGAAAAGTCTTTTGAACTTGGTATTGACTATAAAACCCCAGAATCAAATATTTTAGGGGATGAAAAGTATAGAATGCTTATGAAAGCTATGGAGCAGTTAAAGCCAACAGAGCGTACTATAATTTCTATGATGTATGCAGAAGAACGCAGTATAGCAGAGATTGCCTCCATTACTGGCATTACAGAATCAAATGTAAAAGTAACAGCTTTTCGTGCCAGAAAAAAATTAGCAGAAATTATTAATAAAATGTCTTAAAGGGGCAGTTTATGAAAAAGAATTATAACGAAGAAAATATTGAAACTCTTTTAAAGTCATTGAAAATACAAGAAACTACTGCTTGTGATAATTTTACAAATAAAGTTATGGATAGAATAAAAAACAGCAGTGAGTTTGATGAAAGTTACGATTTAAGTAAGGTTGATGATATGCTTGAAAGCCTGCCTTATCAAGATATAGTAGAACCAAAAGCAGATTTTACAAGCTCAGTAATATCACGCATTAAAGCAGATAAAAAAATATATAACGAAGATAGTATAGATGAACTGCTTGCAGGCTTAAAAACTACACCAATAAAACTTCCTGCAAAAGATTTCACTGGAAATGTAATGCAAAAAATCAAGGAAGATGAGGCAGATGAGAATATTATATCTTTTGAAAAAGTATATAAAAAGTTCTTAATAGGCTCAATAGCAGTGGCAGCTGCGGCAATTTTACTTGCATTAAATCTGTTTTCCACATATGACCCAAGCATGGCAGAGTTTATGGTGACAGATTATTTTAATACGGGGTTGTACTAAGATATGGCAGTGAAAAAATCTGTTAAGTTTATTGCAGTATTTATAGTAATTTTTGTACTGGGAGTTATTACTGGTGCAGCATTAATGCCTGTTGTATTTAATAAGGTAGAGGGCAACCCATATTCTATTGATGTACTTAGTTCAAGAGTATATAATACCCATATTTTAAAAAATGCAGGTCTTACCCCAGACCAAGTGCAGGAAGTGGATATGCTTGCTGCTGAATATGTGCTAAAATATACAGCAGAACGCGATATGTTTATGGCAAAACGTAGAACATTATACAGCGAATTTAAGTATGAACTGGCAAACATCTTAACAAGGGAACAGTTTGCAAACTATGCCAATAAATCAGATGCTTTAATAAGCCAGCGTGAGCAGTACAGCAATACCATGGAAGAAAAATGGAAAGAAGAACATAAAAAACAGGTAAAAGAAAGGCTTGCTGATAGTGGGTATAAAGATAAATTAAAATCTATTACAATTACAACACCAGCAGGGCAGATTATGCCAGAAAACTTACAGGCTGCTGATAAAGTAGACAGGCAGACTTTTGATTTTCTTAATAGATATATGATAGATAGAGTTAAAAATAACTGGGATACTTATAAAGTCTACCATGAGATGAATTTTGATACAATACAGCTTGATGAGATAGAACCGTAATATTATTTTTCACTAAATGAATCTTCTATCATTTTTATAACCTGATTCCTGTTTTCTTCAATGGAAGATGTTATTTCTTTTTTATATTCATCTCGTTTTACTATTTCTTCTAATTTTAAAAGCCCTTTATCTATAGCAACCCCTGTGGCAGTACCAATGGCAGCACCACCTAGTGGGGAAGTGAATACAGATGATACTACACCTGCTGCCACTCCAGCTGCTGCGCTTGCCATTTTACCTGCTGCTGCCTTAGCCGCTGCTTTTGCTGCTGTTTTAAAGCCTGTTTTTGCTGCCACCTTGCTTGCAATTGTGCCAACTATTGCTCCTGCTGCCAAGCCACCACCAGTGGAAGCAATAAACCTTTTTTTAATATCTAATATAGGCTCAACTTCTGCTAAAGCATATATATCTTCAACATTTACTTCCGTAACCACATCATATAAAGCATCTTTTTTTGTTATTTTATTTGCTTCAAGTATATTTGTAATATTATCACGTAGTTTTTCTATATTTTTTTCTGCTATATCTAAATCAACTTCTTTTGTAATATTATCCATTAATTTTTCTTTTAATTTGTTTTCCATATATTCTTCAATACTGCCAGTAATTAGCTTGAAAAGCCTGCCATACTCTGCTGATAAGCTGTAGTACCAGTCTAAATATTTTTCAGTATTTAAAATCATATCATCATACATTTTATTGACAGATGCTATTATTTCATCTTTTGTAGCACCGTAGGCAATATCTGCTGCTATTTGCATTTGGTTTAATGTACCTTCTTTATACATTACACCATTTATTACTTCCACAGCTACAGTATTTGCTTTAATTGTATTTGTAACAAGTTCCTGTTTTGCAGCAGCAATATATGTAACAGCTGCAAAAATTGAAGGGTATATAAAAATAGTAAGCAGGGTAATAATAAATGCTGTTAAAAACTTATTTATTTTTTCTTCATTACTTTTGGCAGGGCTTTTAAAAACTTTTTCTAAATTTTCTTTTTTAATAAAGAAAAAACTTATAAAGCTGACTATTCCATAAAACACAAACCCACCACCGCTGACTATAATTAAAGCCATTAAAAATACCCATAATGGTGCAGTGCGTATTACTTCCGCATTTAATATGGTATATGAAAGATTATCAAATACTTCTAATAAACTTCCTATCATATATGCAGCATAGTTATATTCAAGAGATGATATTTCATTATCTAAAAACGGTATATGAAAACTAATATCTTTTAAATAGTATGTTAATATTGGAAAAATAACTGCAGTAAAAAATGATGTTAAAATGTATGATAATGTTTCTATTTTATATGGTGCAAATTTATCATTATAAATAGAAAACACTAATTTTGTGCTAATAAAACGGGCAATTATTAGTAACGGAAAAATTATTATAAGGCATAAAAACTCAATAGATGAAAATAAATAAATTCTTACAGGGATAATAAAGCCTAAAGTAACACCAAAAATGATGATTATGATATAACCTATTGTTTTACCTGATAAAAATTTATATAATTTTTTAGTTTTTTCAAATTCTATTAGTTTTATTTCTTTTTTTAAGCTAAATCTGGCAGCATTATGGAGTATAACAGGTGCTGAAATTAATATTACAGAAAAAGCATACACTACCATTCCAAAATAGCTTATAAATACACTTAATAAATATAATAAAATAAAAGCAAAAAGAAATTTAATAAATAGCATACTTATTTTTTTCATATATATATTTTAGTTAAAAATGGAGATATAGTCTATAAAAAAATTAAATATGTTGAAATTGTTATTTTTGTATGATAAGTTCTACTAGGTGAAATATGCGTAAAAGAAAAAATTATCTTACTGATTTATATAGATATTCATATTTAAAATTGATTGTGCCTATAAAACGCGAACGCCATAACCCAGAATATGTGGCAAGAGGTACAGCCGTAGGGCTTTTCTGCGGGTTAACTCCAATAGTATGGCAGATGAATATTGTATTTGTTATATGGCTGGCAGCAAAACTTTTTAAAATACATTTCAGCCTGCCTGTTGGGCTTGCTATGACGTGGGTTAGTAACACTTTTACAAACCTGCCACTTTTATATTTATATTATATAACAGGTTCATTTTTAATGGGGAAGGAAACTGGCGGTTATGGTGAATTTATGAGCTTTTTTCAAGCAGGTATTATAGAGGGCATAAAGCAGACGTTTATATTTTGGGGTAAACCTATACTTGTTGGCAGTTTTATTTATATGATAACATTTTCCATACTAGGCTATTTTATAAGCTATAGATATGCAAAGAAATTTAAAGAAAAATTTATAGAAAAACATAGAAAAAAACATAATAAAGATTTGGTTAATATATAATTACTGCTTCACCCCCATTTTTCATTAAAAAATGCTATAACTACTTGATAATATATGTAAAAATAGAAATAATTGTAATAACTGTCATTCAGAGCCTACG
>CALUWN010000046.1 GCA_944324495.1 uncultured Mucispirillum sp. | reverse complement strand
GAAATAATTGTAATAACTGTCATTCTGAGCCTTTAGGCGAAGAATCTTATTAAACAATAATAAAAATTAAGGTGTTGAAAAAAAAATGGGGGTGAAGCAGATAATTATATAAATATTGCAAAAAAAGTAAGCTTTAGTATTTAAGCTAAATATTTTGCATATTTCAAATAAATTTGTTTCAGTAATAAGATGAATATTTTTGGATAAACATAAGGCAGGTAAATAACCCGCCTTATGTTTTTTATATATTTAATTACATTGAAGCAAGTATTGGAGCAATAATTAATGCAACTATACTCATTAATTTAATTAAAATATTCATAGCAGGGCCAGATGTATCTTTAAATGGGTCACCTACGGTATCGCCGACTACCGCAGCTTTATGAGCCTCGCCGCCTTTTGCTTCGCCTTCTACTTCGCCTTTTTCAATTGATTTTTTAGCGTTATCCCAAGCACCACCTGAGTTTGCCATAAGTAATGCTAATAATACACCTGTAACAGTAGCACCGCCAAGCATACCACCAAGAGCTTCTTTACCTAATGTAAAGCCTATTAATACAGGCATTATAGCTGCTAAAACACCCGGAAGTATCATTTCCTTTAATGCGGCACTTGTAGAAATATCCACACATCTTTTAGGGTCTGGTTTAACACCTTTTTTACCTTCTAAAAGCCCGGGGATTTCTCTGAACTGTCTTCTGATTTCTTCAACCATTTTCCCTGCTGCTTTACCAACAGATGTCATAGTTAATGCACCAACTATAAATGGAAGTAAGCCGCCAATAAATGTTCCCACAATAACATATGGGTCTGTAAGGTTTATTGTTTCCACTTTAGCAGCAGTAGCGTAAGCAGAAAATAATGCAAGAGCAGTTAATGCTGCACTGCCTATTGCAAAGCCTTTACCCATAGCAGCTGTAGTATTACCTAAAGAGTCAAGATTATCTGTAATTTTCCTAACTTCAGGCCCTAAGCCGCTCATTTCAGAGATACCGCCTGCATTATCTGCAATAGGGCCGTATGCATCCACTGTCATTGTAACACCAACTGTAGCAAGCATACCAACTGCCGCTATGCCTATACCATAAAGCCCTGCTAACTGAAAGCTAATAATAATAGCAGCACATATGATTAATATAGGCCAGATAGTTGATTCTAAACCAACAGCAAAACCTTGAATAATATTTGTAGCAGGCCCTGTTTTTGATGCACGTGAAATTCTCATCATAGGTGAGCCTGATGTATAAAATTCTGTAACAAGCCCTATTAATGTACCTGCAACAGTACCACATAATACTGCAAGAAATACATTAGTAGATAATGCAAATATTCCTGTAACACCAAAAAATGCAAATATTAAAAATAAACCAGCACCGATGAATGTAGAATAACGTAATGCTTTTGCAGGGTCTGAATTTTTTAATACTTTCATAGAAAATACACCAATTAAAGATGCAATTAAGCCTAAAGCAGCAAACATAAGTGGTGTAAGCATTAATGCTGAGCGAGTAGCAGCAATTTCAGCATCAGAAAGGGTTTGCCCTGAAGCTAAGCCTGCCACAGTAGCTGCTGTAGCTGTAGCTGCTATTGCAATAGTTGCAATAATAGAGCCAACATATGATTCAAATATGTCTGCCCCCATACCTGCAATATCACCAACATTATCACCAACGTTATCAGCAATAACGCCCGGGTTTCTTGGGTCATCTTCTGGGATACCAGCTTCCACTTTACCCACTAAGTCTGCACCTACATCGGCTGCTTTTGTATATATACCACCACCAACACGTGAAAAAAGTGCAATACTTGATGCACCCATAGCAAAACCATTAATATATTGTGCGTTTTCAGGAGTACCTAAAAGTATGTATAAAACTCCTACTCCAAAAAGCCCAAGGGAAGCAACAGCTAACCCCATTACAGCACCACCGTTATATGATACAGATAATGCTTTAGCAATACCAGAGCTTCTTGCTGCTTCTGATGTCCTTACATTTGCCTTTGTAGCAGCACTCATTCCAAAAAAACCAGCCAGTATTGAAGATATAGCACCAAATACAAAAGCTAAAGCCGTTTTTACGCCAAGCCCCGGTGCAAATACCATTAATACAGCTACAATAATAATGAATATTGCAAGCACTTTATACTCTCTAAATAAAAATGCCATAGCACCTTCATGGATTGATGATGCTATCTCCCTCATTTCATTGCTGCCATCAGGCTGTTTTTTTACTGCAAGGTAAATAATAAATGCAGCAAGGATACCTACTATACCAATAATAGGTATTATAAGAGTATAGGTTGTTAAATCCATACTGTCCCCCTGTATGTTTATTATAGTTATTTACTAGGTAATAAATTTAAAAAAATATTACCTAAATTTTATTCTATTGATTATATATACTCATGGCTTTATTTAAGCCATTATTTAATACTTCAATGCAGGCAGCAGCTCCTTTATTTAAAAAATCATCATACAGCTTTAATTCTTCAGGCTTATATTTTCCAAGAACGTAAGATACAGTGTCTTTTGCAGCATCTCTGCCTATACCCATTTTAAGTCTTGGAAAATTATCACTTCCTAAGCATTCTATAATAGATTTTAAACCGTTATGGCCACCTGCTGAGCCTTTATGACGGAGTTTAATAGTATTATAGGGTATATTCATTTCATCATGAACTATTAAAATATCGCCTGCATCAATTTTATAAAAATTAGCAAGCATAGCAACTGATTTGCCAGATAAATTCATAAATGTTTGTGGCTTTAAAAGGTATAATTTTTCACCATTATACCTTACTTCTGCCAAAAGCCCTTCAAACTTTTCTACAAATTTAGCCCCTAACTTTTCAGCTAAAATATCTAGTACTTCAAAGCCTATATTATGGCGTGTACCTTCATATTTTTCACCGGGATTGCCAAGGCCTGCTATTATTTTTATCACTATTAATCACCTTTAAAAAGTGATGAGATACTTTCTTTATTATGTATCCTTTCAATAGATGTTGCCAAAATTCCTGAAACCGTTAATATTTCAAGTTTTGCAAAATCTTTTAATCTTGTATTATCTATTGTATCTGTAATAATAACTTTTTCTATGACACTTGCACCAATTCTATCAATTGCAGGGCCTGATAAAATACCATGGGTAGCCATAGCTTTAACCGAAACTGCACCATTTTCCATTAAAGCAGCAGCAGCTTCTGTTAATGTGCCTGCTGTATCTATCATATCATCAATTAATATACATTTTTTTCCAGCAACTTCACCAATAACATGCATTACTTTTGCCACATTAGGACCAGAACGGCGTTTATCAATAATGGCAAGCGGCATACCAAATTTTTTCGCATATGTTCTTGCACGAGCCACACCACCAGCATCAGGGGAAACTATAACGGTTTCGCCGTCACATAAATTATTATCCTGCATATATTTGTAAAAAACAGGCAGTGCATAAAGGTTATCCACAGGTATATCAAAAAAACCTTGAATTTGACCAGCGTGTAAATCCATTGTAACTACTCTATCAATACCTGCAACTGTTATTAAGTTTGAAACTAATTTTGCAGTAATAGGAACGCGAGGTTCGCTTGCTCTATCCTGCCTGCTGTAACCAAAATATGGCATAATGGCAGTAATAGTGTTTGCTGAAGCACGGCGTAAAGCATCGGCCATAACCATAAGCTCCATAAGGTTTGTATCAGAAGGTGCATTAGTAGGTTGAACTATAAAAACATCTCTCCCCCTAACACTCTCATTGATTTTAACCATTATCTCCCCATCGGAAAATTTAGAAACAGTGGCAGCCCCAAGCCTCATACCAAGGCGGGAAACAATGCCCTCTGCAAGGCTTTTGTTTGAATTACCTGAAAAAATTAAAAAATCCATTTGAACCCCTTACAAACTATCATTAAAAACAGCTGCTTTTTCAATAAAGTATGATTTATATTTTTCTTTTGCTTTTATAAAAGCATTATCTCTTTCTACTTCATTTTCATATACTGCAAAAACCGTAGAGCCAGAACCGCTCATTAAAGCCTTACCACTGCTATTTGTATTTAAATAATCTACTATGTCTGCTACTTCCTTGTGGAGTGTAAATACTACGCTTTCCATATCATTATTCATTATACTAACAAGTTCTTCAAAAGTATATATTTTTTTTAATTTGTCAAGAGGATTAATATTAGAAAATTTTAAATTAGGGCTAGAATATATCTCTTTCGTAGATATAAAAATATTTGGATTAATTATGATAAAATAAAGGAGTGGAAGACTAGGTGCTTTTTCTAATATTTCGCCTCTGCCTGAAGCTATCATAGGTTCATTATGTAGAAAAAATACAGTGTCGCTTCCCACTTGAGCCATTATATTTTTCATATCATCATAACTAAGGTTTAAGTTACTTAACTTATTTATACCTAAAAGATATTTTGCAGCATTGGAGCTGCCCCCACCTAAACCTGCACCAAATGGAATATTTTTTTCCAGATGAATTTTATAGTTATCTTTAAAATTAAACTGTGTACGCAATAAATTATGAGTTTTTAATATAATATTACTATTATCACATGGAATATTAGGGTTTGAGCAGGTTAATATTGTATTATCGCTTTTTTCAATTGTTAAGTTGTCACAAATAGATACAGGATAAAAAAGTGTATATAAGTTATGGTAGCCGTCCTCTCGTTTTCCTGTAATGTGTAAAAATAAATTTACTTTTGCAGGGCACTTGATTGTAAGCTTATTCATCCTTACTGCTCCAGCCTTTTTTATTTAAAAACTTAATTGTTACTTTACCATTAGGGGATGTTACTTTTATATAATTTAAAATATCTTCATCTCTATCCCAGCCATATTCTGAAACCACTTTTCCTGCCTCGTATTTATATATACGGAATTTGTCATCAGCATATAATTTATCGCCACTTTCATCTGTGAAAATGTATGATGAGCTTGAAAATGATATTTTACTTTTATCTTTAGGCAGTGCAACTGGTGATTTAAAGAAACTTATCATATGAAATATGGAATTATCTGCTATCTCTTTTATAGCCTGCGTATTTTCTTCACTTTGAGTTTTAACATCCAGCTTATTATCCTCATATTTAATGGAAGCAACAGGGTTATTTAAAGCCCCAAGCACATTTATTAATACTTCTTCATTACATTTTTTGTTTAAAAGTATTGTAAAAGAAACATTTTGGTCAGCTTCTATGGAAACACCTGCTTTGCCTCTATAATTGCAGTAGTTAGGTGTGTGTTTTTTTACAAGCATAGTTACATTATCAAGAGTAAGGGAAGTATTAATATTATAACTTGTAAAACTACAACCGTAAGTAAAAATTACAATTATCATAAACGCAATAATATACTTTTTCATAAGCCCTCAAAATTATTTTTTCATAGCCTTTTTAACAGCTTCTAAATGTTCCTGCAACTCTTTTTCTTCAGGCATTATTTCCACTGCTTTTGTAATATATTTATATGCTTTTTTATAATCTTTCTTTTTATAATATACCCAGCCTAAACTATCAAGATATGCAGCATTATCTGGCTCTTGAGAAAGTGCTTTTTCAATTAATATTAATGCTTCATCTAAGTTCATATCAAGTTCTGCGTATAAAAACCCAAGGAAATTTTGGAGAATATGGTTATTAGGCTCTAATTCATTTGCTTTTTTAATATAGTTTAAAGCACTGTTTTTATCCCCTATCTCTTCATAAGCAGAAGCAAGCATGGCTAAAATTTGTGTGTTTGTAGGGTTTTCTTTTAACCCCAGCTCTAAAATCTTTATTACTTCTTTAAAGTTTTTTTCAAGAGAATAGCATTCGGCTTTTAAAAGGTAATAATCTACATCCTGCTCTAGTTCATCTACCATATTTATATATTTAAGTGCATCTTGAGTTTTATCTTGTAAAAGATAAACAACGGTAATACGTTTTAAAACTTGAGCATATGTTGGGTTTAGTTTTAATGCACCCTTGTATAATTCTTCTGCCTTTGCATAGTTTTTTGTATATTCATAAAACTTGCCTGCAATATAAAAGTAAGTTATTTCATCAGGCATTAAAGTTGTAATTTCTTCAAATACTTTGCCTGCTTCTTCATACCTGCCTGCCATATTTAAAGCATCACCTAGCTGCATAAGAATAACTGCTTTTGATGAGCCATAAAGCTTTGCAGCAAGCCTTTCATATACTTCTATTGCTTTATCAAAATCGCCTTTATCTCTATATATTTTACCAATATTTTGCTCAACTAATGTGCTTATATTTTGGTTATCTTTTGCAACTTCTTCTAAAATTGCAATTGCTTTATCATCTTTTTTTTGGGACAGATAAATTTCAGCAAGCATTAGTTTCGCGGTATTATTATTATCTATGCTTACTGCTTTTTCCAAATCCTTTATTGCTTTAGAAGTTTTTTTCTGCTGCGAATATGTATCAGCCCTAATGATATAGTATTGAGTATTTTCTGGGTTTTTCTTAATTAAATCATCAAGTATATTTTCTGCCATTTTATAATCTTTAACAATACCTGCTAAAATAGCAGTATGGAAAAGATATTCATCAGTAGCAGAAATCTTTATACATTTTTGCATCACTTCATATGCTTTTTTAAAATCCATTTTATATTCTTTATAAATAGTTGCTTCTAAAAATAAATATTTAGCTTCCTTTGGGAAATTTTTAAAAGCATCTCTTGCTGTAATAAGAGCATCATCTATCTTTTTATCACTAAGTTGATTTTCTATAAGAAAATCATAAATATACATAGATTTTTCACTTTGTAGTATTGTCTTAAGAGTTTCTATGGCTTTTTCATATTTGCCATCCATAGAATACTGCTTTGCTCTTATAAAAAGTGCAGTGTTAGAAGTTTGAGCATAAGTTATTGATATATCAAATAATATAAATGCAGTTAATGCTAAAAAAAAGTAAAAAAACTTTTTCATTTATTACTCCGAAAAAATTAATACATATATATTAAACTACTATACAGATAAAGACAATATTTATTTATATTAGAAATGAGTAAATTCTAAAAACGATTGCAACACATTAAGCAGTCATTAAAGTTCTCATAAAAAATATCATTAGCCGATTTATAATTAAATAATTTTCTAGGATAATTATTAATCCAGTCTTGTATTTTTTTAATATAACTACTAGAAAAATTTTTAATATCAGTTTTCTTTTTAATAAACTCATCTATAAGCTTATTATTATTCTCATTACTACCCCTTTCTCAGGGAACAATAAGGGTGAGCATAGTATATTGTAGTTCGTTTAGATTGTTTATTATACACTGATTTTTCTAAACCTGCCATATCTAAAAATTCAACACCATTATCTACTGTTATACTTTTAAATATTAAGCTGAATTTATCTTTATATTCTTTTTCCAGCTTGTCAAGTGCTGATATTACACTTTTTTGAGTTCTATCCTTTAATTTTATTATTATCTCAAAGCGAGATACTCTCTCTGTAAGCACAAGTAATGCTGCTTTACTACCTTGCTTACCTACTACTGTATCCATCTCCCAATTACCATATATTCTCTCTTTTAATTCAAATGGGCGTTCTTCTATACTTCTGCCACGTGTGTTATTATAAGCTATCCTTGCATTACTTTTTACTTTCCTTACCTGTCTTTTATAATCACAACTATTTAATATACCTAATGATATATAATTATAAATCGTTTGGGTACATATTGTATTTCCTGCTTTCTTTAGCTCCCCAGATATTGCATCTGGGGAGTACTTATCATCTAATTTTTTCTGAATGTAAGATAATAACTCGGGGTCTAATTCTTTATATAATAATTTCCTGCCAGTTTT
>CALUWN010000045.1 GCA_944324495.1 uncultured Mucispirillum sp. | reverse complement strand
AGAAACTGCTTCGCCTACTATCGTAGGCTCTGAATGACAGTTATTACAATTATTTCTATTTTTACATATATTATCAAGTCGTTATAGCATTTTTTAATAAAAAATGGGGGTGAAGCACCATATTAAAATGGGCTTCAACTTTAATATTCATTATAATACCATGCAGGCGGATTATTTTCCAGCGGCGAGTTTGTAAATATTTCTTCCATTTCTTCCACATTAGATATATCCCAACTATCTATATTTTGATTAAAACTTTTTGCTTCAAAAAACATTTGATTCATATATTCTACATTAGATACATCCCAGTTACCTATATCTTGATTAAAGCTTTTTGCTTCAAAAAACATTTGATTCATATCTTCCACATTTGATACATTCCAACGGCTTATATCTTGATTAAAACTTAATGCTTCATAAAACATAGCTGCCATATTTTCAACATTAGATACATTCCAGCTACCTATATCACCATTAAAACTTTTTGCAGTATAAAACATACCTACCATATTTGTTACATTGGATACATCCCATTTGCTTAAATCTTGATTAAAACTTTTTGCATTAGCAAACATACGCTCCATATCTTTCACATTAGATACATTCCAAGAGCCTATATCTTGATTAAATTTTTCGGCATAATAAAACATAACTTCCATACTTTCTACTTTTGAGACATCCCAATTACTTATATCATTATTGAAATTTACTGCTTCATAAAACATACCACCCATATTTTCTACATTAGATACATCCCAATTGCTTATATCTTGGTTAAACTTTGTTGCATTAGTAAACATAAACATCATTGATTCTACATTGGAAACATTCCATTTACTTATATCTTGATTAAAGTTTTCTGCACCACGAAACATTTCAGCCATAGATTTTACTTTTGATACATTCCAGTTGCCTATATCTTGATTAAAACTTTCTGCACTATAAAACATACCTGACATATCTTTTACATTTGATACATTCCAGTTACCTATATTTTGATTAAAACTATCTGCTCCATTAAACATTTGACCCATATATTTCACATTAGATGTATCCCATGAACCTATATCTTGATTAAAACTTTCTGCTCCTAAGAACATTCCTTGCATACTTTCTACATTTGATATATTCCAGGCACTTATATCTTGATTAAAAATATAAGCATGTCCAAACATATATGTCATATCTTTAACATTAGATACATTCCAACGACTTATATTCTCATTAAAGTTTACTGCTCTATCAAACATAAGGCTCATATTTGTAACCTGAGATACATCCCAATTCTCTATACCTGTATAATTATCGCGAGTGCTTTCTCTAAATAATTCTGACATATCTGTTATTTTACTTGTATCAATATCACCTAAATTGATACTTTCATTATCAACTAATGCTTTTAATTCTTCCTTTGTTGCTGGGTGGTATTTTATTTTTAATTCTTCTTTATTTGCATCAGTTTTTTTACACCCTGCAAAATTTAATGCAATAAATAAAACTAAAAACAAATTTAATAAATAAATCTTTTTCATAAATACACTCCACTTTTTATATTTTTTACTAATTTAGCACATTTTTACACATAAAAAAGCCCATATTAAAATGGGCTAAATTTTAATATTCCCAACACCATTCTGGTGGGTTATTCTCCAGTGGTGAGTTTCCAAGCATATCTATCATATTATCTACTTTTGATACATCCCAACGACTTAAATCCTGGTTAAAATTTTTTGCTCCCAAAAACATAGCACCCATATCTTTTACATTGGATACATTCCAAGAGCCTATTGGCTGATTAAAACTTTTTGCATATGCAAACATACCCGACATATCTTCTACATTGAATACATTCCAATTACTGATATCTTGATTAAAATTTGATGCAAAAGCAAACATACCCTGCATATTTTTAACATTAGATACATTCCATGAGCTTATATCCCCATTAAACTTTCTTGCATATAAAAACATACAACTCATATTATCAACATTAGATACATTCCACTTTTCTATTCCCGTAAAATCATCACGCAAGCTTTCCATAAATAATTCTGACATATCTGTTATTTTGCTTGTATTAATATCACCTAAACTTATACTTTTATTATCTACTAATACTTTTAATTCTTCCTTTGTTTCTGGTTTATATGTTTTCTTACACCCTGCTAAGCTAAAAACTATAAATAAAATTAATAATACATTTAAAAAATAAACTTTTTTCATATCCTTTTCATTATATAAAAAAAAAGGGTGTATAAAAATGAGCCGAACACATTTATTTGTCTAAAAATTTGGGTTCGGCTAAAATACACCCTTTTATATATTTAATATTTTAAAATATTAATTATTTAGTGCTAATTCATAGAATTTTAAATCAGCCTCTTTTTCTAAACGTTCATCCTCGCTTATTTCAGCATTTAATTCTGATGAGAGAGCATCAAAAGCACTTTGATATTTTGCTTTATCAATATCTTTTACAAATACTGCTTTTTCTGCTAAAACGTTTACTTTATTATCAGCCACTTCAAGAAACCCTTTAGATACTATAACCTTGTATGTTTCTTGTCCTATTGCATAGGTAAGCACACATGGCACTAAGGCTGTGCAAAATGGAGAGTGGTCTGGGTATAAACCAAATGCACCACCTGCTCCTGCTGCAAATACATTATCTACATCTGATGAAACAAGTAATTTTTCAGGTGAAACAAGTTCAAGAAACAATTTATCAGCCATAATATTATCCTTGTTTAGATTGCTCGTAAGCAGCTAAAACTTCATCTATACTACCTTTCATAAGGAATAACTGCTCAGGTATATCATCACATTTACCTTCAAGTATCATTTTAAAGCCTGCAATAGTATCTTTTAATGATACATATTTACCCGGTGCACCAGTAAACTGTTCTGCAACGTGGAATGGTTGTGATAAAAATCTTTGGATTTTTCTTGCACGAGCAACTGTTAATTTATCATCATCTGATAATTCTTCCATACCTAAGATAGCAATAATATCTTGAAGCTCTTTATAACGTTGTAATACTGCTTGAACGCCACGAGCTACATTATAGTGTTCTTCACCTACATATGCAGGGTCTAATATTCTTGATGTAGAATCAAGTGGGTCAACCGCTGGGTAGATACCAATTTCAGCAATAGCACGAGAAAGAACTGTTTTTGCATCAAGGTGAGCAAATGTTGTTGCTGGTGCTGGGTCTGTTAAGTCATCCGCAGGCACATATACTGCTTGAACTGACGTAATAGAACCTTTTTTAGTTGATGTAATACGTTCTTGTAATTCACCCATTTCTGTACCTAATGTTGGCTGATAACCAACGGCAGATGGCATACGGCCTAAAAGTGCAGAAACTTCACTACCTGCTTGAGAGAAACGGAAGATGTTATCAACGAATAATAACACGTCCTGACCTTCATCTCTAAAATGCTCAGCAATAGAAAGAGCTGAAAGAGCAACCCTCATACGAGCACCCGGAGATTCGTTCATCTGACCATATACAAGTGAAACTTTATCAATAACGTTTGATTCTGTCATTTCTAAGAAAAGGTCGTTACCTTCACGAGTTCTTTCACCAACCCCTGCAAATACTGAGTAACCACCGTGACCGTGTGCAATATTATGGATAAGCTCCATAATGATAACTGTTTTACCAACACCTGCACCACCGAAAAGACCAGTTTTACCACCTTTTGTGTATGGTTCCAGTAAGTCAATAACTTTAATACCAGTTTCTAATATTGCAACGCTTGTTTCTTGGTCTTCTAATGCTGGAGTAGGCTGGTGGATAGCTCTTGTAGCTTTAGCGTTTACTGGTCCTCTGTTATCCACAGGTTCACCAACAACGTTTAAGATACGGCCAAGTACTTCCTTACCAACTGGTACAGATATTGGTTTACCAGTGTTTGATACTTCCATACCTCTAACTAAACCATCAGTAGAAGCCATTGCAACAGCACGAACTGTATCTTCACCAAGGTGCTGTGCTACTTCACATATAACATTACGTTTTTGTGCTTTATCTTCAATTACAAGAGCGTTGTAGATTTCAGGAAGTTTGCCGGAAGCAAATTGAACGTCTACAACAGGTCCAATAATCTGAATGATTTTGCCTGTATTTTCTGCCATGAATGTTCTCCTAATTATTTTAATGCTTCAGCACCGTTGACAATGTCTAACAGTTCTGTAGTAATAGCTGCCTGCCTTGTTTTATTGTAATTTAAGACAAGCTTTTTAATCATTTCGCCGGCACTTCTAGTTGCATTATCCATAGCAACCATTCTTGCACCGTGTTCCCCTGCCACTGATTCAAGCATACTTTGGAATATGCTTGTGTTTATAAACTGAGGAAGTAATGTATTTAACAACTCAGCAACATCTGGTTCATATTCAAAATCAGGATAATTTGGTTCTGAACCACCCTCAACGGCAAGAGGTAATAATTTTTTACTTCTAACTATTTGGGAAGAAGTGGATTTAAATTCATTATAAATTAAGTGAACTTCATCAGCATCACCATTTGTAAATGATTTTGCTAATAATTTGCCCACATTAATGGCATCTGAAAAGGTATATTTACCCCCAAAGCCAACCCACTTTTCTACAATTTCAAAACCACGCTTAGCAAAGAAATCTAAAGCACGTTTACCTACAGGCACAACTTTAATAGTTTTGCCTGTATTTTCTTTAACAAAGGTTTGGGCTACTTTTAAAATATTTGAATTAAAAGCACCACATAAACCTTTATCACTTGTAACAACAACTAAATAAATTGTTTTAACTTCTTCTCTTGCTTCAAAGAAAGCGTGTTCTGCATTGCCTCCTGCACGGTTAGAAAGTTCTTGTATTAATTCTGCAAGTTTAACAGAATAAGGGCGTGCAGACTGCATAGCCTCTATTGCTTTACGCATTTTAGCAGCTGAAACCATTTTCATGGTTTTAGTAATCTTTTGCGTGTTGCTTACAGAATTTATTTTTCGTTTAATATCGCGTGCACTAGCCATTAAAAGCTCCTAATCTCCTATAATAATGAGTGAGCATGCCACTATAAAGTGGCTTTTTTTATGCAGTAAATTGTTTTTTAAATGTATCTAAAGCTGATTTCATTTTAGCTGTTAAATCATCAGAAATAGCTTTCTTCTCAACAATTTCTTCTAATATACCTAAACCGCTTGATTTAAGATATGCAAGATAGTCAGCTTCAAATTTTCTAACATCTTTCACTTCTATATCATCAAGATAACCATTAATTGCAGCAAAAATTACAGCAATTTGTTCTTCAACTGGGAACGGTTTATTTTTATTTTGTTTTAAAAGTTCCATTAAACGGCTTCCACGAGTAAGCTGTTTTTGCGTAGCAGGGTCTAAGTCGCTGCCAAACTGAGCAAATGCTGCCATTTCTCTGTATTGAGCAAGTTCAAGACGAAGTTTACCTGCAACTTGTTTCATAGCCTTAATCTGAGCAGAACCACCAACACGAGATACAGAAATACCTGCGTTAACTGCTGGACGGAAACCAGAGTTAAAAAGGTCAGTTTCTAAGAATATCTGCCCGTCTGTAATAGAAATTACGTTAGTAGGGATATACGCAGAAACGTCACCTGCTTGTGTTTCAATAATTGGTAAAGCTGTTAAAGAGCCTGCTCCTAATTCATCATTTAATTTAGCAGCCCTTTCTAATAACCTTGAGTGGAGATAGAATACATCACCAGGATAAGCTTCACGGCCCGGTGGGCGGCGAAGTAATAATGACATCTGCCTGTAAGCTGTAGCGTGTTTAGATAAATCATCATAGATTAATAAAGCATGTTTGCCGTTATCTCTGAAATATTCACCCATTGTACAGCCTGCAAGAGGTGCAATAAATTGTAATGGTGCAGGGTCAGATGCTGTAGCTGCAACCACAATTGTATATTCCATTGCACCATGTTCTTCTAATGTTTGAACAACTTGTGCAACTGTTGAACGTTTTTGACCGATTGCCACATAAACACAAATCATATTTTGACCTTTTTGGTTAATGATAGTGTCAAGAGCGATAGCAGTTTTACCAGTCTGACGGTCACCAATAATAAGTTCCCTTTGACCTCTGCCTATAGGTATCATAGAGTCAATTGCTTTAATACCTGTTTGTACTGGCTCATGTACAGGTTTTCTTAAAACGATACCCGGAGCCACTTTTTCAATAACATCAGTTTTTTTAGCGTTAATAGGGCCTTTGCCGTCAATTGGCTGACCAAGGGAGTTTACAACCCTGCCCACAAGTTCTTCACCAACAGGAACTGATGCAATTTTACCAGTGCGTTTTACAGTATCACCTTCTTTAATAGAAAGGTAGTCACCCATAACAACAACACCCACATTGTCCTCTTCCAAGTTCAATGTCATACCATAGATACCACCAGGAAATTCAACTAATTCCCCAGCCATAACATTGTCAAGCCCGTAAACCTTTGCAATACCATCACCTGCGCTGATTACGGTACCAACTTCCTCCATAGCAACCTTTTTGTCAAAATCTTTGATTTGGTCGCGTATGATCTGGCTTATTTCTTCCGCTTTTATGTGCATAAAGCCATGCTCCTTGAAATATATTCTTTTCCTTAAACCTTTATAAAGGCAAGGTTTTATAAATTTTACACTAATGATGCTTTTAATTTATCTAACTGCCCTTTAATAGTAGCGTCAAACAATTTACTTCCAAGCTTCACTTTCACGCCGCCAATAACAGACGGGTCAACTTTTTCTTGTAAGATGATTTTTTTGCCTGTTAAATATTCTAAACGTTTAACAAGCTCTTTTTTCACATCAACTGTAGCCTTACTTGCAAAAACTGCTTCAGCTTCCACTTTGTTTTCAGCTTCCATTATAAGATTTTTAACAGCCTTATCAATATCTGCAATTAAAATAAGACGTTTTTTCTCAATTAATAAAGCTACAAATTTGTAAAGCTCTTCACTGATTTTACCAGATTTTTTAAGGCTTTCAAATATGGCAGATTTATCTTCTTGAGAGATAGTAGGGTTTTTCACCACATTAGCAAAATCAGCACTTGTGTGGTAAAGGGAGGCTAAAGAAGAAAGCTCTTCCCATATTTTAGCAGCACTGCTTGAATGGTTTGCATTAATATGAGCGAAAAACGCACCTGCGTAACGTCTTGCAATAGTATTGTTACTCACCTGCTACTCCCCGATACGCTTAACGTATTCATCTAATATTTTGGCAGCTTTATCGCCACTTATTTCTTTTATAAGTTTTTGTTCAGCCTCTTTTGCTGCAAGCTCAACAGCTTCCCTGTGAAGCTCTTGAATAGCACGTTCTTTTTCAGAAATTATCATGTTTTGTGCAAACTGTTTCATTTGCTCCACGTGCTTTTTAGCATCAGCTATCATTGTTTCACGTTCTGCCTCAGCTGTTCTTTTTGCATTTTCTTTCATTACTTCAAGTTCTTTTTGAAGCTGCTGCATTTTAGCTTCATATTCTTTAACTTTTTTAGCAGCTTCTTCCCTTGCAAGCTCTGCCTCAGCTAAAGCTGCTTTTATATCTTCCGTTCTTTTTATAAGCATAGCTTTTATTCTTTTAGCTGTCAGCCAATATAAAAGAGCAACAAATATAATAAACATTGCCACTCTATAGCCAAAAGTTTTCCAATCAAGCTCACCACCTGCTGCAAAAGCATACAATGGGAAAGTAAAAATTAATAATGATAAAAATACCCTTTTCACCAGCACACCTCTTAAGCTATATTGCCAGATACTTTTTTGTATATCATCTCACTAAGCTCACCAACTTCTTTATGAAGCACAGCACTAGCTTCTTCGCGAGATTTATTTAGTTCAGCACGAGCTGATTCCGTAGTTTTTGCTATTTCTGCTTTGGCTGCTGCAATAATAGCATCCACCTCTTTGGAAGCTTCATCCTGCATTTTCATCTGATACGCTGACATTTCAGCTTTCACTTCCTGTAATTGTTTTTCATAAGCTTGTTTAGAATCTTCCACATATTGCAGTTGGCTGTCTGCTGTAGATTTTAGACCTTCGATTTTCTCATTCCTAGCACTAATAGTTTTACCTATTGGGTTAAGGTATAAAAACTTAGCCATAATAATAACTATGATGAGAAGAAAAAGTTGAATAAACAGAGTTTCGTCTAAACCGATAGAAATCATCCGCCATGCTCCTTATATGATTTTGTAGTATATTTCATAAAATAATACAAAATATATCTGAAATAAAATATGCTAATACATAAGCATAATTTTACTATCAATATACTTTATCAGTAATATCAAAAAGTGTCAAGATTAAAACACATTTATACTGCTTCACCCCCATTTTTTATTAAAAAATGCTATAACTACTTGATAATATATGTAAAAATAGAAATAATTGTAA
>CALUWN010000044.1 GCA_944324495.1 uncultured Mucispirillum sp. | reverse complement strand
TTATCCTAAAGCCTAAGATAAAAAAACCTTGCGTATGAAATAAGTCGCTCAGTGATAATATAACTTTAGCTCCTAAAGATGTTAATTATATTTAAATAATAAACTATTGTTTAGATATTTTATAACCTATATATTTTGGAAGTGCTTGAAAAATATATAATAATTTTTTAAAAGGTGTAAGAGTTTTTAAAAGCTCCTGCCCTTTTTTTTCTGCCTTTCCAAAAGCATCTATTAGCCATTTATTTTCTTTATGCATTTTGCCTATTGATTTGCCCCTTTCAAATTCTGCCCTTAGAGAATATGGGTGGCTGTGATAAACTTTTGCTTCAGCATTATAATATATTTTTTTGCCTTGAAGTAATAATTTAGCAGCAATAAGCATATCTTCTGCAAAATCAGTTTTTGGAAAACCTCCAATAGATATTATGTCTGATATTTTATAAGCTGCAAAGCTGTCAGAACAAAAGGCAGTAGATATGCCATATTTTGCAATATCTTCTTTTGATTTTAAAATGGATGTTTCACCATAATTAAAATGCCTGCTAACTTTTTCTATAAACGATGAATTATCATTTACAAGCTGCCTGCCATACGCTGCTGATACATCATCTATTTCAAATGATGAAAGCAGTGTTGCACAGGTATTTTCATCAGTAAGCAATATATCCTGCGTCATAAATATAGCATAATCATAATTTTTATTATTATCTAGTGCCTTTTGCCTTGTTAAGCCATGGTTGAAATCTTTTTTATCTATAATAGTAATATCACAGCCATATTTTTTGCAAATATCCACTGTATTATCAGTAGATGAAGAATCAATAATACATATTTTTTCAGGGGGCATGCTTTGGTTTTTAATAGATATAAGCAAATCTTCTATCCCCTGTTTTTCCCCATTATATGTGGGGATGATTATAATGTATGACATTTTATCACCATTAATCACTTAATTTCACAACCACAGTATCACCTATTAATTTTATACCGTCATTATTAGGATAGCTTGGCATATTTTTTATTCCTTCTTTCATATCATCTGTAATTGTGCCTAGTTGAATTCCCATAGGAAAACCAAAAAGCTTCATAAAAATTCTATATTAATATTTACATATAAACTTTACTTATTATATCTATAATGGATATAATACATATTATAAAAAAAACAATTTTAAATTTTATAGATGTAATATCAATATATTTCAATAACTCAGCAAAAATTATACCTGCTCCAATAACATACATAGTTGAAGGAATAAACCATATCCTAGCACCTGAATCATATATAGTTGGTGAAAAACTTAGTATAAATGCAGACATAACAGCTGCACCAAAAAATAAAAGCATCAAAAAATAGTTTAATAAAATATCATATTTTATTTTAAATATACTATATGATAAAATAATAAAAAAGAAAGATAGTAATATGAATGAAAAATAAGACTCACTAGGACTAGTATCTATAACTTGTCTAGAGAATTTAACTATATTGTAAAACCATGTGGAATCAATTGCATATACTTTAAGTCTATCAAAGATATAATAAATTAGAGTATAAAATAATATAACTATTAATAACACATTATTTACTTTGTTATTATACTGTTTTTTTAATACATAATATAGCAAAAATGATAATATCATTGATAATGCATAGTTTTTAAGAATAAATCCATATAATACAGTATATGAAAAACCATATATAACTTTCTCTAATATTGATAATTCAGAAAACATAGGATACCATGTTTTAATTTCAGCTTCATATCTGATAGGAATTGATGGAGAAGTAAATAAAATAAATACAGATATTAAACATATCAAAAAAAGAATAAAATACAATAAATCATATTTTCTATATTTAAACAGTGAATATATAATTGAAATAATAAAGATAGTAATAAGTATTAATGCAGACTGCTCAACATTACAGGCATAAACTACAATAGGAATTAATATAATAAAACTTACAAAGTTTAGTTTTATATTATTAATAGAATATCTCATTATATAGTATAGAGAAATAACTAAAGATGTTGCTGACCATAGATAATTAAAAGAACCTGTTACCCAAGTTACACTCCAATTTATAATATCATTTGTAAATAATGCAAACATTGAAAATATAGCAAAAAATAAAATTAAATTTTTTTTATTATCAAAATTATAAAATAGTCGAATATTTTTAAATGAATAATAAATCAAACCAAAAAGCACAAAAGTATTTAATATTCGCCACAGCCATATATTTTTATCCATCACAAAAGACATGACTAATGATGTAAAGTATCTACCATTTGTATTCTCATACTGGGCAATCATAAATTTATATGCACTGCCAAAATTTTCTACTGCTTTTGTATGGTATACATCATCATTGCCTGCTTCAAGTCTAAAATTCTGCCCCAGCATAATAAAAAAACATAATATAAATATTATGCCATAAGCATATATGTATCCATGTTTACTGTTAAATATATCTTCTATTTTTTTAAAAATTTGCTCTATTTTCCCCACCTATTTCCCCCTTTTAAAGACAATAAACCTTTGGCTTAAATAATTTAGCCCTGTAAATATTACCATACCTATAAACATAGCAACATTTTCCTGCACTGCTTTTGAATAATCACTTAATATATATAAGGCAACAGGCTTTGCAAGTCCATAAGCTATTAAAAAACATACTGCAATATTTAATATAAAATAGATTATCTCTTTTATAGTTATTTTTTTGCTTCCAAATGTATAATACTTATTTAAAAAGTAGCTTACCACACTTCCTACTACATAATTCATTATGGAAGAAAACCAGTAAGAGCAGTGAAATAAATTATATAATGCAAACATTATTCCTGCTCCCACAATAGTATTTATAATGCCTACTATTATAAATTTAAAAAAGGTTTTATCTAAAAATATGGCAGTGGCTTTTTTTATCACTTATTATCTCCACTATATTTTTCCACTAAATATAACGGTCTGTTTTTCACTTCATTAAAAATTCTACCTAAATATTCACCAATTACACCAAGAGATAAAAGCTGAATACCGCCTAAAAAGATTATTACAGATAAAAGTGTTGGATAACCCTTAATGTCAGCACCAAATATTAATGTTTTTATCACTAAAAATAAAATATATATAAAACCAACTAAAGCAGTAACAAAACCAAGTATAGAGCTGAGCCTTAAAGGAAATGTGGAAAATGATGTGATGCCTTCTACTGCTAGATTTAAAAGGCTTAAATAATTCCATTTTGTTTTGCCCGCAAACCGTGCAGCTGGCATATATAAAAACTCTTTTTTCTTAAACCCGATTAATGCAAATATACCTTTAGTATATCTTCGCTGTTCCCTGTATTTTTTTAAAGCTTCAACTGCCCTGCGGCTTAACATTCTAAAATCGCTGGTATTTTTTAAAATATCAACCCTTGTTAATGACTGCAGTGCTTTATAGTAAAGTTTCGTGCCAAATCTTTTTAAAAATGTTTCATCATCTCTTGATTTACGCCTGCCGTAGACATCATCATAGCCTTCTTCATAATATTTAAGCATTTCAGGGATTAATTCTGGTGGGGTCTGCAAATCTGCATCTAATATAACAACTACATCGCCTTTGGCATAATCAAACCCTGCTGCCATTGCTGTTTCTTTGCCATAATTTCTTGCTAAATTAACATATTCTATATGCTTATCTTTTGCGTGTAATTCTTCTAATATTGAAAGTGTATTATCTTTTGAGCCATCGTTTATAACTAATATTTCATAATCATAATTTTTAAGCCCTTTTAATACATTAGTTACACGATTATAAAGCTCATAAATACAGTCTTCTTCATTATAAGCAGGTACTAATGCCGTTAGTAATTGTTTTTTCATTTGTATATCCATTTCCTAATAATATACATACCAGTAAAAAATTATTTTGCAAGCCTTAAATAGTTTATATATTCTACTATTTCAGCTTTTTTTTCTTCACTAATATTTAGGTTGTCTTTTATAAACCTTGTATTATCGCCATCTAAAATAACTTGTCCATAGCTGTTACCACACTTTACATCTACCAATGCAAAATTTATAAGCTGTTGGTATATTACACAGCCATTGTTCTCTTTAAACATATTATTTTGAAATTGGTTAAAACAAGCCTTATCTAGTGTAAGATATTCCAATGATTTTCCTAAATCTATATGGGAAAAATTACCATTAATTTTATATTTTCTATCACCGTCTATTATTACTAACGGTATACTTGCATGAGCTAATGGTCCTAAAATATCATATTCTTCTTTAGAAATTGGAAGCATTACTCTGTGATCTGAAGTAATAACTAATATACCGTCTTTAAAAAAATCCTGCTTTTTAAGCATAGATAAAAGGTGTAATAATTGATTATCTGCATATTTTAATGTTTTATCAAAAGAATACTCCCCTGTTTCTGGGTCTTCATATGGTCCATGGGTTGACATTGTCGTTAAAAATGCCAAATACGGTTTCGTGTGATTACCTGCACTATTTAAGTGCTTTATTACTGTTTCATAAAAATATTTATCTTCCACGCCTTTAAATACAAACCTTTTTTTAACATCATTAAAAATACTACTATTTGCATCATAAATTGATTTTATGCCAGTTGCTTTAACCATTTTTATGGTAGAATCAAATACTGTATCTGCTGAGCTATAATAATATACATTATAGCCTTTAGCTTGAAAATCTTTTACAATAGAATTTGAATAAAAAATATTTCTGTTTATATTATAATTTTTTGCTCTTGTAATAAGGGGGCTGCCTGTTAATATATTATACCTATTTTGATATGAATTATAACTATTACAGTAATAATTATCAGCATATATATTATCTTTTGCAATATTATCCAAATTAGGAGTTTTATTTTCTATGTCACTAAATAATTGGCTATTATATGAAGATAATGACTCTACTACTACAACAATTATATTTTTCCTAGTATTTAAACCATCAACACATTTATAGTAAAATTTAAACTTATTAAGAACTTCATTAATTTTTTCTTGAGAATATAATACATCTTCTGATTTTTTCATATTTGCTACTATTATACTATCCTGTAATGCTGTACTATAATATGACTTAATATCTAATTTAATCATAAATAATGGTGCTAATATGACTACTAAAGCAAAAAGTATTATTTTATATGGCTTAGAAAAACTATATAAATCCTTTTTACTTACAATGAAAATAGAAAACAGTATAACATATATTAAAAGGATAAGAGAATATATACCTGTGGTCGTAATAAAAAATCCTTTTGCCATTTTTATAATAGAAGCTGTATCTGGCACAAACCCTGTAGCTTCTTTAAACCTAAGCCGTGCAGATAATAACTCAATTAATGCAATATCTAAAACTAATGTAAACACCATAGCAAAAAATATTAGCATAATAAAACTGCTGATGTATTTACTTTTTACTTTTACAGCAACATACAACATCATCAAAAATATACTTAAAAAATAGCTGTCTGATTTAAAAATATACAAAAACATTTTTAAATTATCACCTAATATGTTTGAATTCATACCTGTAAATTTAACTATTTCAAAAAGTATAATAAATATTACAATACCAATAAAAATATGGTTATAGCTTTTTAATGATAATAAAAGTGACTTTATTTTATTAAAAAATAAAATTATAAAACTAACTACACTTATTAAAAGTAGTAATAATGGTACAATAATTAGTATTGGAGATATATTTGAAAAAACGACGCTTGTTTTATTATAATCAAGCTTCTGAGGGTTTTCTATATTAAAATAAACAGTAGGTAAATAAGGAAGTTTTATACCTGCCTTATTTATAAAAATAACTGCATCCTGCTCTTTTACTTTTAAGTCTACTTTTATTTTTTTTATTAATTTTGCATTTAGGTTTATACTATAATCTTGTATACCACTATTTAAAGTAAATGGAAACTGCCCACCTTTTTCAAATTCTGCACTAAGTGGGGTAATATATGAAATGCTGCCATCTATTTTATGGTTACTACTAATGTTTAATACTACTTTACTATTAAATAAAAATAATATAGTTGTTACAATAAATAATAAAAGCAGTATAATCTTCTTTACAGCAATAGCTCTCCAATTAATAGTTTGCATCATCTTTTATCCTGTTTACCTTAAAAGCCGAGCAACTGCCATACAGGCTGAAATACTGCTGCCAGATTTTGCCAATACTGCACCATTTGAAAGCATATATTCTTCTGCATTATTATGTTTGCTTAATACTACCACAGGTTTTGCTGTAATATTTGACACAATAGAAGGAAGCCTTATATCTTTATCATACACCACAATTACAGCTTTTGCATTGTGTAAATATGTTTTTAATACCTGCATAGATACTGTTTTATATGGTGAAACATTATAAAATTCTACAGCTATACCCATTATATTTAGGATAACTTCTATTTGTGCTACAATTTTTTCATCTTTATTAAGTGATGAAACTATCACCACTTTTTTTTCTGTATTTAATTTATTTTCTTTATCAATACATTTTATAATACCAGATTCAAAAACTGGTTTACATTTAGCATATTTTGCACTGATTTCTGAAACTGCCTCATCTGTTAATCCTGTCAAAATAAACTTTGTATTAGTTTTTGTCATCTTTGTTACATAATTTTCTATTTGAGCTATGCTTAGATTATCGCACTCTAAAACTTCATCAAAAGGGCATGAAAGTTTTTGCCATATTGAAATATTTTCATTTTCATCTACAGAATAAAAATTCTGTTCTATTTCTGTAATGGCACTTTCTATACTAATTGTTCCAAGCCTCAATTTAACAAGTAAATCTTCTAATTCGTTTTTATCAAGCATAAAATACTCCAATACTTAATTTAATTTATAAAGGGCAGCAATATATATTTCCATTGAGCCCTGCCTTGTTGCATCTGGTTTTATTATTCGCACATCTTTAAAATCTTTTTTAAGCTTTTCTACTAAACCTTTTCGTCCTTCCCCCTCAAAAAGTTTAAACAAAAATGAGCCGTCCTTTTTAAGAGTTTTCATGGCAAAAGCATATACTTTTTCCACCAGTTCTAAAGAATTTGTATGGTCTGCATCTCTTATACCTATGGTATGCGGTGCAATATCTGAAATAATACAGTCATACTTATCACATATCTCTAAAACTTGGTTTATTATTTCTTCCGTTGTAAAATCACCTGCAATACTTTTAAAGTTTTTATTATTTATACCAGTGATTTCATTCAGGTCTACCCCTACTACAAAACCCTGCTCGCCAACAATCTCTAAAGCAACCTGACTCCAGCCCCCGGGAGCTGCCCCACAGTCAAGCACTTTACTGCCTTTTTTCATTATTTTATACTTTGTATTTAACTCTTTTAATTTATATGCAGCACGGGACTTATAGCCCTCTTTTTTAGCTTTTTTGTAGTAGCTGTCCTTCCTATTATATACTGCCATTAGCTTTTCCTGTGATTTTTAATTTATACCTGTCATAAGTGGAGCTGTTATTTTGCTGTATCTCAATATCACACATATATTTTTTTTCAAGCTCCTCTATGGTTTCATTTTCATGCTCTAATAATAAATCTGCCACTTCTTCTTTTGCTTCTATTAATATGGCAGAACCTTTATTTTGAGAAGCAAGACGCCCAAGCTCACGCATTATCTCATAACACACTGTTATTTTTGATTTTATAACACCTTTACCTTCACAATATGGGCATGGCTCGCTCATCATTCTAATAACGCTGTCTCTCACTCTTTTCCTAGTGATTTCCACAAGCCCTAAAGGAGATATATTTACAACAGAAGTTTTTGCCCTGTCCTCTTTTAAATACTGCTCTAATGTGGAAAGAATTTTTTCCCTGTCTTCCAAGCGTTCCATATCTATAAAATCAACAATTATAATACCGCCAATATTTCTCATTTTTAGCTGATGAGCTATCTCTTTACAGGCTTCTAAGTTAGTTTTTAATATGGTATCATCAAAATTTTGCCTTCCCACATATTTGCCAGTATTTACATCTATTACAGTTAATGCTTCTGCCTGGTCTATAATAATTGAACCACCAGAACGCAGCCATACTTTTTTATCAAGCAGCCTGTTTACTTCTATTTCCACATTATAAAGGTCAAAAAGTGGCTCTTCCCCGTCGTAGTACTCAATTTTTAAATCCAAGTTTGATAAATGGTTATTAAAAAACTCCTGCATTTTATCGCAGTCTTCTTTATTATCAATTAAAATTCGTGTTGTATCTGATGTAACCACATCCCTTAATATTTTATAGATTAAATTATGGTCCTCATATACAAGAGACGGAGCAGTTGACTTTTCAATAACAGTTTCTACCCCTGCCCACACACCTTTTATGTATTCAAGGTCTGCAACTAATTCTTCACGGCTTAGCCCGTCACTTACAGTTCTAGCAATTAGCCCCATACCTTCTGGCTGAATAGATACAAGTATATCTTTTAATCTTTCTCGCTCTTCTTCGTTTTCTATTTTTCTTGAGATTCCAATATGCTCATAGCCCGGCATTAAAACTAAATATCTTCCGGGGATAGTAAGATGAGTAGTAAGCCTTGCCCCTTTTGTAGCAATTGCATCCTTTGCTACCTGCACTATAATTTCCTGCCCTTCAGTTAATATTTCCTGAATAGGTGTGTAGTGGTGGGTAATGCCTTCACCGTTTTCTGATGATTTATGCTCTATATTTTCACCATCTGATATTTCTTCATCGTAATTAATTTCATCATTACTTCCAGTATAAATATCTACCACGTGCAAAAACGCTGCTTTTTGCAGACCGATTTCCACAAAAGCAGACTGCATACCTGGTAATACTTTTACTACCTTGCCTTTATAAATATTACCTGCTACACTTTTTTTATTTAAACGTTCTATAAATAATTCTGATACATTACCACCAGATATTACAGCAGCACGCACTTCCCTTATACCAGAATTTATTAGTATTTCTTTAGACATATTATCTCCTATTAAAAAATTCAGCCCAGCTACGCATTTCTATTTCCGCGCTACTCGCTTGGGAAATGCTTGCGTCGCAAAATACGCTCCCCTTGAATTTTTTAAAC
>CALUWN010000043.1 GCA_944324495.1 uncultured Mucispirillum sp. | reverse complement strand
AAAATTTATTCTAAATAAGCGTAGATTAATAAATTAAAATATAATTTGTAATATAAGATATAGTAGTAAAATATATAGTCTTTCGGCTATCTATTTTTGTTTTTATTTAATACTGCGTTATTTAAAAATGTATTTAATTTACTTTTTTATGCTTAACTTTTTTATTTATTTCATAATCTGGTGTGTAATTGATAAATGATTATTTTATTTTTATTATTTAATTCTAAAATCAATATATAAATTTTATCATTTTTAATTTTCTAATAATTTTATGATAAGCAGATTTATCATTATATTTTTAATACTGTTTTGTGTTTTAAATTAAATTATTCCATTCATCTTTATATTTTTATTATTTATTTTCTTTTTAAAAAAATATATTATATTTTAAATTGGTATCATTACCAATTTGAAAGTGGTACTATAAATTAGCAAATATTTTATGTATAAGTATGATTATTTTTTAGAAGGATTATATGTATAGTAGTTGGAAAATAGATAATAATGATGAATATTTATATTTACAGATAACAAATATCATAGCACAAGATATTGAAAGTGGCAGGTTAAAACCTAATACAAGGTTGCCATCTCAGAGAAAATTATGTGAAATATTTAATGTCAGTCGTAATACTATAATTATGGCTATTGAGGAGCTCGTATATCTTTCATATGTGGAAGTAAGAGCACAGTCTGGCGTATATGTAAAAAATATTTTTATTGATGAAAAAAACAAAACTACTCCAAACTGGGATAAATATTTTTCAAACAGTCTGCATAGATATGGTAATATAAAACGTATTGACCAGCTTACAAGCTCTAGTAATGACAGTAATATTATAAATATTTCTGCTGCTGGACTTGGAAAAGATTTTAATTTTTTAGCTTCATCAATTTCAGAAGCCACTTATAAAATATGCTCAAAAGATTTAAGTAAAATAAACCATTTTAATAAATATGGATACAGGCCACTTCGTAAATTAATAGCTGAAAGAATATCTATGCAGGGAAGAATTATTGATGAAGATAATATATTAATTGTGCCAAGTGTACTTCAAGGAATAAACCTTACAGCTATGGCTTTTTTATCTTTTGCTTCAAACTTTATTTTTGCAACTCCTAATGTAATTAATATGGATTCTATTGTTCATTACACTGGTGTTAATATGATAGGTGTTGAGCAGGATAACGAAGGTATAAATGTAGAGCAGTTAAAGCATCATTTATCAGTTCATAATTGTATGGTTTATACGAATTCATCTTATCATAACCCAACAGGTATTAGTATGAGCCTTGAAAGAAAAGTATCATTACTTAAAACAACAAGTAAATATAAAATACCTATTATGGAAGTAGATTCTATGCGTGATATTTATTTTGATAAACCACTTGGTAAATCATTATTTGCTCTAGATAAAAATGAAAGTGTAATATATTTTGGGTCGCTTTTAAGAACTCTTACACTTAATTTAGGTATTTCTTGGATTGCTGCACCTAAAAATGTTATTGAAAAATTAAGTGATGTTAAAGCCCAGCATGATATATATCCTAGTATGCTTTTACAATTAATAGTAACAGAACTAATGGAAAGTGGTATTTATGATACATATTTAGAAAAGGTAAGAAAAATATTATTAGAAAAAAGAGATAATACACATTATCTGCTTAATAAATATTTATCTGATGTGGCAGAATGGGATATTAAAAATTCTAACTTTTATATATGGCTTAGATTAAAAGAGATTAATAGTAAAAAATTATACGATATTACAAATAATATACTTTTTTATCCGGGTTTTTTCTTTGATAAAAAAGATACATCTCATTTATCAATATGCATTGCTTCCTGCAGTAATGAAGAAATGGAGCAGGCAATAAAAATATTACAGCAAAATATTAATAGACTTAGATAAATCTGGTATCACTTATTTTCATAAATTGGTTCTACTTATTATTTAAAAATATATTATCCTAGCAAAATAGGGGGCAATATATGAATAAGAAGCTAATAATCTTAGGAGTAGTTATTATTGCAGTTATAGTAATTATTGCATTAATACCGAAAAAGGAAAAAACAGCAGATGTTGCGCAGCAGGCTCAACCTGTTCAAACTGCTCAACAAGAAGCTGTAAAACCATCTAATAGTGAAAGCGTTTTTTCACCTGATATGGAAAAAAGATATGCAGAAGGTGAAAAAGCAGCCTATTTATCAGGAATTCATATGAAAGCAGGCACTGCTGACAGTTGCAGCAGCTGCCACTCATCAAACATTATTGATGATAGTGAACGTGATATCAATGCTAAATGTGTTGAATGTCACCAATCATTAGAAGAAGTTGCAAAACTTACAGAAGGGGAAATAAACCCACATAGTTCGCATTTAGGAACTATGAACTGTACTACTTGCCATACAGGGCATACTCCTTCTAAAGCATACTGCTTAAACTGCCATGAGTTTGATATGAATATTTCAGCAGGTGGTAATGTAGAAAATGTATGGTATGAAGATTTAACTCAATATGCTAATGCTAAACCTACAAGAGTTGAAAAAACTGATATTGTAGTTGTAGGAACAGGTGCTACAGGTTTTACTGCTGCTATTACAGCATTAAACAAAGGTAAAAAAGTTATTATGCTTGAAAAAATGCCAATAGTTGGTGGTAACTCACAGCTTGCAGCAGGTGGTATGAATGCAGCTGGAACTCGTTTTCAAAAAGCTAAAAATATACCAGATACGCCAGAAATAATGTTTAATGATACAATGAAAGGTGGTAAAAACATCAATAACCCAGAACTTGTAAAAATATTGGCAAATGAATCATCTAATTCTATTGAATGGCTTGCTTCTATTGATGCAGAACTTGGATTTATTGCCATGGGTGGTGGTGCTACTTATCCAAGATTTCATGGTCCAACAAGCGGTGATTTTGTAGGTCCATTTTTAAGTGCAAAATTAAGAACAAAAGTTGCAGAAGATGGTGCTGATGTTAGGGTTAATTCTAAAGTAGTTAAATTATTAACTAATGAAGCAGGTGATGTTACAGGTGTGCTTGTAAAAGGTAAACATTCAGGCATATACCAAATTGATGCTAAAGCTGTAATATTAGCTTCTGGTGGTTTTGGTGCTAATAATGATTTAGTTGCAAGCTACAGGCCAGATGCAAAAGGCGTTCAAACTTCAAACCAGCCGGGTACACAAGGTGATGGTGTTGTATTAGGAACTGCAATAGGTGCAGCTACTGTTGATATGAAAGAAATACAACTTAACCCTACAATGCTTGTAGGAAGCCCAGTAATTGTATCAGAAATCGTTCGTGGTGCAGGTGGTATATTTGTTAATAGAGAAGGTAAACGCTTTATTAGTGAACTTACTACAAGAGATGTAACTACTGCTGCTATAAGAGAGCAAACTGGTGCATCATGTTTTATAGTATTTGATGATACAGTACGCAATAACGTAAAACAAACTGGAGCATTTTTCCAATTAGGTAAAGTAAAACAAGGTAAATCATTAGATGAACTTGCAAATGCTTTAGGAATACCAGCAGATGCATTAAATGCAACTGTTGCAAGGTTTAATACTATGGTAGAAAAAGGTAAAGATGAAGATTTTGGCAGACATAATTTTGCTCAAAAAATAGAAGGTCCAAACTTTTATGCTATAGAAGTGAAACCAGCTATACACTACTGCATGGGTGGTTTAAAAATTGATGAAAAAGCTCGTGTTATCAATACTGAAGGTAAAGTAATCAAAGGCTTATATGCAGGTGGTGAAGTAACAGGTGGAGTTCATGGCGCAAACAGGCTTGGTGGTAACTCTATCTCTGAAACAATTACTTTTGGTAGAATAGCAGGTTCAGAAGCTGCTGATTTACAATAATAATTGTAATCCTTTAGTATATCAAAGAGGCTGTTGCAGGTATAACCTGCAGCAGTCTTTTTTTTTTGTAAAAAAAAGCCCATCATATAGATGGGCTAAATTTGGTGTGAATGAACACTTATTACTGTATTCACCACAATATTTAATATGTTATGCCTGATTGTATTCTATTTATAGGGTATTGTCAAGATTTATTATTGAAACTTTATGAAATATAAAGTAACATATAGTAATCATATTATAAATGGAGCATGAAATGGGAAATAATAAATTAAAATATCGTTTAGGGCTTGATTTAGGAACAAATTCTATTGGCTGGTGTATGCTTAGGTTAAATACTACAAATGAACCAGTAGCTGTGGTCAAAGCAGGTGTAAGAATATTTCATGATGGTAGAAATGAAAAATCAAAAGAACCCTTAGCGGTTGCCCGTAGAAATGCTAGAAGTATTAGGAGAAATCTTGATAGAAAAATATCCCGTAGAAACCATTTATTAAATAAATTAGTAAAATATGGCTTACTTCCTGAAAATGAAAGTGAAAGAAAAGGATTAGCTATATCAAATCCTTATGAATTAAGATGCAAAGCAGTAAATGAAAAGATAGAATTATATGAAATTGGTAGAGCTTTAATGCACCTTTCAAAACGTAGAGGGTTTAAAAGTAATAGAAAGGTAGATAAAGAAAGTGATAGTGGTAAAATAAAACCAGCTATTGAAAGATTAAAAAAGAAAATGGAAGAACAGAATAAAAAAACTGTTGGGGAATATTTTTATTCATTGTTGGAAAATGGTAAGTCAGTAAGAGCCCGTCTTGGAAAAATTGATGGAAAAGAGGGATATGAAATATATTTAGATAGGTCATTAATAGAAGAAGAATATAATATTATAATGACAGAACAGCAAAAATATTATAAAGAATTAACAAAAGATATTATTGATGAGATATTTAATATAATCTTTTATCAAAGACCATTAAAAAAACAAAAAATAGGAAGATGCAGTTTAACAGGTGAAGATATAAAGCTTCATAAAGCTCATGTATTAGCTCAAGATTTTATACTGTTGCAAAAAATAAATGATTTAAGAGTTTATGATGAAAATATATATGAAAATAGGGAACTAACTCCTAATGAAAAAGCCGTATTAAAAGCTGAGCTTCAAAATAAAAAAGAAATGAGTTTTGATAAGGTAAGAAATCTTTTAAAGAAACATTTTACAACTGTTAAATACGGTAAATTTTCCCATGAAAGTATTGATGATAAAATTGCTGGTAATAAAACAAATGCTGTAATGGCAAGTAAAGATATATTGGGTGATAAATGGGATGATTTATCAGATGATGAAAAATATAATTTAATAGATTTGCTTTTGTCTGATAATAGTAACGATGAATTAAAAGAAAAATTCAAAATGAATTTTGGCATAACAGATATTGAAATAAGTAATCTTTTAGATAAAGCAATTTATAAACTTGATACTGGTTATTTAAGATATGGCAAAAAAACAGTGCAAAAATTAAATAATATAATGGATAAAGAAAATATCGGTTTATATTCTGCCATACAACAATCAGGCTTCATGGAAGAAGAAAGTAATGACGTAAGTAATTATTTAGAATATTATGGGAAGATTTTACAAGACAGTGTAATAGACCCACAACTTGATAACCCTAAAAATGATGAAGAAAAATATGGTAAAATTTCTAACCCAACAGTACATATTGCATTAAATCAGCTTAGAAAACTTATAAATGAATTAATACAATTTTATGGTAAACCAGAACAAATTGTTATTGAACTTGCAAGAGATTTAAAAAATAGTAAGGCTAAAAAGGCAAGATATATAAAGATAGGTAAAGAAAACCAAAAGATAAATGATGATGTAAGGAAAAAAATTGAAGAATTTAAAGCTAAGAATGATAAAAATACAAGAGATAAAGTAAAATTATGGATAGAATTAGGAAATAATGAGCTTTCAAGAAAATGTGTATATACTGGTAAAACAATAAGTCTTGCTGAGTTATTTTCAGATGATGTGCAAATAGAACATATTGTGCCTTATTCCCGTTCTTTAGATGATAGCTTTAATAATAAAACTTTATCTATGAAATCTGCCAATTATTATAAGGGTAATAAAACACCTTATGAAGCATTTCATAAAAATAAAGACGGTTTTAATTATGATGAAATATTAGAACGGGCACAAGTGTTTAATAAAAGTAAATTTGATAGATTTACAAAAGATGCGATGGATATATATAATAAAGATGGTAATGATTTTATTGCAAGGCAGTTAAGTGATACTCAGTATATTTCAAGAATATCATTAAAATATTTAAAGTCACTTTATCCAAAGGAAAAGCACAGCAGTTTATGGACAATACCAGGGCAGTTAACAGCAATGATACGAGGAAAACTTGGTCTAAATGATTTATTATCAGAAAATAGTGAAAAAAATAGAAATGACCACAGGCACCATGCAGTGGATGCTTTTGTGGTAGCTATCACTACCCGTTCTTTTCTTCAAAAAATTTCTACAGCAGCCAATAATATGGAAGATTTGTATAATATGAATGAAAATTCTAATAGAAGAAGAATATTAGATAAAATGCCAGAACCATTTACAAACTATAGAAAAAGTTTAGAACTAGCAGTAAATAATATAAAAACTTCCCATAAAGCAGATAGAAGTATATCTGGTTGTTTACATGAAGATACAGCATATGGCTTAGTGAAAGATAATGATAAATACAATGTTGCAGTAAGATGGACGCTTGATAAATTTAAAGATAACAAGCAGTATGAAATAATACGAGATTATGAGTTAAGAAATTATGCTTGTAATGATAATACTAAATTTAAGGAATTAGTAGATAATAGGGGTATAAGAGGTATAAAAGTATTAAAATCAGAAAATCCATTAATTACCATACAAGATAAATTTGGAAAAACTTATAAAGCCTTTGCAGGTGGTAATAATTTATGTGTAGAAATATATGAAGTAGCTGGTGTAAGACATGCAGAAGTAATACAATTATTTGATGCAGCCCAAAAAAACTTTAAACCAAACTGGATGACGACTTATCCTAATGGTAAATTAATTATGAGATTATTTAAAGGGGATGTAATAGGGTATATAGATATAAATTACAACAGAAATATTCAGTATTATATTATCCAACAAATTAGACAAAAATTATTTGCATTAATACCAATCAATAATGGGAATAATGGAACAATGGAATTTAAAAGTTATAATCCATTATTTAATTCATTAAATGCAAAACAATTTAATATAAGTGTTTCTGGTGTTATAACAAAGAAAAAAACAGCAGATATTAATTTTTGGAATAATAGAAAATGAATTTAAGAATATTAGAAATAACAGATATGCAGGCACATTTAAGCCTGCATAGGGGCTTTTTAAAAGTATCCATAAAAGATAATAAAGAATATGAAATACCTCTTTATGATATTGGGGGAGTTATCGCTAATTCATATAGCCTTACCTATAGTAATAATCTTTTAGTAAAGCTTGCTGAATTAAATATTCCTTTTATTATATGCGGACAAAACCATTTGCCAGCTGCATTTTTATGGACAGTGGAAACTCATTCATTAAGTGCTGGTAAAATTGATATACAAATAAATACTAGAAAAAGTTTTTATGAAAAAATATGGAAGGATATTATACAAATAAAAATATATAATCAATTTATATGTTTAAAAGCATTAAATAAAGATAGTGGAACATTAGAATTTTTAATAAAAAAAGTCTCACTTGGTGATAGAGAAAATATTGAAGCTCAGGCTGCTAAAATATATTGGAATAAGCTGTTTGGTGAAAGTTTTATTAGAGATAGAAATGAAGAAGGTATAAATTCTATTTTAAATTACGGTTATACCATTTTACGTTCTGGTATAGCAAGGTCAATTATGGGAGCAGGGCTTCACCCAGCAATAGGGATATTTCATAAAAATAAATATAATGTTATGCGATTAGCAGATGATTTAATGGAACCTTTTCGCCCAATAGTAGATTATTTTGTTTATAAAGAAAGTATAAATGGTATTACAGAGCTAACTCCAGAAATAAAAAAGAAATTAGTAAATATACTATATTTAGATATGGATAGCCCAAAAGGTAGAAGCCCAGTTATTAATAGAATGCAGTCATTAGCTTATACATTTGCTTATTCTTTAGAAACACTAAAGAAAAATTTAGATTTACCGATACTTAAATTAGAGGATTTACAATAAATTAATATGTAGGTAAAAAAATGACTTCTTTAAGTGGGTATAGGCTTATGTGGATTATGGTGCTTTTTGATTTACCAGTAATAACAGAAAAAGAAAGAAAAACAGCAACAAAGTTTAGAAACTTTTTGCTAGATAATAGTTTTGAAATGGTTCAGTTTTCTGTATATATGAGACCATGCCCAGGTAAAGAACACGTTGAAAGGTTAATTAAATTAATAGAAATGAATATGCCAGAAGAAGGAAAGGTGGATATTTTATCATTTACAGATAAGCAGTATGAAAATATTGTAACATTAAGAGGTAATTCAAAAATTAAAAGAAATAATCCAGACCAGTATATATTATTTCAACCAAATATTGATTCTTTTTTACCAGAAAGTGCAAAATTATAGTAAATATTTAAAAATTTTTTTTTAAAATAAAGTAATAAACCCCTTATAATTAAGGGGTTTATTGTTGACCTATTATAACATATTAAATATTGCGGTCAATACAGAACCTGCCACCAGTAAACGCCCTTGCATTTAATATTATAACATATTAAATATTGCGGTCAATACAGAACTTACCTGTTGGACTCTCTGATACTGGTCAAATTATAACATATTAAATATTGCGGTCAATACAGAACTGTCCCTTATCGTACATTACAGAAAGAATTATTATAACATATTAAATATTGCGGTCAATACAGAACTCTTCCTGTTGGTTTATCTGATACTGGGCAATTATAACATATTAAATATTGCGGTCAATACAGAACTAAATTCCTTATCAATTTCACCAAGGGTAAATTATAACATATTAAATATTGCGGTCAATACAGAACTATAATGTTAATTACGTTAAAGACCGTTATATTATAACATATTAAATATTGCGGTCAATACAGAACTAGCTGCTGCGTTCGATGTTTGTGGGGTCTATTATAACATATTAAATATTGCGGTCAATACAGAACGTAGCCTTCATTTAATCCATTACTGTATGCATTATAACATATTAAATATTGCGGTCAATACAGAACTACTTGGAAACATAAAACTTATTTAGATAAATTATAACATATTAAATATTGCGGTCAATACAGAACCTTGCCTGTTGGTTTACCTGATACTGGGCAATTATAACATATTAAATATTGCGGTCAATACAGAACTAACTACTTGAAATCTGTTGAAGATAAGAAATTATAACATATTAAATATTGCGGTCAATACAGAACGCACCTACATAAACCTTTGCATTCTCGTAAATTATAACATATTAAATATTGCGGTCAATACAGAACTGGCTTGTACTCATCCAGTTTATTTAAAAGATTATAACATATTAAATATTGCGGTCAATACAGAACTTTGCCTGTTGGTTTATCAGATTCAGGTCAATTATAACATATTAAATATTGCGGTCAATACAGAACTGTGAGTGAATATGGTTCAGAAAATAGAACATTATAACATATTAAATATTGCGGTCAATACAGAACTCATCACAAGGATTGTAGGTGATTTATGAGATTATAACATATTAAATATTGCGGTCAATACAGAACTCTGTTGTGTTTGTTCTCTGAAAATATTAAATTATAACATATTAAATATTGCGGTCAATACAGAACTATGCTTTATTACAGCAATTGCATTTATAAATTATAACATATTAAATATTGCGGTCAATACAGAACTTAAAAAAGTACTTTACTTTTATAAATAAAATTATAACATATTAAATATTGCGGTCAATACAGAACCTATCATATACTCTGCCATATTTCCCCCTTATTATAACATATTAAATATTGCGGTCAATACAGAACCTGCTTCTACTACATATCAAGCTTATGATAATTATAACATATTAAATATTGTGGTCAATACAGAACTCCATGAACTCGGTGGTGACAATATGGATGATTATAACATATTAAATATTGTGGTCAATACAGAACCACCAATAAGGCATAATATTTCTAAACTTAATTATAACATA
>CALUWN010000042.1 GCA_944324495.1 uncultured Mucispirillum sp. | reverse complement strand
TAATGTTAGATAGCCAAGGGCTTACTTTAAGCCAAGGTAAGTTAAGTATTAAAAAATAGGTGTGGTATGGATAAAAAACATATGGTAAATTATTTTGAACAAATATTATATCCTATTAAATCTATGTTTAATACTGTAGTTGATAGAGAATTATTAGTAAACTTTGTTAAGGAGACTTATTGTTTGGTTACTAATAAAAGAGTTTTTTTATATATTCCACAATTGGAGAATTCTAATTCAAAATTACCAGCATATATTATAATGTTTATTAATAATAATCCACAAGTTACTATAACTAATAAAATAGAGAACGTACTTACTAAGGAGGAATATCAAAAACATTTAAATCAAATATTTTCCTTTGATGAAAAAAAAATGAATGAAGAATATAATAAACTAAAGACAAAAGAGTATTTTATTACAAAAACTGATGAAGTTTCATTGAAAAAAAAAGTTTTTAGTGAATATTTTGTCTTTTCTATTGATGAAGCTGATTCTTATATATATGATTTATTTTTATTATGCAAAGAAGAGTTGTATAATCATGTTGCAGATTTGTATAATACACAGAATACATTAATAAGGAAAGATGAAAAAAATATATATTATTTTTATCAGTTTTGTTATCATGTATTAAAAAGTATTAGTAATGAGCCAATAGTTATTCCACTAATTTCTTTATATTATAGTAAACCTATAGTTTATACACAATATAAAGATGCAAAACAATTTGTAAATAATTTTATACAACATAAGTCTACTTATGGTTATGATGACACACCTTATTATAAACAATATAAAACAAATCATTTTTTTCTATGGCTTTTTTTCCGTAATGAAATATTTGAAACATATAACTCAAATAAGATTGAGCGATTCTTTAGATTAAAGGAGGCAGCTTTTTTTGGTATTAGTAATTATAAAGTCCTAGATAATGAAACAGATTTATTTAAAACGAGTATTGATATATTTAGTATTTTAAATTTTTGTATAGCAAATGAAAGTTTAGAACAAAAAATAATACCAATATATCAAAATAGAACTAAAAATAACACGAAAGCAAGTTTTTTAACTTCAAGTTTAGAATATTTAATAACAGACAAAGATGGTATAGTGTTAGATACTAAAACAAACGATGAAATTATAGATGTATATGTAAAATTTTTAAATAAAAAAATGCAAGAAGTTTTAGGTGATAAATATTCTTTTAATATGTCAAATATTTTTGCTACAAATAATCCTAACCAAGTTAAAATCTGGCGTGGAGTTAGATTATACAATAATAAGATTAAATCGAGAGATGTTCTTTTACTTATAAATGTAAATGAAAATATACAGCTACGATTTAACCAGTTTATGAGTGATCATAATAGTAGATATGTAGTTGTAATGTATAGTAATTCTATTTTACATAACAAAAATTATATTATTAATTGTATGGATATGCCATATGACAATAAAGATAAAATAATTTTTTTATGGTATAATACAAAAACAAATGAATTAGTGAATTTATCAACATCATATTATGCTGTCAATAAAGGAGATAATGGGGAAATAATATGTAATAGCATAGAATTTTTTAATAATAAGAAAGAATGGGTTTATAACGATGATTTAACAGGAATATTTTATCCACAAGATAATAGATTTCATGTAAAATATTATTATAATACTTTTGAGTTTATAAATTATAAACCATTATTAAATCAAGTTGCTAACTCTTTCCTAACTCAAGATAATGCAAAAAAAATTTATATGAAAGACAAAAAATACTATAGTAAAGCTGGTATATCTTTACTTTCTATTGATACAAAAGAAAATCAAATTAATTGTACTAAAGTTTCTAATGGTAGTATGAAATTATATGTACATTTTAATGTAAATATATCTGAATACATATTAACATATAATTTGGAAGATTATTTATGTTATCTATATATAACAGACACTGATGAAATTATTATAGGAAAGATAACATATGAAAATGTTAAAGATAATCAAAATGTATACCGTAGGCAGTTTGTTGCATTTTTTGAATTTAATCCAATCAATATATTATCAAATCTTACATGTAAACTTGTTTTTGATTTAAGTTTAATCAAAAATATACATACAGGAAAAAGTGATAATATTATAGCTATTGAATTAAATTCTGCATCTGTAAAAAAGGGAGAATATCACATAGAAAAGATAATTGATATAAAATTATTACCTGCAATGCATTTTGTTAAAAAAACAGTTATTAATGATTATTCAGTAGATAAAAAAAATAATAGTCTGAAAACATTAACATTTTATGCTGATATAAAGTCCACAAATGATGGAAGGAATAAAAAAGATATATCAAAAAATCTATTATGGTTTTATACGGATAATGGGAAAGATGGAATAAAACTACTAAAAGAAAGTGATAAGGAGTATCTTCTAGGAAATAATATATTATTTAATGTTCCTAATGAATGGTCAAGAGAAAAGATATGTTCTCCAGCAAATAAATCTTCAGCAATAAAAGTATTTCCTATTATAATAACAGATGATGAATTAATTAGTGTTAATGAACAAAAAATATTATCAGATACTTTATTAGAAAATATAAAAAATAGAATTACAGAAATTGATTATATAAATGGAAAAAGTGTTTTAATTACATGCAATAATATAGTAAATTTAATTGGTGTAGATATAGAGCAAGGTTCATCAATTAATGAAATATCTTTAACAGCAAAATTTGATTATCCCTATAGCAAACAAATCAAAAATACACAATGGTATTTTATGGTATATGATAAATCAAAAAATATATTTAGTGAAGGAATGGTTATAGAACCCACATTATCAAATATAATATCAAAATCATCACGTTTTGATAATTTAAATTTGAATAATCTAGAGGTAAATTCTTTATATAAATTAGATTCTATTGGAGAAACAATTACTTTTGTATATAAAGAGCAACTTTTATTTTCAGAACTTATTTTTATTGCAACAGTGGCTTCATCTTCCAAAACAGTAAGTGCATCATATATGTTTACTCAACCAATAACGTTAAAGTTTGATGGAGAAATATTGCAGATATTAGGAAACAAAAATAATTTTTATGATCCAATACAAGGATATGAAGCAAGGAGTGGTGTTGCAGAATCACAAAGGAATAAGACAGATGGTAATAAAACAGAATATGTAAAAGAAGTTGCATATCCTAGTGTAAAATCAAATAATGATGATAGTAACACAGTTGACAATAGTAGCAAATTTTTCTACTATGATGATAGTAATACAAGTAAAATTCCAGAAGGGGAGTATTATATTATGGCCAATGATATAAAAACGAACCCATATAATTCAACGGAATCATTAAACACTCAAGGTTCTAAATATATGCATATATATCCATATTATAATTTAGATTTTTATACTGAAGAATTATTTAATCAAACAATTAATACTGCTCATAATATTATGGAAGCAGTGGGTCATTATAATAATTTTTTGACTTCATATTTAATACATGGTGGAACAGATTATGAAGATAATTATGGTATAGATTTATCATCAAATATAACTACATTTTGTAATAATTTAACAACTTTAGTGAGTGATACTTATAAAGATAAATTATATAAGGTATATGGTAAAGTACCAATAAAGTTGATAGTAGAATATGGGAAATATCCTATAGATTTAAGAGGTAAATCTACCCCTAATGGTGGTATTGTAGAGTGGATTTCTCAGTTTGATGGAAGTAAAGTATATAAAGCTGGTGATACTGCATGCCAAAGAACTTGTGTTGAAATATTGAAAAGAAGTGGATTGGGAGATAATTCTGGTAATAAGGTTAATGTAATAGTAATGGGTGTAGAAAAAGGAGAAGATTTAAAAAAAGAGGGTACATCAAAAATAGTAATTAATGGTAAAAAAATAGAAGGAATAGTATATAGCACAATAGATGGTGAATTTGATACAAATAATCAAGAATCATACATCAAAGCAGATAACATGAAATTTATAGAAGGGGTGAAATATATTGATCAAGAGCTTGAGGCAGGCTATCCCATATTAGTAGGAGTTGATCACCATTATGATAGAAGAATTAAGGGTGGAGTTAGATATAATGCTCCAAAGTATACGACAGATCATTTTATTGTAATTGTCGGAAGAGATAGTGATGCAAATGGTTTCTTTTATAGATTTTATGAAGTTGGAACTGGAAAATATGCATTTCAAGGTTCTAAGGTTAATTTAGAATTATTAAATAATACATATAGACCAAATGGAATTCATGATGATAATAAATTATATGTTAAAAATAATATATTGATTGGGAAAACTAAGTATAAACCTGATTGTAGTTATGTAGTAACAGAAGTGCGTAGAAATCAACATAAATAATATAGGGAGGACATTATGAAAAAGATATTTATGTTTATATTTGTTTTGTTTTTAACAATAAATCTTTATGCAAAAGAGGTATACCCAGATGATACAGGTCTACTTGGACATCCTTGGATTAATTTAAAAGAGCCTAAAAATAATGAAAAATGTATAAATGTAAAAGTAGATGATAAAACTTCAAAATGTTTTGTTATATATGCTTATTACGATGCTAAATGGCTTAACAAGGCAAATGTGGCAGTAGATTCATTTGCTTTCGTTTCTAATCATCTTGATTATAATAATAGAAATGAAGAATATCGCAGATATTATACGAAAGTAACATCATCAGGTAAATATTATGTATTTGAATTAGATACAGAATATGAGGATAAGAAAAAGGTTTATGTAACACCTGAAAATAAATTTGGTGTTGTACAATTTAACTTGTATAGTCCTAATTTTTCTCATGAAGATTATTATATTCATCCTAATAAGATAGAAGAACTTGGTATTCCTGTATATTTTATTCATTCTAGCAAATAGTTTCTTAGGAGTGTATTTATGAAAAAGATAATTTTATTTATATTAATTGCATTTATTATGTCATCAACCTTATATGCTGAAGAACTGCCTGATAATTTATATGGTACCTGGGTGCATTTGGAAGAGCCTAAAAATAATGAACAATGTGTAAATATAAAAATAAATGATAAAACTTCAAAATGTTTTGTTTTAAATGCATATTTTACAACTGAATTTCTACCATTTGGCGTAGGAACTTTTGATTCTTTTATATTAGAAAAGGAAAGTAATAAGTTTATTATTCAGGATCATTGGGCAGACTATCTTGTAGAATCAAAACTTAATGTTAATAAAGAAAATGGAATTTATGTTTTATCTGTATCTTTTGAAGATTTTGAGAATGGCGGAGAATACAATGAGTATCACTATTTAAAACCAATTAGTGGTACAAATTTGATATATATACGAAAACATAGTCCAGATTTTGATGATAAAGATTACTATATTGAGTTTAATAAGGCACTAGAATTAGGAATACCAATGTATATAAAGGATTTACCAATAATCTTTTAATTTCTCTCAAGGAAAGGGTATGGGCCATAATAATAATCAGATTACAATTAAAGATATATTAAGCAAACATGATAATATGTATGATGTATTATTATCAATGCAATTAAATTTGTTTCCATTATCATCTTTAGATTTAGTAGATATTGATAATGAAAAACAATATGGCAGTTACTATGCTTTTAGTATACCAATATGTTTACTCAACCAATAACGTTAAGGTTTGATGGAGAAACATTGAAGATATATGAAAATGGAAACAAATATTTTTGGTGTAGTAGAAGCAGATGAGTTTATAATTAACTCAAAATCAGATTTAACAATAAATATTGGAGATAATGCCAGCATAACATCAGATGGTAATAGTATGACATTAAAAGTAGGTGATGTAGAATTAATGTTAGATAGCCAAGGGCTTACTTTAAGCCAAGGTAAGTTAAGTATTAAAAAATAGGTGTGGTATGGATAGGAGACTTGTTTTTAATCATTTTGAAATGGACCCTGGTCTTACGAATAGTGGTTATGATATTGCATTTGATAGAGAATTATTGAGAAAGTTTATTATAGATGTTTATTGTTTAGAAACAAATGAAAATATATTTTTTATATTTAATAATTATGATAACATATTTAAAAGTATAATATCTGATGTAACTAATGGAAATAAAGAATATAAAGTATTTAAACAAGGGTTAGCAAAAAATAATGTATTTTTATTATCTCAAAAAGAAGCATATAAAGATGAACAGATAAATACTAATATACAATATATTGACGATAGTAAAGATAAATATATAGAATATAAATATAAATTTGTTGAACAATATAAACCAGTTATTACTGTTATATCAAAAACAGAAAATCACAAAAATTTAGAATCATTTATAGATTTTTTTATAGAATATTATAAAAACTCTTTCTGTGATGAATTACTTAAACAAAATAAAGGCAAATATCCTCATATATATAATTTTTTTCATAAAGTATTTAAAAGTTTTAATATTGAACATATTATTATTCCGTTTTTATCTATATATTATTACGATTTTAAAACACTAATATCATACAATCACGCACGAAAATTTTTCAACAATTACATAAAAAATTATGAAAATTCTGGTGTTTTACAGTATAGAGAGTATTATAAAAATTATAATACAAATCATTTTTTTATATGGTTTTATTTAAGGTATTATGTAAATAGGACATTAGAACAACATCAGATGAAGGATAATATTTATAAATATTATCCAAGAATTAAGGAAGCAGCAGTATATGGAATTGTTGATAAAAAACGATTGAATTCTGATTGGAATGCTGCAATGTTCTATGGTTGTGTTGATATTTTTCAAATATTAAATTTCACATTTGAAGATTTTTTTCGTCGTAATGCAGATATTAGAGGAACCCCAATAAATGCAACATGCTATGAGTTTATTAAAGATATTGATTCTCGTGCAGGTATTATAGACAACTTTGCTAAAACCATAGTATATTCTGATGAACTAAAACCATATTTAATCAAAAATAAAGATGTTGGCATATGTAATAATGAGTTACAAATACTAGATAACAATGATATAGATACTATTTTAAGTCCATTTCAATTTTTTTTACTTAGTCAAATTAAGGATTTGCTACCAGAATTTGGTTTGGAAAATATATATAATGATATTCAATTAGATGATATTTTTGCTACAGAAAATCCTAATAGACGTGTTTTTATTGATGCTGTTCTAAGGTATAATAAAAATCATGAAGATAATAAAAGTAACTTTGTTCTTTTATTAGTGAAAGTAAGTAATAGGATACAAATAAGATTTGAAGAAATATTAAAATCTGATAAGAAAATAGTATTATTATTTTATAATGATAATAATACACAAACTAATGGTTATTGTACAATAGATAGTACTTGTATGAATATGGATAATATACGTATATTATTTTACGATAATTATGAGAAAAAAATTATTCCTTTTTATGGTGATAGTAAATTAAACTTAGATACAACCAATACGTTAGTAGGTAAATTGACTAATCAGTGCAATGATAATAATATCAATATTAAAGTTAGTTACTATTCATACAATAAAATAATGATTCTACAATATAAACATTCTAAATTTAGATTTATGAATTTTGATATGGATAATAAAATTGGTATTGCTGGAATTAAATTAGAAGGCATTAGTAATATTAATACTGTATATATAGATGATGCAAATGATCGTAGATGTGAGATTAATGTATATATACATAAAAAAGATAAGACTCTTTCAGAAGAATATATAGATGGAATAAAATGTTATATGTTTGTCAAAGATACAGAAGAGGTATTTTGTGATATTGTTGAGCTTAATAAAAATATTTCAGAAAAAGCTAAGTTCAATGGGAAATGCATATATAGATATAATTTAAATAATCTTACAAGTAATTCTAATTTAAGATTTAGTTTTTATAAAACTGCTTTCATATATACAAATGTAGGTAAGGGATCAGATAAGCATATGGGTGCTGGCTCGTTACCAGCAAATTTTAAAAATGTAGAAAAATATGATATAGTTATATATTATAACTATTCACATTTACCAGATTTACTATATATAAAGAATGTTCAACCACTTTTTTATGATAGTAGATATTTAAAAGCTCAGATAAATTATGAAGTTACTAATACAGATATGGATATTAAAGATATAGAAAGTTACTTTAGGTGGATGTATATTTATATATATGAACAAACTAGAATTGATGAATTAAATCTAGATGAAGCTGATGTATTAGAAAACATATATAATGATTCTTCTATAGAGGAGAATATTATATCTGGAAGAATATTAGATATTGATATGGAAAGTACATTTATGGGTATAATAAATCATACAGGTTCAGATGGATATAGTGCAGTTGCTTTAATTCCATATATAGATAAAAAGATACCTAGTAGTAATTATTTGAAGAAAAAAGTATATACCAAACATGCTATAATCCTTGGACACAAAGAATCTACTAATTATATGGGAGTTACAAGTTCAATTAGCCAGATTGTAAATAAGGATGGAAGTAGTTTTATACAATTGGAAGCTTTTCATATGCCTTATATAGATAAACCAAATATATCAGAAACAAAATGGGCATATCTTGTAAGTAGTGATGATGGAGTATTTACGAATAAAAATTTTATATTACCTAATAATAATCAAGATATTCCTTCAACTGTTTCAAATATTGTAGATTCATCTATTACTTTATCATATAAACAAAATAAAGTTTCAATATTACCAGCTAAGGGTAATTCTATAACAGTGCATTACAGAGAAGAATGGTTTAATAAAAAAGTTATATTTTTTCCATATCAAAATGTGATAGAATCTAATATAAGTGAAACATGGGATATGTCACAACCAATATCTTTACTGTTTAATGGCGAGAAACTTAAAATATTAAATAGATATAACATGTTAAAAGAATATGAAGCAAGAAGTGGTCAGGTAGCAAAAAGAAAAGAAATACCTGCAAAGTCAGTGAATACAGAAGATAATCAAACACTAAATACTGTAGCAAATAAAGAAGATAATATAACACAAGCAGAGGAAAAAAATAACTTGAATTTAGTAGATAATAAGGATAGCATAAAAAAAGTTGCATATCCCGGAGTTTCAGCGTGTAAAACTCTTGCACAAGATTATAATGGAAAATATTATTACTATGATGAAAAAAATACAACTAAAATACCGGAGGGGGAATATTATATATTGGTTGATGAGCCATCAAAATCTTCATCTACAGACAATGCAGGTACTCAGTTAAATGAAATAATAGTAGGTGAGCCTTCAAAATATCAAGATAAATTAGGAGAGAGATATATAGAGATATATAAATCATCTGAATTACTTTTTAATAATGAAGATAGTTTTAATCAATCAATAAATAAACGTAAGGCAGAAACAAAAGAGAATTTTGGTTGGTTTGGTAATAAAACTTCATATTTAATCCATGGCGGAACAGATTATGAAGATAATTGTGGTATAGATTTATCTTCTGCTATAAATACATTTTGTAGTGATTTAAGTGATAAGATTATAAATAATTATAATAATGGTAACATATATACAACATATGGTAAAGTTCCGATAAAATTGAATGTAAAATATAGTAGAGATTGGCATGACCCATTAGATAATCCACAAATAACAGTTTTTACACAATCGGGTTATGAAAACCCTGCAAATGCAGCATTTTTAAAGATAAGACATTATATAAATAATAAGCCACGTTCACATCATGGTTTAGATTTATTTGCAACTGTTGGAACAAATGTGTATGCTTGTGTTGATAGTAAGGTATCATACATAGATTATAAGAAGGGTTATGGAAATGTTATTATGCTTGAGGTATCAGGTCAGTCTCTTAATATTTTAAAAAGTAAAAAAGATATTAACTACGAATTGCCATATAAAAGTAATGATGGAACAAAAGAGGTAGCCTCACTTAATTCATTTAATGAACAGAGTGATGTTTATTATCTTTTTTATGCACATTTAAGTGAAATATTAATCGATAAAGATGAAGTTAAAGCTGGAGATATTATAGCAAAAACTGGTGTGTCTGGAATAGAGGCAGGAACTTGTGGTCCACATTTACATTTTGAAATAAAAGATAAAAATGGTAATAGAGTGAATCCTGGTTATTATATTAAATATAAAAGATTAAAATTAAATGATGATGAAAATATACCAAAAGATATTCTTTTATCGGATGAAGAATATGAAATACAAAAGACAACTTCAAAAACAAGATATAAAGCTAAGAGGTGAAAAATGAAGAAGTTTTTAATTATTATCTTATTATTTTCTTTTTACAATATTGGTTATGCAGAATTATCGTGGACAAATATTCCATGTGAAGAAGAGTTTAAGAAGGGGCTTATTCCAGCAGAAAATTATCCACAAGATAATGAAATATGTGGTTCTCCCAAGTATACTATTATTGATACAACTGATATGAATAAAGCATATAGTATAATTTTAAATGAAGTAATATGCCCTGAGGAAGATGCTAAATATGATTATTGCCAAGCTACCCCAAAAGTTCTGCCAAAAAGTGATAAAAGAATAAAATTTGCTGATTACTGCACTGATAACGAAGGTGGTATTTGTTATGTTACTTTTAAATATAGTAGCAAAGATAGTTTTGACCTTAGTTATACTTCAGCATGCTTTGAAGGAACTCAAGACGAATATAGATTTGAAAAAATAAACAATAAAATTAAAGTTACAAAATGGTACGCCCCATGTTAATTACTGATATTGTATTTAAGTATGTATGGTAATATTTCCTTTCCAAGCCTGTAAAATCAAGCAGGCTTGGAAATAAATAAACTTTATTAACATCTCTCAAGGAAAGGGTATGGGACACCACAATAATCAGATTACAATTAAAGATATATTAAGCAAACATGATAATATGTATGATGTATTATTATCAATGCAATTAAA
>CALUWN010000041.1 GCA_944324495.1 uncultured Mucispirillum sp. | reverse complement strand
TATAAATCGGCTAATGATATTTTTTATGAGAACTTCTACAACTGCTTAATTTGTTGCAATCGTTTTTAGAATTTACTCTTATTTGAGCAGGTAAAGATAGATACATGAGGTATGGTATCAGCTGGAATGATGACCTTGATTTATCCTGTAAAGAGTTATACTTTAATGGTAAATCAGTTTCATTAATATAAATTAATATATTTCTATTATCCAAGTCAAATTATCATATTAATCCATATGGTTTGTTTCGTTTTTTTGATTACTTCGTTTTTTGTGTTTTTTGGTTTTTTATACATGATAGTTATGGTCTTATAAAGCTTAGAGTATGAGTTTAGATATCACGAAGAAAAGTTAGGAAACAGGCTTATGAAAATAGCAGGTAAGTTCGTTAAAGAACACCTGTTTTTATTTGTGAAAATCTTTACTGCTAGATTAGCTTGCCTGCACCTTATTACATTTTTCAGTTGTTAGGCTTAAGTTAGCTAGTTTATAAAGCAGGGACTAGCCCTCCCTGCTCTTAGCTTTAAGATATAATAAAAATAAAGAAAAGTCAATCAGTTTACTGGTTGGCTTTTTATATATTGAAAAAAATAGAAAAAATAATAAAATAAGAGGTAATAATATACCTGAATTATTTAGATATGGTATTATTAAATGCCACATATTTTTATAAGATTGCTATACTGCAGTAGGAGGATTTTATGATAATTGTAAATGGTATGTGTTATGCTGATAATTTTGAAAAAGTTTTGAAAATTATTTCTGTAACTGCACTGTATGATTATAAGTTAAAAGTAACTTTTTCAACAGGTGAAACTAAAGTTTGTAATTTTAAACCTATGCTAAAATATCCAGCATTTAAACACCTAAAAAATGTTGAACTATTTAACAAGTGCTACATTGATAAAGATTTTGGTGTAGTATGCTGGGACGATAATACTGATATTGCATCAGAGTATTTATATGAGAACGGATATTTAGTATAAGTGTTTTGAGCCACTTTTATGATAAGCTCTTTATGTATAATTTTGAAATGATATTCAAAGTGTATGGAAATTATATTCCACAAAACAATCCAAATAACGGCTTCAAAATTTCTCATTTTTTTAGGAAATCTTGGGGAAACCAAAAAATCAATTATATAAACCATTGATACATAAAGGATAAAAGTTATGGAGGTGAGGGGAATCGCTTTTAATAAATTTTAATCTTATTTTATACTTTTATTTTTTTAATCCATCCTTGGATTAAAAAAATCTCCACTCTGTCGGAATAAATCCTCTATCGCTTGCTAAAGCCACCACATCCTGTGGTGTTAAAATTTATTAAAAGCCAGCTTCAGTCGGTAAAATTTAAGGCTTTAGGATAAAGCCCTTTAGCAAGCATCAAGGGGTTTCCCCGCAGATGCGGAGATTTAAAAAATCCAAGGACGGATTTTTTAATAAAAGTTTATATGGAGGTGAGGGGAATCGAACCCCTGTCCAAAAAGCTTACGTCCACAAATACTACACGCTTAGTCTGTGTTTGATATCTCCCCCTCCCACCTCCACAGACAAAGTAAGTTTGGGGAAAGCCTCTTAAATCTCATGCCTGCCTAGAAGCCAGACAGACACCAGCCCATATTAGTTTATGCCCTTGCAGCCCGTCATGGGCGGACAGTCCACAAAGACATCGCTGAAACTAAGCAGCGAGAGCTAATTCGTCGTTAGCGTTTACTTTTTCGCCTGAGTTTTTACAAGGGCTCAGACAGCCTTGACGTGCATTTGAGGATATCGGCTCCCTGTCGAAACCGAGCACCCCCTTTATTTGTAACAATTTTCCATAATACAGCGTTGTTTTTCGCTCGCAATGCTCATTTACACCACATCAAGTAAACTCCGCTTGCTTGCTCAAAGCCGCCTTGTCTTATGAAAAATCACTATTTAATTTATGTAATAATTTTCCGTAATACAGCGTTGTTTTTCGCTCGCAATGCTCATTTACACCACATCAAAGTAAACTCCGCTTGCTTGCTCAAAGCCGCCTTGTCTTACGAAAAATCACTATTTAATTTATGTAACAATTTTCCGTAATACATAGTTAGGTTTTTTAACTATTATTTTATTTTTATTTAAACTTGATTTTAAAATCTCTTTCAAGTTCTCTATTTACATCTTTCTCTTTAATGCTTGCTCGTTTATCATAAAGTTTTTTACCGCGGGCAAGAGCCACCTGCACTTTTATTTTTCTACCCTTAAGATATGCTTTTGTGGCAACTAATGTAAGTCCTTTTTCCTGCACTTTACCAGTTAACTGGTTTATTTCTTTTCTATGAAGTAATAGTTTTCTGCTTCTTAAAGGGTCTCTATTAAAAATATTACCCTGCTCATAAGGGGAAACATGGCAGTTTATAAGATAAACTTCACCATTCATGATTTTTACAATGGATTCTTTTAAGTTCATCTTACCAGCACGGATAGATTTTACCTCTGTGCCGTGCAGCTCAATGCCTGCTTCATATTCAGTCAAAATTTCGTATTCATGATAAGCCTTTTTATTTGTAGCAAGGCTTGAATTACTTGCATTTTTACTCATGGAGGTATAATATATAGCAAAAAGCAAAAATGTCAATAGGAGAGAATAATGAATACTTTATTGAAACCAAAATTTATTACCATATTAACAGTTGTTATTGTACTTTTTATTATTTTATTTGTATTTGTAAAGTCTGGATTGTTTAATTCATACAGCGATATAGCAGATAAATATGGTAACTTTTACTTTAAAGAAGAAAATGATTCTTATAAAATGACTAAAAGTTCACTATCTAGTTATCCTAACAAATATGGTGTTATAAGAGATAATTATTATCAACTTTCATCATCATTTGATAATGAAAATATTTTGTTTGATTTATCATATCATGTTAGAAACGCCAAGTATATTGATAATATTAGAGGAAGCATTACTTTTGGTGACAAATCATATGATATAGATAATTCATTTTTTATTGTTACAGAAAACAAGAAACTAATCAACAGTATATATGTTAGTGCTGATAATAAATGTTTTTATATTCCACTTAATAAACAAAAATATATTGATAATTCAACTTTAATAAGGCAGATAGACTGCCAGTCCCATAATGAAGTGTCTTATTCAGAACATATTACAATTTCCAGTGAAGATAACGATGAGATTAGGAAAAGAAAAGAATATGAAAATGTGGAAAATTTAAAAGGCGATGTTAAGACAATAGCTGAAAGTAAAAGTGAAATTGTAAAAAAAGATGTAGTAGAGGTTGCAAGTATTTATGCAGGAAGCTATGTGGAATATAAACATGAACATGGTACAGAGGATATTTATAATGGATTAAAATGTTCTATACCTGTTGTATATGATGAAAAATCTCAAAATTATACTATTATATTAAAAAATAAAACTATAAATACTAATAGTGTTAAGGATATGCGTAAGAATATGTATACGCTGCTTAGTAACGCCCTTGAAGATGAGGAATGTCCTGCTTATTCTGAAACTGATAGTAATGCAGTATTGGATATAAACATTACTGATAACTTTATCTCATTACTAATGTATACTGAATATACCCCGTTTGAAGACGACAAAAGAGCAGTTGTGGTGGATAGAAAAGCAAGTGAAGTTGTGGATAACAGCTTAAAATCACTATTTTTAAAACAGTCATTAGCAGAAATTATTATGGGTGCATATATTGCCCAATACTGCGATAATATGAATATTGATGGTGATGATATATATGAACAAATGATAGAACTTCCAGATGATATGCTTAATAATTTAGAAAAAACAGATTTTATGTTTTTTTATCAAATATATTTAATGTCTGAAAAGGGTAGTTTTTTTATAGATAAGGATAGTATAATAATTTATCCTAATTCTAAGGAGCGTAATATATATTATAATAATGAGTGTACTGTTCCACTGGATAAAATTGATAAAATTATATATAGTAATTCATATTTTACAGGAAAATTATGACATATAATATAAAAGTTTTTAAATTTAGTAATATTTTTTCTCTTGCAAATCTTGTAGGCATTACATGGAATTTAGATAAGGAAATAAAAAGCAGGGTATTATACTATGCTTCCTGCCTTGCTTATTCCTTTCATATACTTTATAAAACAAATTATCGCAGGATAATATGTGAGAAAAATACACTAATATCATTTCTAGCTTCAAGAGATGAAAGTAAGAAAAATCCACTTAATATAATCTATCTGCTTTTTTGTTTTTTATCTATCTTTGTAATGATATTTTATAAAGACGGCAGAAGTATATTAAAATATCAGCTTGGTTATAATAAAATCCTTGATTTAATGGTAAAAGAAACCAATCAAAAATATGATGCAGAGCTTGTGCTTTTCATAACTCATCCTGAATACCAAGGCAAAGGGTATGGGAAATCAATGCTTAATGAATTTCATAGTTTTATGAAAGAGCAAAATAAATGTAATATATATTTATTTACTGATAATTACTGCGATTATTCCATGTATGACAGGGCAGGCTGCATTAGAAAAAATGAAAAAGTGCGTGAGTTTTATTTTTTAGCAGGAAAACGCTTTACTCAAGTGCTTTATTTATATGATTATAAAATTAATTGAAAAAATAATAGATTTATGGTAATAACTTTTATTATTTTATTTTGGAGTGAAAATGGATATTAAATTTTCAAAAATGAGTGGTAACGGTAACGATTTTATTATAATAGATAATAGGGACGGTAAATATACTCATCTTTATAAAGAAACGCCAAATTTTATTGAAAAAGTATGTGCCAGAGGTTTATCTGTTGGTGCAGACGGTATGATATTTATTGAAAATTCTGATACTGTAGATTTTAAATGGCAGTTTTTTAATTCTGATGGCTCTGTGGCTGAGATGTGTGGTAATGGTGCAAGATGTGCTGCCAGATTTGCATATCTTGAAAATATCGCAGGCAAAGAAATGGCATTTGAAACTTTAGCAGGTATTATAAAAGCAGAGATTATGGATAATAATGAAGTAAAAACAATGCTTACAACGCCACATTCTTTAGAACTTGATAAAAAAATAACAGCCTGCAATAAAGAATACGATATTCATTCTATAAATACAGGTGTGCCTCATGCTGTTATCATTTGTGATAATGTGGATAAAGTAGATGTAGATAATTTAGGCAGAGATATTAGATACAATAAAGATTTTGCCATAAACGGCACAAACGTTAATTTTATTGAAGTAACAGGGGATGACAGCTTAAAAATTAGGACATATGAACGCGGGGTGGAAGGGGAAACATTAGCCTGTGGTACAGGCTGTGCAGCTTCTGCCATAATTGCTCTTAAAAAAAGGCTTGTAAAAGGTACTGTTAAGTTATTGACAAAAGGTGGTAAAACCCTTAGGGTATATTATGATAATGAAACTGTGTATCTTCAAGGTGAAGGCCGCAGGGTATATACTGGAAATTTATTAGAAGAAGCATATAATTATTAGTGGGAGGATGTATTATGTTCCAAGGCAGTATAGTTGCATTAGTTACACCATTTAAACAGGGTGAGTTAGATGAAAAGGCGTTAAGAGATTTAGTGGAATTTCATATAGCAGAAGGTACAAATGCTATTGTGCCTTGTGGTACAACTGGCGAGTCTGCCACTTTATCCCATGAAGAACACTGCAGAGTTATTGAAATAGTTATAAACCAGGCAAAAAAACGTTTGCCAGTTATTGCAGGTGCTGGTTCAAACAGCACAAAAGAAGCAGTATTTCTTACAGAGCACGCTAAAAAATCTGGTGCTGATGCTGTACTTTCTATTACACCATATTATAATAAACCAACTCAGGCTGGGTTATATCAGCATTTTAAAACAATTGCAGAGCAGGTTGATATTCCTATAGTATTATACAATGTACCGGGAAGAACTGGTGTTAATATGCTGCCTGATACTGTAGTAGAGCTTTCTAAAATTAAAAATATAGTTGGTGTAAAAGAAGCAAGTGGCTCTTTAGACCAAGCAGGAGCGATATTGCAGCATACAGATGATAGTTTTGATGTAATCTCTGGTGAAGATTCTCTCACATTTCCTATGATGGCTATGGGGGCAAAAGGGGTTATTTCTGTTACAGCTAATGTTGCACCTAAAAAAATGGCTCAAATGTGTAAGGCTGTACTTGAAAATAATATGATAGAAGCAAGGAAACTTCATTATGAATTAATAGATTTAAGCAAAGCAGTATTTTATGAAACAAACCCTATTCCTGCTAAAAAGGCAGTATATTTAATGGGTTTAATTGAAAATGAAATACGCCTTCCACTTGTGGAAATGACGAAAGAAAATACTGAAAAATTAAAAACTGTGATGAAAAATCTTGGTATAAAAATAGTTAATAATTAATTAATGAGGTTATAAATGGCAACAAAAATATGTATTATTGGAGTAGGTGGCAGAATGGGAAAAAATATTGCCACTGCTGTATATAACAATGATGAAGCAGAAGTTACAGGGGCGGTAGATAGAAAAGACAGCCCTGTTTTAAATCAGCCTGTATATGAAGTGGCAGGATGTGGCAAAGGTGGTGCTTTAATATCAAGTGATATATTAGAAAGTGCTAAAGATGCTGATGTTATAATTGATTTCACAGGAGCTGAGCCAACTTATAATAATTTAGAAATGTATGAAAAAGCAGGAAAAGCATTAGTAATAGGTAGTACTGGTTTTTCAGAAGAACAAAAGAAATCTATTGAAAAACTTTCTGAGAAAATCCCTGTAGTATTAGCTCCAAATATGAGCCTTGGGGTAAATGTTGCTTTATCATTAATTGAAGAAGCAGCACGTCTTTTAAAAGGTTATGACATAGAGCTTGTGGAAACTCACCATAATATGAAAAAAGATGCTCCAAGTGGTACAGCTATGGCTATGGCAGAAGCTGCTGCAAGTGGTGCAGGTATTAATTTATCAGAAAATGCAGTGTATGCTCGCCATGGAATAATTGGAGAACGTAAAAAAAATGAAATAGGCATACAAACTTTAAGAGGAGGCGATGTGGCAGGAGACCATACAGTATTCTTTTTTGGGCAGGGTGAGCGTATTGAGATTACTCACAGGGCACATTCCAGGCAGACTTTTGCTCAAGGTGCTCTTACGGCTGCTTTATGGCTTGTTGGTAAAGAAAAAGGCTTATATAATATGAAAAATGTATTAGGATTAGCATAATCTTTCAATGTTAAGTTATGACTCTTTAAGTGTTAGAATAATTAAAATTTTTTTATTATCTATTTTATCGGCACTTATACCTTATGCAATATTATCATATATGTGGGGCGGGTACAGTAATGTTTCTACCCGCATCACAATTACTATTTTCATTGTAAATACTATTCCGTGTATTATTATCAATCTGTTATATCATAAGTATTATTATATTAGGGAAATGCTTTCATCTTTTTATTTTTATATAACATTTTTCCTAACATTTTTTCTTATTATGGTTAGGAGCATAAAACTTTTAAATGGCAATTATTTTGATTATATTGAAGGGTTCATTATATTTTTTATGCTGGCAGAATCTATGGCAGTATTTATATATGTAACATATATTTTTATTAAATACATTAAATATAAATATGAATTTTCAACAATTGAAAAAGCAGCGTACTTGGTAACGGGTATGCTTTCTGCATATTTTATTATCTTATTTACTGCATTTACATCAGCATTAACTATTTATCTATTTGATTAAATTAAAAAAAACTTTACTTTTTAAGAATATTTCTATGTTTTTGTCAATAAATTAAGAAAAACTATAATATATTGTCATTATTTTAGAAAAAATATTTGCAAAAGAAAATGTTTAGTGATAGTATTACTAGGATAATCTTACTAAGTTCACGGGGGTTAATATCTATATGAAAGCTAAGCATATTTATATACTTGCCACAATCATTTCGCTTATTTTATTTCCTTTAATGATTTTTCTTAATTTGCCTGTAGTTGTTGACTGTTTAATGGGGGCAGTAATTATATTAGCGTATTTCTTTGTTTATCATTTTCATGATAAAGGATTTGAATCTGCTGTTAATATGATTGAATGCATTTCAAACCAAAAAAATGATATTTCTATTCGTATTTCTGATGAAATGATTAGTCATCATCCAGATATGAAAAATTTTTATGGCAATTTAAACAAGTATATGAACAGCACGGAATCTGACTATTTGAGTACACTAGATACAGTTGCTACAACTGGTAAACAGGGTTTATTTGTTACTCAGTCACTTATGACGACAAATGACCTTGTTTTAAAAAGTAATGAGATTGCTCAGTCTATTAATACTGTGCAGGGCGAAATGCTTATTGCTACGGAAAATATTGCAAACAATACTCATACAATCAATGAGAAATCTAATACCACAGTTGAGCTTACAAACGAAGGCCGTTCCATAATGGAAAAAGCAAGAGATTTAAGTGATAATATTGATGGTGCATTAAAAGAACTTAATAATGAAGTTAATATATTAAACGATAATGCAGGTCAGATTGCTATAGTTATTGCGGTAATTAATGAAATTTCAGACCAAACTAACCTGCTTGCATTAAATGCAGCAATTGAGGCTGCCCGTGCTGGGGAAGCAGGTCGTGGTTTTGCTGTTGTTGCTGATGAAGTTAGGAACTTAGCAGAGAAAACTTCCAACTCAACAAAACAGATTGGTGAAACAGTAAGTGATATGCAAAAAAGCATTACTACAGTTACAGCAAGAATGGATACAATTACAAAAATGCTTTTAGAGCAAAGGACAGGGATTGATTCTTCTTTTAATAATTTCCAAGATATTTATAATTCAAGCCTTGATTTAAACCAGTCTATTAGTGAGATTATAGCAGCTTCAGAAGAGCAAAATGCTGTTATTCATCAAATTGGTTCCAGCTTAAAAGAAATGAGTGAAGAATCAAATGTGATGACAGAAAAGATTTCTGAACTTTTTAAAATGTTTAATGATATGGCAATCTCATTAAACAAACTTGAAATAAAATATTCTGGTATAAAATACAATTCAAGAGCAGGTTCATTTATTGCAGCCAAAACTGCTCACGTAGCATTTATGAGAAGAATGCTTGTTAATAACTACATGAAAAATGTAATTCAGCTTCCTAACCATCTCAATTGTGCGTTTGGTAAATTTTATTATGGTGATGGTATGGACTTATATGGAGATGATAAAGACTTTAGGTCTATTGAGCCAATCCATAAAAGAGTGCATGATTTAGGTAATATGATTATGGATAACGTAGATAATCAACGTTATACAGATAATAACCAGCTTGTTATAGAATTAGAGCAAAATGTAAATAAGCTTGTTGGTATATTAGATATGCTTATTGAGAGATATAGTTAATAATATTATATATAATAACTTCCATAGCCCATACTTTTTGTGTGGGCTTTTTTATATGTTTTTAAAATTTATTTGTTTATTTAATAAAAAAAGTTATAACTTAAAAGGCAGGTTTATTGTCTGCCTTTAAAATTATTTGTGAAAATATTAATATGAATATTACATATTATTTAAGTTGATTAATGCCTGCAGATAGATTTTAATATTTTTCTTAAACTTATCTAAATCAACATATTCGTCTACCTGATGGGCAAGTTCTTCATCCTGCGGATATTTTGCTCCAAAAGATACAGAATTAGGCATAGCAGTACAATAAGTTCTGCCACCTATTGTAACAGGTTTTGCATCCTCATTAGCAACATCTTTGTATGCTTTTAAAAGCTCTTTAAGATATTTATTATCTTCTGATACATAAAGCGGTGGAATATGTTTTTTTATTTGCCCAAGCATCATTATTTTTTCGGTTATTAAATGCAGTTTTGATTCAAATTTAGAAGGTTTCATAGTTACAGGATAACGTATATCAAAATTAAGCTGTAAATCTTTAGATTTATACCTTAAAAGCCCAAGATTAATAGTAAGTTCACCAAATTCATCACTATAATTAATACCTAAATTTTTTGAGATATTTTTATCATCAAATATTAAAGCCATGCTTCTTATCCAGTGCATAAGCTCCCATGGGCCATAGTCTAAATCAGGGTGAGCTAAATATTTAAAAAGTTTATACATAGCATTAACACCATCTGGAGCATGCATTGAGTGCATAGCTTTGCCATATGCTTTTACTCTTAAATATTTTTCTTCAAAATAATCTATTTCTAAATCATCACCTGCTATTTCTTCTAACTGGCGTTTAAGTTTAGCAATATTACCAGAAAAATAAGCGTATGCTTCTTCTGGCACAATATTTATAATTTCACCGCATGTAAGCCCTAAAAGTTTAATGGGCTCAAGCCCTTGGTGGATAAAATCTCTTGTTAAAGCTATATGCATTTGACCTTTTTCACCATTTACAGCAGGAAAAGAGGCATCAGGGGAAAATGAAAAAACAGGTATTTCTTCGGTTTCTTTGTATCTTTTTAAGCAACGCATAGATGTTTCTTCATCACAGCCTGCAATAACTCTATATCTTTTGTTTAATGTATAGTTTTCTTTTAAAATTTTTAAAGCAGTATAGGCTGCCATTAAAGGGCCTTTATCATCAGCTGTACCTCTGCCATACATTTTATTATTATGAATTTCTGCAGCATAAGGAGGATATGTCCATTTATGGTGGTTTCCAGCAGGCACAACATCCAAATGGGCAAGTATGCCTATTAAATCGCCAGTGCCACATTCTGCATAACCTGCATAATTATCAATATTTTTATTTATGAAGCCGTCTTTTGAAGCAGTATTTAAAAACTGGTTTAAGCATAATGCAATACCTTTTCCAAAAGGCTGCTCATTACTGCTTGTAGATTTATCGTTTTCAGAATTGATTTTTATAAGTTCCTGTAAATCTTTTACAGCATTTTCAAAGTATTTTTCCACTAACGTATCAATATTTTCCATATTATTTCACCATTAAAAATGATTTTTCAGCTACTATTATATCTATAAATATTTTATTTTCAACTAAATATAATATACATAGTCTTAAAAAATACAAATAATTTTCACCATAAATTTTTAAGCATTAAATAATAAAAAACTGCTTCACCCCCATTTTTTTGCAACACCTTATGTCACCTTGATGCGGAGCCGAAGAGTCTATAATTTTTACTAGCTGGAACATTATAAGA
>CALUWN010000040.1 GCA_944324495.1 uncultured Mucispirillum sp. | reverse complement strand
GGATAAAAACTATTAATATTTTACTAACTTTCGCATTCGCTTATAATGGCTTATGAGTATGTGAATAGTTTTCTTTTTCTGCTTCACCTCCATTTTTTATTAAAAAATGCTATAACTACTTGATAATATATGTAAAAATAGAAATAATTGCAATAACTGTCATTCTGAGCCTACGATAGTAGGCGAAGAATCTTATAATGTTCCAACTAGTAAAAATTATAGACTCTTCGGCTCCGCATCAAGGTGACATAAGGTGTTGCAAAAAAAATGGGGGTGAAGCAGTAAACTTTAAATTGACTTATTTTCCTTATTTACATAATATAAAAGATAATACCAAAATAAGAGTATATATTATGGAAACCATAAATATTAAAACTAGCAGCCGATTTGATATTGTAGATATCACTCCAGATATTCAAAGAATTGTTTATAATTCTAATGTAAAAAATGGTATTGTGGTTATATTTATACCCCATACTACAGCAGGTGTATCTATTAATGAAAATGCTGACCCTAATGTTATAAAAGATTTAAAAAATATTTTTAATAATATGATACCAGAGCACAATAATTATAAACATATGGAGGGTAACTCTCAGGCTCACGCCCTTTCCACCCTCACCTCCCCAAGTATTACATTGATTATAGAAAATGGTAATATAGTTTTAGGCACTTGGCAGGATATTTACTTTATGGAATATGATGGCCCTAGAAACAGGAAAGCCCATATACAGATTATAAGACAATAAAAGGAGAATACTATGAGTAATTTAAGTGATGATTTAAGAAAGGTATTTTTATTTGGCGTTGGTGCTATTGCTAAAACCAATGAAAAATCAAAAGCTGTAATTGATGAGCTTATTGAAAAAGGTGCTCTCACTTTAGAACAGGGTAAAGCTCTTAATGAGGAATTAAAACATAACTTACAGGAAAAATTAGCTGAAAAAGAAAAAGAGATTAACTCCGAACTTATTATGCAGATAAAAGATATGAAAGATTTATCTGATGAAGATATTAAAATATTAAAAGAAAAAATAAAAGAAGTAGAAAAAGAGCGTAAAGAAAAATAATGTTTAATAAAAACTATAATGAAAGAGCAAGGCTTCGTGAAATATTATCTATACTTAAAAAACATAATATTTTAGCAGGTCTTACCCCTGAAAAAGTCCGTCTTATATTAGAAGAATTAGGCCCAACTTATATTAAAATGGGTCAGATTATGTCTATGCAGACAGATACTATTCCACAGGAATATTTACAGGAATTAGGCAAACTGCGTACTGATGTACCACCTATGAGTGATGAAGACTTGCATTTTATTATAGAAGAAACATACGGCAAAAATATTAATGAGCTTTTTGATGATTTTAATTATAAAAGCTTAGGCTCTGCCTCTATTGCACAAGTTCATTCTGCCCGCCTTAAAAGTGACGGCACTAAGGTTGTATTAAAAGTCCAACGCAGGGATATTTATAAGCGAATGGAGCAGGATATTAAGCTTATGCGTCGGGCTGCTAAAATGATACAAAAAGTTAAAAGAGATTCTATTATTGACTTTAATAATATAATAAATGAACTTTGGAAAACAGCTCAGGAAGAAATGAACTTTCTAAAAGAAGCAGAAAATGCTGATACTTTTTATAATAACCATAAAGACATAACTTATGCCACCTGCCCTAAAGTTTATAAAGATTTAAGCTCGGAAAGAATACTTGTTATGGAGCATATTGACGGCTTTTTTGTAGATGATGAAAAAGCCATGGAAGAAGGCGGCTATAATAAGGAAGAAATAGCTGAAAAACTTGCTCTTGATTTTATAAAACAGGTTATTGACGACGGTTTTTTCCACGCAGACCCGCACCCGGGAAATATCAAAATACGGCAGGGGCAAATAGTGTGGATAGATTTGGGAATGGTTGGCAGGCTAAACCCAAGAGATAAAAGCCTTATTGCTGAATTGATTTTTGCAATAGCACGCCATGACAGCGGAAAAATAAAAGATATTGCCCTCACCTTAGGCATACCTTTAAAAAATATTGACCATGTAAAGCTCTACTCTGATATTGATTTATTCTTAAATAAATATGGCACAATGGAGTTTGGCGAGCTAAGCCTTGCTTCCATAGTGGCTGAGCTTTTAGACATACTAAATACTCACCAGATAAAAGTGCCTGCAAATATCTCAATGCTGGCCCGTGGGCTTATGACTTTAGAAGGTGTACTTGCATTTTTAAACCCTAGTATAAATATTATTGATATTACAGCAAAACATATTAAAAGAAGCAAAAACCCAGCAGATGAGTTTATAAAAAAACTTCAAAGAATGGCAGTAGAATTTGAAGGAAGTTTTGAAAAAATAGCTTTAATCCCCGGCTTTACCATTGATATATTAAGAATGGTAGCTAAGGGGCAGGCAAAAATCAATTCAGAACTACAAATTTCTGATACTGCCCAGTCATTTATAGACAGGATGTTAAACAGAATCATCATAGGCATGATAATAGTTGCCGTAATAATAGGCTCAAGCCTTATAGCATTAGTTGACATTCAGCCTGTGGTTTTTGACCTGCCACTTTTTACTACAATTGGTTACATTATAGCGGTACTGCTTTCCTTCTCACTTTTTCGAGGAAAGTATAAGTAACTATAATGTTTCTACCTCATTAATAATTTCCTGTGGCACTCTAACAGGTCTGTTTTTTACAGCATCATAAACTGCATGAGTTGTTTTTGCTGTGGCAAAAACTGTGCCTTGACCGTTATGAATAATATATTCAAAAGTAAACAATGCACCCTTTGCACCAGAAAGCCATACTTTAACAAAGGCTTTATCTTCAAGTTTTAAGAATTTTTTATAATTTATTTCTGCACTTGTAAGAATAAACCACATTTTTTTCTCTATACTGTTATTAAAAACATCAGCATAACCATTTGTTCTAGCTATTTCGCAGTAACTTAAATAAACCGAGTTATTAACATGGCCATAACCGTCTAAATCATTAAACCTTATCTGTATTTCAATCTCTTTTGGCATATGTCCCTCTTCTATATTTTATTATCCACATTAGCAAATAAATCAAAAAGTTACAAGCAATATAAAAGCATTATTACATTATAAAATATTTCCTATACATATCATTTAAGAATAAATATAGAGAATATATTATTTTTCTATTGCAATTTTATTATTTTAGGTTAATATTAACGGTTAATGTAGAATTTATTGGAGGAAACTGTTTTGAGTAAAAATAATGATTTAGCACAAATGGCTTTAGATTACCATAGTATGCCTGTTGCTGGTAAAATAGAAGTAATATCAACAAAACCTTGTAGTACTCAAGAAGAATTATCACTTGCATATACTCCGGGTGTAGCAGTTCCATGCCTTGCTATTGAAGAAAACCCTGAAAATGCATACAAATATACTGCAAAAGGTAACTTAGTTGCTGTTATTACAAACGGTACAGCTGTTTTAGGTTTAGGCAATATTGGAGCGGTTGCTGGTAAACCTGTTATGGAAGGAAAAGGAGTTTTATTTAAAAAATTTGCTGATGTTGATGTTTTTGATATAGAGTTAAACTCTACAGATACTTCAGAAATTATAAAAGCATGTCAGTTATTAGAACCTACTTTTGGCGGTATTAATTTAGAAGATATAAAAGCTCCAGAATGTTTTGTTATTGAAGAAGAACTTAAAAAAACTATGAATATACCTGTTTTCCATGATGACCAGCACGGTACAGCTATTGTTGGTGGTGCTGCCTTAATCAATGCTTTAAAAGTAGCAGGTAAAAAAATAGAAAATGTTAAAGTTGTAATGAACGGTGCTGGTGCTTCAGGGCTTGCGATTGCATCTTTAATAGTAAACCTTGGTGTTAAAAAAGAAAATTTAATATTATGCGATACAAATGGTGTTATCTATAAAGGCAGAGAAAAAGGTATGAACCCTTATAAAGAAAAATTTGCCACAGAAAATAACGCCCGCACATTGGAAGAAGCAGTTAAAGGTGCAGATGTATTATACGGTCTTTCTAAAAAAGGTGCTTTTAGCGAAGAAATGATTAAAAATATGGCAAAAAACCCAATTATTTTTGCTATGGCTAACCCTGACCCAGAAATCACTCCAGAAGAAGTTAGCAAAATCAGAGATGATGCTATTATGGCTACAGGTAGAAGTGACTACCCTAACCAAATCAATAACGTTATGTGTTTCCCATTTATGTTCAGAGGTGCTTTAGATGTACGCACAACTGTAATTAATGAAGAAATGAAAATGGCAGCAGCTTATGCAATTGCAGAACTTGCTCACCAGATAGTACCTGATGTGGTTAGAAAAGCATATAATGGTAAAGATTTCACTTTCGGCAGGGAATACATACTCCCTACTCCATTTGACCCACGCCTGCTTCCTAATGTTAGTGCTGCTGTTGCTCGTGCTGCTATGGATACTGGCGTTGCTACAAATCACATTAAAGATTTTGATGATTATAAATTTTCATTACTTGCTCGCATGAACCCAGCATTAAATATGCTCCACCATGCTTTCAAAAAAGCTAGGAAAAATAAAGGCAGAGTGGGCTTTGCTTTTGCTGATAAACCAGATGTTTTAACTGCTGCTGCTATGTTTAATGATGCTCACATTGGTACTGCCTGCCTTATTGGTAATACTAAAAAAATTAAAGAAACAGCAGAAACTTTAAATATAAACTTAAAAGGTATGGAAATTATTGACCCTGACACATACAAGCATACAAATAAAATCATAAACAAACATTATGAAAAATATTGGAGAACTGGGCTTACAAAACATCAAGCAGAACAGGAAATAAAACACGGCCATTATAACAGGTTTGCGGCTGCTGTACTTGCTTATGGTGATATTGATGCTATGGTTGGCTATGCTTTAAAAAATTTAGAAACTTCTCTAACTGCTATTGCTGATATGATAGATTTAAAAGAAGATTACTACTCTGCTTCTTCTGCTGTAATATTAGCAAATAAATATAAACAGTTAATTATTGCAGACCCTGATTTATATTCTATTGAAGATGATGAATTTTTATCAGAAGTTATATTACAGTCTGCAGATATCTGCGAAATATTAGGTATTAAACCAAATATTGCAGTTATTTCAAACGGTAATTTTGGCTCGTCAGTTGATGCTGAAAATATAGCAAGTGCAATAGAGCTTGCTAAACAAGTAAATTCTAAACTACATATTGAAGGTGATATGGATTTAGAAACAGCATTAAACCCACAGGCTGTAAAACAATTCCCATTATCTGAAGCAGACGGCAACGCAAATACTCTTGTTTTCAGCACTGCTCAAGCAGCCAGTGCCTGCATTAAATCATTAACAATGTTTGGTGGCTTTAGGGTATGTACTAAAACTGTACAAGGTTTTTCTGAACCTGTACAGGTTGCAGATAACAACGCTACTTCTGAAGAAATCTTCAATTTAGCTGTTATTGCTGCTGCAAGCATATAAGTTTATAAAATACAAGAAATTTTAATACCCCTTTTTACATAAAAGGGGTATTTTTTATTAAAATTATGGAATACATATGAAAAAAATATTAATGATTGCAACAGGTGGCACTATTGCCTGCACTGTATCAGAAAATGGGCTTGCCCCTGCTTTAAGTGGTAATGATTTATTGCAATATGTGCCTAAATTAAAAGATATCTGCCATATTGATGTTTTAGAAATAATGAATATAGACAGCTCAAATATTTCACCAAAACATTATAAAATGATGATTGAAGCAGTTGAAGAAAACTATAATTTATATGACGGCTTTGTTATAACCCATGGTACAGATACTATGGCTTATTCTTCTTCATTTTTAAGTAATGCCATAGAAAACTTATCAAAACCAGTAGTTTTTACAGGCTCACAGCTTCCTATGCAGGTTGATTATACAGATGCAAAAGATAATATATATGGTGCTTTTTTAACTGCCTCATCAAGTTATAATGGTGTATTTTTAGTATTTAATAACTCTATTCATAAAGGCTCATATGTAAAAAAAATATACACTACTGATTTTACTGGGTTTTTATCTATTAATGAAAATATTGCAGGTAAAATAGAAAATAATAATATTATATGGAATATTAACCCTGTAAAATATAATGAAACAGTAAAATTTAATAAAGAAATATACGAAAATATATTTGTATTAAAAATAATACCTTCTTTAAAGCCAGATATAATTAATATGCTGGTAGATATGGGGTATAAAGGTATTATTATTGAAGGTTATGGAGCAGGCGGTGTGCCTTGTGATAATGAAAAAGATTTTATCCCTGCCATAAAATATGCCATGAAAAACGGTGTTGCAGTAGTTTGTATTACTCAGTGCCTTTATAATGGAGTTCACCTTGATAAGTACCCTATGGGTGTATTAGCTGAAAAATCTGGTGCAATTAGTGCAAAAAATATGACTTTAGAAAATACGCTGGCAAAACTAATGATAGGCCTTGGAAAAAATATGGATAATAAAGCCTTAAAAAAACATATGGAAAATAATTAAATTATAAACATTATTGTCTTTTAAAAATATAAATAATTGCCATAAACTGTCATTCAGAGCCTGTTGCAGACAGGCGAAGAATCTTACAATGTTCCAGCTAGTAAAAATTATAGACTCTTCGGCTTCGTTTGCTAGCCTGTGCGATTTCTGATTCCTCACTACTCGCTCGGGAAATCGGCAGTCCTCGCAAAAAACGCTCGTCTGAGTGACATAAGATGTTGTAAAAAAATGGGGGTGAAGCAGATAAATTTTTTACTTGAAAAAAATTATCTTTAATGTTATCGTGCAACATATAGATATGTAAACGGAAGTGTGGTGAAAATCCACCGCTGTCCCCGCAACTGTAATTTCGGACAGGCTCATTATAACCACTGTTAATTTTTAATGGGAAGGAATGAGTTTTGGTTGATGAATAAGTCAGGAGACGTTGCTATCTGATAATAAAAACAATCTTCGGAGGAAAGACATATGAAACATCATATCTTATATAATATCAACTATTTTCTTTGATTTTAAAGCTAAACAATTTTTATTAAGTATTTGTATAATGCAGACTTATATAATGGTATTTTACTTTGTTTTAAATAACAAAAAACGGGGTTTAGTATTATACTAATAAAGTTATTTTTAAACATTCTTATAACTATGATGTTTAAGAAATAAATATCATTATCGCATACAAAATTCACTTACAATATCTATATTTACTAATATTTTAAGTAAATAGTATTATTGTATACCAATATAGCAAACATAAAAATTTACTGTATTATCAAATATTTATCCATTATTTTATTAGGAGGATTTTTTAAATGTTAAAATTTAAACATAGTATTTTAATTAGTTTAATTAGTGTAATAGGAATATTTATTTCTGCATGTGATATAGTAAATGATAGTGCAAGCCAAAGACCAGAGCCACCTCAAACTGTGGCACCTGTTGAAAGTGAAGGCATTGCATTATCCTATATTATGCATGATACTCCAAAACTTGGACAGGTTGAATTTTATGCAAAAGACGGTTCTGATAGTTACACATGGACTGTTACTAACAGTAATAACGAAGATGTAACATTAGAAAATAACACTGGTAGAAGTTATACTCATAATTTTACAGCAGCAGGACAATATACTATTTCTGTAACTGCTGGGGAACAGATAAGAACAGGTATAATAAATATTCCTGAAAGTCAAGAGTTTGCTATTGATTTAGGGCAAAATCATACTTTAATTTCCGATATTAATGCTGGTAATTTATATGTATATGGCAATAATGATAAAGGTCAGCTTTGCACAGCAGAAACAACTACTAGTATTAAAACACCTGCTATCTTATCAAGCTATAAAAATGTAGACTCTGTGGCAGCAGGAGCAGTGCATACAATATTTGCAGATGGTCCTAACCCTTATGTTTGTGGGGATAATACAGAAGGTTTACTAGGTATCGGACAGGATAATGCTATACATTATACTCCAACACTATTAGAAAGCAATAATACTGGAACTGAGGGAACAAAATTAATTGTTACAGCGGGAGATAGAATATCTGGTATGGCAACTTTAACTCCAAGAGGAAGTAGTTATAACGCAAATTTTTATAGATGGGGTTGGAAAGGATATGATGCAGATGGCACTACAAATCTTTATGATTATACTCCACAATCTACTATGACAGGTAATGCCAGTGCAGGATTTGCTGTAGGAAAAAATCAGATCGCAGTAGCAGGAGCAGACCATATAATAGTTGCATTAACAGCAAGTAGTGCAGTTTTTCAGGCAGGTTATAATGACAGATGGCAGACAGGTGGCTCTATAAAAGATAAAAATGCTTTATACGGTGGTAAAAATCCAGATGAATATGAAGAAGGAGAAGGTATAGGATTTAATACTTCTACTCAACAAGTATATTATCCATATGGAAGTAGTGCTAATCAAGGTATGTATATGACTAATCTGGCTAATTCTAAAGCTGCAGCAGGTAATAAATTTTCTATTGTAAAATTAGGAACAGAAGCTGTTTATGTATGGGGTGATAACACAAAAGGTCAAGTTGGTTTAGATGATTTAAATGGTGATGGTATGATTAGAAGAGGTGCCCCATTATTTGTATTTACAGATAATGCATTAGAAGAGAAATATAAAGGAGAAATGGCGACTTATGTAGAATATAACCCTATAAAAGATAATATTAAAGAAATTGCAGCGGGAGCTTCTCATGGGCTTGCTGTATCTGAAAGTGGTAAATTATATGGCTGGGGAGATAATACAAAAGGTCAAATAGGCGGGCTTTCAAATACTCACAGTAATGCAACTAATAACAAAGTTTTTGAAATAGATAATCCAAATGGTGTAGAAGCAGGCTATCAAAAAGTCTGGGCTGGAGGCGATAGAACTATAGCATTAGCAGGTGATAACAACTTATACACATGGGGCGATAATGCAAATGGTATTTTAGGTGTTTTAAATACAGAAAGTGATGTAGTAGAAACACCTGTAAAAATAATGTTTGATATTAGACCTGCTGATACTGCTGCAATTCAATAATTAAAATGGCAGGATATTTATAATAATATCCTGCCTTATTTTAACAGGTAAAAAATGAAAAAAATAAGTATATTAATAATTTGTATTTTTATAAGTTTATATAGTAGAGCATTTTCTCAAAATAATGAAAATATGCAGGAAATATTTGTAACTGGTCTTTCTGTGCCAACAGAAGTTAATAAAGCTGGTATTGGTATTACAACGATTACAAATAAAGAAATAGAAGAAATGAAGCCTAACTCATTAGAAGAAATATTACGAAAAGTTCCTGGTATTTTAATAAGGGAAAATAGTGCCGGCAAGTTAGTTACTTTATATGTTAGAGGTGTAAGTGCTGGTATTGCTTTAATGGTGGACGGTATGCCGATAAATGATGCTGCAGGCATAAATAATGATGTAGATTTATCCAGCGTTCCAATAGATAATATAGAACGAATTGAAATAATAAAAGGTCCAGCTGGTGCCAGCCTTGGAAGTTCTGCAATGAATGGAGCTATAAATATTATTACAAAAAAAGGCGGCAATAAACCTGTGCAGGCATCTGCTGATATACAAAGTATGTTATGGAAACTAAATTTTAAAGGCAGTGCTTCTGTTTATGGCAGTAAAGGAATAGTTGATTACCGTATAGGTGGAAGTTTTTTTTATGATGAAAATATTTCAGCAGCTGCAGAAAAATATGGTAATTATGAAAAAGACCCAGATGCTATGGGAAGTTTTAATGGATATATTAATATTAAACCAACAGATGATATTTCTACAGCTTTTCAGATAAATTATGCTGACAGAGAAAGCGATATTGATGACGGAGGCGGGCTTGCTGATAACCTTGACTATATTCAGAGAACTAGAAGAGTAAATGCTGCATGGAATACAAAAGCATTGTTTTTTGATATTTGGGAGCCACAGCTTAAAATAAACTACACTTATTCTAATAGAACTTATGGCTCTTATGAGTTTTTAGCAAATAATGATAACGATATTTTTGAGGGTAATTCTTTAAATATTGATTTTTACAACAACATATATATACTTGATGAGCTGACTTTAACAGCTGGCATAAATTATGAATATAATCAAGTATATATTCGTAACCATATAATGACACGACCTGATGAATATCAAGATTATTTTAATAATGAGAATATGAATAGTTATGCAGGTTATTTGCAGGCAACAGTAAATCTTTTTGATGCATGGACTACTGTTGCATCTTTTAGAGTGCAAAAAGAGGGAGATACAAAAGTAGTTCCCGTATGGAAAGTATCAACAGTTTATGATATTGATAAGATTGATTTACAGTTAAAATTTAACACTGGAACAGGTGCAAAAGCACCTTCTTTATATCAACTATATGACCCTTTAAATGGTAATCAAAATTTGGCTTTACAGGAAAGCTTTGCTTATGAAATAGGCTTTGAAAATGGTCTTTTTAATAGAAAGATAGTTTACGGGCTTTCATGGTTTGATGATTATTATGATAATATGATAAGCTGGAAAACAAATTCATCACCCAGCGGTGGAAGTTTTGAAAATGAGCAGAATGCACATATTAGAGGAATTGAAACTTTTATCAATATTTATCCAGTGAAATGGCTTGATATTAAAACAGGCTATACATGGATGCAGACATTTGATTATTACGGCAATCCACTTGAAAGACGGCCAGAACATCAATTCCAAGCAGGGTTTGCAGTATATCCTGTTAAAGGATTAATGATTGGAGCTGATGTTATATATAACGGTGAAAGTGTATCAACAATGTTTGATACAAAAGGATATAATGATGATTATTTTTTACTTAATGCAGTAATAAGCTATGATATAAATGATAATATTCAAGTTTATTTAAAGGGAAAAAACTTAACAAATACAGAATATGAAGAAATATCTGGCTATGGTACAAAAGGTATAGAAATATTTGCGGGGTTAAAAGCTAAAATATAATATGAAAAATCTTATATTTACTCTAACTTTATCAATTATTATACATATTTTAATACTTGTAAGTTTTAGTAAATATAGTAATGCAAAAATATATAATAATATTGCCTTTACTTCTGAAAGTTATGTAGAAGTATCAATAGTTAAGCCTGCAAATGACGGCATAAAAAATGCAACTGATTTTACAGGAAGTGATAAAATATCACAAAAAAATGTAAAATCTAATAAAAATGAAAATAATAAACAAGGCTTACTTGGCAAAAAGAATAAGAAAGAAAAAAATCAGCAGAGTATGGCAAAATCAGCCAAAGCTGGCAGCGACGGGTATAATAAAAGCTCATATACTCAAGGTTTTGCAAGCTATATACCACGCCCAGAATACTCTTTAAGCTCTCGCAGAAATAAGGAAGAAGGCACTGTTGTTTTTAAGATTTCTTTAAACAGTAAAGGTGATATGATAAATTATAAAATCATAAAATCTTCTGGCTATAAAAAACTTGATAAGCAGGCAGAAATATCAGTAAAAGCAGCTAAATTTCAGCCTGCATTAAATCATTAACAATGTTTGGTGGCTTTAGGGTATGTACTAAAACTGTACAAGGTTTTTCTGAACCTGT
>CALUWN010000039.1 GCA_944324495.1 uncultured Mucispirillum sp. | reverse complement strand
ATGACAGTTATTACAATTATTTCTATTTTTACATATATTATCAAGTAGTTATAGCATTTTTTTAATAAAAAATGGGGTACCACCAGTTAAAAACCTATAAAAAAAGAGGCTGTAATAGACAGCCTCAATTTTATAAATTTTACTTATGATACAAGTTTATTAACCATTACTGTGCTGCTGCAGGTTCTGTAGCTGCTGGTTCTGTAGCTGCTGGTTCAGTAGCAGCTGGTTCTGTAGCTGCTGGTTCAGTAACTGCAGGTTCTGTAGCTGCAGGTTCTGTAACAACTTGTTCTGCTGCAGCTGGTTCAACAGCAACTGGTGCAGCTTGTGCTACAGCTGGGTCTGGTTTTGGTGTATTAATTGTTGAAGGTGGAAGAATAGGATACTCAACTTTTGGCATTTCTCCAGTAGTAGATTTTAAGAAAGCTACAATTTGGTCTATTTGTTCTTCAGTTAAATCGCTACCTAATTGAGCAGAGCTCATAACAGCAACTGCTTCTCTTAAATCCCAAACAATACCTGAATGGAAATATGGAGCAGTATATTCAATATTTCTTAAAGTTGGAGCTTTAAATGCAAATTGTTCATCTTCTGTAGCTTCTTCTAATGTAACACCTGCACGGCCTTTATCACCAGCTAAAAGATTTTCATTTTTAGTTCCTGTAACTTGGAATGGGTGGTATCCTTCACTAGTTAAGTTAATACCAGAGTGACAGCCTGTGCAACCTTGGTCCATATAAACTTTTAAACCTTTTTTCTCAATATCAGTAAGAGCGTTGCTGTCGCCTCTTAAGAATTGGTCAAATCTAGAGTTTGGAGTAAGAAGTGTAGCTTCAAATACTTCAATTGCATTTGCAACATTATCAAATGTTACAGGATCTGCTTGACCAGGATAAGCTTGTTTGAATAATTCAACATATTCTGGTATGCTGTTTAATACTTCAATAACATATTCAGGAGTTGCAGCCATTTCAACACCTGCTTGGATAGGACCTTTAGCTTGTTCTTTTAAGTCACCTGCTCTACCGTCCCAGAATTGAGCAGTATTATAAACTGAGTTTAATACTGTTGGAGCATTTCTAGGACCAGCCTGCCAACCATGACCAATAGATGTTTTTTGATAGTCGTCACCACCAAATGATAAGTTGTGGCAAGTGTTACAGCTTATCAGCTGGCTTTTAGAAAGACGTGGTTCAAAATAAAGCATTTTACCAAGCTCATATTTTGCTTCAGTTGCTTCATTGTTTTTTAATTGTTTGTAACCTTCTTTCACATTAAGTGGAATAGGTTCAAAATTGCTTCTAGCTTCAAGAATTAATTCATCTTTTGTTTCTTTTAATGAACCATCTTGTTGCTGTTCACCTTTATTACAGCCAGCAAATGCTGCTGCAATCATAATAATTACTGCTAAAAGATACACTTTTTTCATTGCATTTCCCTGTTTTATATTTATGGGTTAAACCCATATAGTATGCTTTTGACGTTTTACCTTTAAATGATAAAATATACAAGAAAAAAACTTATCCAAACTTATAAAAGTTTGGATAAGGATTTAATTAATAGTTTTCAGCTTTAATTTGAAAAAATGCTTTTGGATGTTCGCAAACTGGGCAAACTTCTAATGCAGTTTCACCAAAATGTAAGTGACCGCAGTTAGCACATTGCCATACAACTTTCTCTGCTTTTTTGAAAACTTTTTGTTCTTTTACGTTTTCAAGAAGTTTTAAATATCTTGCTTCGTGTTCTTTTTCGATTTTAGCTACTTCTTCAAAAAGGTATGCAATTCTAGCAAAACCTTCTTCTTTAGCAGTTTTAGCAAAACCAGCGTACATATCAGTCCATTCATAGTGTTCGCCGTCTGCTGCGTCTTTTAAGTTAACTTCAGTTGTAGGTACTTGACCACCATGAAGAAGTTTAAACCAAATTTTTGCGTGTTCTTTTTCATTATTTGCTGTTTCTTCAAAAATATCAGCAATTTGATTATAGCCTTCTGCTTTTGCTTTGCTTGCGTAATAAGTGTATTTATTACGTGCTTGAGACTCACCAGCAAATGCATCTTGAAGATTTTTTTCTGTTTTAGAACCTTTTAATTCCATGTTATCACCCCTTTATTTTTATCCCTAATTCTTGCACAAGGGACAAATTGTTTTAAACACTATCTCATGACCTATAATATTCAGCCCAGTTTTAGAAGCTACAAGGCTGTCAATATCTGTCATATTATCAATAAAAATATCGTCTACTCTTCCACATTTACTGCATACTGCATGGTAATGTGGCTCTGTCACCCCATCAAACCTATCTGGCTGATTTGGTATAGACACCCTGCAAATCGCCCCACTTTCTGAAAGCTGCTGCAAGTTTCTGTAGACTGTTCCCAGACTAAGCTGTGGGTTATCTTTCTTCAAGTAATTGTAAACAAACTCCGCACTTGGATGGACTTGATTTTCTATTACTGTCTGATAAATAAGCTCACGCTGGCGGGAATACTTCCTTATTGCCATATTGCCTCTCCAGAGTTATGTTTATTTTTACTTTTAAACACCAAAATAGTAATCATTCTTATTACTATAATTTATTTATTTTGTCAAACATTTTTTTATAATTTATTTATTTCTTTCTTTTATTAATGAATTAAAGGTATTTTGAAGCATATTATAATTTATTGGCTTTGATAAATGTGTATTCATACCTGCCTTATTAGATACTGCCACATCTTCTGTATATACATTTGCACTTACCTAAAAACTTACTTATTTAATACCTTATCAAGAAATTCTTTTGCTCGCTCACTTTTTGGGGAATTAAAAAACTCATTAGGTTCTGTATCTTCAACGACCTTACCATTATCCATAAAAATAAGCCTGTTTGCCACATTTTTTGCAAAGCCCATTTCATGGGTTACAATAAGCATAGTCATCCCTTCTTTTGCAAGCTCTTTCATAACATCAAGAACTTCTTTAATCATTTCAGGGTCTAATGCACTTGTAGGCTCATCAAAAAGTATTACTTCCGGTTTCATAGCAAGTGCTCTAGCTATTGCTATACGCTGTTTTTGACCACCTGAAAGTTTATTAGGATAGCTTAATGCTTTATCAGAAAGCCCTACTTTTTCAAGAAGTTCATAAGCTGTTTTTTCTGCCTCATCCTTAGATACTTTTTTCACAAGGGATGGGGCAAGGGTAATATTTTCAAGTACAGTTTTATGTGGGAAAAGATTAAAATGCTGAAAAACCATACCAACTTTCTGCCTGATTGCATTTATATCACAATCTGGTGCCATAATATCTTCATTATCTATATATATATGACCGTCACTTGGTTCTTCAAGCCTGTTAATACAGTGAAGCATAGTTGACTTGCCACTGCCTGATGGACCAATAATGGCGATAACATCACCCTGCTTAACTTCTAAATCTATACCTTTTAATACGTACAGCTCACCAAAGTATTTATGTAAGTTTTTTACCTTAATCACTTTCTTTTAACCTCTTTTCAACCTTTCTCATAAAGTATGTAAATAAAGTAGTAAGCAGTAAATATATTAATGCTGCTAAAAGCCATGGCTCTGCTGCTCTGAATGAATTTGCAGCAATTTCTTTTGCAGCCTTTGTTAAGTCATTACCACCTATCATACCTACAACTGATGTTTCTTTAAAAAGTACTATAAATTCACTAACTAAAGCTGGCATAATTTTTTTAACAGCCTGAGGTATAATTATCACCCTCATAGACTGACCATATGACATACCTAACGCCCTTGCTGCCTCCATTTGACCTTTATCAAGCCCCTGAATACCTGCTCTAATTATCTCTGCCACATAAGCTGCAGAGTTAAGTCCAAAACCAATAACAGCTACCACAAATACAGGAGCTTCCAGTATCCCAGTAAATACAAGGTTAAAAAGAATAAGAAGCTGAACTACAGTCGGTGTGCCCCTTATAACAGTAACGTAAAATAAAGCAAGTTTATTTAATGGATTAAAATCTCTTAAAAAAGCAAGTTTTTTAGATTTTGTATGTTTAAATGGTCTAAAATCAGATATAGTCATAAGAGATAAAACTACACCTAAAATAATACCAATTACTGCAGCAAGTATTGTTACACTTAAAGTAAACATTAATCCATTAACGATTAACATATACCGTTCATCTTTCATAAATGTATTATAAAGTACACTTAAATAACTATCCATTATTCACCGCTGAAAAATTTTTGCCTGTATTATAACTCTACATAATAAAAAATGCAAAGAAAAATTTATTTTTTTACCATCACAACGCACATAAAATATTCTTCACTGTCTAATGGCATACTCTCAAGCAGATTATATATTTTTTGGTTTTTATTGTATGCATTAAAAACAGCATAAGCATATTTTGGTTTGTATTTTTCTATATATTCTTTTAAAACTTTGCCATTATCAGCTATTTTCATAATTATGACAGTCTGGAAATCAGGGAAAAGTTTTTCAATATCTTCAGCCTTTTCAGGGTTTGGAATAAGTGCTGCCCTGTCTTTAAAATCAACAATTGATACACCAGTTAATGAGGCAGGGGCTAAAAATGACGGAATACCAGTTACTGCTTCAAGAGATATGCCGTATTCTGCAAGCATACTATAAATATCTGGAAAGGATGAATAAATTGTCATATCCCCCATGGTTACATATGATACTTTCATACCTTTTTTAAAGCAATCTACCATATCATCAACAAAAGCTTTTAATTTTTCAAGCCTGTTGCTGCTCTCCCCTGTAAATTCATAATATTTTACTTTACTGCCACAGTTTATTTTATCAAGTAAATATGTTACTTCTTCTAAGCTGTTAAATACTCTGCCACCGTTCAAAAAAATTATGTGGCTTTCTTCTAATATCCTTTTAGCTTTAAGGCTCATCATTTCATAATCACCGGGGCCTAACCCTACTGCATAAATTTTATTATCCATATTTTTACCTTTTTTCTTGACTTTTTCAGTAACACGATTTATAAAAATAGTAACACTACTATTAAATTTATACAACCCAAAATAAACCCCCTGCTATAGTTTTTATACAGGGGGTTTATAATGTATGATATTTGAAATTATTTATTAATTTGCTGTGTCTTTTTTTGGTCTGCCGCGTTTTTTAGCACTTGTATTTGTTTCAGTATTTTCTTTAGTATGTTCTGCTTTTTTTGGTCTGCCACGTTTTGCTTCGCTGTTTTCTGCTGCTGCATTTTCTTCTTGCTTTGTTTCTGTTCTTTCTTCAGTTTTATTATCTTCTGTAGTTTCTTTTTTCACTTCTGGTTTAGCAGTATTATTTTCTGATACAAGGTTTTCATCTTTTTTAGCAGGCGGCAGTGCTGCACGGCTGTATTTAGATTTTGCTTTAATAAGCATATAAACTAATATTACGTTTAATAATATAGAAGCAAGAGCAACAATAATTGCAATATTTCTATACTGATTATTTGTACTAATCATACCCTGCAGGTTATCATAAGCTGCTTTAGAGTTAGCAACCTGACCAGAAAGTTCATCTATTTGAGTATTTAATTCATTTACTTTATTTTCCAGTTCAACAATAGTCATATCTTTTGTATTTAAAGAGGAAACAAGTTCATCAATTTCTTTTTGCATTTCTGCAATTTGTTCTGCCTGTATATTTATCTGCGTGCTGGCACTCATCTGGTTATCATTTACTGCACCACCAGTGCTTTTTTCTACATTACTACCGTTAGTAGCATTATCTGATTCTTTAATGCCAAGAGCATTACATGCTGATAAAACAACTAGAAATAAAAGTAAAATTAAAGTATATTTTTTCATATCTTACTCCAAATACTTGATTTTATATATTATTTACTATATTCTTATACTTTGCAATAGTTTTTTATCGCTTGATAAATATTTATTTATAAATTATATTATACTTAACGAAAAAATACTAAAGAATTAATATATACTGCCGATACAGTAAAATAGGATTGTATGCTTTTTAATATTTATTAAGGTGGTCTAATATGGATAAAGTAGACATATTAATGGCAATACTTGGTATAGCTGCCTATATGGCTATTATGGTTGATTTGCGTAATTATGAACGTAAAATGGCAGCATTTGAAGCAGTTCAAGAAAGACGTAGAAAATATGCTGAATTACAGGCTGAAAGGAGAAAGGCAGAGCTTGCAATGGAGAAATCTATTCAAGAAAAGCTTAAAAAGAAAGAGCATGCTGGTGCAGCACAGTCACCATCTATGAATATGCTTGATATGGGCTAAAGTATTAAGTGGCGGTATGTTTTATGAACGAGAATGAATTTTATAATCTTAATGATACGGATAAAATGGACTATGTAATAGCCTGCCTTTATAAAGCACACAGTTTATTTAAGGCAATATATGACAGCGGTTGCGGTTTTGACCAAACTGTATTAGATGAGCTAGAATATTTAGGTGATGAATTTTCACGCATTGGCTTTATGGTGGAAGTTCAAGATTATACAGATGTATATGAAGATTTAAACAAAAATCTTTCCCGTCTTTCATCTATAGTAGCGGTAATAGAAGAATATATTTATAAAAACAGGAAAATAAATTAATCTTATATTTATCATATAATTAAAAATAATTCTTGCTTTTTATTTCATTTTTATATAAAAGGTAATTCTTATAAATATGAGGTAATGGAAAGGTGTCCGAGTCTGGTTTAAGGGGCACGCCTGGAAAGCGTGTGTGGGGCAACTCACCGAGGGTTCGAATCCCTCTCTTTCCGTAAATACTAAAAAGGGACAGTGTAAACTGTCCTTTTTTTTGTATTTACAGAGGGATTCGAAGGACTTTTTTCGCCGAGCGAATAGCGAGGATTAGCAGACAGGACGTCTGCGACAGAAAAAAGCCTGGCCTGAAAAATCAATTTAGGACAAATTGATTTGAAAGGCGAATCCCTCTCTTGTTTATAAAACAAGGGATTCGAAGCTCTGCGAACGCCGACCGAGTAGCGAGGATTAGCAGACAGGACGTCTGCGACAGAAAAAAGCCTGGCCTGAAAAATCAATTTAGGACAAATTGATTTGGAAGGCGAATCCCTCTCTTGCTTGTATAACAAGGGATTCGAAGCTCTGCGAACGCTGACCGAGTATGGAAGAAAAGCAGAACTTATTGATTTATATTTAAAAATTACATCCTATAATTTTTAAATCAACATATTTACGAGGAAACCTCGTAAATACTTGCTAAAGAAAATACATCCTGTATTTTTTATGTCTGCGACAGTGAGCAGGCACGCCTGAAAAATCAATTTAGGACAAATTGATTTGGAAGGCGAATCCCTCAAATATGGCTTTTTTATTCCTAATTTATCTACTTGAAATTATAAATATAGCAATATATACTATATTATTATATTACATAAGGTATGTTATGGTTTTAGAAAATAAATTAGGTATTCAAGATGCTTCAGTACTTGCAAGAGAAGAAGAAAGGCTTAGTAAAAAGCGAGCGTTAGAGCTTTTTGATAATAAAATATTAGATAAATTAGATGCAGGAACATTTAAGTCATTACAGGAAATACACAGATATTTATTCCAAGATATATATGATTTTGCAGGCAGTATCCGAACGGTAAATATTTCAAAAGGCAGTTTTCGCTTTGCTCCACTTATGTATTTAGATATATCTTTAAAAAATATTGATAATATGCCACAGTCTAATTTTGATGAAATAATAGAAAAATATGTGGAAATGAATATTGCTCACCCATTTAGAGAAGGTAACGGCAGAAGTATGAGAATATGGCTCGACTGTATTTTAAAAAGCTCACTTTCAAAAGTAGTTGACTGGAGCATGGTTGATAAAAATGATTATCTGCTTGCTATGGAAAGAAGCCCTGTAAAAGATATTGAAATAAAGTATATATTAAAGTATGCTTTAACAGATGATATATCAAACAGGACAGTATATATAAAAGGTATAGACCACAGCTATTATTACGAAGGGTATAACACATTTAAACTGGAAGATTTATAGCCCATAAAACCTTTAATAAATTCTACTTACTTTCCTTTATCACCTTTTTCAACTGGTCTAGTTTTTCTATATATTTTTTTACATATTCTTTTGATTTTTTATTGATTTTTTCATCATATTCCTGCCTTGTTACAAACCTTGCGTCTTCAATGATGAAATTTTCGCTGTTGTAAAATGATTTTACTGCTAGTCCGTCTTTATCTGGGTATAATATTCTATTTTCATCACTTTCTAATAAAAATGCTTTTTCATTATCATGGCAGGCATTACAAAGCACCGTTTCACGCCTTACTGTATGGGGATATGTCTTTTTCCACCTGTTTAGTATCATATTATTTTCTATACCTACTACTAAATTTTGGTATGTATTGCCTGTAAAAATAATAAATGCTGGTTTTGCTGGCACATATTTTCCTGTTTCATTATCTATAACCATTGGCGGACGTTCATTTACACGCATATAACTGCTTTTAACATATTCATCATCAAGCTGTGGCAGTTCATCAAAAATCTCTTTATTAGAGCTTTCCCTAAACCGTAAATAAAATGTACCAAGCTCCATTGGAGAATATGCTGCATGGCAGGAAATACATTCAACCTTATCATGTCCTTTTATGCTGTGGTCTATTATTTCTCTATTATATGTGTGGCATATAAGGCAGTCTTTTGGTTTTTCTTTACCAAGTAATGAATTTTTAGTATGACATTCGGCACAAGTTATGCCTGCTTCATGATGCACTGAGGGTATCATTTTTAAATAATATTCCCCATCTTTTTGCAGGCCTCTTTTATACCTTATATGGTCCTCCCTTATACCGTAGCCCTCATATTCTATACCAGTAAATACATCCTTATGGCATACAAGGCAGTTATCGTTTACTGGTTTTGATATTATATTATGATTTTTATCTTCATGGCAGCTTTCACATGTCATATTATGGCATGAAGTACAGTTTTTACTGCCAAACTCATTATCAAAATGCATAAAAGCATTATTTATTATTTCCCGTTCATTATTAAAATGAATATTTGTTATATTTTCTATATTATAGTCCTTATGACAGCTTTCACATGTCATATTATCATCAAAATTTTTGTGGTAGTTTTGACTGTAAGCACTGTTAATTAATAAGATGTTTATGAGTGCTGTCATTAAGTATTTTTTCATAATCAATATCTCTATTATAATATTTTTCATCTGCTTTTTCATGGCATATAATACATTTCATAGCATCTATACTTTTTAACATAGTTTCCTTTTCTAATACTTTAGAGCCAGAACGCACAATATCAGATTTTGATAAGAACTCACCATTTTCTATGGCATATATAGAATTTAACGGTACTGGGCAGTTATCACATTTTATGGCTGAAGTTAATGTTTTATTATCATATGAAAAAAGCGAATCTCCAAAGCCTAAAAAGGCAGTATTACTATGGCATACTTCACAGCTGACTGCTTTTTTACCTGTATTATGACCATAAAATGGAGCATACTTCATTTGTGGTTTGCCTCTAAAATCTACCATTTTATCATTTTCCACCACATTACCATTTTCATCAATATGGGTTAAAAATGTCTGGCATCCGGGAGTAACTGGTGATATTTTACCCTTTTGGTTATATGATAGCGGGAACGGGAAAAATGTCCTAATATCTTCTGTTTCTTTAAATGAGCCTTTTGTTTCCTGATTTTTCACATAGTCAAACATGGTTTCTGTTTCGTTATATTCCACATGGCATCCGTAACACTGGATAACGCTTGCTGAATGGCATGAATAACATTCCATATTGTAATGACCTTTTATATTATGAGCTTCTGTTCCTGTTATAATTTTTATATCTCTTTCAATACCGCTTCTTTTACTGATTAATTTAAACTCACCGTCCCTTTCATATACATTTGAGAAAGGGCGTTCCTTTTCTGTAAGCACCACATTTGAGCCAAAGGGGATATCTTTTGCATATGTGGATTTTATATTTTGAGAGCCAGTATTTTCTTTAATTTCTTTTTTAGTTTTTGGTTTTTCAGTATATGAGCCGTGGCAGCTTTCACAGCTTATTTCCACTTGATTATACATATTTTCATAATAATAACCGTCGCCCATAATTTCATTTGATGTGTGGCAGTCAATACATTCCATACCAGCAGTATGGTGTATATCTGCCTGAAAATGGCGTATATTTCTTAGACCGCTTGTAAGGTCAGGGCCGGGGATACCGTCTTTTAAAGGCACTAAAGCATTATTTCCGTCATAAAAACCGCTGTAAGAAAGAGCTATTCTTCCACTTCTATTGTGGCAGGCAAGGCACACATCATCATCTGGCAGTGACTGCATTTTATGTGTTACAGAGTGCATATATTTTCCATGCATACTTTCATCTTCCCCAGCATATTCACCAAACTCACCATAGGGAAAATGGCAGGCAGCACAGCCTGAAGAATGCACTCCGCGGTATCCCATATCTGCTTCCTGTCCTACATGGCATCCTGAGCAGAATTTTCTATACATATCAGCAGAAATATTATCGTTATTTGCTATATTTGAAATATTTATGATACTTCCATTATCACCATAAGATGTATGGATATTATTTTGAGAAAAAAGGCTTTTATTATCAGTCTGCCCCCAGGCAGCAAGTGTATTTTTTATAATACCTGTATTTGTAAGCATAATAGTTGATGATACACGTTTGACTTCGTATTCATGGCATTTACCGCAGGTTTTATCCCATACTTTTGGGTCTGAGGGGTTTTTACCACCAAACATATTTTTATGGGACGCATTTTTTTCAAATGCAAGTTCATCCCCTCCATGACATTCTATACATGTTATATCTTTATGGGTATCAGATACTACTTCTATTGCCCCATGGCATGAAATACATGATGATATATTTTTACTGCTGTTATTTTTATATAACAATGCAAATACAATAACGGCACAAGTTGTTATAAATATTATTAAAACAAGTATTTTTTTCATAATTTATTATAATTTATTTTTTACCATTTTGCATTAAAATAATATTATAAAAAAGGGGAGCTTTTGCTCCCCCATATTTTACATTTAAGTGAAAACTTAAATTAGCATCCACCCATTCTAGGTTTTTTAGCTTTTTTAGCAGATTTAGCATCAACAGATACTTCATCACCTGCTTTAAATTTGTTACCTTTAACTTCAATAGTAACTTTGTCACCATCAACTGATACAACTTTACCAGATTTTGGAGCTGCGAAAGCTAAGCTAGCAAACATAAATGTTGCTAAAACAACGAATGCGATTTTTTTCATATCTTCACCTCTTTTTTTTATGGAGTTCTTACTCCTTATTTACTAATTAAAATCTAAACTGGTTCATACTTGAAGAAACAGCAACAGCAAATGCTGCCACAACTAGAGAAAGGTATTTGAATATTACAGCAGGCCTAGACATAACATTTTTCATAAAACCCTCCCTTTTGTGAAAAACAGTTAATTCCTAACCTATATATACAATCTACGCCTGTTTTTAATAAAATGCAATAGAAAAATATAATATAATTATAAATTTATTTAAGATGATAAAGTCAAGTAATACTTGCAATAATTTCAGTGTTTTAGGATATTTCCCACCCTTATTATATGAATTAATTTTTATTTTTACTTCTATATGTAATAAGTTATAATATTAAATATTTAAAATTTTATAATATTGTTTTATTTTGTTGCAACAGATTTTAAAAAGAAAATTCCACTAAAAGAGCACCAACTGCGTGGTGGTCATAAGGTTGAACGGTATAATCTTTTGTGTAATATGTCCATATATAGCCTAAACGCACGCCGTAAAATGACATAACAAGCCCTGCACTTGCTTCATAGCGTAAAATACTTAAGTTATATCCTAAATCGCTTTGCACAGAATTGCCCTTTACAAAAATATTATGTAAAGTAACTTTTGCGCCACCGCCTGCAAAAACGTATATGGAAAATTTATCGCTGTGAACTGGTGCATAATCCTGCTCTAAATTCATCTTTGGCATACCAAAATCATTATCTAAATTATGCCCAAGCCTTATTAAACCATATGCTCCAAAATGAGTATCTGCATTACCTAAAGCAGTATCAAAAGTGCCTAAAATATCCATGGAAAATGGCTTTGTTTTAAATATATATTTTCTTAATGTTATTTGATAATATGGGTTAAAGATAAATTCATTATTAAGCTGGCTTTTATCCCATTCAGCAAAAACTAACTGACCAGTGGAAGAATGTAAAAAGGTTTGCAACTGCCCTGCAAGAGAATAACTGCCTACTACCCCTAATTTTATACCTATATGCTCTTCTGTGTCCGCCGTTCTATTAAATATCCCAGTATTTAGATATAGAAAACCACCATATGGGTGGTCGTTTTTTCCAATTCCCGGCCCATGTGTTGCCGGTGTGTACATTTCCTGATTTATACTCATGTGAAATCTTGTAATATGTGGCTTATTATATGATACTATACTTATATTTTTTGCCCAGCTCATAGGGTTATCTTCATTAAAATAATCATACTCTTTTGAAGTGTAACCTATTCTTACACCGTTGCTGTAATACCTGTCAGACTTTAAAAAGTTAAGAAAATCATTTTCCCATAATATTGTTATGCCATGCTTTTTATATGGAGTTAACACATTATCTTCTGCATATATTGTACTGCACGTTGATAACATAAAAAATAATATAAATAATATCTTCTTCATAGTCTATGATAATATTATAACTTTATTGATGTGTCAATGGGTTGGTAACTGCTTCACCCCAAAAAAAATCTTAAATATAATAAATACAAACACTCATAATATTTTAAATAACTTTAGCAAAATAATATTTATAAATAT
>CALUWN010000038.1 GCA_944324495.1 uncultured Mucispirillum sp. | reverse complement strand
TTATTTTATACACTTATAACTATGTATATTCGTATATATTTAGTATTTAATGAATATCGATTCCCCTCACCTCCATATAAACTTTTATTAAAAAATCCGTCCTTGGATTTTTTAAATCTCCGCATGATGCTTGCTAAAGGGCTTTATCCTAAAGCCTTAAATTTTACCGACTGAAGCTGGCTTTTAATAAATTTTAACACCACAGGATGTGGTGGCTTTAGCAAGCGATAGAGGATTTATTCCGACAGAGTGGAGATTTTTTTAATCCAAGGATGGATTAAAAAAATAAAAGTATAAAATAAGATTAAAATTTATTAAAAGCGATTCCCCTCACCTCCATAACTTTTATCCTTTATGTATCAATGATTTATATGATTTTTTGTTTCCCTTTGATTAAAATTAATTAATTCACATTTATTCTAAATTTATTTCATTACTTATCAATTAAGATACGGTATATGTATGATTATTATATTAAATATACATAGAAATTGAATAAAACTGATTAAAAAAGTTCCCAAAAGTAAAAAATTTTGGAATGTTTTGATTTGTTTCATTGCTTTACTAATTTATGTACAAGAAATTAATATACTTGTAAAAATTTTGTAATCTATATATCTATAATCCATTACAATAAAAATGAATTTCACATTATTAAACTTCAGTAAAATCAAGAAAAACTCAATTTTTACATATCTAAAAATATCTTATTTGACACATAGTTATACAAAAAATTATTTTATAAATTTCTTACAAAAACATGAATTCTTTTAAATCAAAAAATAGTATCTATACTACATAATGAATTTGGAGGAAAAATTTATGAAAAAATTTTTATTATCACTTTTTACTATTATGTTTGCATTACCAGTAATGGCTGTGGAAATATATAATAATGGTGATGAATCAGTTAATTTTTACGGTTCTATTAGGGGATATGTTGGATATGGATTAGATATAAATAATCCAAATCATGGACAAAGTACATCATCATCTAGTATGCTTTACGCATTACAAGGCAACTCAAGAATTGGTACAGATATTAAAATAAGCAACTTTACAAGTAAAATAGAACTTGGCTTTGATGAAGCAACACTTTTTGGTGGTACGAAATCTTTAGGTATCCGTCACGCATGGGGTGCATACTCATTTGGAAATAATGGCAAGTTACTTATGGGGAAAACAGATACACCAACAGCTATGAGTGGCTTTAGCTCTGATATTTATGATGGTGATGGTGGTTTAAAAGGTTTTGGTGGAACTGTTACAGGTCAACGAAGGTTTCAAATTCAGTACACTGTTGCTGGCTTAACTTTAGCTTTAGTAGAAGATGATGTGGCAGAACTTGGCTCAAAATATACAAATTTTACAGAAGGCGGAAAATATACACCACGAGCTTCCCTTGCTTATGTATATAAAAATGATAGTTTACAAGCAAAAATAGGGGCAACTTATACTGCTGTAAACGGTTATTACACAGATATAAATAATCAAAAGAAATGGACTAACCTGCACGCATTCGGTATTGTAGCAGGTATTAAACAAAAATTTTTAGATGAAAAATTCTACTTTTCTTTACAAGCAAGATATGGTATGAACGAAGAACTATACGGCGAATATACAACAAGATATATGGCGGCAGAAAACAATAAAACAAATGAAATAGGTGTAAATGCCTCTATTAATAATGACGGTAGTTTTAATAATGTACATAGAGTTGGAGCAACTTTAGAGTTTGGGCTTAAAGCTACCGAAAATTTCACAGCAGTATTAGGTGGTGGTTACCAAAATACACTTAAAGAAAATACAGCAAATGAAAATTATGAAAGCTATGCTGTTTTTTTACAAGGAGCTTATAAGTTAAACAAATACTTTTCAATTATACCTCAGATAACATACTATAATACAACAGGCAGTAATACTTCACAAAGTGCTTTGATAGCAGCAGCACAATTAAAAGCATCATTTTAATCAACTAAAAAAAGTGGCATTTAATGCCACTTTAAAATTTATTCCACTATTTCTAGACCGTAGCTTGATAGGAGATTTATTGCTTTTGGGCTGTTGCCTATTAATTTTATCTTTTTTAGACCTAACATTCTTAAGCACATGGCACCAAAGCCATAGCCTTCCACATTAATATCGTTTGGGTTGTGTGGGGAAAGCATACCTTCTGGTGAGCTTAAAAAACCTGATTTTGCCGTATCTTTATAAATATAAAGCACAACGCCTCTGCCATTATCTTCTATAGTATGCAGTGCATGATGAAGTTTTTTACCACAGCCACAAACACTTGACGCAAAAATATCACCAGTTAAACACTGAGAATGAACTCTCACAAGTACAGGTTCATCACCTGATATATCGCCTTTTATAATTGCTACAGCTTCCTTTTCATCGCTTGTATTTAAAAAGCCTTTTATTTTAAAATCACCGTAAGCTGAAGGCATAAGAGCTGTTTCTATTTCCTGCACTACCTGCTCATTTTCAAGGCGGTATTTAATTAAATCTGCCACTGTAACTATTTTTAAATTATGCTCTTTTGCAAACTCTATTAATCTTGGCATTCTTGCCATTGTGCCATCATCATCCATTATCTCACATATTACGCCACTTGGATAAAGCCCTGCCATACGTGCTAAATCATAGGAGCCTTCTGTTTGCCCCGTGCGTACTAAAACACCGCCTTTTTTTGCACGAAGTGGGAACATATGCCCCGGAGTTGCAATATCTCTAAAAGTAGATGCTGGGTTTATTAATGTTTTAATTGTTGTTGCCCTGTCTTTAGCTGATATTCCTGTTGTTACCCCTTCCCTTGCTTCCACAGAAACTGTAAAGGCTGTACCAAACTTACTGCTGTTATCCTGCACCATCATATTAAGCTGTAATTCATCGCATCTTTCTGGGCTTAGGCTCACACATATTAAACCCTTGCCATATTTTGACATAAAATTTATATATTCGGGTGTAATAAATTCTGAAGCAACGACTAAATCACCCTCATTTTCTCTATCTTCATCATCTGTTAGTATTACCATACCACCATTTTTGATAATCTCCACTGCTTCTTCCACAGTTGCTCTTACATATTCCATTAATACTCCAATTATTCTAAATTATTTATTTTTGTCCACACCATGATTTTTTCATTGGTATTTAACTGGTCTTTCACTGCTTTCATAATAGCATCATTTAGTTTTGCAAAGTTTACAGGTTTTGATATAAAACCGTTCATACCGCTTGATAATACCTGCTGTTCTGTTTCTTTAAAGGCATCTGCTGTAACTGCTATGATAGGTATTGATAAAGCATCCACCTTATCAGACCTTCTAATAGCTTCCGTTGCTTCATAGCCATTCATATTTGGCATATGGATATCCATTAAAATAAAATTATAATATCCATCTGGTGCATCAGTGTACATATGTACTGCTTCTGCTCCATTTTCTGCCTCATCAATCTTTATACCAGATTTTTCTAAAAATGAACATATTACTTTTCTATTAAGTAATACATCATCAACCAGTAACATTCTATATTCGCTAAGAGAGTTATTATCAATAATTACGTCATCTATCTTATTATCTTGAACTTTATCGCTTATTTCAAAGACAGCATCAAACCAGAATTTACTCCCCTTACCAAGTGTACTTTCCACATTGATTTTACTGCCCATAAGCTCTACAATACTGTTTGATATACTAAGCCCAAGCCCTGTGCCTCCAAAATTACGGCTTATGCTCGTATCTGCCTGTTCAAATGGGTTAAATATTTTTTCAAGTTTTTCAGGGCTCATACCAATACCTTCATCTGTTACAGCAAAACGTATAGTAACTTTTTTATCTGCTTTTGAAATACATTCAGCAGAAAGGTATATTTTTTTGCCCTTGCCTGTAAATTTTACAGCGTTTGATAAAAGGTTTAATAATACTTGGTTTAAACGCAGTTTATCCCCAATTATATTAATATTATCAAGATTTTCTATAGTTGTTACAAGTGTTAGTTCCTGTTCTTTTGCTTTTGGAGCAATAAGCGTGTTTATATGCTTCATATTTTCAGATAAAGAAAATGGTGCAAGAGATAATTCTAATTTACCTGCATCTATTTTTGACATATCTAGTATATCATTTAAAAGGCTTAAAAGGTGGGTTGAAGCCATATTAATATTGACAAATGCTTCCTTTTCTCTATCTGCATCAAAATCTGAATGCATACCCATTTGTGCCATACCTATAATAACATTTAACGGCGTTCTTATTTCATGGCTCATCATAGCAAGGAAATCACCTTTTGCAGCAGCAAGAGATTCTTTTTCCCGCACAAGTTTCTGTTCTGAAAGCAGTAAATTGCGAAGCCTTGATACCATGGAATTAATACTTTCTGAAAGTATGGAAAATTCTTCGCAGGTATTAAGCTCAACTTTAGTGTTTAGATTATCTTTTGTAATAGAGTTTAGGCAGCTGATAACATATGAAATACCGCTTATAATATGCTGGTTTACAACCTGAAGCATAAAAAGCTGCATAAATATAATCATAAGTAAAATAGATGCCATAATAATTACAATATATACATAAACTGTAAAATAAACATCTTTTTTATAAGCTATTGCAACAAGCGAGTAATTATCTTTATCCCTTAATAAAGCAAACGCCTCCCTGTTTTCAAGTGTAACTTGGGATACTTTTGTGGCAGTTCGCAGCATATTAACATCAAGCCCCAGTTCTTTTATATCAACCCCAAGGTATCTGCCATCTTTATAACTTACTATTGTATGTGTATCTTTATCAATAATGGCAATAAATCCGTTTCTATATACTGGATAAAGAGATGATAAATCGTTTACTATTTTTGATTTTAGAACCCCTGCTATATTTTCACTTTTTTTAGCAGTTACCACTAAGCCTGCATTATCTTTTCTTGATACTCCCGTATACTGCATAACGGTTTTATACTTATCGCTGTAGAATGGGGCTAAAAACTTTTTATAATCAGTTAAATATATACCTGTATTAAATTCCTGAATATCCAAATATAAATTTTTTACATCTTTATTAAATGAAGAATAGGCAACTATATGAGAGTTTTCATCTGTAATTAAAATCTCATCAAGCCTTAAAGATGTGCGTAAGCTATCTAAAAGTGACTGGTCTTGAAGATACTTTGGTTCTGCTTGAATAAGCAGCGAAATATTTGAAGCAATAGCTAAACTATTTGCCTTATAGTCTTCTATTAAAATATTATTTTGCTTATTATAAAACTCTAAAAGGTTTATACTGCTTTGAAGATAGTTTTCTAATGTTCCCTCTAATGTGGTCATAGTTGAACGAGAGAGGGCAGCCCAAACTAAAGCAATCACACTTATGCCAATGATTAAAGCATATTTTACAACTTCATTAATAAAAATCTTCCGCATACGTAATTATAACACAAAATAAAATTTTTTGTAGATAATTTTTTGTAAAAAATAAACAATTTTTATTTTAATGGACAATTTTTATGCTTTCAGATACAGCAGCACTTTTAAACATTACATAAATCTCTTTTCCTTCTGTAATACTTAAATCTTTATATGCTCCGTATGATATTCTTGCCCATATACCTGCACCGATATCAACTTCCACATCATAAAGATTATTATGCTGTTTTATAATATTTTTAATAACACCTTTATAAATATTTCTAATACTTATATTTTTTGGATAATCTGTGCTTAATACCACATCGTCTGTATTTACAGCAAACCGTACTTTTTTACCCTTTTCAATTTCTAAACTGGAGCATGTAACAAGACCACCATCAAAAGATATTATCACTTGGGAATTATCACTGTCGTATTCTTGTATCTCGCCTTCAAATATGGTATTAAAGCTTGAATCATCCACGTATTTTAATGAAGTTTTATTTAAAATTTCTACTACATTACCATAATATTTTAATTCACCCTTTTCCATATATACTGCATTATCAGCAAGCTGTAATATTTCATCAACGGAATGAGATACATAAAGTATTGGTATTTTATAATGAGAATGTATAAGTTTTATATAATCTATTAACTCCTGCTTTCTTGCCACATCTAAAGAAGCAAGTGGCTCATCCATTAAAAGGATTTCAGGATGTGATAATAACGCCCTGCCTATTGCAACACGCTGTTTTTCGCCACCTGAAAGTTTTTGCGGATATCTGTCTAATAAATGGCTTATACCTAAAAGCTGGCAGACCTGCTCAATATGGCACACTAACGAAGCATCACTTTTCCTGTTATAACCATAAAGCAAATTTTTTTTCACACTCATATTAGGAAAAAGCCTGCTTTCTTGAAACACATACCCAGTAAACCTTTTATCTGCCCTAATATTTATATGTTTACTGCTGTTAAAAAACTCTTTATCATTAAAAGTGATTACCCCTTTATCTGGAGTTAAAAGCCCTGCAACCATATTTATTAAAGTAGTTTTTCCAGCCCCTGAAGCACCACATATGGCAGTAATACCAGTGGAAGCTATTTCAAAACCACACTTTATATGTATATCACCAAGGTTTTTTTCCACATTCATTTTTATCATTATATTCTGCCGCCTAATTTATATTTTTTAGCACGCCTTGCAAAATATTCTGATATAATAAGAGAAGCAAAAGCAATAATAAGAGAAATTATGGCAAGCCTTGCAGCATAAAGCTCGCTTCCGGGCACCTGCAAAACTGCTGATAATGCAAGGGGGAGAGTTTGTGTCTGCCCATAAGTGTTCCCCACAAAAGTTACAGTTGCACCAAACTCACCAAGGCTTCTTGCAAATGCAAGCACTATACCAGATATTATGCCCGGAAGTGATAGAGGAAGTGTAATAGTAAAAAAGACTTTTAATGGGTTTGCCCCAAGTGTTTTTGCTGCCTGCTCTAAGCCTTGGTCAATAGATTCTATAGAAAGCCTGATAGCACGTACCATTAATGGAAAAGCAACAACAGCACTGGCTAAAGCTGCCCCCTTATAATTAAAGGCAAAAGAAAGCCCAAAAGTATCATAAAGCCAAGGACCAAAAACACCATTACGCCTGCCAAATAAAATAAGCAGTAAATAACCTGTTACAACAGGAGGCACAACCAGTGGCAGATGTAAAAACCCATCTAAAATTGATTTGCCTATAAAATCATAACGGGCTAAAAGCCAGCCAAAAAATATACCAAAAGGCAGACTTAAAAAAACTGACCAAAAGCCCACTATCATACTTAATTTAATAGCAGAGATTTCTGCTTCGCTTAAAGAAAATATTTCCAAATAAAGCCTCTATTATGCACCAAAGCCATATTTTTTATATATTTTTTTAGCTTCATCGCTTATTAAAAAGTTGTATAATTTTTTTACTTCATCACCTGAATTTTCTTTAATAACAGCTATTGGGTAGCTTATATCATCATGAGTATTTGCAGGAAATTCTGCTACTACTTTAACATTTTTATCAGCAATTGCATCAGTTGCAAATACAACACCAAGTAATGCTTCACCCCTTGAAACAAAAGCTAAAGCATCGCGAACATTGGCAGCTGTTACAATACTTTTTTGTAAAGATGACCAGTAGCCAAGTTTTGTAAAAGCTTGTTTTGCATATTCACCAGCTGGCACACTTTCTGGTGCACCTATAACTAATTTCTCATTTTTTAAAATAGAAGCAAAATCAATTTTTTTACTAAAATCTGCTGTAATATTATTTTTCTTATGTGTTATTAATACAAGCCTGTTTTTAACTAAATTTTTACGAGTTGAATTTTCAATCATTTTACTTTTTTCAAGCTTATCCATCCAGTTTTGGTTGGCAGATATAAATATTCCAGCTGGTGCACCTGATTCAATCTGCTTAACTAAAGCACCAGAAGAACCGTAACTTCCCACAGCGTTGCCACCTTTTTTATTGTAAAGAGCAAGTACTTCATCCATCATATTTGTAGTAGAAGCTGCTGCAAAAACTGTTACTTTCTCAGCTGCAAATAAAAACTGTGGCAGTAAAAAAGTAATAAATATTGCACTTAGTAATAATTTTTTCATAAAACACCTCACAAATAATATATCTTCAATACATTTCGTAATATATTTTTTTATATATAAAAAGTCAATATAAATATTTCTTTTAATATTTATTTTATTATTTAGTAATATATTTTCATTTTTTTGCTTGACACATTATATTTTTTATAATATAACGGTATTAGATAGATAAATACAATTTACCTATCCTACTTCCAAATTTTGCTTAAACCCTCTACCTTTCCTCCCATTTGGTAGAGGTTTTTTTATGATTAATCTAAAATATTCATTTTTTTTATTGACGGCAGGGGTAAGAATATATAAAGTAGGAAAGTTATTTTCTCTTGGAGCAATAATACAAAATGATTAAAATTGAAAATCTTTCTAAAGAGTTTAATGGTAAGCATGGAAAAGTAAAAGCCCTTGATAATATTAATTTAGAACTTAATGATGGTGATATTTTTGGTATTATTGGTATGAGCGGGGCTGGAAAATCTACCCTTTTAAGGTGCATCACCCTTTTAGAAAGACCAGATAGTGGCAGTATTTATATTGGCGGAAGCGATATTTTAAAGCTCAATGAAAAAGAATTAAGAAAAGCAAGGGGCAAAATGGGTGTAGTTTTCCAAAACTATAACTTATTAATGCAGGAAACAGTTGCAAAAAATGTTGCTTTTCCTATGGAGATTGCAGGCAGTTCAAAAAGTGAAATAAATGAACGTGTTGCTACACTTTTAGATTTAGTGCAGATTGGTGATAAAGCATCATACTACCCTGCTCAGCTTTCAGGTGGGCAAAGGCAGAGAGTTGCAATTGCTAGAGCATTAGCCACAAAACCAGAAGCACTGCTTTGCGATGAGCCTACAAGTGCCCTTGATGTGCTTACTACAAAGCAAGTTTTAACTCTTTTAAAAGAAATTAATGAAAAATTAAATACAACTATTATAATCATCACCCATGAAATGTCTGCTGTAAAGGCAGTATGCAATAAAGTTGCTGTTATAAATAACGGTAGTTTTGTGGAAATGGGTGATACAAAAGAAGTTTTTGCAAACCCACAAAGCAGCGTTACAAAAATGCTTTTAGGTGAGGATTTAAGGATATAGTTATGGAAGCTTTTTTTAACATATATGGCGAGCCACTGCTTTATGCTACTCTTGAAACATTATATATGACGTTTGTTGCTACATTATTTTCTTATGTTTTAGGTGTACCTTTAGGTGTAGCTCTTTCTATTACTAAAAAAGGTGGTATTGCTTCATCACCTACATTTAACAGTATTGCAGGCTGGATAGTGAACGTTCTTAGAAGTGTACCGTTTATTATTTTAATGGTTTTTGTTATACCATTTACAAGGTTTATTACAGGCACATCTATTGGCCCTAATGCTGGTAATGTACCATTAATCATAGCTGCTACTCCATTTGTTGCCCGCATTGTTGAGCAAAGTATTGAAGAAGTGGACAGGGGCTTAATAGAAGCAGCAAAATGTATGGGAGCTACAAACTTCCAGATTATTACAAAAGTAATGTTAAAAGAAAGCAGGCCGTCACTTATCCGCGGGCTTTCTATTAGTGCTATTACAATACTTAGCTATTCTGCTATAACAGGCACTGTTGGTGCTGGCGGACTTGGTGATATGGCAATCAGGTTTGGTTATCAGCAGTATATTGATTCTGTAATGTATTCTACTGTAATACTGCTTATTGTGATAGTTGTACTTATTCAATGGCTGTGTAATATTTGGGCTTTTAAAGCTGATAAAAGAAATAGAAATTAATTTTAAAATACTTGGAGGAAAAGTATGAAAAAAATATTACTTGCATTAGCTGCTGTTTTAGTACTTGTTTCAGGATGCAAAAAACAAGATGCAGCAAATGATACAATCATTATTGGTGCATCACCTACCCCTCATGCAGAAATATTAAAAGCTGCTATGCCTTATTTTGAAGAGGCAGGGTTAAAAATTAAAATACATGAAATGAATGACTACATTATGCCTAATAACGCATTGGACAGCAACGATATTCAGGCAAACTATATGCAGCATGAACCATACCTTATTAATTTTAATGAAAAAAATAAATTAAAAAATAAACTTGTTTCTGCTGGCAAAATACATTTTGAACCACTTGGAGTGTATGCTGGAAAAAGTAAAGATATTAAAAATGTTAAAACTGGTGCTGTAATAGGCATACCTAGCGACCCTACAAATGGTGCAAGAGCATTACTTTTGCTTGACAGTTTAAATGTTTTAAAAGTAAATAAAGATAAAGGCTTTGAAATAACAGAATTAGATATTACAGAAAACCCTAATGGTGTTGTTATAAAAGCATTAGAAGCAGCTCAGCTTCCTGTAAGCCTGCCAGATTTAGATTTTGCTGTAATCAACGGTAACTACGCTCTCGGTGCTGGTGTGCTTGATAAAGTATTAACTACAGAATCAAGCGATTCTATATCTGCTGAAACTTTCGGTAACATAATAGCTGTGAAAGAGAAAGATTTACAGGATGAAAGAATTAAAAAAATAGTTGAAATATTAAAAAGCGAACCTATAAAACAGTTTATAAATGAAAAATATAAAGGTGTGGTACTGCCTTTAAACTAATACTATAAATTATCATTTATTTTGGAGGGTATTATGGCAAACATTGAAGATTATCTTTTATGGCGTGGTGATTTAACTGTTACACAAGCACCATTTAACAGAGTGGATAACTTAATACTCTCCAACCTTGCATACCTTATATTTAAGGAAATTGTGCCAGAACTTAATAATGAAAAGCAAACATTTTTAAGTAAAATCACATCACTTTTTAAATCTGATGAAGCAAGCCGTATGCAGTATATCACTATTTTTGATGCTATTGCTGCTATGAATTTAGCCACAGAAGGAAAAGACAGAATACGCGTTTCTCAAGATATAGAAATGGGTATAAAACTAGCTAAAACAAAACGTTTTGGTAATATGAAGCTTATGTGCTATGTGGATAAGTATGATGAATCCATTGAAACCCAGTTTGCTGCCATTACAATTCTTATGGAAGATAATACTGCCTACATTGCCTTTCGTGGAACAGACACAAGCCTTATTGGATGGAAAGAAGATTTTAATATGAGCTTTATGGATAAAGTGCCAGCTCAGGAGCTTGCCCTTTTATACCTTAAAGATGTGGCAGAAATCATCAAATGCTCATTAAGAATTGGCGGCCACTCAAAAGGTGGTAATTTAGCTGTATATTCAAGCCTGTACGCAGGAAAAGAAATACAGGATAGAATTATTAATATTTATAATAATGACGGCCCCGGCTTTAAATCAAGCATACTTCAAACTGAAGAATATAAAAATATCCAAAATAAAATAGATACTATTATACCGCAGACTTCTATTATTGGTATGCTTTTAGAACATGAAGAAGAATATATTGTTATTAGAAGTAATGAAACATTAATTATGCAGCATGACCCATACTCTTGGGAAGTTTTAGGCCCTGATTTTATAAAAATGCAGGAAACCACATCAAGTTCTAAATTTATTGATACAACATTAAGAAACTGGCTTAGAGATATGGATAGTGAAAAACGAGAAAAATTTGTAGATTTATTATGGGAAGTGCTTGGTGCTACAAAAGTAAAAACATTTTCAGAAATGGCAGAAAGCCTTTTTGCTAATGCTGTAAAAATTGGCAAAAAAATCAATAATCTTGACCCAGATTCAAAAGAAGTGCTATCCACTGCCCTTTCTATGCTTATAAAAAGTGCAAAAAACACTTTACTTGCTGAATTAAAATAATAATAACAAAAAAGCCTTAAATATATATTTATTTAAGACTACAGACTATCAAAAAAATTATTGATTATTTTAAACTTATAATAAGAAGTATTATCTATATTAAAAATTAATCTGTTTAACTAAACTTGGAGCGTGTATCCAAGTTTAGTTATTCCTTATGCTTATCATAAGCTGCCTTAAACCTTTCTGCAAAAAACTCTTTAGCTTCAGGGGTTAAAATTGTAAAATAAGGAGCATATGGCATTAACTCCATATATAAAGCCATATAGTTATATACCATTACTTTAATTGTAAAAGGGTTTTCAGAAATTACTTCCATATTTTTAAATATTGGCCTTTCTATAAAATATTCTTTAATACATTCATCAAGTACAATATCCACATATAATTCTTCATTACCAAACCATATAGAAGTTGTATTATCCACCATTTTTTTTGATTTTTCACTTATTGTAATAGCTTTTTCTCCAGATGATGATACATCGCATATGTAATCTATACGGTATGATCTAACTTCTTCATTATCATTAAACCCTATTAAGTACCAAAAACCATTGTAAAAAATTATTTTATAAGGTGTTGTTTCTTTCTGCTTATTATCTTTTAAATAAGTAAACTTCATTTTAATAAAATGGTATTTTAAAAAGTATTCTATATTTCTAATGGTTTCATCTATCTTATTAAAATCAATAGATGATGATTCTAATACTTGAACAGCAGGAGCTAACTGTTGCAAGTTAAATAGTGAAATATATTTTTCAATTGCATCATACCTAGTTTCTGGAAAAAGTGCTTTAGCATACTGAAGCATTGTGGCTGTTAAATAAGAATCATCCCTTTTTACAAACGAATAAACTGATGATTTATTTAATAAAGAATAACTGCCGTCTTGATTTTTGCGTATATCCATATTTTCTATAGCGTCTTTTAAATACCTTTGGGCGCTTCGTTTGCTCATACCTGTATAATTAGCAATATCATCAGATGTAACTGATTTTTTAGTTAAAAATAACTCAATAATTTTAAATAATTTACTGATTACCCTTTCACCATCTTTTAAACGCATAAACCACCCCTTAATCTTTATAAAATATATTATAAAATAATGTGCGTCAATAGATGTCGCTACTGCTTCACCCCCATTTTTTATTAAAAAAATGCTATAACTACTTGATAATATATGTAAAAATAGAAATAATTGTAATAACTGTCATTCTGAGCCTACGATAGTAGGCGAAGCAGTTTCTTTTAACCTTTTTAATTGTATAGGGTTGTAATATTATTAATAGATTATTGATATTACTACTGTGTAATATTGAGCGTAAGAAAATGAAATTGTAAACTT
>CALUWN010000037.1 GCA_944324495.1 uncultured Mucispirillum sp. | reverse complement strand
CCCATAAGGGAAGTACTTTCTATCAAACTAATTCTATTTTGTCAATAAGTTTTTTTATTTTTTTAAAAAAATTTTTTGACACCTATAAAAACCCTTGATTATATTAATAGATAGTGGTAAAAGATTACTTCATATGAATATACTTCTTAAGGAGTTAATAATGACTGATTACAAAAATACACTTAATTTACCTAAAACTGACTTTCCTATGAAAGCCAATTTAGCAGAACAAGAACCATTACGTTTAAAAAAATGGGAAGATAATAAAGTATATGATAAAATACAAGAATCTCGTAAAGGATGCCCTGATTATATCCTTCATGACGGCCCTCCTTATGCTAATGGTAATATTCATATTGGTACAGCTTTGAATAAAATATTAAAAGATTTTGTTATTAAAATAAAAACAGGACAGGGTTTTCGTTCTCCTTATGTTCCGGGCTGGGACTGCCACGGTTTACCTATTGAATTAAAAGTAGACCAAGAACTTGGTGAAAAGAAAAAAGATATGACAGTTTCTCAAATCCGTAAAGTTTGTAGAAATTATGCAGGAAAATATATTGATATCCAACGCTCTGATTTTAAGAGACTTGGTGTTTTTGGTGTATGGGATAAACCATATATCACTATGGATTTTGAATATGAAGCTACCACATTAGCTGAACTTTATAAATGTTATAAAAAAGGCGAAGTATATAAAGGCTCTAAACCTGTTTACTGGTGCCATTCCTGCGTAACTGCTCTTGCTGAAGCTGAAGTTGAATATGCAGACCATACATCTACGTCTGTTTTTGTAAAATTTCCTCTTGATGATGAAGCTAAAAATAAACTTGGCGTTACTGGAAATGTTTCTGCTGTTATTTGGACTACTACTCCTTGGACATTACCTGCTAACGTGGCAATAGCTGTTAATGCAGAATACGAATACTCTATACTTAAAATAAATAGTGCTGATAATAATAACATTTCTTCTGGTGAATACATTATTATAGCAAAAGAAATGACTGAACAACTTGTTAAAACATTTAAAATTGAAAGTTTTAATGAAGTAAAAGTAGTAAAAGGTTCAGACTTAGAATATCTTAATGCACGCCATCCATTTTATGAAAGAAACTCTATGATAGTAACTGCTGACTATGTTACTTTAGATGCTGGTACTGGTTTAGTTCATACTGCTCCGGGCCATGGTCAAGATGACTATGAAACTGGTCTTCGTTATAAATTAGATATACTTTCACCTGTTGATGATAATGGAATACTAAGAAATGTTGGTATATTTGATGGAATGCATATAAATAAAGCAAATAAAGAAATAGTTGCTTATATGGCAGAGCATGGCTCACTGCTTGCACAAAACGATATTTCTCACTCATACCCTCACTGCTGGAGATGTAAAAAACCTGTAATTTTCCGTGCTACTCCACAATGGTTTATATCTATGAGTGAAAATGGGTTAAGAGATAGAACTTTAGATGCTATTAAAAATAAAGTTAAATGGATACCTTCCTGGGGACAAAACAGAATTCAGTCTATGGTAGAAAACAGACCTGACTGGTGTATTTCACGCCAAAGATTATGGGGTGTTCCTATTGCATTTGTTACATGCCAAGATTGCGGCGAAATTATTTTTAACGATAATATCGAAGCAAAAACTATTGAAGCATTTAAAAAAGAAGGTGCTGATGCTTGGTTTGAACATGATGAAGCCTTTTTCTTAAATGGTATTACAAAATGCCCAAAATGTGGCTCAACTCACCTTAAAAAAGAAAAAGATATATTAGATGTTTGGTTTGATTCAGGTACCAGCCATGCAGCAGTTTGTGAAAAACGCCCAGAGCTTAATAATAGAGCTAATATGTATTTAGAAGGAAGCGACCAGCATAGAGGGTGGTTCCAAAGCTCTATTATAGAAAGTATGGCAACAAGAGGTGTACCACCTTTTGATGAAGTCTTAACTCATGGATTTGTGGTGGACGGAAGCGGTAGAAAAATGTCTAAATCATTAGGCAATACTATTGCACCTATGGATATTATTAATAAATATGGTACAGAAATACTGCGTCTTTGGGTTGCAGCAGAAGACTATACTGAAGATGTTAGGATTTCTGATGATATTATTAAACGTATTACAGAAAGTTATAGAAAGATTAGAAATACTGCAAGATATATCCTTGGTAACTTAAGCGATTTTGACCCAGATAAGGATATGCTTGAATATGATAAACTTATGGAACTTGATAAAAATATTCTTGCAAGATGGCAGCAGGTAAAAGCTAAAATATATGATACTTATAATACTTATCAATTCCACGGCTTTTATCATGGGTTTTTAAATTTCTGTATTAATGATTTATCTTCATTCTATCTTGATATTATTAAAGACAGAGCATATTCTTCTAAAAGCCATTCTTATCAAAGGCGTTCAGCACAAACTACAATGTTTACTTTGATTAAAGAAATAGCTATTGTAATAAACCCTGTGCTTAGCTTTACAGCTGATGAAATATGGGATTATTTACCAAAATGGAGCACTAAAAAAGAATTTGTGTTTGAAGAATTCTTCCCTAAGGTTGAAGATTATAAAATTGAAGAAAAATGGAATACAATTGTTACTGTAAGAAAAGAAGTTAATAAGGCATTAGAGCTTGCAAGAGCTGATAAAGTTATTGGTCACCCGCTTGATGCTGAAGTATTAGTATCAGTAAGTGATAAAATGGCAACTGATTTATCAGTTGATGAAGGGCTTGAAAGAATGTTTATAGTTTCTAAAGCTACTGTAACTACAGATAATATAGGTAACGCATACACATCAGAAGATGGCAGCATAAAAGTTAAAGTAGCTCCTTGTAATGAACCAAAATGTGCTAGATGCTGGACACATTCTGATACTGTTGGTAAAAATGCAGAACATCCAGAAGTATGTGCAAGATGTGCAGAGGCTTTAAGCTAAATGAAAGTGATAAATTCATTAAAAACTACAATTAATGGTATTATTAATAATAAAAAATATTTATTATTTCTTACAGTGATACCATTAATTATTGATATTATTACTAAAAACTTAATTAAAAGCAAATTAATGCTATATGATGCTGTGCCTGTAATTGATGGTTTTTTCAATATTGTTTATGTATTAAACCCGGGTGCAGCGTTTAGTTTTCTGCATGATATGAACGAAAGCTATAGGCGTTTATTTTTTATAACTGTTACTATTATAGCAATTTTTGTTGTGCTTTATATTTTTGCACGTGAAAAATCTAAAATTAATACAGCAGGGTTTGCTTTAATTTTAAGTGGTGCAATCGGGAATTTAATAGATAGAATTATCATTGGTAAAGTGGTAGACTTTTTAGATTTTTATTATAAAACATACCACTTCCCTGCTTTTAATGTTGCAGACAGCTGTATTACAGTAGGCGTTGCACTAATAATAATTGATATGCTCTTTTTCAGTAAAAAAAGGGATAATGATAAAAAATCTGTATAAAACAAGCATTCTAAAAAATGCAACAAAGAATATGAAGAAATACAGAAAAAGATTTCAATAGTTATTGCATTTTATCTCATAATATTATATGGTGCTTCTAAATATAATATTATGAGGGTAAAAATGCGAAATCAACCAAACTATGCTTTATTAAGCGTATCAGACAAAACAGGCATTGTAGAATTTGCACGTGGCCTGCATGAACTTGGAATTAAACTTCTTTCCACAGGGGGAACAGCTAAAGCTATTAAAGATGCAGGTATTCCTGTTATGGAAGTTGCTGAATTTACAGGCTCTCCTGAGATATTTGACGGCAGAGTTAAAACACTGCACCCAAAAGTTCATGGTGGTATTTTAAATATTAGAGATAATGACGAACATCAAAAAACGGCTAAAGAAATGAATATTGAAAACATTGATATTGTAGCTGTAAACCTTTATCCTTTTGAAAAAGTTGCTTCAAACCCTTCTTCAAGTTTAGAAGATATTATAGAAAACATTGATATTGGTGGCCCTGCTATGGTTAGAAGTGCTGCTAAAAACCATGCCTATGTTACTATTGTAGTACATCCACATGATTATGATAAAGTATTACAGGAAATTAAAGAACAAGGTTCTACCTGCATTGATACAAGAAGAGTATTAGCAGCAAAAGCATACAGCCATACTGCTTTATATGATACTGTTATTTCAAACTATTTAGGGAGAAAATTTCAACTTAGATTTAGAGAAGAATTTACTGTTGGTGGCAGGCTTATTCAAACTATGCGATATGGTGAAAACCCTCATCAAGACTCAGCATTTTATAAAGAACCATTAATGCGTGAAACTGGCGTATGTTACGCAGAGCAAAAACACGGTAAAGAACTCTCTTATAATAATATTGTAGACTTAAACTCAGCAGAAGAATTATTAAAAGAATTCAAACGCCCAGCTTGTGTTATTATTAAACATAATAACCCTTGTGGTGTTGCTGAAGGTGAAACTTTACTTGAAGCATATAATAATGCTTTTGCATGCGACCCTGTTAGTGCTTTTGGTGGCATTTTTGCATTAAATAGAGAAGTTGGTGAAGATGTTGCTTTAAAAATTTCTGAAATATTTGTAGAAGTTGTTGCTGCCCCTGCTTTTAGCGAAAAAGCTGTTGAAATACTTTCTAAAAAACCAAGTATTCGTATTATGGTTATGGAACAAATTGAAGGCAGAAGCGTTGAATATGATGTGAAAAAAGTAACTGGAGGTTACTTACTTCAAGATAGAGATTTACATACTTTTGATGATTTTTCTACTCTTTCCTGCCCTACTAAACGTAAACCAACTGAAGAAGAAATTAAATCTTTAGAATTTGCATGGAAAGTAGCAAAACACGTTAAATCAAATGCAATTGTTTATGTTAAAGGTACTGCTGCAATCGGTGTTGGTGCTGGTCAAATGAGTAGAATTGACTCTACAAAAATTGCACATATGAAAGCAGAACAGGCTTTTGGAAAAGATGCTGTAAAGGGTGCTGTAATGAGTAGTGATGCATTCTTCCCATTTAGAGATAATATAGATGCAGCTGCAGAATATGGTGTTACAGCAATTGTTTCCCCTGGGGGCTCTGTAAGAGATGAAGAAGTTATAAAAGCAGCTGATGAGCATAATATAGCTATGATATTTACAGGTATTCGCCACTTTAAACATTAATATTTTGAGGTTAGCTTATTTATGAAAATTTTAGTGATAGGTTCAGGCGGTAGAGAGCACGCTATCGCCTGGAAATTATCTCAGGATAATAGAGTTGAAAAAATATATGTTGCACCGGGAAATGGTGGCACTGCCTGCGAAGAAAAATGTGAAAACGTTAATATAAAAGCTGGTGAAATAACTAAATTAATAGAATTTGTAAAAACAAATAAAATAGACTTAACTGTTGTAGGCCCTGAAGACCCATTATCTCAAGGTATTGTTGATGATTTTGAGAAAGAAGGTTTATTGATTTTTGGACCAAACAAAGCAGCTGCACAAATGGAAGCATCAAAAGCATTTGCTAAAGATGTAATGAAAAAAGCAGGTATTGCTACAGCTGATTATGAAAAATTTAATAACTGTCATGATGCTCTTGAATATATTAGAAAAAAAGGCGCACCAATAGTTGTTAAAGCTGATGGGCTTGCAGCAGGTAAAGGTGTAACAGTTGCATTTTCTATTGAAGAAGCAGAAAAAGCTGTTAAAGAAATATTTATTGATAAAGTTTTTGGTGAAGCTAATTCCACTATTGTTATAGAAGATTTTATGGAAGGCGAAGAAGCCACTTATCTTGCTATTACAGATGGTGAAAATATTATTCCACTTTCAGTAAGCCAAGACCATAAAAGAGTTTATGATAATGATGAAGGACCAAACACTGGCGGTATGGGAGCATATACCCCTGCCCCAATTTGTAATGATGAAAAACTTGCAAGAGTTACAAATGAAATAGCAAAACCAATGATTGATGAGCTTAAAAAACGTGGTATTATATATAAAGGCGTAATTTATGCTGGCCTTATGATTAATGGGGAAAGCATTAAAGTGGTAGAATTTAATGCCAGATTTGGTGACCCAGAATGCCAGGTTGTATTATCACGTATTGAAAGTGGGTTTTTAGATGCATTGTTAGGTGCTGCTAAAGGTAACCTAACAGGTATTAATATTATAAATAAAAATATGACTGCAACCTGTGTTATTATGATTTCTGGTGGTTATCCAAAGGATTATAAATCTGGTTATGAAATAACTGGTATTAATGAAGCTGATAAAATAGAAAATATCAAGGTATTTCATGCTGGCACTCGTGCAGAAAATGGTAAAATCTTAACAAGTGGCGGTAGAGTATTATGTGTTACTGCAATAGATAAAGATTTATCTTCTTCTATTGAAAAAGCATATAATGGTGTAGCTAAAATATCTTTTAAAAATATGGCCTATAGAAAAGATATTGGCAAAAAAGGACTTAAAAATTTAGGAGCATTATAATGGCAAAAGTTGGCTTAATTATGGGAAGTAAATCTGATTTTGATGTGGTAAAAGAATGTATAACTACATTAAAATCATTTGGTGTAGAGTGTGATGTAATAGTTTCATCTGCTCATAGAACTCCAGAACAAACAGTTGAATGGACAAAATCTGCAAAATCAAGAGGTATATCTGTAATTGTAGCTTTTGCTGGTGCTGCTGCTCATTTAGCAGGTGTGGTTGCTTCAAAAACTAATCTGCCTGTTATTGCTGTACCTATTGCTTCAACTACATTAGGTGGACTTGACAGTCTTCTTTCTTCAGTACAGATGCCGGGTGGTATTCCTGTTGCTACAATGGCCATAGGTAAAGCAGGAGCTAAAAATGCAGCAATTTATGCCTGCCAAATAATAGCTCTTAAAGATGAAGTTCTTTATGAAAAACTTGAGCTTTATAGAAAAGAAATGGCTGAAAAAATAGAAAAAGATAATTTATCTTTAAAAGATATGCTTGATTAATGGTTATTTATAAAGAAACATATGATTCTTTGGTGGAGATATTTAATATCTCCACTAAGGAAAATAAACCTGTTATCTTCCCTACTGATACTATCTATGGTATTGGTGCAAATATTGTATCTAAAAAAGCAAACTTAGAAATATATAAATTAAAAAACAGACCAAGTAATAAACCATTTCCCATACTTGCAGGCAGTATAGAACAGCTGGAGGAAATCGCAGATATTTCTTCTTTGACTCAAAAAAATTATAATTTTCTTAAAGAAAACTATAATAAATGTAATACATTTATATTACCTGTAAAAGATAATTTAGATGAAATGTATAAACAAAACAGCACTGTTGCCATTCGCATACCTGATAAAAAAATACTTTCGGATATGCTTGCAAAAAATAATATGTTTATAACTGCAACAAGTGTTAATGGAAGTGGTAAACCTTTTATTAATAGTTTATGCTTAATTATAAAAGAATTTAAAACTGTAGACTTATTTGTATATGGAAGTATACGCAGTAAAAGCTCTAATATATATGATATATCAAAAAATGATATTATTCAAATAAGATAACTATATAATATTAAAGACAAATTATACCTATATGTATTCTTTTTTTTTAAAAAAAAATTAAATCTTTAGTTGACATATTACATTGAAAGTAGTATACATTACTATAATGTGTAATAAAGGAGATTAATTATGAAAAAAGTTATCTTACTTGCTATGGCAGCACTTTTTGCGTTTGCTGCAACATCTTATGCTCAGCAAATACCTGCAGATAAGATGAAAATTAATTTAAAAGAAGCTTGGGGCGTTAAAGTTACTCAAAAAGGTGTTTTATTCAACCATGAAACTCACCTTGCTAAATTAAACAATAAATGTGATTCTTGCCACAGCTCACCACAAGGTGCTACTAAAATCACTTTACAAGGTGAAATCAAAGGTGCTAACAATAAAAATGCAGCACACAACTTCTGCTGGTCTTGCCACGATAAATATCCAAAACCAAACAATACTCCTGGTAAAACTTGTACAAAATGTCACACTCTTCCTAAATAAGAAGATTGTTATATAAAATATATTGGCCCCTTTTATGAGGCGAACCCCATTTATTGGACAAATAAATGGGGTGTTTTTATGTCACGTAGAACAAAGTATTCTTATGAATTACGCAAAGATATATTGCGTCAATATATTGAAGAGCAAAAAAGTCTATCGTCCTTATCCAATGAATATGCAGTAGATGCAAGTATAATTCGTAAATGGCGAGATATGTATTTATGCAACGGAGATAAAGGTATCAAGCCAATCAACAATAAATATAGTGGTAAATTTAAAGAAGATGTGTTATCCTATTACTATAGCCATAATATACTGTTAAGAGCAACAGCTGTTTATACCAGTAATATAAATGTTAGTATCAGTGAAATTAATTATTTATTTAGTCAATTTGCTTTTGAAAAGAAAAAGGCAGTATTTTGAATACTGCCTAAAATATTAATTACATAATTTTAGTTTATTAAAGTTAATAAGTACGCAAATAACTGCGTTATATTATAATTTTTTTGGTGGATATCAAAATGTGTAAATAGAAGGCAGAATATAAATATACTGCCTCTATTAATAAAAATTAAATTAAACCAAGTGGTATCATAGCGTCAGCAACACGAGTAAAGCCTGCAATATTTGCACCCATTAAATAGTTGCCTTTAAAGCCATACTCTTCTGCTGTTTCATAGCATGTTCTATGAATATCACGCATAATTGTTTGTAATCTTGCATCTGTATAATCAAATTTCCAAGTATCTCTGCATGCATTTTGCTGCATTTCAAGAGCTGAAGTAGCCACACCACCTGCATTAGTTGCTTTACCCGGAGCATATAATATATTAGATGACTGAAGCAGATGAATAGCACCCGGAGTGCTTGGCATATTAGCACCTTCAGTAACACAAATACAGCCATTTTTGATTAATGTTTCAGCGTGTTTTTCATTAAGTTCGTTTTGTGTAGCACAAGGCATAGCAATATCACATGGTATATCCCAAATACAGCCATTTTCTTTATACTCTGCTTGTGGATGATATTTGATATATTCTTTAATACGTTTGTATTCTACTTCTTTTATTTGTTTAACAGTATCAAGTTTAATACCTTCTGGGTCATAAATAACACCATTAGAATCTGAGCAGGCAATAACTTTACCGCCTAACTGCTGCACTTTTTCTATAGCATAAATTGCCACATTACCAGCACCTGATACTAATACTTTTTTACCTTCAAAAGTTTCTTTTCTTGTCTGAAGCATAAGTTCTGTAAAATATACAAGCCCATAACCTGTTGCTTCTTTACGTACAAGAGAGCCACCATACGCCATACCTTTACCAGTAATAACACCTGATTCAAACCTGCCAGTAAGCCTTTTATATTGACCAAATAAATAACCAATTTCTCTGCCACCAACACCTATATCACCAGCAGGAACGTCTGTATATTCACCTATATATTTATGAAGTTCAGTCATAAAGCTTTGGCAAAAACGCATAATTTCAGCATCTGATTTACCTTTTGGGTCAAAATCTGAACCACCTTTACCACCACCTATTGGCATACCAGTAAGTGCGTTTTTAAAGATTTGTTCAAAACCTAAAAATTTAATAATACCTAAATAAACTGAAGGATGAAAACGTAAACCACCTTTATATGGACCCATTACACTTGAGAACTGAACGCGGAAACCTCTATTTATATGGATTTCTCCCTTATCATCTATCCAAGGAACTCTGAATATCAGCTGCCTTTCTGGCTCACAAATTCTTTCAATTAATTTCTGATCCATATATTCTGGATGTTTTGCTAATACTACACCAAGAGTTTCCAATACTTCCCTAACTGCCTGATGAAATTCAACTTCACCAGGGTTTCTGTTAACTATCTGGCGATAAATAGATTCAATTTTTTCACTCATTATTGTTGACATGGCACCACCTTTAAATTTTATGTTTTGAATTCTATCATAGCTTATTTTTTTAATCAATAGAAAATGATATATATAAAAAAAATTTTTTATATATATCTATATTTATAATTATTCTTTAATTATTAATAAGTTATAATGAATACCAATAAATATATATAAATTATTAAAAAAATTTGCTTGCATTTATTGAAAAATCAGATATTTTATAATGAACCACCACGTTATTTGTGGAATAATTTTTATTAGGGAGTGTGATGGATATTAATATCGGAGAGTCGGTCCTGATGTTAGGACTTGCTGCTATTCTTGTTTTATTAAACGGTTTTTTCGTTTTATCAGAGTTTTCTATTGTAAAAATCAGACGTTCAAGGTTAGAAGAGTTAGTTAAAATTGGCAGACCAAATGCAAAACTTGCTCTTGAGATGACACATAAGCTTGATTCTTATTTAAGTGCTACACAATTAGGTATAACATTATCATCACTTGCTTTAGGTTGGATAGGTGAACCTGCCTTTGCAAAACTTTTAGAATATTTATTTAGCGATTTTTTTGGTGATAATAAAACACTACTTCATACAGTAAGTTTTGTTATTGCTTTTACTATAATTACCCTGCTCCATGTTGTAATGGGTGAATTAATCCCAAAATCTGTTGCTATTGCAAAAACAGAAGGGGCTGTTTTAAAAGTGGCTGCTCCGCTGCATTTTTTCTGGATTATATTTTTCCCATTAATTAAGACTTTTGACTTTATTTCTGCATTTTTCTTAAAACGAATGGGGATTCACCCTGCTTCAGAAGCTGAAACTGCACATTCTGAAGAAGAGCTTAAATTTATTGTTGGAGAAAGTGTTAAAGGTGGTGTATTAGATACGGTTGAAGAAGAAATTATTAAAAATGCCGTTGATTTTTCTGATACTGTTGCAAAAGAGATTATGACTCCTCGTAAGGATATTGTATGCCTTGTGGCAGATAAAACATATGAGGAAAATTTAGCTATTGTAAAACAATCTAACCATACAAGATATCCATACTGCAAAGGTGGGAAAGACTCTATTATTGGTATGATACATATTAGAGATTTATTAGAAAATGAGCTTTCTCAAAACTCATCCCATGATTTATCAAAACTTGTTAGAGAAATGATTATTGTACCAGAAACTGCATCAATTTCTGATATACTTGCAAAAATGAATAGACGCCAAATTCATACTGCATTAGTTTTAGATGAGTATGGTGGCACTGCTGGTCTTTTAACTATGGAAGATATTATTGAAGAAATTATGGGTGATATTTCTGATGAGCATGATTTAAAAACTGAAGAATGTAAACAAATAGATGAATACACCTTTGATTTTGACGGTATGGCATCTTTAGAAGATTCTGGTGAAAGAATTGGTATAAACTATGAAGATGAAGAACAGGTAACTGTTGGTGGTTATGTATTTAACCTTTTAGGTCACCTGCCTTCTGTTGGTGATGTGGCTGAAGATGACCACTGCCACTATGAAGTACTTGAAATTGATGGAAACCGCGTAAAAAAAATACGGCTTAAAATAAAAAAAATAGAAGATGAAAACAGCGAAAGCTTTGAATAGTTTTTAAATAATGCCTCAGTTTTGAGGCATTTTTTATTATATTTTATTGCATAATTCCCATAAGTTATATATAATCAGCTTTATGAGATTAATGAGTAAAATAATACTGATAATTTTTGTTGTTTTAGTATTTATTTCTGTACCTGCAGTTGTAATGCTTTTACAAAACCAGAATAAAGTTGTGCAGGAGCAGGCCCATATTAGAGCTCAGGCAATATATCAGATGATTGTTGTTACAAGGCAGTGGGTTGCAGATAATAGAGATATGGTTACGCCTGTGCCTGCTGTTGTTACAAAAGAGCTTGCCCGCTATGCAGACCATATGGCTACATTTAAATTTCATATTACCAGCGATAAACTTGTTAATCCTGAAAATGCCCCTACTTCTTTTGAAAAAACAGCCAGTAAAAAAATACAGGAACACAAACTTTCAGAGTATGCTGATATTTATGTAGATGAAAACAATAATAAATTTTACAGGTATGCTGCACCACTATTTATTAATCAATCATGCCTATCATGCCATTATGAACAGGATTATAGAATAAATGATTTTCGCGGGCTTATTTCTATTACATTTCCGCTTAATGAAATGGAACAGTCAATTGCTAGTAACAATAGGATTACATCATATGCTGTAATTATTGGTATTATTATAATCATAGCTAGTATAAGTTTTTCCATATATATTATGATTATTCGCCACTTAACCACACTACAAAAAGCAGCAGAATCTTTAAGGCTTGGCGATAGAGTTGAAACAAATATAAAAACTAATGATGAAATTGAAACTTTATCCATTGCTTTTGACCAAATGAGCCTGCAAATTGCAAATAATGAAGAAATACTTAAAAATAACCTGCAGCAGGCAGTATCAAAATATATTGATTTAGTAAAAGAACTTGAAAATAAAAATGAAAAATTAGACAGTTTAAATAAATTAAAATCTGATTTACTTGATTCTATTGCCCATGAAATACGCACACCTTTAACTAAAATATTATCATACTCAGAACTTTTGCAGGATGATAGGATACTTGAAAAAGAAGAAATGCGTGATAAGTTTGCTGCTGCTTTAAAACACAATGTAAATGTTTTAAAAAATATGTTTAATGATATTATTACATTAAGCAGATTAGAGCATGACCAGCACACATATCACCCTATTCCAATACAAATTGACTGTTTAATAGATGATTTAATAAATGGATTTGAAATAGAAATTCAAAATAAAAATCTTGACCTTAAAATAAATATTGCTCCAAGCACCGTATGTGTTGACGGTGAAACTTTCACAATTGCACTCTCAAATATTATTTCAAATGCAATAAAATATTCTAAAGATAATGGATGCATTGAAATTAACGGTACTGCCAATGAAAAAACAAACACATATTCATTAACCTTTAAAGACTACGGTATAGGTATTGCCAAAGATGATATTTCCAAACTGTTTGAAAGATTTCATAGAGGAGAAAATGCTAAAAAAGAATATCCCGGAACTGGGCTTGGACTTTCTATTGTGGCTAGGATTATTAAGGCCCATAAAGGCATTATTTATATTGAATCTGAAATTAACCAATGGACATTAGTAACAATTAATATTCCTATACAGTAATTAGTTAGATTTTCTTCTTAATCATTCCACACATTAACCCTATTATAAATAGCGCCTGCATGGAAGATAATGAAAGAGCAAAATTATTTTCCGTCATACCTTCAATAGTGTATGCAATAAAAACTGCAAGCCCTATGAAAGCGTAAGGAGATGAAAACATATTCTTCACTAAATCTATAAATATTTTACCATAAAATAGTATAAATGTTACAATACCAAATATACCATATATTACAAAATGCATAACAAAACTGTTATGAGCATGGCTCATAGGAAGTATCACATTTTTAGGCATTAAAGGTTTTATTAATTGCTCAAAAGCACCATCACCTATTCCAAATACAGGATACTCCTTTAATAATTCAAAACTATTTTTCCAAAGAGCAATTCGCCAGCCATGGCTTGTGGCAGGGTTTTTAAAGCCTTCAAAAAAATTATTAAATCTAGCAGCCATATAAGGGTCTAATATCATATAAGATGCAAAAACAATAAATAAACAAACAGCTAATATAAACCCCTTCCATTTTAGTTTTAATATAAGCATAATACCTGTAACAACTGCAACAGTAAATAAAGGCATTCTAGTAGCTGTGAGAAAAAGTGCATAACAGGAAAGAACGCTTGTTATTATATAAAATAATACAAACCATTTACGTTTTTCTATTTTTGAAAGTACTACCGCAATCAAAAATATGATGCCAATAGATAATAAATGAGCAGTTATCATATATGGTCCTGCAAAGCTGTGGGAACGGTAATATCTGTAGTCTACCTGCCCTAGTGTAAAATAATAATAAAAACTAGATATAGACATAACAAAAAGACCAATGGCAAAGGCGAGTACTACATAGTTAATATTTTTTTTGTTTACAAAATATAAGGATACAAAAAATATAAGCATAGGCCATGGACTTGTAAAGCCTTTACTTAAAACAACATATTCACTGCCAAAAAATGTAGATAAGATTGCAGATATCCAGTAAAGAAAAAATAATAAAAAATATAAATCATTTTTAATAATGTTATATTTATTATCAACAATATATATAATAAGACATAAAAGAAGTACACCAAGAGTTATCTGTGAAATAGATATAGAAATACTTAAAAAACAACCCAAAATAATTAAAAAAACACTTGTTATATAATTATAAGGTTTTGATACCGTAATATTTCCCATCAACCAACCGTATAAAATTTATAGATAAACTGATAGTATATTAATATATAAATATTTGCAAGCGATAATATTCTATAAATCACATTTATTTAAAAATACCTGGTGGTACCCCATTTTTATTTTAAAAATTATTATAAGTTATTGTAATATATAATAAAAAGAGTGTTTTTAAATT
>CALUWN010000036.1 GCA_944324495.1 uncultured Mucispirillum sp. | reverse complement strand
AAAACTATTAATATTTTACTAACTTTCGCATTCGCTTATAATGGCTTATGAGTATGTGAATAGTTTTCTTTTACTGCATCACCCACATTTTTTATTAAAAAATACTATAACTACTTGATAATATATGTAAAAATAGAAATAATTGTAATAACTGTCATTCAGAGCCTACGATAGTAGGCGAAGAATCTTATAATGTTCCAACTAGTAAAAAATATAGACTCTTCGGCTTCGCATCAAGGTGACATAAGGTATTGTGAAAAAAATGGGGTACCACCAGATACTATATTTTCTTGATTTTTATATGTGAAAAATATATACTATAAATAAAGTTTAATGGGGAATTGTATGAAAAAAACTCATCTTTTAATAATAGATGCTCAGAATGATTTTTGTGATAAATCTGGTGCATTATATGTAACTGGAGCAGATGATGATATGAAGCGGCTTGCTTTATTTATTGATAAATATAAAAGCAGTCTAGGTGGCATTACAGTTACATTTGATTTACATAAAAGTTTTCACATTGCAAGCCCAGTATTTTGGGTTGATAAAAGCGGGGCTCACCCAGCACCATTTACTATTATCACTAAAGATGATGTTTTAAATGGAAAATATAGAGCATCGGTTGCAGAATATCAGGGCATAGCAGAAAATTATGTTTCAAAATTAGAAGAAAATGGCAGATATCAGCTTTGTATTTGGCCACCTCACTGTATTACTGGCTCATATGGAGCAGATATATATAAACCACTTTATGATGCTATTGAAGAATATAATAAGGCAAACTATAATAAAGTAGAATATATTTTAAAAAATATGAATTCTTTTACAGAGCAGTATTCTATACTGCGTGCAGATGTGGAAATAGAGAATGAAAGCAGTGAAAAAACTATTTTCTATCTAACTCAAGTGATTAATGATAATGATGTAATATTTGTTGCAGGGGAGGCTTTAAGTCACTGTGTTGCAAACTCTGTATTAGATATTGCAACATATATCACAAAAGATTTAAGTAAGTTTGTATTATTAATAGATGCATCATCCTGCGTATCAGGGTTTGAAAATTTAGGTGAAGAATTTTTAAATAAAGCAAAATCATACGGTATGAAAGTTAGTACTATATTAGAATCTGGAGTATTTTTAAATGAACAGCTTTGAAGAAAAAAGATTAAATACACCACTTAAAGATATATTTTTAAAAGAAAAAGTATTTGATGAGCTTTTGCCTTTTGATGAATATCATCTAGTTATGGCTCAGTCTGATTTTTTATTAAATATTCATAATAAAAATGCGGTGAAAACATATTTTTACAGATTAGCACCTTTTGGCAGTTCATATATATTAACAGCAGGGCTTTCAGCATTTTTAGCAAAGGTGGATAATTTTTCATATAAGCAGATAATTTCTTATCTTGAAAATAAAGGTTATAAAAAAGAGTATATTAATTATCTAAAATCACGGGATAAGATAGTTGTAAAAATTCATTCCCTGCCAGAAAACAGCATAGCATTTCCCAATGAGCCTATTATTATTTTAGAAACTAATCTTCATGATGCTAGAATATTAGAGGGTATATTACTTTCTGAAATGAATTTTGCAAGTTTAGTATCTACTAAATGGCACAGGATACAAAAAGCAGCCATGGATTGTGCCGTTATGGAATTTGGCAGAAGAAGGGCACAAAACAGCCTTAAAGCTTCCCTTTATTCATATATGGCAGGGGTAGCTGGCACAAGCAACTGTGAAGCAAATAATCTTTTTGGTATACCATCTTCTGGTACTATGGGCCATGAATTTATACAGTCATTTGATACAGAATACACTGCTTTTGATAAATGGCTTGAAATAAACCCTGAAAAACCACTACTTTTAGCAGATACTATAAATACTTTAGAAAGTGGCATAGAAAACGCCATAAAAGTATTTAGAAAATATAAAGAAAAGTTAATGAATGTAAAAAGCTGGAATAAGATTGGTATAAGGGTGGATAGTGGTGATTTAGCCTATTTGGCATTACAAAGCTATGAAAGGCTTTCAAAAGCCCTTGATACTAAAGATATTACAATAGTTTTAAGTAATGATTTAGATGAATTTAGCATTCAGGATATTTTTACGCAGCTTTCTCAGGCAGGAAAAGAAAACATCATAAAACATATATCTTTTGGGGTAGGCACAAAGGGAGCAACTGCCTGGGGTGACCCTGCTTTAGGTGGAGTGTGTAAAATTACAGAAATAGATAATACATATATTTTAAAAATATCAAATCATAATGAAAAAACAACAATTCCTGGTAATTTACGTAGTTCTTTTGTGGTGGATAAAAACGGTGAATATATTACATCACTAATCCATTTTCATAATGAAGATTATAAAGTTACAAATAAATTTATGCATGTATTTGATGACAGTAAGTTTTTAATAAATTCATTAGATAAGTATAATATATTAAGCCCACGCCAGTGTTTAGTATATTCAAGTGACGGAATAAAAAGCATATTTGAAGGAAAATACAGCAGTCAAAGTCTTTATGAAATAAGAAATAATGCTAAAAATGATTTAGATATGTTAGACTGGTCGTATAAAAGAATAGTTAAGCCTCACAGGGCAAAGGTCAGCTTATCTGATAAAGTGTATGAAGTAAAAGATTTTATGCGAAGAAATAATTTAATGCAGATGAAAATAAAGTAATTCGGCATTAAAATTGCATATAAAAATATATATAATTTATGTAGTTTAGGTGTAAGTATGAAAAAGTTTAAAAAATTTATTAAAGAAATGCGTTTTGAGTATAAAGTATTAAGTATAGTAATGATAATATTACTGCTTTCTGTGCCATATTCTATTATTAAAAAGAAATTTTTTCCTAATAATAATGTGGTTCAGTTATCTGGTAATGGTGGGGGTACTTCTTCCCAGACTGCAGGAGTAGCTGGTACAAGTTTATCTGATATGCAAAATGCAACTAATGGGGCAGGCGGTAATCAAACAGGCGAAAATAAACCCTCATCAATTAGTGAAGCAGTAAACAATGAACGCCCATTAATTATTGATGAAACAGCGATAAATCAGAAAAGCCCTTCAGAATTAGAGAAGTTTATGGCAGAAATACCAGAAATTAAGCATATAGAATTTGCAACACAGGTAGAATATCCTACTGTATGGATATACAGCTTAAATGACGGGTTAAGAAAAGATGAAGAAGCGGCAAATTATTGCATACTGCTTCATCATAGAGGCATTATTGCTTCAAATGTTACAATATATGATGAGAGAGAAAGAAGAAACAGCAGGTTAATAGAGCTGGGAACTGCTAACTGTATGTAAAATGTTTAAGTTTTTAAAAAAAATAGTTAAAAGAAAACCAAAATATACTCTTTATGAACTGGGTTCAATGGCAGCAGACAGGAATGATTTTGCCACTGCTTTTAAGTGTTTTGTAGCTGATGCAAAGCAGAATAATAACCCTCAGTCACAATTCCTTACAGGCTTTTTCTTATACTATGGTACTGGTGTGAAAAAGGATTATAAGTATGCTCTTGACTGGTTTTTATTAGCAGCTGAAAATGGTAATGCTGATGCTATGTTTTATGTGGGCGAAATACATAAAAATGGCAAAGGAGTTATGAAAAACATTAATAAGGCTGCTGCATGGTATTTAAAAGCTGCTGAGCTTGGCCATACGGAAGCTCAGTTTAATATTGGCTTTTGTTATAAAAATGGCAAGGGCGTTCCAAAAAATGATATTGAAGCATTAAGGTGGCTTGAGCCTGCTGCTGAAAAAGGGCATATGAAAGCTCAGTATAATATGGGCATAATGTGTGCAGGAGGCAGGGGTATGCCAAAAGATGATGAAGCCGCAGTGGAATGGTATAGAAAGGCAGCTATGCAAGGCTACACTATTGCCATGTATAACTTAGGGTTTATGTACCAAAGTGGCAGGGGTGTAGAGCGGAATTATAAAGAAGCCGTTAAATGGTTTAAAAAATCAGGAGAATAGTAATGGATTTTTTTCATTTACATACATATGGTTATATTTTTGTATGGTTTATAATATATTCTTTTTTTGGCTGGGTTTATGAAAGCTTATGGGCTAGTTTCAATGAAAAGCAGTGGGTAAACCGTGGCTTTTTGTCAGGCCCTGTTATACCAATTTATGGGGCGGGAGCAGTGCTTTTTGTGCTGCTTTTAGAAAACATAGAAAACCCAGTTGTTATATTTTTATTAGGTATGGTAATAGCTTCTATATTAGAGTATTTTACATCTTGGGCTATGGAGAAATTATTTCATGCAAGGTGGTGGGATTATCACCATTACCCATTTAATTTAAATGGCAGAATATGTTTATATGGTGCATTATTATTTGGATTTTTTGCTGTATTAATCAATAAAGTTATACAACCTTATGTAGAAAAGTTTGTAAGCAGTTTTTCAGATTATCAGTTGTATATATTATCAGTTATTTTAATGATTTTATTTTTAACAGATACTACTTTGACCATTAGAAAAGTACTGCATTTAAAAGAGCGTTTTAAAGAGCTGCAAAATGCTATTACAGAATACAGGATACAGGCTGAAGCACGTATTAAAGATTATAAAAAATATAGACAGGAGCAGCGTGCTCAACTTTTATTAAATATAAAGGTAGATTTTGAAGAAAGTAAACTTTATAAAGCATTAAAAGAAAAATATGGGGAGCTTTCATTTAATGAACGAAGGATATTAAAAGCTTTCCCAAACTTTCATTCAGATGATTATGATGATGCTATTATCCGTATAAAAAATAAACTTGCAGAACTAAAAGTGAGGAAATAATATAATGAAATCTTACCGTAAAGAACTTACAATTAACTATCCAAATAGAAGGGGTTATGTGAATATTACACCAGATGTTGAAAAAGCTCTAAAAGAAAGCGGCATAAAAGAAGGGCTTGTATTAGTTAATTCTATGCATATAACATCAAGCGTATTTATAAATGATGATGAGCAGGGGCTTCTTTCTGATTTTGAAGTATGGCTTGAAAAGTTAGCACCAGAAAAACCTCACAGCCAATACAGGCATAATGGTTATGAAGATAATGCAGATGCTCATATGAAAAGGCAGCTTATGGGCAGGGAAGTTGTAGTTGCTGTTACAGAAGGCAAACTTGACTTTGGCACTTGGGAACAGATTTTTTATGGAGAATATGACGGCAAACGTAATAAACGTCTTTTAATAAAAATTATCGGTGAATAAATTAATGGTTAAAAAGTTAGCAGCTTTTTTAATATTTTTTTTATTTGTTGAAATAAGCCATGCTTATGAAAGTGTTTATTTTGCAGATGAAGAAAATTCATTACGATATACAGTGCGAGATTACAGCTTTATTAATAGTTACAATACCCTTTGGGCTCATGTGGCTGAAAGTGTTGATTTAACTATATATGATGATTTTATTAATAAAGATTTTAGCAAAATGCCACCAAAGCAGGCAAGAGAAGAAGCCATAAATTTTATTATTAATTATAAAGTTAAACTTGATTTTGAAAATAATGGTGAAATGCTTCAATATCCTGTTACAAATAGTTTAGTATTGCAAAACAAGGCACTTTTAAAGGCAAGAAAAGTTCTTGATGAGCTTCCAATACATGAAAAAACAAGTTTAGTTTATTTAGCTGCTGGTATTTCATACCTTAAAAGCGATGGTCTTTATGAGCTTGAAAAACTGCAAAAAATATTTAAAGAGTGGCTTCGGCTTGGTGCTGAAGATTTTAAGCATATATCTTCATCTGATAAATTAAATAGAAAAAGATTTTTTACATATATTGCGAATATGAAAAGCTCTCCAGATGCAGGGGAAGAGTTTATTAATATAATTGTGCAAAACTATTATGAAGCATTGTTTTTTAAAAAAGGATATTTTGATTTATTTAATACTCAAGAATATATACCCATAGACAGTAATGAAATAAGCCCTGGGAAAAACTATGTAGAATACTATATAAGCAATATAAAAGCAGAGTATATGGATATAGTAAGCCAAGAGCCATTTCGTTTAAATATGGCAGGAAAAGATGTAAACCATTACTTTTCAGTATGGGATAGAATTGATAATGCCAATAGAATACGTGATAATTTTTATATATTCCCATTTAATAAGCAGACTTTTGTAATATTTACAGATGAAACAGAAGATGAGTATATATTTAGGCTTAATTATTATAACCCACGCTATATTTCTAAGCCTGAGTTTGCAAAAGTAACAGTATCTAAAAATGATAATCAGGTGAAAAGTAAAATATTATGGAGCTTTCATCATTCAAGAGGCAGGGTAGTAAACCCATTAACTGCTACCCCTTCTTTTGTATGTTCTGATGATTTACCAAGCCAAAAAGTTGCCATATGCGAAAGCTTTACACTGCGTATGCTTGATAAAATAAGCAGTAGTAAATATTATTCGCTCTATTCTAGTATAAAAAACAGACCTAAAAAGAAATATGATATAAATAGAATACGGCAGGATTTTCAAGACAACCTAAACAGCTGTTATATTGATAAAGATTGTATGAAGCAGGCATATGAAAATTATTTAGATAAAATGCTAGCCTTTTAGATTTTATTTCCTTTTACTATTAAGTATATAAAAAATGGTGCTCCTAAAAGCGATGTAATTATGGCAACAGGAAGTTCAGCAGGTGCTGTAATTACCCTTGCAGCACTATCACATATTGATAGAAATGCACCACCTGCTAAAAATGTGGCAGGTATTAATATTTTATTTAAACTGCTTATTAATATTCTTATAATATGAGGTATCATCATCCCTACAAACCCAATTGGCCCAGCTGCTGCAGTAACCACAGCAATTGCTAAAGATACTGTAAAATAAAGTATAGTAATAGTAAAAGTAATATTTACACCTCTACTGTGGGCAACAGGTGCGCCTATTGCTAAAATATCAAGCTCTTTGTGAAAAGAATAAACTACTATAAAGAAAATAAAAGCAACTATCAGCATTAGTATTATATTTTCTAAAGTAATATTTGCAGTAGAGCCTATCATATATCTTGTGATTTTATATGATTTTTCAGGGTTTGCAAAATATTGTATAAACATAATTAAGGCTGATGAAAAAAAGTTAATAGCAACCCCTGCTAAAAGCAGTGTATTTGTATGAAGCCTGCCTTTTATGGAGGATATGCCATATACTAATAAAATAGAAAATATACCGCCAGCCATAGCAAAAAAAGTGCTTCCAAAAAATGAAAACATAGATGAGTATGAGCCAGATATAACAAATAAAGCAGCACCAAGGGAAGCACCGCTTGCCACCCCTAGAGTATATGGAGTTGCAATAGGGTTTTTAAAAATAGATTGAAATACAAGCCCACTTAAAGCTAATATGCCACCTGTTAAAATATCTGCTAGCAGCCTTTGAAGCCGTGATGAGAAAAATATAAAATTATCAACAGAGCCTTTTGTAAATATATTTGCATAATTTATATTATTTGCACCAATAAAAGGAGATATTATAATTATTAAAAAACATATTATTATTAATATTAAAAGTTTGATATTAGTTTTCATTTTGGTATAATAACCCCTTTATTTTCCAAGTTAATATATGAAAATTCCATATTAAAAAGAGAATCAAATATTTTTTCTTCAAACATCTCTTTATGGGTTTTATATGAGAAAAGTCTGCCATTTTTCATACATAGAAATTTTGACTGTGCTTCAATGCAGTAGTTTAAATCATGGCTTACGGTGATTATGCTGTAATATTTTTCCTGATTTAAGTTTATTAAAAGATTATTTATATCATGCTTTGTTTTTGGGTCAAGGTTAGATGATACTTCATCAAGTACTATAAATTCTGCTTCCTGAGCAAGAGCTGAGGCAATAGAAACACGCTGTTTTTCTCCACCGCTGAGTGATGAAATATACCTGTCTTTTAAGTGATAAATATTTGTTAAATCAAGATAATAATGTATTTTTTCCATTTGGTTTTTTGTAATAGTACCAAAATAATCAAGGTATGGATATCTACCAGTTGCAGTAAATTCTTCCACTGTTAAATCAGCCACCGCAAAATTATATTCCTGTGGCACATAGCTTATAAGTTTTGCTCTGTCTTTCTTTTTATATTGGTGAATATCTTTGCCATAAATACTTATATTTCCCGTATCCTGCTTTAATATGCCAACCATTAATTTTACAAGGGTGGATTTTCCTGCACCATTAGGGCCAATAATACTAACCATTTCCCCATGGTTTATAGTAAAAGAAATATCATCAAGTATTTTTTTATTTTTTACAGAATATGATATATTATCTACGCTAATCATTTGATACCCTATTATATTCACTGGCAAATTTTTCAATAATTTTATCAATTCTAGGCCCGGGCAGGCTTAAATATGTATCATAAAGTATAATAATCTTATTATCATTTACAGCATTTAATGGTATATTTTTCCAGTCATTATAAGCATAAGTTGTATCTCTGCCATGGTATAAATCAAAAATCACATCAGGGTTTGAAGCAATAATGCTTTCAAGTGAAACTTCAGTATAAGCGGGTAGATTTTCAAATGGATTTTTTAAATTTAATATATTTAATATATCATTATAAATATTATTACCACCAGCAGCAGTTATAGATGATACTTTTGAGCCATAATTTCTAAAAATGGAAACAACTGCAGTTTTTTTATTATGTTTTTTTATATTATTTTTAATACTATTTATTTTTGAAATAATTTCATTTTTTCTCTCATCAGTAATATTTTTTATATTAAACGCATCTCCTAAAATATCGTAAGCTGATAATATATCATCAATGGTGTTATTATTTATAACAATGACTTTTATACCCATTTTTTCAAGCCGCAATTTTTGTTCTGCCATATGGCTGTGTATTATAGCAGTATTAATATTTAATTTTGCCACCATTTCATAATTTATATCACTGAATGAGCCTATTTTTTCTTTATATTTTGCTTGTTCTGGATAGTTGCAGTAGGTGGTATCTGCTACTAAATATTTATCCATTTTAATATCATATATATATTCTGTAATACTTGGTGAAAGGCTTGCAATTCTAATATTTTTATTATCTGCTTTATAATCACTGTTATAATATATAAATAAAACAGCTGTTAAAATAGATGCAAATAATACTATTATTAAAAATATAATAAAATTTTCTTTTATATACTTCATTATCTATCCTTTAATGAAAATGTAATTTTTAGTTCAAAATCAGAGCTAACTGGTTTTCCATTATTTAATGCAGGCTGAAACTTAGCTGCTTTTACTGATATTTCTGCCTGCTTATCAAGTTTTTTATAGCCAGAAGATTTTATGATTTTATAATTTATCATATCACCTTTACTGTTTAAAGAAATCTTAAAAACAACAGTGCCTTCTTCCTTATTTCTGCGAGAGCTTAAAGAGTATTCTGGGCGTGGTATATAGCTTGCAAAACCTTGAGTATATGAGCTTTTATTATACCCGTCGCTGCCAGCTTTGGCTGATTTTGCCATACTCTGCTGATTTTTTTCTTTCTTATTCTTTTTGCCAAGTAAGCCTTGTTTATTATTTTCATTTTTATTAGATTTTACATTTTTTTGTGATATTTTATCACTTCCTGTAAAATCAGTTGCATTTTTTATGCCGTCATTTGCAGGCTTAACTATTGATACTTCTACATAACTTTCAGAAGTAAAGGCAATATTATTATATATTTTTGCATTACTATATTTACTAAAACTTACAAGTATTAAAATATGTATAATAATTGATAAAGTTAGAGTAAATATAAGATTTTTCATTTTATATTTTAGCTTTTAACCCCGCAAATATTTCTATACCTTTTGTACCATAGCCATAAATTTCTTCATAATCTTCATTGGTTAGGTTTGTGCCTTTTATATAAACTTGAATATTATCATTAATATCATAAGATATATTAGCATTTAAAAGAAAATAGTCATCATTTATATTGCTGTTTTCATATACTGTGGCAACACTTTCTCCGCTGTATATAAATCCTATATTAATTTTTAATCTATCTATCGGTATAATATTAATATAAGCAGATACCTGATGTTCTGGGCGTCTTGCAAGTGGGTTGCCGTCAATATTAAACGTTTGCAGCCAAGTATAAGTTGCACCAAAATTAATATATTTTACAGGCTCAAATGAAACATCTGCTTCAATCCCCCTTGTATGGGTTTTTGTTTCGTTATAAAAGCCTGTTTTTATGCTGTTTGTATCATCAATATAAGAGCCGTAAGCAATCATATTATTATAATAATTATCAAACCATGAAAGCCCATATACTATTTTTCTATTTAAAAGTCCGTTGGAAAATCCAACTTCATATGCAAAACTTTCCTGCATTTTTAAACTGCTGTTGCCAAATACTGGGTCATAAAGCTGGTAAAGGGAAGGTGATAATGCACCATTTCCAACAGAAGCTTTTATCTGCATATCAATGGCAGTAATATCATAAACTGATGATACTCTGTAAAGTGGTACAAACTCCATATTTTCATCTTTTTGACCGCGAAAGGCTAGTATTGTAACCCAGTTATCAAAAAGGGTGATTGTGCCTTGAAGGTAGCCTGCAACATTATTTACATCTTTATTATTTTTAAGTGAGCCAGTGCGGGTAAATATTTGGTTATATTCATAATTTATGCCAGCACTTAATATAAATTCATCAATAATATATACATTATTTTGAAAGTCTAAGTTTATAGTATGGCCATCAAAAATATCGTTTTCATTATTTTTTATTTGAGATGATGAGCCATATATTCTATCTTGATATGTATATGCTAAATTTATTGACGGCTCCCATATATCATTATATAGGTAGCTTGTTTTTAAATAAGTGCTTACTCGCTTTGTATCCTGCATATAGTCAAGATTATCGTTATTTGCTCCGCCCCCACTATCTAAATCACTTTTTCTATCTGTATAGTCAATATAAAAAGATGTATTTAAATCAGTAACAGGCTTTAAACCCACATAGGCAGAAAAATGCCCCATAGCATCTGGGTCGTTTTCAGTATTGCCATACTTATAAGCAGCAGAAGAAACATTTTCATCATACAAATATGATGCGTTTATTCTGTAATCTGCTATACCTTTTGAGCCGTAAAGGGATGCGTTACCTGTATAGTATGCACTAAGCAGGGAGCTTTGAAGCTGAGTAGAAGCCTGCACAGGTTTATCGCCGCCTTTTTTTGTAATAATATTAATAGCACCATTCATAGCAGATTTTCCAAGGGAAGCACTGGCAGGGCCTTTTATAATTTCTATTTTTTCAATATTATCCACAGGCAGTGATGATAAATCTATATCGTTGCTAATGCCTGCTGCGTCGTTTATAGGGTTGCCGTCTATCATAATCATAGTAGAGCCGTTACTGCCACCACGCATACTTAATGATGTTAGTTTGCCAGACGAATTTTGGCGTATTACAATCCCCGGAATATAGCGTAATATTTCATCTACAGTATTAGGGTTAATGGCCTCAATTTGTTCCTGAGTAATAGTATCAATACCTATACCAGCTCTTGTAGATGAAACAGGCACACTAAGCCCTGTAACAAAAATTTCCTGAGTATTTTCTGTTTGAGCAAAAATACTATTAGTAAATAGTAAATTAAAAAAGATAAATAGTAGTAATGAATATTTTTTCATACCTTCCTCCATAACTCAAGTGGATACTTGGCTAATATGTTTGCAGGTCTCCTGACTTACTTTCATCTTAAAACACGCCTTCCCAAGATATATTTCAGTGGCATAATGTGCTTTAATCCAGATTACAGTCGCTTGAGCGGTTAGAGGCTTTCACTCTATTCCCTTTTCAAACATGAGCTAAAATATAGTTTATAAATTTTAAGAAATCAAGTAGAAAATTTTTTTCTTGACAAATCTTAAAATTATTTATAGTTTTAACCATAAGGTATGCAAACGGAAGTGTGGTGTAACTCCACCGCTGCCCCCCGCAACTGTAATATCGGACGAGTTCATATTTATCCACCAAAAAGTTTAGCTTAATGGGAAGGAGTGAATTAGGTTGATGATTTAGCCAGGAGACGTTGTATACTTAAAAAATATTCTTCGGGAGGAAGGCTATGAAATCTAACACATATCATTTCTTTGATTTAAGATTTTATCACAATTTTCTTTAATCAGCTTACAACTTTTATTTAATTTAGTTTTTAGGAGCAAGTTTATGAAAAGACTTCGTAATATTTTACTGCCCTTATGTGCAGTATTACTGTTATCTTCATGTGCTGAAGATATGAATAATAATAAAAATAACATTACCCCTCCACCGCCTGTTATTAGTGATGGGTTATCTGATAATGCTATACTTTCAGACAGTCCAAAAATAGGTACAGTTACATTTAAAGCAGCAGAGCATATACAAGGCTCATCATATGTATGGAACGTTGAAGGTGTTAATTTATCAAATAACCAAGGCAGGCAGATTACAGCAGATTTTACTGCATCAGGCTCATATCTTGTATCACTAAATGTAGACGGAATAGAGTATAAAGGTAATATAATAATACCAAATACTGAGCCATCTTACGAAATAGATATGGGAAAAAGTCATACAATAATTTCAGATAAAGCTCAAAAAAGGTTATTTGTATATGGTGATAACTCAAAAGGGCAGTTATGTATTGAAAAATCAATAACTTCTTTAAAAGAGCCAAGGATTTTAAAATCATATAATAGTGAAATATCAACAGTAGCAGCAGGAAATAACCATACGCTTTTTACTGACAATGCTTATATTTACGGCTGTGGAGATAACAGTTTTGGGCAGCTTGGTACAGGCTCTACTGATGTGGTTGATAATGCAGTAACTATTTCAAGTATTCCACAAATTTCAAATATACGTAGAATATTTGTTTCCTCTGGTGGCGATATGTCTATGGCTGGTATAGAGTTTTTAGAAGCAGCTGCTCCAAAAATATCAATTTATAACTGGGGCTATGATGATACAAAAGAGAATAAAATTCAAAGTTCAGCCAATTTATTAACAACTAGTAACTCAAGAGATGAAGTGCTTTTTGCAACAGGCAGCAATTTTTCTATAATTAGAGCTACATCAAGCTATAATGTATTTTCCATTGGTATAAATGATAAATGGCAGTTAGGAAGAATACAAGGGGCAGGCACAGGATATGAGGCAGCACCTGTAAACCCAGATACCCATTTAGATGGCAATAAAACAGATATGACTACAGGTTTTGTATTTACTCCATACGGTGAAGAAAAATTAACAGGTGATTATTCTGAACGTTCATACTATCAAAATCACTATTTTGCAAAACTTGCCTCAGGTGATGATTTTGTAGTTTCTATTAAAAAAGAAACATCTGGTGATTCTTCTTTTACTCAGCAGGATAAATATGCAGTATATGTATGGGGAAATAATGAAAATAATCAGCTTGGTTTTAGTAATAAAGATGGAGGCACAACAGTTCGCAGGGGAACAGCTTTATTTAATGCAATAGAAAGCACAGCAATGGAGCATGACCCAAATCAAGTTACACCAATACAAAAAGAAATGGTGGAAGTTGCAGCAGGCAGAGCAACAGGTTATGCCATATCAAGTGATGGTATCCTTTATGGCTGGGGCGATGAAAGTAAAAGTCAGCTAACAAATAATAAAACAGCAAATACTGTAAATAATAATGTTTATGAAATAGCAAAACCAAATGGAGTAACAGCAGGCTATAAAAAAGTATGGGCAGGTGGTGATAGAGTTATTGCATTAGCGGGGGATAATAACTTATACACTTGGGGTGATAATAAAAACGGCATATTAGGTACAAATAATAGTGCTGATGCAGTAGATATACCAGAAAAATTATTTTTTAGCTTAGCACCTGTAGAGTAGTACAATAAAAACCCTGCCTTTTAATTATGGCAGGGGTTTTGTATCAGATTATATAAATTCTTAAATATTTGTTTTTTATTAAGTATAACTTATTGATAATAAAAGAAAATTATAATAAATTTTAAAAATATTCATTGACTTTTAAATAATATTACATATATTAAGCCTATATAGTAAGCGTTATGGTGTGATATGTCTAGAAAGATTGAAACAATCATACAAATTGTTGGTTGGTTTTTAAAATTAAATAATGGTAGTATGAATTATACTAAATTAATCAAACTAATGTATATTGCAGATAAAAGAGCATTAAGAGATTATAATTATTCTATTAGTAATGATGATATTGTTTCCATGAAGAATGGTCCTGTCCTATCTAATACATATGATTTAATAAAACATACAGGTGATAATGCTGAAATTCAAGGGCTTAATGAATGGAATAAGTATTTTGTAAAAACTGGATATGAACTTGCTTTTAAAGAGAATATAGAAGATGAAATCAATAATATTTTATCTGATGATGTTTTATGGTTATCTGATGCAGATATTGAGATTATTGAAGAAGTATATAATCAATATAAAGACCATACATATTCAGCAATGATTGATTTAATTCATGATGAATTGTTATTTCCAGAAGTAAAGTGGAAACAAGCTGAAATATATTCAACAAGTATTCCTATGGATTTTATCACTTTAATGAAATCACTAAACAAAAGCGATGATACCATAAGAGAATTTTTACATATGAGTGGGCGAAGTATTACTGATGATTAAAAAACTCAATAAGCAAGATAGTTTTCAAGATAGACAATTCTTTAATAATCATCGTTGCTTCGTTATATCAGATATGAGTAGTGAAGATAAGCACCTAGCTGTAAATATATCATCTATCTATACTGATGATGGGTATGATAGGTCATGTATCATAACTGAAAATGAATTTACTCCTTACATATATAAAAAATCGTTTATATATTATAAATATGCTATGGAAATTGATAATGAAATTATAATTGATGATAATACCTCCATTATTATAATTCCTAATAATTTATTAAATAAAATACAAAATGGTGCTAAAATAAGTAAATTCTTCCCAAGAAGACTAAAAAAATACTTTGATTTATTTTGATACAATCTCATTATTCCATAATAAAAGTGTAAGCAATAGTACAATAAATAGTAAATGTATTTTTAGAATTATTGATGTTATAAACCCCCTGCCTTTTAATTAGGGCAGGGGTTATTTATTCATTTTCCATATATTTTTTTAAGGCTTTATTATCCATATTTTTTCCAAGACCTATCATTAGTTTTGCCAGCGTATTTTCTAAAGTCATATTTTTTGCACTAATTGCACCAGATTTTTCAGCTAATAC
>CALUWN010000035.1 GCA_944324495.1 uncultured Mucispirillum sp. | reverse complement strand
CATTCAGAGCCTACGATAGTAGGCGAAGAATCTTATAATGTTCCAGCTAGTAAAAATTATAGACTCTTCGGCTCCGCTAGCACTTCGCCTCTGAGTGACATAAAATGTTGTAAAAAAATGGGGTACCACCAGTAAAACACATTTATACCATCAGCAATTTTATAAAAATCTTATTTAAATATGACATATCTGTTATTTTGCTAACATCTATATCTGCAAGACTAATATTATAATTATCTACTAATGCCTGTAATTCTTTTTTAGTTGCAGGCTCGTATTTACCTGCAACTTTATTAATTTTATTTATATTTACTGCTAAAACATTTTTTATGCTTAAAGATGAAATTAATACAATAAGGATTAATGTAATAAAAATTAATATTTTTTTCTTTTCATACTACCTTCCAGCTACTTATTATATCTTAATTTATAAATCAATCTTAATTTAGCTTTATATAAAAATATTACTTCTTATACCAGTGTGGTGGACTGTCTTCTAGTGGTGAGCCATCAAACATATTTGTCATCTCTTCTACATTAGATGTATTCCATGAAGATAAATTTTGAGTAAAGCTTGCAGCACCAGAAAACATATATTCCATATTTTCCACATTAGATACATTCCATGATGATATATCTTGATTAAAGCTTTCTGCACCTTTAAACATACCCCACATAGTCCTTACATTTGATGTATCCCAAGATGATATATCCTCATTAAAATATTTTGCGTTTTGAAACATAGCACTCATATAGAAAACATTGGATACATTCCACTTTTCTATTCCACTAAAGTCTTTTCTATTGCTATCTTTAAATAGAGAGTCCATATCTTTAATATAAGTAGTATCAATATCTCCTAGATATATACTTTCATTATTTACCAGCTTGTTTAATTCTATAAATGTAAAAGGTGTGTATTTATATGAACTGTTTGTCTCTTCTAAAACTTTTATTTTTTCTGCAAATTTTATATCTCTATGTTTTGGGTATTCTATATCAATTATTATAGTAGAAAATAATATTATTATTAATAATATTCTAAACCAACTTTTATCAAGCAGTTGTTTTATCTTATTCATCTTTAATAACCCTCTCTTTATACCATGAAGGCTCTCTGCCTTCTATTTGACTTCCTAAAAACATTGTATTATAAATTTTGATTGCATTATTTATTTTCCATTTACTTAAGTCTTTATTAAAACTTTCTGCACCATAAAACATACTGCCAAAATATCTAACTTTATATACATTCCATGAAGATATATCTTGGTTAAACTTAAAAGCACCCTTAAACATGTCAGATATATTATATACATTTGATACATCCCACGATGATATATCCTGATTAAAATAAAGTGCATTCTCAAACATACCACTCATATTTTTAACATTTGATACATTCCAGCTGCTTATATCTTCATTAAATGTGCTTTCTGCAAACATATACTGCATATTTTCCACATTAGAAACATTCCAGTATTTTATACCTTCATAATTTTTTCTTCTGCTTCCCTTAAATAATTCAGACATATCTTTAATAGGGTCTACGATTATATTTCCTAAATGTATATTTTCATTATCTATTAATAATTTTAATTCATCTCTATTTTTTGGGTAAAAATTGCTGTTTTCATAATGTATGCTGTTAATATCTGCCTTTAATGGTGTACTGTCTTTTATACTTTCTTCTGTACTTTCTTCCGTACTTTTTTCTGTACTTTCTTCTTCTATTGCATTTTTTATTTCTGTATTTTCTTCTTGCTTATTAACACTATTGGTTTTATTTTTCATTTTCATTATACTAACATATTCTTGAAAGTTTATAGGTTTATATTCTGAAATATTTTTATTAAAAAACATTTTTTTTGTATTAGTTTTATCTGATACATTCCATGAAGAAATATCCTGATTAAAATCAAATGCTTCATAAAACATATAATTCATATCTTTTACTTTTGATACATTCCACGAAGATATATCTTGATTAAACCTTGTTGCAAAAATAAACATTTCAGACATATTTTTTACATTACTTGTATCCCATGATGATATATCTTGGTTAAAATAAATAGCACTACGAAACATACTGCTCATATCTTTCACTTTTGATACATCCCATGAGGATATATCTTCATTAAAATATTTTGCATTTTGAAACATTCTGCTCATGTCTTTTACTTTTGATGTATCCCATGAAGAAATACCTGTAAAAACAACCCGTTTGCTATCCATAAATAATTCAGACATATTTGTTATTTGGCTTGTATCTATTTTATCCAGTGAGATTTTCACATTATTTACAAGTACCTTAAGTTCATGATAATTTTTAGCAGTGTATGTACCATCGCTGTTTAATTCAAGTTCATCATTACCCATACATCCATATGTAACCAATATTAATGCTGATAAAAAAGTAGATAATATTTTTTCATATCTCATTCCTTTCTAATCTTTCCTTCAACTTGCAGTGTAGTAATTACTTCTTATTTTCTGCCTTTAAAATTATTTTTTGATAAATCTTATTTGCTAATATCTGTATTTGATAATTTAATTATTTTATTGCTTTTTCATTGCTTTCTGGAAAATACTTATACTTACCTGCCATTTACTAAACTTCCCTAAATTTATGAAATACAAGTGTGGTAAATATTTTTATAGCTTACATCTTACCAAAATTTAATCTTTTTTTCATAACCCGTTTATGATACCATGCTGGTGGAAATTTTTCTACAGGGCATTCAGAAAACATATCAGACATATCTTCCACTCTATCCACTTCCCACGCACTTACATCTTTTGAAAATTTTTCAGCACTCCAAAACATCTGCTTCATATTTCTTACTTTTGAAACGTTCCAGCAGGAAATATCGCAGTTAAAGCTTTTTGCAAAGGCAAACATACCCTCCATATTTTCCACATTGGATACATTCCATGAAGAAATATCCTGATTAAAATGTTCCACAAAATAAAACATTGAAAACATATCTACAACATTAGATACATTCCATGCCCCTATATTTTGGTTAAAATGGGAAGCCGCATGAAACATACATGACATATTTTTCACATTAGATACATTCCAAAAAGATATATCTTGATTAAAATACTCAGCCTGATAAAACATATATGACATATCTTCCACAGAAGATACATTCCATAAGCTAATATCTTGATTAAAATTAAAGCACATATGAAACATACCTGCCATATTCTTAACCTTTGCTACATTCCAGTTTTTAATGCATTTATTAAATGATGAAGCCATATAAAACATTTTACTCATATCTTCTACATTTGATACATCCCAAGCACCAATATTTTGATTAAAATTTGAAGCTCTAGCAAACATATAGGCCGTATTTTTTACATTAGAAACATTCCATTTTCCTATATTATGATTAAAGCTTTCAGCACCATCAAACATATATGACATATCTTCCACAGAAGATACATCCCATTCATCAATACAGGCGTTGAATTTTTTTGCACCTTGAAACATACCAGCCATATTAGTTACTTTTGATACATTCCAGCGGCTTATATCTTGATGAAAAAATTCTGCTCCAGAAAACATGTAGGACATATCTTCCACATTAGATGTATCCCACATAGAAATATCTCCATTAAAATTAACAGCACCAGCAAACATAGATGCCATATTGGTAACATGGCTTACATCCCATGTATCTATACCATAAAACATAGTGCGGTTGCTATCTAAAAACAGCTCAGACATATCAGTAATTTTACTTATATCAACTGCTGATAAATCAATATATGTAGTGGAAACTAAATCATGAAGTTCTTCTTTAGTTGATGGAAAAAAAGCATATTTTCTAACTTGTTTATCCATAGACACACCCAAAACATAATTCGAAGGATATATGCAATAATTTATACTACTACAAATTTTTAAAAAAATAAATATCTGATATTTTATTCTTCTACTTTAATTCTAATATAAAAGCCATTATATTTACTATTATACCATTTTGGGATATATTCTTCATCTACCCCAACAAACATATCTTCCATATTTGCCACATTAGAAATATTCCAGTTATTTATATTACCATTAAAAAAGTCGCAGTTATAAAACATTTCATTCATATTTTTTACATGCTCCACATTCCATAATTCTATACCTTTAAAATCACTGCGTTCACTGTATTTAAAAAGCTCTGAAAAATCTGATACATGGCTTATATCTATATCATTTAGCGATATGCTGTCATTACCAACAAGTGCTTGTAGCTCATTTTTATTAAGTGGAACATACCTATCTTTTATATGTTTTGTTTTTTCATTTTGCTTATTATAATATTCAATATTTGCATACCAGTAGGGTTTATTATTATCTATTGGCGAGCCTATAAACATATTATCTGTGGCACATTCTCTGCTTATATGCCATGATGATAAATCATAATCAAAAAGTAATGCATAAGCAAACATATATGCAACACTTTTTACATGTGATATATCCCAGCAGGATAAATCACAATTAAAATTTTCCGTTCTATTAAACATACTTGTCATATATATTACACTAGATATATTCCACCTGCTTATATCTGCACTAAATTTTTTTGCCTTCATAAACATAAATGATGTATTTTTCACTTTAGATATATCCCAGCCACTTATATCCTGATTAAAATTTTCAGCATCATAAAACATTGCATGCATATTTTCCACATTTGATGTATTCCAGTTACTTATATTTTGATTAAAACTGCTTGCTCCATCAAACATGCTGCACATATCTTGGACATTTGATGTATCCCATGTGCTAATATCACCATTAAAATTATTTGCCCACATAAACATACAACTCATATTTATAACATTAGATGTATTCCATGATGATAAATCTTGATTAAAACTTTTTGCATAATGAAACATATAAGACATATTTTTTACACTTGATACATTCCATGAACTTATATCTTGATTAAAACTTTCAGCACTATGAAACATTTCAGACATATCTTCCACACAGGATACATTCCACATACTAATATCTTCATTAAATGATTTATTATAATAAAACATTTTATGCATATTTTTCACATGGCTCATATCCCATAATTTTATACCTTCATACTCATTTCTTTCACTTCTAAAAACACAACTCATATCATATATATTACTTATATCTATATCTTTTAGTGAAATATTATCATTATTTACAAGTGCCTGTAATTCTTTATTTGTTAGTGGCACATATTTATCTTTTCTATTTTTTGTCCTTTCATCTAAATTATTATAATATTCAATATTACAATACCATAAAGGTGGTTTTTTTTCTATTTTTGTTTTATAAAACATATAATTTATAAAACACTCTCTTTTTATTTTCCACTTGGATAAATCAGCTTTAAACTTCTTTGCATTATAAAACATAAGCTGAGCATCATTTAAAGAAGAAGTATCCCATAATGATAAATCTTGATTAAAGCTAACAGCTTCACAAAACATAAAACTTGTATCTTCTACATTACTAATGTTCCATAACGATATATTCTGATTAAACTTTTTAGCACCATGAAACATACGATACATATCCTTTACATTTGATGTATCCCATGAGCCTATATCTTGATTAAAACTACTTGCACCATTAAACATACTACTCATATTTGTAACATTAGATACATTCCATGAAGATATATTCTCATTAAAATATTCTGCGTAACAAAACATACTATTCATATCTTGAACATTAGATGTATCCCATAAATTTATGCCAGAATAATCTTTTCTTTCACAATTAAAAAATAATTCAGACATATCATCAATTTCACTGGTATCTATATCGCCTAAATAAATATTAAAATCCCATACTAAATCATAAAGTTCACTATATGTTTTTGGTTTATATTTCATTACTTTATATCCTTATAAAAACATTTATTTATACAATTAACCCTAATAGTAATTTTACTTATATTAATTGCTGATAAATCCATATATGTGTTGGAAACTAACTGGTAAAGTTCTTCTTTTATCAAAAGAAAAAAAACATACTTTATAATTAAAAATTATAAAGTATGCTTATATTTTTATATACTTTATTGTTGGTCTACTATTGATTTGTACCATTTAGGCAGTTTCTGCTGCATAGGTGAATCCATAAACATACCTTTTAAAGTGCTTTTTGCATCAGGGTTCACATTCCATTTATCAAGATTTTGGTCAAAACTTGCAGCGTTATCAAACATTTTTTCAAAAGAATATACATTGCTTACATCCCACGAACTAATATCTTGATTAAAACTAACTGCAAACATAAATGTTTCATACAAATGCCTTACATTTGATGTATTCCATTTTGAAATATCCTGATTAAAAACATTTGTAGATTTAAACATACCACCCATTTTTTCTACCTTGGCTGTATTCCAAGCTGAAATATCACCATTAAATTTGTGTGCACTATAAAACATATACGACATATCTATAACCTGAGATACATCCCATTTATTTAAAGACTGATTAAAATTTAATGCCCTAGCAAACATCTGGCTCATATTTTCTACCTTAGATACATTCCACGAAGATATATCTTGATTAAAGTCTGCTGCATGCTCAAACATACTTTCCATACTTCTAACATTTGATACATCCCACTTTGATATATCTTGGTTAAAATTTACTGCTTCACTAAACATATAAGCCATTGTAGTAACATTAGAAACATTCCATGCAGATATATCTTGATTGAACATACCTGCCTTATTAAACATATAAGCCATACTATCTACTTTGGAAACATCCCATGAACTAATATCATGGTTAAAGTATGAAGATTGAAACATACCAGCCATAGTATAAACATTTGAAGTATCCCAGCTTTCTATACCTGAAAAATTATCCCTTTCGCTTTCTTTAAATAAATATGACATATCTTCTATTTTAGATGTATCTATCGTTCCTAAATCTAAAGTTATATCTTCTAATAAATAAAGTAACTCTTCTTTGTTTTTTGGCTGAAATTTATTATCTTTATTTAATGCAACTTTTTGACTTCTTAAAAAGGTCTTTTCATCAAAATCTAAATACCACTGTGGCAAATCAGTTAAGCTCCCTGCAGCATCAAACATATAAAGTTTGTTTAATGCTTTAGCAGTATTCCAAGCTGATAAATCCTGATTAAAATAAATAGCTTGTGTAAACATATTTTGCATATTTTCTACATTAGATACATCCCATGATGAAATATTTTGATTAAAACGTTCAGCATAATAAAACATATATCTCATATTTTTAACTTTAGATGTATTCCACTTAGAAATATCTTGATTAAAGCTGGACGCATTCCAAAACATACATTCCATATTTTCTACATTTGATGTATCCCATGAACCTATATCTTCATTAAAATTTTTCACATAAGAAAACATGGAAGCCATACTTTTAACATTTGATGTATCCCAAGATGATATTCCTGAAAAATCTTCCCGTTTACTGTCTTTAAAAAGTGCTGTCATATCAGTAATCTTACTTGTATCTATTGCACCTAGATTAATATCATTATTTTCAACCAATGCTTTTAGCTCATCATAAGTTTTTGGAGTATATCCTGACTTTGCATTATTTGATTTATCTATTGTATCATCAGCTTTTGCTGTATTATTATCATCTTTTTGATTTGCAGACTTTTCAACATTGCTAATATTATTATTTTCAGCCTGCTGTTCTGGTTTATTACATCCATAAACACTGAAAATTAGTATAAACATTAAAATAAAATATTTTCTCATACTCCCTAAGCTCCACCAATATACTTAAAAAAAAAGGAACTGATAAAAAGTATTATCAGTTCCATATATTATGTATTTTAATTATCTTAAAATATCAATACCCGGCAGTGTGCCAAATTCTACATATTCAAGCGATGCACCGCCGCCTGTTGAAATGTGAGATATTTTATCTGCCACACCTGCTTTTTTAACAGCAGAAACAGAATCACCACCGCCAACAATAACTGTAACACCTAAATCAGCAAGTTTTTTAGCAATAGAGAATGTGCCTTCTGCATAAGCTGGCTGTTCAAATACACCCATAGGGCCGTTCCATAAAACAGTTTTGCAAGGTTCTAAAGCTGCAGCATATGCCTGTCTTGATTTTGGTCCAATATCAAGCCCCATATAACCATCAGGTATAGCCTGCTCATCGCATACTTTAGGCTCGCCGCCAAATTTATCAGAAATAATGTGGTCTACAGGAAGCATAATTTTAATGCCTGCTTTTTCTGCTTCAGCAAGAACATCACGCACTGTATCCATTTGCTCATCTTCCACTAAAGATGTACCAGTTGCAATGCCTTTATATTTTAAGAAAGTATAAGCCATAGCACCGCCAATTAATATAACATCTGCTATTTTTAAAAGGCTTTTAATAACCCCTATTTTATCACTAACTTTTGCACCACCAATAATAGCTGCTAATGGTTTTTCTGGGTTTTTAATAAGTTTATCAAAATATTTTGCTTCTTTTTCTACTAAAAAGCCTGCTGCTTTATCATTAATAAGTTCTGCAACACCGTAAACTGAAGCGTGTTTTCTGTGGCAAGTACCAAAAGCGTCATTTACATATACTTCAAATGGTTTTGCAAGTTCTTTGGCAAATTCTGGGTCATTTTTTTCTTCGCCTTTATAAAAACGTACGTTTTCTAAAAGTAATACTTCGCCGTCTTTCATATTATTAACAGCTTCAGCCACTTTTTCACCTATGCAGTCTTCCACAAATTTAACAGGGAAAATATTTTTAGAATTAATATAATCTGCCACTGGTTTTAAAGAATATTCCATTTTCTTTTCGCCTTTTGGCCTGCCAAGGTGGCTGCATAATGCAACGCGTGCACCCTGTTCTATAGCATATTTAATTGTTTTTGCTGCTTCTTGGATACGTGTATCATCACCAACAACACCTTCTTTTATAGGTACGTTGAAATCCACACGGATAAATGTTTTTTTGCCTTTTAAATTTAAATCTTTAATGCTTTTAACCATATTCTGCTCCGTAATCTAAATATGAGAAATGATAAAAAAATGGGGGAGCAAAAACTCCCCGCAAGTAATATATTATAATCAGATTATAATACTTTAGTAAGTAATTGAGCTGCTCTAGTAGAATAGCCCCATTCGTTATCATACCAAGAGATAACTTTAACCATGTTGCCTTCCATAACTTTTGTAAGTTTAGAGTCAAATGAAGAAGAGTTGTCGTTACCGTTGAAGTCAATAGAAACAAGTTCTTCATCATAGTAGCCTAAGATGCCTTTTAATGGGCCTTCTGCAGCTTCTTTAATAGCAGCGTTGATTTCTTCTGCTGTAACGTTTTTGCTAACTTTACATACTAAGTCCACAACTGATACGTTTGGTGTTGGGACACGGATAGCAAAACCGTCTAATTTACCTTTTAATTCTGGTAATACTAAACCAACTGCTTTAGCAGCACCAGTTGATGTAGGAATCATAGAAACAGCAGCTGCTCTAGCTCTTCTTAAATCTTTGTGTGGAAGGTCTAAGATTCTTTGGTCGTTAGTATATGAGTGAACTGTAGTCATAAGACCGTGTTCAATACCGAATTTGTCGTTAATAACTTTTGCAACTGGTGCAAGGCAGTTAGTTGTGCAAGATGCGTTAGAAATGATGTTGTGTTGAGCTTTGTCATATTTATCAAAGTTAACGCCTAAAACTACTGTTATATCAGGGTCAGTAGCTGGAGCAGAAATAATAACTTTTTTAGCACCTGCTTTTAAGTGTTTTTCAGCATCTGGGCGTTTAGTAAAAAGACCAGTTGATTCTAAAACTACTTCAACACCAAGTTTGCCCCATGGAAGATTTTCAGGGTCTCTTTCTTTTGTAATTTGGATTTTTTTGCCGTCAATAGCAATATAGTCTTCACCGTAAGTGATTTCATTTTTTAAGTTACCATGAACTGAGTCATATTTTAATAAATGAGCAAGAGTTTTTGGGTCTGTTAAATCGTTAATTGATACGAAATCAATATCTAATTTGTGTTCTAATGCAGAACGAAGTACGCATCTACCGATACGTCCAAAACCGTTAATACCAACTTTTACAGCCATTTTTGCCTCCGAAATTTACCTCTATGGGTATTAATTTTTCAAGTATGTTATATGGTATAATTTTATATGAGTATTGTCAATATAATTTAGAAAAAAAGATAAAATTAGTCAACATATGTAACCATATTGTAATTGCTGCGTCATTACTATTATAAATAATGAAATTAAAGGAGCAGCAAAATGAAAAAATTTCTATTATCTTTTTTAGCATTTGCATTTGTTTTTACATATGCTGAAGTTAGCATGGCTGATGATTATGAAGACTATTATATCTACCAAAATATGAATAAAGTACCACCTCCACCTCCTATGAATACCGTTCCATATTATGTTATGGATGATTATGATGACTATGTGGAAGATTATTATAAATGTATGCTTGGTGTAGATTATGATTCAGTTTGTATGTTCTGGCATGATTATGCTAAGAAAAATAACATAAAAATACAATCCCCTTATAATAGTCAGTACGGTGCATATCCACAAGTACAGCCAGCTCAAGGAGCTAAGCCTGTGCAGCAAACGCCCATAAACTGACAAACACTCCTAACCAGACTTAGGGCATACTAAGTTTAGTTTGACAGCTTAAACTTATTTCACATAATTTTATTACCCTGATAATGACTAAAACTCATTATCAGGTTTTTACGTGTTAAACTTACTTAGGTATATGCTCTAAGTTTGGTGCTAATCTTACAATCAAAAAAACAACCCCTACTTATTTTTTTCTTGCAGTTATTATATGCTTATTATATATGATACATTACATTATATATCAGCAGGTAATATGTTATGAATAAAATTTATTTTACAAAAGAAGCAGTTAATTTCTATGAAAATTTAAAAAAGAATAATAATAAAGAATGGTTTGCAGAAAACAGGCATATTTATGATAATATAATAATACCAAATGCAAAAGATTATGTTACTGATATGGGTCAAAAACTAAAAACTATTGTGCCTGATATTCAGTATGCTCCAAAAATAGACGGCTCTATTTTTAGAATACATAAAGATGCACGCATAAATAAAGGAAAAGCACCATTTAAAACTCACCTTGGTATTATATTTTGGTCTGGAAACTCAAGGCTTTCAAACCCATGTTTTTATCTTCATATTGAACCGCCATTTTATTATACAGGTGTGGGTATTGCAAGGTTCAGCCCTGAAATACTTTCTTCATACAGGCTTATGGTTAACAGCAAAAAATATCAAGATACTCTTATTAATATTAAAAATACTGTGCAGACAAATTATTTTAATATACTTGGTGATAAGCTAAAAAATGTTCCAAAAGGTATAGAGCCAGTAAACCATACTGCTGCAGAATTTTTAAAATATAAATCTATTTATATTAATGACGAAATGCCTATAAATAAAGATTTTTATAGTGATGACTTTTTTCCCTATACTTTTGATATATTTAGTAAAATGAAAGATTTTTTTATATTTTTAGCAAATGTCTGTAGAAATACTAAATCTTCACACTAATTAGTACAATTGTCATTCAAAGTGCAGCAAAGAATTTTATAATATTTTAGCTGACAAATAAATGGCAAAAAAATTATTTTGTGATAATCTCTTTTATATATATGTTTTACCTATCCTTTAAAATAGTCACCTCTATACGCCTGTTTTCCCTCTTATTATATGTTGTAATGTTTGGGAGTAATGGTTTATATTGTGCATATCCTGCTATTCCAAAATTCATAGGGTTTAATTTAGGATTAATTTCAAACATATATTCCATAAAATTAATGGCTCTTTTAGCACTTAAATCCCAGTTACTTGAAAATCTGCTGGAACTTGCAACTGCCTCATTGTCAGTATGACCTGCAATTAAAATATTTTGTGAATATGGCTCTATTTGTTTAGAAACAAACTCTGCTATTTCTTTTGCAGTAGGTGTAAGTTGTGCACTACCTGTCTCAAATAATGCAGTTGTTAAAATCTCTATAACAACACCTTCTTCCGTTATATGAGTGCCAATTGCACCTTTCATATTATTATTAGCAATATTAGTATCAATAACTTTCTTGATAGAATTAAGCCTTATATTACCTTGATTATTACTGTCAGATTTTGCATCATCAGATTTTGCAACATCAGGTTTTGCTGTATCTTCAGTTTTAATTTGTTTTTCTGATTTGCCACCCTGCTCAATAGGTTTAACACCACCATCTAATATTCCCGGCATACCACCGCCATTAAATTCAATTGCAAAAGTCTGCATCATTTGTTCAAACTTTTTTGCATCAATGGTAGAAGAAGCAAATAAAACTATAAATAATGCAAGAAGAAGAGTTAATACATCAGAATACGGGACAAGCCATGTTTCATCAGGATGTTCTTCTTCATGCTTTTTTTTATTTCGTTTTGACATATTATTTTTCCCACTCTTTTCTTAATATTTCTCTATCCTTTTCTTGCAGAAAAGCGAGCATTCTTTCTTGAATAACATATATTGATTCGCCATTTTGTATAGCTTTTATCCCTGATATAATCATTCTTTTTATTTCAACTTCCTTAGCAGACATTTGTTTTAATTTGTTAGAAAATGGGTGCCATAAAACATAACCAGAAAAAATACCAAAAAGTGTTGCTATAAAAGCAGCTGCAATAGAATGGCCTAGTTTCTCAATATCATTTAAATTACCAAGTGCTGCAACAAGACCAATAACGGCACCCATAACACCCAATGTAGGAGCATACATACCTGCCTGAGCAAATACCTGAGCTCCAACTCTATGCCTTTCTTCCATAGCTTCTAAATGCTGCTCCATAACATCTTCTAAAACTTCAGGGTCTACCCCGTCTACAAGCATAGAAGCTCCAAGTTTTAAAAAAGGCTCTTTAAATTCCATTTTTTCTAAGGCAAGAATACCATCTCTTCTTGCTGTTTGAGCTAGAGAACAAAACTCTTTTGCAATATCAGCTTCCTTAGGCTGTTTAGATGCTGTAAAAATCAATTTAAAATATGTTGGCAGCTTTGCAATAGTGCTCATTGGAAAGGCATTTAAAAGGGCAGCAAATGTTCCAACAAATATAATAACTAAAGCCGCTGGGTTAGCAAGAGCAGATAAACTAGAACCTTTTAAAACAATCCCACCCATAAGTGTTGCAAGGCCTACAATAATGCCTAATATAGTAGATGTATTCATTAATATTCCCCTACTGCTTTTCTATAATTATATTATTCTATACTTTAAATTTATTAATGTCAATACAGGACTAACCTTAATTTATATTTTTATATAATATTTATTAATAAATATATAATTGACTTAATCAATTACAATTATTATGAATATATTTGGCATATTTTTTGCTTTTCGATTTAATATTAAATTTAATATTAGTAAGGAAGTGTGTTATGGGTTTAAGTATTGAAGAAAGGTACGAAGAGTTTTTAAACGCCTGCCTTGACAGCAACTATGAACTTGTAGAAGATATTATTTTTGACAGGACTTTTAGAATAAATATAAACCGTTCATTAAAAGATGGTGCAAATGCTTTAGTAATAGCTGTACAGCAAAACGATTATCAACTTGTAAAACTTTTACTGCTTAATGGTGCAGATGCTGATTCCAGAATTGAAAACGGCTGGAGTGCATTAATGATTGCCATTAGAATGGGCAGTTTTGAAATAGTTAAAATGATTGTTGATAAAGGTGCTGATGTTAATATTAAAAGCCCAGAAGGTTTATCACCATTAATGCTTGCCGCTTTTTGCAATAATTTAGAGCTTTGTAAACTTTTATTACAAAAAGGTGCTGATATTAATGCTGCTACAAAAGACGGTAAAAACGCATTAAACCAAGCAAAATCAAAAGAAGTTAAAGAATTTTTAATAGAAAATGGTGCAGTTGATATTACAACTGATACTTCAAACTATAAATATGTAGAAAAAGATTTAAAAACTGCTCAAGATAACTTTGAATACGGTCAGGAACTGCTTATTCACTGCCTTTATGATAAAGCTGTTATCTACTTTGAAAAAGCAATATTATTAGATAAAAAATTTGCTAGAGCTTATACTGGGCTTGGGTTATCCCTTTTAATGCTTAATAAACCATATGATGCAATAGCTTATTTTACTAGAGCAACTTATATGAACCCATATGATTCTGAAGCATTTTTATATAAAGGCGATGCTTTAGTTAAAATTGAAAAATACTTAGAAGCTGTTACTTTTTATGACAGAGCATTAAAAATTAACCCGTCATCTGCTTTAATCTATATGCATAAAGCTGACTGCTTAGCTTTAATGGGTAAAGTTGATGAAGCTGTTAAAGTTTATGAATCTGCTGCTATTTTAAAACCAGATATGAGAGAAGCATATACTAAAAAAGCTGCTATATTAAATAAAATGAATAGATATGAAGAAGCAATTATAGACTATGATAAAGCAATAGAATTAAACCCATATATTGCTGTAACATATAATAATAAAGGTGTTGCATTAAATAAATGTGGCAAACTTGCTGAAGCTATTAAATGCTTTGAACAGGCTCTTGAAATTGACCCAGAATATACAAAAGCAATGGAAAATAAAGAAGTAACTCTTAAATCTATGGCAAGTTAAGGTTAAAGGAAGTTTTATACTAGCAGGTGGCAATTTTTTCCTAGATTGGAACTAATATGTTATAATATAAAACTTCCTTAATAAAATTATAATATTAAAGTATTATAAAGGATAATATACCATATAATCTTCCAGCTGTTTAAAGTCTAGTTTTTCATATAAGGGTCTGCCTTCACTTGTGTATTTTATCATTATCTCTTCCACATTATTATCTTTTAGATGCTTTATAAGCATATTAAGAAGTGTTTTTGCATACCCTTTGCCTCTACAAGCTTTTTTAGTATATACATTATATATTATACTGCATTTGCCACTTGGGGTATACGACATAGGAAGTGTATTATACATTACTGCCATAGCTGATGAAACTATTTCTCCATTATCTTCTGCAATAAAAATTACAGCATTACCATGTGGTATATTTTGCTCTAAAAAAAGCCTTGTATTATTTATAAACTCATCTTCATTTTTAAATGTACCGCCAAGAGTTTTTATAACTGCTTCACCCCCATTTTTTATTAAAAAATGCTATAACTATTTGATAATATATGTAAAAATAGAAATAATTGTAATAACTGTCATTCAGAGCCTACGATAGTAGGCGAAGCAGTTTCTTTTAACCTTTTTAATTGTATAGGGTTGTAATATTATTAATAGATTATTGATATTACTACTGTGTAATATTGAGCGTAAGAAAATGAAATTGTAAACTTAAAAAATATAACAGTTTCAGATATATTAAAATTAAGTATAATCTATTAATATCTTACTGCCATA
>CALUWN010000034.1 GCA_944324495.1 uncultured Mucispirillum sp. | reverse complement strand
CAATAATCTATTAATAATATCACAACCCTATACAATTAAAAAGGTTAAAAGAAACTGCTTCGCCTACTATCGTAGGCAAAGAATGACAGTTATTGCAATTGTTTCTATTTTTACATATATTATCAAGTAGTTATAGCATTTTTTAATAAAAAATGGGGGTGAAGCAGTTAAACAGAATATGTGGTTACTCATTTTTATATATATAAAAAAAGATTTTTTAGTATAAACAATATTAAACATTGATTTAAAACTATAAATATGATTTAATCATATGATAATTCATTATATGAGGCTAAAAATGCTGCGAAAAAATAGTATCGCAAATAAGTTTTTTTTAGGTTTTTTCTTAACAAGTACTTTGGCAGTTTTGGCTATTATGTTTGCTATCTTCTTTAGTATTAAAAGCAGCTTAATAAATGATAAAGTTAGGGAGCTTGAAGTACTTCATAATCTTAAAAATAAACAAATTCAAGATGTATTTTCCTACATCCAAAGGCCATTTTTACAGTTTTTAAAAACTAACTATCAGTTTTATGGTTTTGATGATTTAGAAAAAGCATATGAAAATATAGCAAAAGATTTTAGTGAAGAAGAGATAAATAAATGCAGTGATGAGCTGCGTCAGTATTACTTTTCAGCATATAGAAATGAGCCGGTATTAGATTATATGCATATAAATGTGGAGGATAGTATACCATTAAACCCAAATGGAATTATAGCTCAATGCATAAATCTGCCTTATTTTACTGAGGAAACAGGCATAAAAGGTGTTGATTTTAATAAGGAAAGTATCAAAAATTATGATTTATTTTACAAACAGTCGTTTGATTCTTTAGAAGCACTTGTTGGTACAGATGGTTTTCAGAGTATTTTATTTATATCTTCTGATGATGAGATATTTTTTAGTTCTGATAAAAGCTCAGTATTAGGCCATAACGGTGTAACATCTAACTGGATACGTGGGCTTTCAAAAGAGCTTTCCCGTTTTCATAATATGACTTCTTCTGGTGAGCATGAATATTATTTTGTGGATATGCAGCCATATACTCCATTAAAAGGTTATCCTGTATTTTTTATTGTTACCCCTATTTTTGATAATAATAAATATAAGGGAAGTATTGTACTTGTATTTACTTCATTATTTATTGATAACATATTATCTAATAATATCAACTGGGAAGAAGAAGGGCTTGGCAAAACTGGTGATATATATTTAACATCATCTATAGGTGCATTTCGCTCTAATCAACGCCAGTTTGTAGAAGATACTGATAACTATCTTCATATATTAAACTCTGGTAAACGTCTAGATATTACATATGATATGGTTAAAAAGTTTAATACGGTAGCCTATTATTCTTCTTTAATTCACCCGCTTCCTGTCAGCAGTGTGGCAGATAAGGAAGGCTATGAATACTCGCTTACTTATGATAATAAAGAGATGATTTCCTACCATGCACCAGTGCATATTGGTAACCTTACATGGATAATGTTTGTTAGAATGGAAATGAGCGAAATACTTATGAGCCTTGAAAGCATTAAAGTATTAATGCGTAATATAATGATATCTGTAGTGATATTACTTGCTTTTATTACTTCGCTGCTTACTTATTTTATGACAAAACCTTTAAGGCAGCTTAAAGATACTTGTAAATTAATAGCTCAAGGCAATATGCGGTATAAGCCAATAAAAGGTACATATAAAGAAATAAATGAGCTTGTAGAATCTTTTGATAATATGGTTGCTGCCATTATAGAAAATGAAAAACAGACTGAAAAAGTAAAGAAAGATTTAGAAGAGTCTATTTTAAATCAGGCAGTTATTTCTCAAGAGTTAAAAGAAGAAAAAGATTTTATTTCGCGGGTATTAGATTCTAGAGGGTTTATTATACTAATAATTGATGAAGATGATAAAATTGTACGCTATAATTACGTTATGCCAAAGCTTTTTCCAAACAGGCAGATAATAGGTGAAAAATATGATGTATTTTTACCTGCCGAATATAAAAGACGTGTTTCATACATTTTATCATTAGTTAGAAGTGGTGATGAAAATATACCGCATTTTATTTCGTCAGATGTAATGGATGGAAAAACAGTTTATGTAGAGTGGAACTTTTCCTCATTTGTAGGCAGAGATTTACATGACGGGCATCAATCTGTATTTGTAACAGCAATAGGCATAAATATTACAGAGCGTTTTGAAGCAGAACAAAGCTCTCAAGAAAATGACGCTATGTTTCATAAGATTTTTTCCAATGCTTATGATGCTATTTTAATTGCAGATGAAGAAAATAATATTTTACTTGTAAACAAATCTTTTGAAACATTGTTTGAAGTAGATTATTTAGATTTAGTAGGCAAGCCTGTTATTTCAAATATATTTGCTAATGAATATAAAAATGTAATAGCAACAGACAGTCAGGATGGGAAAAGTATTGAAATAGATGCTCTTCGTTCTGATAAAAGCCGTTTTCCTGTGGATTTATCAATTTCTAGAATAATGTATAAAGGTAAAATGAGTATTTTATACATATTAAGAGATGCTTCATTAAAAAGGCAGCGTGAAAGAGAGCTGCAGGCGGCACTAAACAGGGCAAGGGAAGCAGAAAAAACAAAAAGCGAATTTTTAGCAAATATGAGTCATGAAATAAGAACACCATTAAATGGTATTATAGGCTTTATTGATTTATTAAAGGATACACACCTTGATGCTGCCCAAAGGGAATATATAAAAATTATCAGCAGCAGCTCAGACAACTTATTTAATATTATCAATGATATATTAGATTTTTCTAAAATTGAAAGCGGTAAGATGAATTTAGAACATATTGAGTTTAATTCATGGAATGTGTTTGAAGATTCTGCTGCCATTTATGCTGCTAAAGCTATGGATAAAAATATAATGCTTTTATGCCTTTTTAGTACTGATATACCAAAATATTTAATAGGTGACCCACTACGTATTAGGCAGGTTATTACAAACCTTATATCTAATGCTATTAAGTTTACTGATAATAATGGTAAGGTTATTTTTAGAGTTAATTTAATATCAAACGATGGTGAAACTTGTAAAATACGTATATCTGTAAAAGATAGCGGTATAGGCATATCAAAAGAACAACAAAAAATAATAATGGAGCCTTTTTCTCAAGGGGACAGCTCCACAACGCGTAAATATGGTGGCAGTGGGCTTGGACTTGCTATTTCTAAAAGTTTAACTGCCTCTATGGGCTCTACACTTTCATTATACAGTGAATATGGCAAGGGCAGTGAGTTTTATTTTACACTGGGATTAAAGGTGGCTGCTAAAAAAGAAAAACGAAAACGAGCAGATTTTAGTGATACTGATATTTTATTACTAGGGTGTGATGAAAACTGCCCAGCACGTGATTTATATGAAGAATACTTTAGAAATGTTAAAGCAAAAGTAAGATATACTACAAATGTTGATGAGCTTAATGATGAAAATATAAAAGTTGTGGGTATGAGCTATGATAATAATGATGCAAATTTCATTAAGTCAATGGTGGAAAAATACCCTGAAAAAAGTTTTATAATATTTAGTATAAGTACTTCAGATAAGAAAATATTTGATTTAGGCAGTAGAAATGTATATCCATTAATACCACCATTTACTATGACTAAATTAATTGATATTTTATCAGAAATATTAGGTATTAATAAATCATCTCTTACAAATGATAAAAAGGAAAAAAGCATTAGTTTTATAGGTAAAGCATTATTAGTTGATGATAATAAGGTAAATCTAAGGCTTTCTGAAATACTGCTTAAAAACTTAGGTCTTAGTGTTGATACAGCAGAAAATGGTTTAATAGCTTTAGAAAAATATAAAACAGGTAAATACGATGTTATTTTTATGGATATTTATATGCCTGTAATGGATGGGCTAGAATCTGCACAAGAAATAGTAAAATATGAAAAAGAAGCAAACTTATCTCACACTCCAATAGTTGCATTAACTGCCAATGTAATGGAAGAAGATGTAGAATCGTATATTTCTATGGGTATGGATGATTTTGTGGCAAAACCTATTATAAAATCAAAACTTGAAGCCATACTCAAACGCTATCTTTCTGAGGATATGCCTTTACTTAATGAGAAAATCACAGCAGGAGTGGCAGAGTTTTTACATACTGATAATAAAGATGAAATATATAATGCTATTACAGAATACTGCCATAACAGCTGGCATTATGCACAAAATCTTTTCCATGCTGTTACAGAATTTAACGAGGGCTTATCTTTATATCTTGTAGATAAGTTATTAGCTATGGCTGAAAACTATAAATTTGAAAATACTCAAACTATACTAAATAAAATAAAACAGAACATTGAAAATGGTATGAATGATAATATTTTTTCATTTATTGACGAATTAAAAGATACAATATATACTATAAAACGTTCAGTAAGGAACTATAATAAATGAGTAACAGAAATATAAATATTTTATACTACAATACAGATATTCAAAGTAAAGATACAGTTTTAAATGCGTGTATACCTATTGATATAAATGTATCATTTACAGATAGTTTTCAAAACCTTTATGAGATGATTGTATCTCTTGATGAGATTGATTTAGTTTTCATTGACTATAATGGTGAAGAGGAAGTTTTAAAAATCATATCATCAATCCATAAATATGATGAAGATTTGGTTATATATGTGCTTTCCCATATTACAGATGATGAGGAGCAGATAAAAATATATTCATCAGGTGCAACAGAATATTTACTTCTTCCAGTAAACAGTCAAGTATTACAGGCACGACTTAAAAATATGGCAGGGCTTAGGGATTCAAGGCGTAAGCTAAATGAGGAAGTGGAATCAGCTGTTAGTGTTATAAAAGAAAGGGAGTTAGAATCATTATTACTTTTAGGCAGAACTTCAGAATATAAAGACAGGGATACAGGCAGCCATATTTTACGTGTAGGCAGGTATTCTGAACTTATAATGGAAAAGCTGGGTGGCTCAAAAGAAGACCAAGAACTTATGCTTTATGCTGCCCCTCTTCATGATGTGGGAAAAATAGGTATACCTGACAGCATATTAAATAAAAATACAAAACTAACAGAAGAAGAGTATGCTGTTATGAAAACTCATACTATAAAAGGATATAACATACTTTCAGGCACTAAAAGTAAATATTTAGATGCTGGAGCTATTATCGCACTTTCCCACCATGAAAAATATGACGGCACAGGCTACCCTAATGCTTTAAAAGGAGAAGATATACCACTTTATGGCAGAATAGTTGCAATTGCTGATGTTTTTGATGCGTTAATCTCAGAAAGAGTATATAAAAACTCTTGGACTTTAGAGCAGACTTTAGATTACATAAAATCTCAGTCTGGCACTCATTTTGACCCTGCATTAACAGAAGTATTTTTAAAAAATATAAACGAAGCAGAAGAAATTATAAAATCACTGCCACCAAAATTATAATCTAAAAAATCTTGTATTATCAATATTTTTTATATGATTATACAGGAAAATACACCGCTTTTTAATTTTCTTGTTTCCTTTTTTTAAAAAATATAATATCATACATATGTTCTACTTTTTTTGTTATAATGGGGCAGCAAGTGGCAGATAGAGTGTATATGTGTATAGATTTAAAATCCTTTTATGCTTCTGTAGAATGTGTTGATTTAGGGCTTGACCCTATGGTTACAAACTTAGTTGTAGCAGATAAGGCACGCAGTGAAAAAACAATTTGCTTAGCTGTTACTCCAGCTTTAAAAAAGTATGGTATAAGTGGCAGGCCGCGGCTTTTTGAAGTAATGCAGAAAGTAAAGGAAATAAACCAAGCACGGCTTTTTAAAGCACCTAATAGAGCATTTACAGCTAAGTCATTTAATATTTTAGAGCTTGAAAATAACCCGTCATTATATTTCACTTTTATAGCAGCACCGCCGCGTATGGCTCATTATATAGAGTGCAGCACAAAAATATATGAAATATATTTAAAATATATAGCTCCAGAGGATATTCATGTATATTCTATTGATGAAGTGTTTATGGATATTACAGGCTATTTATCTGTTTATAAATTAACTCCTTACACTTTAGCCAGAAATATTATAATGGATATTTATAAAGCAACAGGAATAACAGCCACAGCAGGCATAGGCACAAATTTATATTTGGCAAAAGTTGCCATGGATGTAGAAGCTAAGTTTGTAAGTGCTGATGAATACGGGGTACGTATTGCATATTTGGATGAAACATTATACCGCCATAAGTTATGGTGCCATAAGCCGTTAACAGATTTTTGGCGTGTTGGGAAATCTACAGCAGAAAAGTTGTATCAGCATGGTATATTTACTATGGGTGATGTGGCACGCTGTTCCATAGGAAAAGACAGTGCATATCATAATGAAGAACTGCTTTATAAACTTTTTGGCGTAAATGCAGAGCTTTTAATAGACCACGCATGGGGGTATGAGCCATGCAGTATGGAAGATATTAAAAGCTATAAACCAGAAAGCAAAAGTATAGGCTCTGCTCAAGTGCTTCACAGCCCATACAGCTATAATATGGCATTAAATGTAATAAAAGAAATGGCAGATACTTTATCCCTTGATTTAGTAGATAAAGGGCTTGTAACTAACCAGATAGTAATATCTGTTGGCTATGATATAGAAAATATTACAAGAGATGATATTTGCTATAATGGCAGCATAAAAATAGATTCATACGGCAGAAAAAAGCCAGTTAGTGCTCACAGCAGTATTAATTTACAGGAATACACATCATCTTCTAAAGAGATAATAAAAGCAGCTTGTGAGCTTTTTCAAAATATTGTAGATAAAAGCCTTTTAATACGCAGGCTAAGTATTTCTTTTAACCACATTTTAAAAGAGGGTACATTAGTTTTAAAAAAATTATCTATATTAGATTTTTTATCAGAAGAAACTCTTAATAAAGAAAACAGTAATAAAGAGCGTGAAAAAAATATGCAAAAGGCAGTAATAAATATAAAAAAGCGTTACGGTAAAAACGCCATATTAAAGGGTATGAATTTTCTTGAAGGAGCAACAGGTATAGATAGAAACAATCAGATAGGAGGCCATAAGGCGTAATGGAAAGTTATAAATATTATGGCGATATTATAGAGCTTCCCCGCCATATATCAAAAAGACATACACCAATGAATATACAAAACAGAGCCGCCCAGTTTGCACCATTTTCTGCCCTAACTGGTCATAATGATGAAGTAATGGAAAAAGCAAGGCTTACAGAAGATTTTATATATTTAGATGAAAGCCAGATAGATAATATAAACCAAGAACTAAACTATATTATTGATAATTTCAGCAGTATAGAAAGCATATTTATAAAATATTTCATAAAAGATGAAAAAAAGCAGGGTGGCAGGTATGAAAGCAAAAGGCAGGGTGTAAAAAAGATAGATACATATAATAACATACTTATACTACAGGATAATACAAAAATAAATTTTGAAAATATATTAAAAATATACGTCTTAAAAGATAGCGAATAATAATATAAAAAAATTGATTGCTTTTCTATTAGTGTTGTGTTATAAATCTTATAATTCGTAACACGAATTAAAAGAGGTAGTACGTGAAGCAGTTATTTATAGTTTTATCTATTTTTCTTTTATTTTCAACATCTTATGCTCATGATGAAGCCACATTAACTATAGCATGGCCAATAAATGCAGGGCCAATAAACCCACATTTATATAACCCAAACCAAATGTATGCTCAAACTATGGTATATGATAGTTTAGTGAGATATACTCCTAATGGAATGGAGCCTTCTCTAGCTGAAAGCTGGAGCGTTAGTGATGACGGGCTAACATATACTTTTAAAATAAGAAATGCAAAATTTTCAGACGGAACTAATGTTAGCGCTGAGGCTGTCGTTATGAATTTTAATGCAGTTATGCAAAATAAAGAACGCCACGGCTGGATAGCATTAGTTAGTATGATAGAAAGTTTTTATGCAGAAGATAATAATACTTTTATATTAAAACTTAAAAAGCCATATAATCTAACATTACAGGAATTAAGTGTAGCACGCCCTTTTAGAATACTTTCACCTAGTGGTTTTTTAAGTGAAGATACAAGCAAGGGTATAAAAGCTCCCATAGGCAGTGGACCATGGAAATTAAAGGAAACAAAGCTTGGAGAATATGATATTTTTGAAAGAAATGATTACTACTGGGGGCAAAAGCCAAAATATAAATATGTAAAAGTACTTGTGCTGCCTGATGCAAACAGTAGAATAATAGCTTTAGAAACTGGCAAGGTGGATATGCTTTTAGGGGAGGGCGTTTTTACACTGGAAAATTATGTGCGTCTTTCTAAGGATAAAAATATAGCTGCTTATAAATCTGAGCCACGTATTACAAATATGATAGCTATGAATACATCAAAAGATATTATGAAAGATGAAAGTGTAAGAAAAGCAATACTTTTAGCAGTAAATAAAGAGCATATTGTAAAATATATATTACTTAATGAAGAAACATATGCAGGCCATATTTTTAATCCGTCCCTAAAATACTGTAATATAAATGAGAAACCTTATGAATATAACCTTGCAAAAGCCAATGAAATACTAGATAAGGCAGGTTGGAAGAAACATGGGCTTTATAGAAAAAAAGACGGTAAACTTTTATCTATAAATCTTCATTATATCGGTATAGACCCAAAACAAAAGGCAACAGCAGAAGCCGTGCAGGCATATCTTGTGCAGGCAGGTATAAAACTTAACATAATAGCAGAAGAAAGCACTATTTTTTACAGCATTCAGGCAAACGGGTTTTTTGATATGATATTTAATAAAACTTGGGGGCCGCCTTTTGATTCAGGCACGTTTTTAGGAAGTATGCGAAAACCAGCCCATGCTGATTTTAGAGCACAGTCTGGTTTAGCAGAAAAAAAACAGATAGATAGTGCAATAGATGAACTTCTAATATCAGATAATGAAACATTTATACAGGAAAAATATAATTATATATTAAATATATTACATAAAAGAGCAGTGTATATGCCAATAAGTTATGAGCATGATTTTGCATTAGTTAGAAAGGACAGAGTTAAAAACTTTCAGTTTGGTAATATGGTAACAGAATTTATGTTACATACTTTGGAGCCGTCTTATGATTAGTTTTATAATAAAACGTGTTTTACTGATTATTCCAATAATGTTTGTAGTATCATTTTTAGTGTTTACTATTCTGCGTTTAGGGCCTGTGGACCCAGCTCAAGCATATCTTTTAAATTCACGTATTCCACCAACAGAAGAAGCATTAAAAGTAACACGAGCAGAACTAGGGCTTGATAAACCATTTTTTACTCAATATGCCATATGGTTAAAAGGGGCAGTAACTTTAGATTTTGGTCTATCTTATATGACAAAGCGTGATGCTTTTGGTGATTTAATATACTATTTTCCAACCACATTAAAAATAACATTTTTAGCTATGATAATGGTAATAATTGTAAGTATACCTCTTGGTATATTAGGGGCAGTAAAAAAGGACAGCATAGCAGATAAAATAGTAAAACTTTTTTCATTTATAGGCGTATCAACTCCCAGTTTTTGGTTTGGGTTTTTGCTTATTTATCTTTTTGCATTAAAACTAAATATTCTACCCCCATTTGGTTTTGAGGGAGTATCAAGCTATATTTTACCAATATTAACTTTAGGGTTAATGTCCAGCGCTATAAATATGCGTATTACAAGAACAAGTTTTTTAGAACATATAACAAGCCGTTCTACAAAATATTTAAAAATACAAGGGGTAAGTAATAATACTATTATGGGAAAATATGTGCTTAAAAACTCTATGATACCAGTAGTTACATCTTTAGGTATGCATTTTGGTGAGTTAATTGGTGGAGCTGTTGTGGTGGAAGTGCTTTTTGCTCTGCCTGGTGTAGGAAGATATGTAGTATCTTCTATTATAAACCATGATTATCCTGTTATCCAGTGTTTTATGATATTAATGACGGCAGTTTTTATTATAGTAAACTTAATTATTGATATAATCTATGTTTATTTAAACCCAAAAATAAAATATGGGAGCATAATATGAAAGATAAGAAGTTAATATTTTTATTTATTATGCTTGGTGTTATTATATTAAGTGCTATTTTTGCACCATTAATTACGCCATACAGCCCATATGATATTGATTTATCAAACAGGTTTGCTTCTATTAGCTCAAGCCATATTTTAGGAACAGACCATTTAGGCAGAGATGTTTTTACAAGGCTTATTTACGGCAGCCGTATGAGTTTAATAAGTGTGCTTGCTATTATGGTTATTATTTTAGTGTTGTCTTTAATAATAGGCAGTGCCGCAGGGTTTCAAGGTGGCAAATTAGATAATGTGTTAATGAGAATAAGCGATGTTATGCTTACTTTTCCTACATTTATATTAGCATTGTTTTTTATAGGTGTATTAGGTGTTGGTTTGATAAATGTAATAATAGCCATAGCCTTTACTCACCTTGCATGGTATTCCCGTATTGTAAGAAGTATAGTATTAGAAACAAAAGAGAAAAATTACGTGCTTGCTTCAAAATGTATGGGAACACCAAAATTAAAAATAGTAATAAAGCATATTATGCCGCAGGTATTATCACAAGTGGGGATACTGGCAACCCTTGATTTAGGGCATATGATGCTTCATGTGGCAGGCTTAAGTTTTCTTGGGCTTGGGGTACAGGCTCCTGTTGCCGAATGGGGTGTTATGATAAATGACGCAGCCCCTTTTATAAGGCAGCACCCAGAACTTATGATATACCCGGGCTTATGTATATTTATAACAGTTGCCATATTTAACAGTATTGGGGAACGGTTAAAAGACAGGTATAAAATAAAAGAAGATAGAAGTAAGGAGTCTGCTGTATGAGTGAAAAATTAATAAGTGTTGAAAATTTATCAGCAGGCACTAAACATAATCAAATATTATATAATATATCTTTTGATATATTTGCAGGGGAAATATTGTGCCTTTTAGGTCAGTCTGGCTCTGGCAAAACTATGACAGCTTCAGCCATATTAAATATGATGCCTGAAAATGTGGCAAAAACATCTGGGCAAATATTATATGGTGAAAAAGAGTTTCATAATGGCATATATGGCAGTTATATAAGCACTATAATGCAAAACCCTGCCTCCTGTTTTGGCAGTGTTTTTACAATAGGTCAGCAGTTTGAAGATATTCTAAAAGCAAATAATAAAGAATATACAAATGAAAAAATGTGTAAAATGCTTGAAATGGTATCTCTTTCAAACCCATATGATATATTAAATTCATACCCGCATCAGCTTTCAGGTGGTATGCTTCAGCGTGTTATGATAGCTGTTGCATTATCTTTAGAAAGCAGGGTGGTAATTGCAGATGAGCCCACATCTGATTTGGATGTATTAGGGCAGAAAGAAATACTTGATTTAATACTAAAGCTGAAAAATAAAAATAATGCAGTGTTGATGATAACCCATAATCTATCAGTTGTAAAACATGTGGCAGATAGAATAATTGTTATGGAAAACGGGCATATTGTAGATAATTTCTATAAAGATGAACTATATAATAATGAACGCCACCCATATACCCAAAAGCTTATAGATGCCAATGAAAGCCAGTATATTAATAAATGGAACATAAATTTTGGAGCATACAATGCTAATATGTGAAAATATAAGTAAAACATATAAAAAGGGCAGCTTTTTTTCTAAAAAAGAAGAAACAAAAGTGTTAAATAATATAAGCTTTCAATTACAAGAGGGCAGAAGTATTGGTTTTGTAGGCAGAAACGGAGCTGGCAAATCTACATTAATGAAAATAATATTAGGGCTTGAAAGGGCAGATAGTGGCAGTATTATTTTTATGGGGCAAAATATACACAACCTAAAATACAGCCAGAGAAAAGAAATATATAAAAATATGCAGATAGTCTTTCAAGACCCACAAAGCTCTATGAACCCTAATATGACAGTTTTTCAGATAATTTGTGAGCCTGTAAATAATTATTATAAATATAGTATAGATGAACTTCGTAATATTGTAAAAGATTTACTAAAATCTGTAGAGTTAGATACTAATATAATAGATAAAAATATTACTATGTTAAGCGGCGGCCAGCAGCAGCGTGTAGCAATAGCAAGAGCTTTAGCCATAAAACCAAAGGTTATTATTTTAGATGAGGCTCTCAGCAATCTTGATATGGTTATCCAAAGCCAGATATTAAAGCTTTTAGAAGATTTAAAAGAAAAATATAATATAAGCCTCATAGTAATATCCCATGATATACGGGTAGTTTTTAAACTGTGCGATGATATTATATTTTTAGAAAACGGGGAAATAAAAGGTAATTTTAATGTGGAAAATGGGGTAGATATGGAAAACACTGCATTTCAAAAAATGCTTGTATTTTAAGTAGAAAATCTTATTTTTTCATAATCTGTTTGGGGAAACAGGTTAAATAAAATGCCCCATAAAAATGAGGCATCTATCTATTTTGATGTTACAAGTAACATTTCTCTTAACACTTTGCAGGCACATGCTGTGGAAGCGCCGCTGCTATCCAGCATTGGGGCAAGTTCATTAATATCAAAAGCTACTATATTTTCTAATTTTTGAAACATCATAACAGCATTTATTAATTCTTTAAAAGTAATGCCGCCAGCTTCAGGTGTGCCAGTGCCTGGAAAAACTGAACTGTCAAGCACATCTAAATCAATAGTAATATATACTGGCTTGTTTTTAAGTTTTTCCACTACTTCATCAAGAGTTTTCATATCAAACTTATTCATATAAGTATGGTCTTTTGCAAATAAAAACTCATTTTTCTCACCACTTCTTATACCAAACTGATATATTTTATTATCGCCAACTATTTCCCAAACTCTGCGAATAACTGTAGCATGGGATAGTTTTTCCCCTAAATAATCCTGCCTTAAATCAGCATGAGCATCAAAATGTATAATGTGTAAATCATTATATTTTTCCGCTACAGCCTGCACAGCCCCAAGTGTCACTAAGTGTTCACCGCCAATCATAGCAGGTATTTTATTATCTTTTAAAATGGAAGCAGTATATTCTTTTATAATCTCAATATTTTTAGCAGGGTTGCCAAAAACAAACTCTAAATCACCGCCGTCAAAAATATTATAATCTTCCAAATCTTTATCAAGGTAAGGGCTGTATGTTTCTATTCCCATGCTTTCATTACGCATAGCAGCACTTGCAAAGCGAGTGCCTGGTCTGTAACTTGTAGTGCCGTCAAAGGGTGCACCAAAAATTACAATTTTACTTTCAGAATATTCATTATCACAGCCAATAAAAGTATGTATATTTTTATTCATGGCTTGCCTTTAATAAATCTATTACATAGTTAGGCAGTGCAAATGCCCCAGTATGTAAATCAGTATTATAATATTTTGTTTTAAGCCCTAGTTTATTCCAGTTTTCAGCATTTAAATCTTTTACAGGGTCATATTTTTTAGAAGCAAACCCAAAAAGCCAGTGTCCTGATGGGTATGTTGGAATATGTGCTTGGTAAACTCTGCAAACAGGGAAAAATTCATTAATTCTTTTATGGGCTCTCTGCATAGATTTTGCATAGCTGTCATAATATGGTGTTTCATGCTGGTTCACAAGTATGCCGTCTTCTTTTAAAGCATTAAAGCAGTTGCCGTAAAATTCTTTTGTGAAAAGCCCTTCACCGGGACCAAATGGGTCAGTAGAATCAACTATGATTAAATCATATTCATTAGCTTTTGTGCGTACAAATTTTAAGCCGTCCTCAAATATAAGGTTAACTCTTTCATCTGTAAGTTTAGATGCAGTTTGTGGCAGATATTTAATGCAAACATCCACCACCATTTTATCAATTTCAACCATATCTATATGTTTTACGCTTTCATATCTTGTAAGCTCTCTAACAGTGCCGCCATCTCCTGCACCAATAACAAGTACTTTTTCAATTTTTGGGTTTACTGCCATTGGCACATGAACTATCATATCATGGTATATAAACTCATCTTTTTCTGTAACCATCATAAGCCCGTCAAGAGTGAAAAATTTGCCAAACTCTTTTGAACTAAAAACATCAATACGTTGAAAAGGGCTTTGGGCAGAGTATAACTGCTCGTCCACTTTTATAGAAAAACGCACATTTTCAGAATGTTCTTCTGTATACCATAATTCCATTTTATTTCTCCTTTAATACATTTATATATTCAGCTTTTTCATCTTCTGTTCCTGTTAGGGAGCAGCCTTTTTCTTTTGAATATATTATATAATCTATTATTTCTTTTGTAATACGTTCGCCCGGTGCAAGTATAGGTATGCCTGGCGGATAACTCATAATAAATTCGCCGCATATATAGTTTTCACTTTTTTCTACAGGCACAGATTTTTTCTCACCATAAAACGCTTTTTGTGGAGTGATAACTACTTCAGGGTTAATGTATTCATGGTCAAACATACCAGTTTTTTCCCTTGCAAACCGTCTTTTGATTTCTGAAAGGGCAGATATAAGCCGTTCTATTTCAAAAGCTCTATCACCTGCACTTATAATTGCAAGCATATTTCCTAAATCACCAAACTCTATTTGTATTTCATATTCATCTCGCAAAATATCATATACTTCAATACCTGCAAGCCCAATATCTAAAGTATGAATGGAAAGTTTAGTTTTATCAAAATCACATATATATTTATTATCAATAAGCTCGCTGCTAAAAGCGTAATAACCGCCTATTTTATTTATTTCACTTCTTGCATATTCTGCTAATTCTATGGTTTTTTTAAATATTTCTTTACCGTTTAAAGCTAGGTTCATTCTTGCAATATCAAGAGATGACATTAAAAGGTATGAACCGCTTGTAGTCTGCGTTAAATTTATAATCTGCCTAACATAGCCTTGGTTTACATTTTTGCCAATTAATAAAAATGAACTTTGAGTAAGAGAGCCACCAGTTTTATGCATACTAACTGCTGCCATATCAGCCCCTGCTAAAATTGCAGCTTTTGGAAGATTATCTCCAAAATAAAAATGTGTGCCGTGGGCTTCATCTGCTAATACAAGCATTGATGCCTTATGGGCTTCCTTTACAATTTCATCAATATTAGAGCATATGCCATAATATGTTGGGTTATTTACAAGTACAGCTTTAGCTTCAGGGTGGTTTTTAATAGCAGTTTTTACATCTTCTATATCCATACCCAAAGGAATACCAAGCCTTTTATTAAGCCCCGGGTTTACATATACTGGCTCAGCACCACAAACTACTAGTGCATTAATAACACTTCTATGTACGTTTCTAGGAAGAATAATCTTATCACCTGCTTTACAAGATGACATAATCATAGCCTGCACGGCAGAAGTAGTGCCACCAACCATAAAAAATGCGTGTTCTGCTCCAAAAGCTTCAGCAGCTATTTTTTCAGCTTCAGCTATAACTGATACTGGGTGGCACAAATTATCAAGTGGCTTCATAGAGTTTACATCCACTTTTAAGCAGTCTGCACCTAAAAACTCAGTTAAAAGGGGAGTGCCTCTGCCACCTTTATGCCCTGGCACATCAAAAGGCACTACACGTTTTTTCTTATGGTTAAGCAGTGCTTCATAAATTGGTGCTTTATCTTGGGAAAGTTTATTTGCCATTATATATATTTGTCCCGCTGAATATTTCTATCATTTCTTTACGTAAGTCATCAGTTATTTCAAGACGCTTTTTTGGTGGCAGTTCATAAACATCTGTTTTAAAAAGATAGTTTTGCAACTCAATCTCTTTTATAAGCATTTTAGTGTGAAATATGTTTGACTGATACACATTTACATCAATAGCATCATATTTAGTTAATGTGGCATCATCAATATAATCTTGTATTGAAGTAATGTTATGGTCAATATAATATTTTTTACCTGTCATATCACGGGTAAAACCACGCACTCTGTAGTCTATTGTAATAATATCAGAATCAAAACTGCCAATTAAGTAATCAAGAGCATTTAATGGAGATATTTCACCGCATGTGGAAACATCAATATCCACACGGAAAGTAGAAATAGCATTATCTGGGTGGTATTCTGGGTATGTATGCACTGTAACATGGCTTTTATCAAGGTGAGCCAATACTGTTTCCCTGTCTGCAAGTAAATAAGTACCTTTATTGCATGATTTATCAACTAAATGGTCATCAAGTTTTTCTTCTGTTATTAATATAGTAACAGAAGCACCCTGTGGGTCGTAGTCCTGTTTTGATATATTTAAAACATGTGCACCAATTATTTCTGTAACTTTTGTAAGTATGTTTGTAAGCCTTTCAGAATTATACTGCTCATCAATATAGGCAATATAATCTTTTTGCTCTCTTTCTGTTTTTGCATAGCAAACATCATAGATATTAAAACTTAATGTTTTAGTAAGGTTATTAAAGCCGTAGAGTTTGAGTTTTTCATCCATTAAAATTCTCCCATTAAAGACGTGCATATAACAAAGCAGGGAAAAGGAATAAGGTATAATATATGATATATCATATGATATAATCATACACTATAAACTAGAGTCTATACAGCAAACACTTACTCTTACTACTCTCACAAAAATTGACCGTTTCACAAGTTTGTGTTAAATACACGCATGGTTGTAAAGTAACCAACTCATAAAATTTGAGCTTTTAACTCAATCAATAAATATTCGGCAGTTGACCTGGCTGTCCGTATGGCCATAATCCTAATAAGTATATAATAAATAGATACATATTAGAATGGTCAGGTAAGTTTTTCTGTATAAAAATGATAATACTAAAACTTGAAAGTTGATTTATCATAATTAACACTATATGTCAACATTATTTTTTAACTGGGGGTACCCCATTTTTTATACCCATATCAACTCGTCCTTATCTTTTGGTAAAAAATCCTCAATCGAA
>CALUWN010000033.1 GCA_944324495.1 uncultured Mucispirillum sp. | reverse complement strand
ATATTATTTTATTTAAAGAGATTTAACAACCACTTTTTTATTTACTACTTTTTTCGCAATCGTTTTTAGAATTTACTTTATTACTGCAATAATTTTTTAAGCTGATTTCTGTCTATTTTACCGTTTGAATTTAAAGGCATACTATCTAGTATAATATATTTATTTGGTACCATATAGTTAGGAAGCGTTTTAGATAAATCATCTTTTATTTTATTTGTATCAATATCTTTGTTGCAAACAAGAAATGCTGCTGTATTTTCATAAGTAACAGCACCAACAGGAGTAGGAATAACAGCATTGCTAATTATACCATCTATTTTGGATATTGCATTTTCTATTTCAAATATTTCTACTCTGTAGCCTTTTATTTGTACTTGAGTATCATTTCTACCAAGAAATACAAGTTCACCATTAACCCATCTTCCTAAATCACCTGTAAGGTAACAGTCTTTATTATTTATTTTTATAAATTTTTCCTTTGTTTGTGCTTCATTATTTACATAGCCTTTAGCTAACTGTCTGCCTGAAAGCACAATCTGCCCAATACTATCATCAGTTATTTTATCGAGATTTTCATCATAAAGTTCTACTTCCATACCTTCATATGCTTTACCAATAGGCATTGAACCAATGTATTCTGGTAATTCTTTTGTATCTTTATCAAATTCAAAATATGTGCATGCAACAGTAGCCTCTGTTGGCCCATAAATATTTTCCAACTTTGCATTAGGTGCAGCTTTGGCAATTAGAATAGCATTCTCAAAAGGCAGTGTTTCGCCACAAAAACATACATATTTAAGAAATGGTAGCGAATTTTCTTTTAACATGCGCATTTTTTTCATTATCAGTATGGTAGATGGAACAAATGCTGCATGAGTAATCTGCTTTTCATTAATATATTTAAAAGGATTTATTTTTATATTTTTGGAAACTAAATGTAGACATCCACCAAATAAAAATGATAAAAAAAGGTTGTGTACAGAATAATCAAAAGTAATATCATGCATTTGGAGTATGTTTGATGTATTATCGACCATATTTCTCTTTTGAGAAACAAAGGAATAATTATATAAATTTTTATGTGATATTTTAATACCTTTTGGAATACCTGTACTGCCTGATGTAAAAAGCATATAAACAGCATCACTACTTTCTACATTAATATATTCAAGATTATAGTTTTGAGCTTTATAAAAAGTATGGTTAGGAAAATTATCAGATAGATAATTATAATGTTCTTCAGGACATATTATATTATAATTATGAATATTTTTTAATATGGTTTCATATCCTTTAAAATCAGTATAATCTAATATAATGGTTTTTGCACCAGCCATATTAATAATATTTACATTTCTATCAATGGGAAATGTTTCATTTAATGGCGTATAATATGAGCCAGCAATTATTGTCCCTAAAAGACCAGCATGAATAAAAAAACTTTTACCACCTAAAAGGATGACAGGTTGCTTTTCATAATTAATATGTAAAATGGTTTGGGCTATTTTATTAGATATTAAATTTAGTTCATTATAAGTATAGTATTTATTATTTACATATAATGCAAAATTTTTACTATTATCTTCAAAAGATTTCAAAATTTCCTTTGATATTATCATATTATTTTCCTCAAATATTCTAGGAAATAGATTTAATATGGTCAATAAGATTATTCAGATAAACCAGTTGTTCCATATCTACTTCATCAAAATTAATTAGAACTCCAAGAGTATCTTCTATTTCTAAAAGCATATTTACGAATGTTATAGAATCAATAATGTTTGCTTCAATTATAGAACGGTCTTTATCAATTGTTTCCATATTAATATTGTAGTTTTTTAAAATTTCCTCTAATTTTATAATTACATCTTCTTTCATACATCACCATTCTAAATAAATTATTCTAACCAATATATAATGCTTATAAATCTTTTTCAAGGTATAATTTATTTGTTTATCTTTTTTTAATTTTATAGTAGTATAAAAGCATAATATTAATTTTGGAATAATAACAGGAGTATATATATGGCTAAACAGGATAACCCATGGGATAAATTTTATGAAGAAGGTGGTGAGTATACAATGATGCAATACCCTTTTGGTATTGTTATTGAATTTATAAATAGATATTGTTCTAAAAAAGAAATAAAAGGAAAAGACCTTAAAACTATTAAAGTAATAGAATTTGGCTGTGGTTCAGGAGCTAATATTCGTTACGCGGCAAAATTAGGGCTTGATGTATATGCAGTAGATATATCAGCAACAGCAATAGAATATGCAAAAGCTAAATTTAAAGAGGAAGGGCTTCCTGTAAACGATTCAAATTTTAAGGTATGTTCCTTTGATCAGGTAGAATTTCCAGATAATTATTTTGATATGGTAATAGACCGTGGTGCTCTAATTTATGCTGATAATGATACATTTATAAGAACAATAAATAATATTCATAAAATGCTTAAAAAAGGTGGTATGTTTTTATTAACACCACGATCAGAAGTAGATACTCCAACTATCAAACTTATACATGATGAGTATGGTTTTGATGCTCGAACGAATTCATTTAGAGATAAATTTCATTTTGAGCACACTTTTTCTTTGAAAGATATAGTCAAAATACTTGATAACAGATTTGAGTTTCTGGTATTGCGTAGAAATGATAGAGTAAACTATATACTTTCCAAAGAAGGTAATGGTGTTGCAGGCCATGAAATAAGTAGTATGTATGATATATTTTTAGAAAAAAAATAAATTTTTTTGAATAGATAAATGGAGATTTTAATGGATATACAACAGAATACATGGGAAGAATTTTATGAAACAAGTGGAGAGAATGGTATGATGCAATACCCCTTTGGTGTTGTTATTGAGTTTATTAAAACTTATTTATCAAGACATTGTCGGGGGGGGGATTGTGTGATATAAAAACTATAAAAGTCATAGAATTTGGCTGTGGTTCAGGAGCTAATATTCGTTACGCGGCAAAATTAGGGCTTGATGTATATGCAGTAGATATATCAGCAACAGCAATAGAATATGCAAAAGCTAAATTTAAAGAGGAAGGGCTTCCTGTAAACGATTCAAATTTTAAGGTATGTTCCTTTGATCAGGTAGAATTTCCAGATAATTATTTTGATATGGTAATAGACCGTGGTGCTCTAATTTATGCTGATAATGATACATTTATAAGAACAATAAATAATATTCATAAAATGCTTAAAAAAGGTGGTATGTTTTTATTAACACCACGATCAGAAGTAGATACTCCAACTATCAAACTTATACATGATGAGTATGGTTTTGATGCTCGAACGAATTCATTTAGAGATAAATTTCATTTTGAGCACACTTTTTCTTTGAAAGATATAGTCAAAATACTTGATAACAGATTTGAGTTTCTGGTATTGCGTAGAAATGATAGAGTAAACTATATACTTTCCAAAGAAGGTAATGGTGTTGCAGGCCATGAAATAAGTAGTATGTATGATATATTTTTAGAAAAAAAATAATTTATAGTAATATAGTTTATAAAACTACTTATCATGTCAAACTAATGTATATATTAGTTTGACATTTTATCTATAGTTTTACAGATGTTATTTATTATATAATTCTATTATTTTTTTATTATTTAACTTATATATAATATTCATAACTTCATTAAACGGCACATTTAATATTTCTGCAATATCAAGTATTGTATTTTTTCCATTAAGGTATGCTATTATATTTGTTAAGTTTCTAGTATAATCGGCACTTCCTTTTTGGCTGATAGTAGGATATAAACCATATTTTCCAAGCTGAGGCTCACCAACTGTTTTTATTTTATATATATTATTGTTTTCTAATATATCAATACATTTTTTTACATACTCAAAACCACCTTTTAAGCCTTCTGCTGTTACAAAATCAAGATTGTCATTTGATGTATGATACTGATTAAATTTTCCAAATTTAGTACGGCTTAATGTGCATACTGGCAAATCTACATTAGGAGCACAAAACTGCCTTTCATCACTTCCACGCTCTAAAAATGAATATTCTTTTGGGTCATCTGTAATATGTTTTAAAACATGAGTTACTACTTTATCTGTTAATGTATTATTATATGGGCTATGCACACAGGAATAATCTCCCTCATCACCAATACAGGAAAGCACAAAGCCAGCTTTAACATATTTTTGTAAATGGTTTATATTTTCCTTTAAATAAATTAAAGCACCAATAGTTTCAGGTATAAAAATAATACGATAAGTATACTTTCTTTCAAGTAAAGCATATATATATTTTGCAATTTCTGCAGCCATAGCTACACCTGAAAGGTTATCGTTAGCCATTGAGGGATGGCAGATATAAGTTGATATTAATACTTCCTCATCTTCATATCCATTAATAATAAGCTCGCCGTATGTAATAGAGCCGTTTTTATTATGTGTGCTTTTAATAACTGCATGGTATAATTTATCAGGGTTTTTGCGTAATTCTTCCCGCAACCTGTGGGGCAGGCAAAAACCCCAGCGTGTTTTATAATATGATGTGGTATAAGGTATTGCATCAATATCATCTTCTAATGAGTATAAATAGTTGTCAAGTTCTGAAAAAGGTATTGTTACATCAACACTTTCAGAATAGCCTAAAATATGCAGGTTATTATTTTTAAAATCTATTATTTTATTTCCGTTTTCATCTTCAATGTAAGCTTCATCAATATTCCATTCATATGGTGTGTTCCAGTCAAAAGTAGATGGGTTATCCGCAATAGAATATTCATGTATTTTTAATTCACCAAGGTAGTTTTCTTTTAAATAGTTTAATGTTTGCCTGTTTCCATTACCAGAAAGGGAGCGTGTAATAGGGAAAAGGTCTTTTACTATTTTATAAAGTCTTTCTTGAGATGTTAGCTTTTTATCAAACTGACCTTTATACTGAGCTTGTCCTACAGCATTATTTTCTAAAATATCTTTTTCCATAATTGGAACACTATCTCCCATATTAATATATGAAATAATATGATGCCCAATATGTCTTTCGTACGCAATGTTTTGTCTTAATAATTCTTCATACATTATCTGCGTATCACTTGTTACATCTAATTCTAAATATCTAACACTCATAGAATAAGTTTTTCTGCTAATATTTCCAAATTCATCAATATAATCAGCCTTAAAATATTTATTATACCTATATGGCACACCATGTATTTGTTCAACATAATGACATATTGTATAATGGTCGCTAATATCAACATCTAGTACTACATTTTTTACATTGTTTAAGTGCATATATTCAAAAACTGTATTTTTTCCTAATGATATAATAGGGTCTAAAGAGCATAAATATTCTTTATCTTTTCCCCAAACAGCATATGAATAAATAGGGTTTTTTGTGCGTTTAAAATCTTCTCTTTTTAAAGCTTGGTTTCCTAAATGACCAGTTTTGCTTTGGGTATTTTTGTAATCAAAGGGAACTCCAAGACAGAAATCCCAGTTATAAACTGGAAGTATTAGTGTGCCTTTAGGACCTATTTTTTCAATAAGAGTATCTAGTATAAAATTTTCATCAAATTCTTCTTTGCTGATTGCTGCATCATAGGCCAGAAAAGTCAGGTTTGAAGTAAAAAATATAGTTTCACCAGTATTTATTTCCAAGCTTGTTATTACATCTTTATAATTTATTTTTTCTCGTTGTCTTTTTTTATTCATTATCCACATTCCATTTCATTATTGTGCCACACCAAGAATATCCTACCCCAAAACCTAGTAACAATATATTTTGGTTAGTTTTAAGTTTATTATTTACATACAAATCATGTATTGCAAGAGGAATAGTTGGGCTTGATGTGTTACCAGTATATCTCATATTAATATAAAACCTATCATCAGATAGTTTTAATCTTCTTTTAATAAACTCTAATATCATCTTATTTGCTTGGTGAACTATAACCATATCTATATCATCAAGAGTAAGTTTATTTACTTCTAAAATTTCATTTATGATATGTTGAATATTATGCATAGCAAATGAAAATACATCCATACCATCCATATGTAGATAAAGTGGCAGTTCTGAATTATCATCTTTATGTTTAACGATTACCCTGTCATATCCTGCACTATCAGTTCCATAAATAAAATTCATAATATTATCACAAACATTTTTATCAATAAAACATGCAGCAGCTCCATCGCCTATTAAAGTTTGTATAGCTTTTTCACTGTGCTCCATAAATTGAGATAAAGTATCTACAGTAATCAACACTATGTTTTTTGCAGTGCCTGCTTTAATAAAATTATAGGCTGTCATAAGCCCATATGTAAAGCCAGCACATCCATGATTAATATCATAAGCTCCACATGTTTTTGGCAGATTAGCAAGTTGATGTATTTTATATGCTGTTGCAGGTAAAATATTATCTGGTGTTTCTGTCACGCATATTAAAAAATCTATACTATTAATATCTATATGATATGTATCAACTAGATTTTTTAAAGCCTGATAACCTATTGTAGCAGTTGTTTCATTTTCACCGGCGTAATGTCTTAATTCTACACCAGTTTGCTCTAATACTCTTTTTGAGTTCCAATCACTATATTTATCTATAAAATCATCATTATGAACAATTTTTACAGGTAAATATACAGCAGTTTTAAGCATATTAAACTCCATCGTATATGATATATCACTAGAGTAATTATTTTTTCCTCAAAGGCAGTGATATTGTTTTATCCCAGTTTAATTTTAAAAATGGCATACCATGTCCTTGGTAGAATACAGTATCACTGCTAAAATTATTATCGACAAAATCTATACTTTCTTTAAGCTGTTTTTTAGATGAATTTGGTAATGTAGTTGGTGTTTTAATATCAAGGATTGTATCACCAGTAAATAACATATTATCGATATGTATAAAAATACCGCCTGTAGTATGCCCAGGAGCAGGATATGTTTTTATTATATTTTCTTCAAAAATAAATTCATTTTTATCATTAGTAAAGATATCTGCATGTATTTCTTCAAACCCTTTTCCATCTCTGAAAAATGAAAGATTACCTTGACTTGATGTCAATAAATCCGAAGCTATTTTTGACGCCACTATTATTAGATTTGGAAACATATTTTTAAGCTGCGATGTACCTTTTATATGGTCAAAGTGTTCATGGGTTAAAAATAAATATGCAGGATTAAGTTTTTTTTCCTTTATAAATTCTATGGTATTAAGATTAATATCAATTATAATACAGTTTACAGTATTAAATAGTACATAGGAATTTGATTTATATCTATCTTCAATAATTTGTTTAATGTGCAACATCTTTACTTTCTATCTTTTTTAAGCCTTATACTGTGGATTTCTTCATCAGTTACAAGCCTTACTTTCTGTGGTATTTTAAAATCGGCTATTTTTCCCTTAGCATAAGCATTCATACGCTTTTTAAATTCTGCAAGGGATTCTCCTGTATTGATTTTAAACTTAGCAACAACCATACTGCCAATTAAGGGGTTACTCTCACCTTTAACAGCCACATCTTCAACACCGTCCATACCCATAAAGAAACTTTCAACTTCAGCAGGATATACTTTTTCACCACTTATATTAATAATTTCTGATTTTCTACCAAGTATTTTATAGTATTCGCCGTCCTGCTCAACCATATCCATAGTCATAAAATAGCCATCTTCAGTGTATGGGCTTGGTGCATTAAGGTATCCAATCATAGCAGAATGTGCTTTTATTTCAAGCATATTATTTCTAACTCGTGTTTCAAAGCCAGCACCACCGAGTTTTACCCAAAGAGAGTTGTTGGATTTAGATTTTGTATCCATAACCCCAAGTTCTGAAAGCCCATATGTTTGCACAAGCCTAATATTTGGAAATATTTCATTAAGTCTTTCCAATGTACTTTCAGGCATAACTTCTGTACCATAAGAAATAGTTTCAAGAGAAGATAAATCAAATTGCTGATAAGCACCAGATAGTAACATAAGATTAATAAAAGTAGGAGAAACAGGTAAAACTTGAACTTTATATTTTTCTACAATATTTAAAACTGCCTTTGGTGTACGGTCTCTAACTGTAATAATACATCCTCCGCCAGATAGATTATGAAGCAGCGTATTAATTCCACCCATATGGTCAAACATTAAAAAAGTAATCATTCGTTTCATTTTACGCGGCTGTTTAAATTTATCTAATATATATACAAAATCATGGACAGCACCTTTACTTTCACCTGTAGAGCCAGATGAAAAAAATACAATACCTGGATGTTTTCTTTCTTTAAGAGTATTGTATATTTCATGGTTACTATCACCATCTAAAAAAGAAAACTCTATGGTATTATCATCTTTAATGCTGATTAAATATTGTGCTTTTGAAATAGCTAAAAAATCATTTTTTTTATTGGCTACTGCTCTTGTAAGTGGAACAATAATATTTTGATTTTCTATTAAAGCAAATAGAAAACCTGTAGATAAAGATGAGAAATCACTTTCTAACGCAACTGTTGTATTAGGTAGTATTTGGTTATCTTCAATAAATTTTACAGCTTTATTATAGTCACTAAGTAGTTCTGCATAGGTAGATTTTTTATCATTTAATACAAACGCATCATTATCTTTGTTTTTATTTGCTGTTTCTAGGAGAAAATCTATAAACATAATATTATCCTTTTATTTCGGTCCACACAGATATAAAATTTGAGCAGTAACACGATTACTTGTTTCTTGTAGAAAAAAATCGATTGCATTTGCAAGGTCATCAGCAGTTGACTCTTCCTTTATCATGTAATTACGGCTCATTAATTCGTCATATTTTTCATTAGACATATATGTGGAAAGCATTTCCGTAGCAGTAACTCCGGGAGCTACAGCATTAACAGTTATTTTATATGGTGCTAGCTCACTGGCAAATGATTTTGTAAGCATTTCTATGGCAGCTTTTGATACGGTATAAGGTAATGCACCATCAAGATTAAAAATAACACCACCAGAAGTAAAGTTTACAATACGCCCGTAATTATGTTTCATCATTATTTTAGCAGCTTCTCTAACGCAAATAAAAGTGCCTGTGGTATTAATAGCCATAACATCTTCAAATACTGATGTTGATGTTAAAACAGCAGGAGATGATACTCCAACACCAGCATTATTAATAAGGTTATCTAATCTTCCATAAGTTTTTTTTATATGTTTAAAGATAGTAAGAATTTCTTTTTCATTACGAAGGTCTGCTTGGAAGTGAGTATAATTTTCGTGTTGAAAATCTGTATTATTTCTACTACAACCTATAACAGTATGGTTTTTATTTATATAATGTTCTGCTAATTTTCTGCCTATACCACGGCTTGTTCCAGTAATAAAAGTAATTGGATTATTATTCATTTTCTAATAAGCCTCCAATATATTCTGCTAATATTGTAACATTTTTAAAAGGGCTGTTGCTTTTTTTCATAATGTCTGATGAAACAAGAATAATGTCTTTATCTGTTAATTCAAGGATTCTATCTTGCAAGTTTACTATAAACCTTACTAAACTAATAGAATCAAAAATAGACTGATCTCCATATATTTCTAAAGTAGGTGAAATCTCAAACTCTGCATCATCGTCTTCTTTAATTTCTTCCAGTACTGGATATATAATATCATTTATAATGTCCATGAGTTCCTCCTTTTAATTTATTAATATATTTTTAGGTTATTGTCAATGATACATTAATATCATGCTGCTGTACTAATATATAATGTATTAAAAAAATAAAATAGTTTATATTAATGTATTATTTTTCTAAAGTAATCTATAATCTAACCGATAAGAAAGACAAGAAAACAGATAATTTCATAAAAAATGAAAAAATATAAAATTTTTTCTAAAGTAATATGAAATTATTTCCGATAGATATCTTGTAAGGGAGGTTTCTCATATAAATAAGCCGCTTTTGACCCCCAAGGGCACTGGCAGGTTTTAGAGAACTCCTTACAAGAATAAAAAGAAGATACTGAAACAATCAGGTCGGCATAACGAAAAGCAATTCACTAATCTTTTAAATCGTATGTCGGCAAAAGGCATAAGCCTTTAGGAGAAGACATTATGAAAAAAGCGATTTATGAGATTTCTATATAAAGCTGTAAAAGAAATCATAAAACCGACCAATTTTTTGCAAGGACAATTTTAAAAAATTAAAAAAACAAAAAGAGAAAAACGAAAAAAACATGGGCAGGGAAGCCCCGCAGTAAAGCACTTACACGGAGGTAGGTCATGGCTTTATCAATTTACAATAATGTGCCAAGCATAGGAGCACAAAAATATTTAAATATAGCAAGTAATATGCAGACAAAATCTTTACAAAGATTGTCTTCTGGTTTAAGAATAAATACAGCAGCAGATGATGCTTCTGGGCTTGCAATTTCTGAAAAATTACGCGGTCAAATAAGCGGTATGAAAAGAGCAAGTATGAACGCTCAAGACGGTATCTCTTATTTACAAACTGCTGAAGGTGCAATGGGTTCTGTAACAAGTATGCTTCAGCGTATGCGTGAGCTTGCAGTTCAAGCTGGTAACGGTATATATACTACAAATGACAGGGAAATGCTTCAACTTGAAGTAGACCAGTTAAAAGAAGAAATAAACAGAATTTCAAGAACTTCTGAATTTAACACTAAAAAACTGCTTGATGGCAGTGGCACAGCTTTATGGTCTTCAACTGAAGATTATCTTGGTGCAATAGTTAAAGGACCTGAAGTGGCAGAAGGTAACTATAAAGTTGATACTTCTATCCAGCCGGGGCAAAATAATGTGTATAAATCAAATATTATGCAGGTTAAAGATGGTGTGTTAGTGGCAGAAGTAACAAATACTACAGAAAGTGCATCTGTTACAAGTGTAAGAGACCCTGAAAATATATTAACTACTGATTCAGCAGGTATGACTATTACTGTAAAAGGTGAAACAGATACTATTAACAGTGCTTCTGTAACAAACCATACTTTATCAGCAATGCAAACATACCATGGTGCAGAAGGTAGCCAAACAAACTGGAGAGTTTCTTCTGCAACATTTACAACAAATGGTAACACAACAAGCGGCTATTATGAACTTGAAATTGTAAGCACTAATAATGGCACAGTAACAGGTGGTTTTACATACCGTTATCGTTATATGGATAGTAAAACTGGTGAACTTAGTGCATGGGTTGAAAATACAGTATCTGCTTCAGCAACAGCAGTTATTTCATTAAATTTAGGTGGTGCAAACCCAGCTGAAGCAGAATTAACATTAAGAATGCCTGGTGGCGGTTCTACAATTCAGCCGGGAGATAAAATAGTATCAGTATTTGATGCAGCTTCAGATACTTTTAATGGTTCAGCAAGTGGTTCTGGTTCACTTCAAATTGATAATGGCCCAGTTCTTACATTCTCTGCAGCAGGAAGCCTTGTGAAAGCAGATAATGGTGACCAAGTTGTAGATTTTAATGAAATCAAATACCATATGGCAAACTTAGACCCTAAAACTGGTGTAGTAAACTATGGCAGCTTAACTGTAGAATTTAGAGAAGGTACTCCTGGTGCTACTACTCAGACAGCAGGTGTGTTAGTATCTGGCGTAACAACAGTAAATGTTAGAGATTCAGGTCCTGCTACAAAAGATACAAAACTTGCAGACCTTACTCAGTTTACAAATGCTGATGGTGTAAATTTACTTGCAAATACACAAGATATTACAATATATAACATGGGTAAATCTACAACAATTTACTTAGAGCAGGATGATACTATTGAAGATTTTGATAAAAAATTAACTGAAGCATTAAAAGAACTTGGTTTAGGTGCAGATGAAACAACTACAAACGGTCAAATAGTAAATGAAAGCTTAGTTAGATATGTAAGTCAAGAAGGTGTTGCAAACAGCGGTGCAAATAAAGCAACAGCAGGTACTAACGAATCTGTTCCGGGTACATTTGTAATCCAGACAGCAGCTTTAGGTAAAGACAGCGAACTTGTTTTTACAGCAGACCAAAACATTATGAATGCTTTAGGTTTAAACACTATACAAACAGGTACAAACTCAAGTATAGATGTAACAGTAACTGATGCGCACACTGGTAAATTTATAGGCAGCGATAATGTAAATGATGGTAAAGCAAGAAACATTATTGATGGTATGGATATAACAGTAGAGCAGGATGCAGGTATTGAACCAGTATGGAATGACAGTACTAAATCATTTGAATTTAGGTCTACTGATGAAGTATCTACTGCTTACCTTCACGTGGTTGATAACCGCACTGAACTCCAAATAGGTGCTAATGAAGGTCAAACTTTAAATATATCTGTAAGCCAGCTTGACACGACTGGGCTCGAAATTGATGATGTATATGTTATGGATATGGAATTATCTCAAAGGTCTATAACAAAATTAGACAGAGCACTTGAAATCTTAACAGCAACAAGGGCTACTGTTGGTGCTCAAATGAATAGATTAGAGTACACTATAAATAACTTAGAAACAGCAAGGGAAAACTTAACAGCTGCTGAAAGCCGTATTAGAGATTTAGATATAGCAGAAGAAACAACTAACCTTACTAAAAACCAAGTATTAGTTCAGTCTGCTACAGCTATGGTTGCTCAAGCTAATAAAATCCCACAACAAGCTTTAGCATTACTTCAAACAATAGGTTAATAATATAAAAAGCCTTCCTCAATAACTAGAGGAAGGCTTTATTTTAATACTTATACCGTCATCATTGGTATATTGATATTTTACTGCTTTAATTAGAGTTTTTCCACATCATTTTTGCAAGGGATAATATATCTTCAGATGGATATGATTCTACTAAATTATCCACCTTTTCTCCTTGAAGCTCAGAAATAACATTTTTCAATTCTCTATTAACTTCTTCCACACTTTCAAGCCTAAACTCACTGGAGCTTTTATTCATCTGTGCAGAAAGAAGCCTTATGTCATAAATATCGCTAAAGCTTGTTTTAGAAGCTTTAGTTTTATCCAACTTTTTCTCATCTTGAGTGCCGCGGTATGAAGAATCATTTAAATTTGTGTTTATACGTGATATTTTATTGATATTATCCATAAGCGTACCCGTCCTTAATACTTTACTAAGTGCTGCTTATTGCAGCACTTAGTACATATATTATGCTAAAAGTTGTAATGCATAGCTTGGTATTGTGTTAGCTTGAGCAAGCATGGCAGTTGCAGATTGAAGTACAACTTGTTGTGCTGCTAAATCACTGGAAGCTTGTGCAATATCCAAGTCACGAATACGGCTTTCAGATGCTATCATATTTTCTCTTGTAATATTTAAGTTGTTAACTGTATATTCAAGCCTGTTCATCTGAGCACCCATTGTAGAGCGTGCTTTATTTATTTTTTCAAGGGCTAAATCAAGTTTACCTGTTGCACTTTCTGCACCTTGAATGTTTGTTATGTTTATATTATCAATGCCTAAAGAAACAGTATCTATTCTACCGATAGAAATATCTAATGTTTGACCTTCGTTAGCACCGATAATTGCTTTTGTAGCATTATTTTTAATAGACAGGTTAAATGTAGAGTTACCTGTAAGAGCGCTTACTTTTAAATCTACACCGTCTATAACATTTCTAGCAATACCATCTTGAGTTTTATATGTTCCTAAGTTAGTGCCACCAGCAGATGAAAGAACATTAACTGTGACTGTATCATTTGTACTTTGTTGTGTTTGTTTAATAGCTAATGCTTTAATTAAACTTTCACTGCCAACAAATGTCATATCTGATTGTTCTCCTTTAATAGTTGAAGCCTGTAATGTTATGCCTGAAGAATATGTTACGCCAGTGCCACCTGCTGAAATAAGACCTAATTCTTCCATAGCAGTATTTAATTTTGTAACAGCAGAGCTAATAGTATCGCCTTGACCTAAGAAAATAGAAGCTGATTTTCCATTTGCATAAATTGTAAGTTCTTGTGTATTTTTTAATACAAAGTTACCACTTGCATCAGTAAAAGAAGCTACAGCAGAAAGTCTTGAAGCAGTTGTTAATGCAGCAGTAGTAGTGCTTTTAAATTCATTTGATTTATAAATTGAAGAAGTACCTGCTGAAACTGTTGCACTTACCACATAGCTGCCATCTTGAACTGAGCCTGTTAATATTGCTTCAAGTTTATCAGTATTTGCAGACCAATATCCTGAAGCATCACCATTTAATAATTTTTTAGTGTTGAATTCAGTAGTGTTTGAAACCCTGTCAATTTCTTCTCTTAACTGGTCAACTTCAAGTTGTAATACAGCACGGTCGTTTGTAGTATAAGCTGGGTCACCTGCTTGAATTGCAAGTTCTCTGATACGTTGAACCATAGAAGTCATAGAACCCATTGCACCTTCTGCAGTTTGCAGCATAGAGATAGCATCTTGAGCGTTAGATGCTGCTTTTGCAAGACCAGAAATTTGACCTCTTAATTTTTCAGAAACTGCTAACCCTGAAGCATCATCTGCTGCAGAGTTAATTCTTAAACCAGTAGAAAGTGCTTTAATTGTTTTTGTAAATGCATTATTTGCACTGTTAACACTTCCTTGAGCGCCAATTGCTGTTGAGTTATTTACTATTGAAAGAGCCATATTAATATCCTCCATGAATATTATCAATTATTTTTATTTACAGTATCCTTACTGTATTATTAATTTGCATTTAATTGTTATACCGCCAAATATAACGTTAAAAATATTATTTTTCCTTGCACTGATATTTGTAGTAATATCAAACTTAAATAGACTATGACTGTTTTCTTTCCTTTATTCCTCCATTAATAAAAACAAATTTATAATTTACAAATACATATAAAAGCCCACAAAATATCCCAAAACTAAAAATAACTGTGTGTAAAACTATTGTTTATAAGTAAATTGTATAAACGTGTACTATTAAGGCAAAAAACAATATTAAAATTTACTGCCTAAGTTTACGCACCCATATTCAGTTTTGTTTTTTTATTTCTTAATTTAAGTTTAAGAGTAGGGCTTTGATATTCGCATTTTTTTCGCTCCTTACGTATAAACAAAATAAGCCACACTAGTATTACTAATGTGGCTCAATTGTGTTGATACATACATTAAAATCATATTAATTTTTAAATATTTCAGTATGTTTCAACAGCTCGCAAATATACTGCTTGTTTTAAGATATGTACTTGGCAGAGTATGGCGCATTCATACTGGCAAATACTTAAAACAAAAAAAGCCGCAAGTGGATGCAATCCACCTACGGCTCAATATATTTGATACCATATTCATTTGTCATATAAGTTATACATTCACTTATAACTTACCATGCTAAGCTGTAAAAACAAACTTAGCGAAAGCACCCCCTGATTTCACTGGCAGGCACCCTTTCGCTCCTATTACAATTAAAGCCACTTTTTTTCACGCACATAAGCAGCTTTATTTATGGGAAGAATACTTCTCGCACAAAAGCACACTTCCTACTTATAATATTATACAATAAAATAAATAAATCAAGTAATTTTTTAAAAAAAATAAAATTTGGTAAAAATTATAGACTCTTCGGCTCCGCATCAAGGTGACATAAGGTGTTGCGAAAAAATGGGGGTGAAGCAAAAATTGTAAACTTAAAAAATATAACAGTTTTAGATATATTAAAATTAAGTATAATCTATTAATATCTTACTGCCATATTTTTACCTTTCCATATCTTTACGCCGAAAATCTCAAAAACGGGTGTTTTGTTATTTTACCTATAAAGCTCCAAAGGTATAATCACTCATTATTGTTTTTCCATTGCCACTACAACTCGCTTCGCTCTCAAGTAGCTGGCAAAACATTCCAAAAAAATAATTTCGCATACCATTTGAAGAGCGTTTATATGTAAAATAACACTAGTACATAAAATAAGGATAAATATTTATAAATATTATTTTGCTAAAGTTATTTAAAATATTATGAGTGTTTATATTTATTATATTTAAGATTTTTTGCCTAATGACTCAGTATATACAGGAAAAATGTGTCATATTGAGCGTAAGCGAAATATCTTGTTTGATTTTTATTAAAAAATACATACTTAGATTTTTTAAACAATCGTTTCGGTCGCAGTGAATACTCTCTCACTCACTAAAGGGCTTTATCCTAAAGCCTAAGATAAAAAAACCTTGCGTATGAAATAAGTCGCTCAGTGATAATATAACTTTAGCTCCTAAATATAGATAAAAACTATTAATATTTTACTAACTTTCGCATTCGCTTATAATGGCTTATGAGTATGTGAATAGTTTTCTTTTACTGCTTCACCCACATTTTTTAATAAAAAATGGAGGTGAAGCAGATTTGTAAAAATTTTTCTGTTACGGTAAATTTTTTCTAAAGTATATTTTTACTTAACCGATAAATGTATCATACAAGGATGGCAGGTTAGATAAAATAAATAAAAAAATTTAAAAAATTACTAAAGTAAATTTTAAAGCCTGCCGATATGTAGGGTGTAAAAGGAAAACTAAATATTGATTATGGTATCAAGATAATTGAGCCGATAAAGAATAACTTTATCGGCTCTTTTTTTTTGGCAGTTTTTAATTATGTTTTCTTTTTATTAAAGTAAAATATTTAAGGTATTAAAATAATTAAGCCGGCTTTTTTGAATGAATAAGTCGGCTTATTTTGTTTTAAGGGATGTGTATGCCAGAAATTGCATATATCTAAATATTCAACAAGGTATTGCATAGCTGGTTGCCACTTCTTTTTTGAGCATAGCCTGTATGGTGTGAGCAGCCATTTAGGCACTGTTTAGCAGCATATTATTATATGCGGCAACTAATTAATGAGCATAATATATTACTCCTTAGTTATCATATTTAGGTATTTAATACCACTTGCGCGAAATATGAAGTATAGGGACAAAACTATTTTAGTGAGGTGTAAATTAATTTAAAGTTAAGTTTTATTAATTTAATTTTACAAGGTTATAAGTTTACCTATAAAAACTAGTGCAAGAATTTAAATTTTTTTGCTTAAAAACTGCAGAAGAATATTCGCATATCCTAGTATGGCACAAATTATACATAATATGCCGTTACGGGTGAAGGTGTGTGATAATAACTGGTGTTTAAAAGCATGAAAATGCCAATTTATAAGGCGAAGTTAAAAATTAAATAGGATGAAATATAAGAACACGGAGGTTCTTATAGGCTTATTTCATTATAGTCAGGAAGGATAATGATTAAGCATATTTCACGGAGGATAAAATTATGGCTCTTTCAATAGTGAATAACCCAACAGCAATTGGCGCTCAAGGTAGCGTAAACAATGCTAATAACAGTTTAACAAAAACAATTAAAGCACTTTCTACTGGCTTAAGAATTAATACAGCAGCAGATGATGCTTCAGGTTTAGC
>CALUWN010000032.1 GCA_944324495.1 uncultured Mucispirillum sp. | reverse complement strand
CTATAAGATTTTATCATCTACTGGCATAGCCAGTAGTTTTTTGTTTCGCTATGCTCAACTCTCTAAAGAGTTAATAATAAAAACTGCCTCAATATGAGGCAGTTTTTTTATACTATATCAAGTATAACATCTATGTTACTATTATTTACATCTTGCAGTTTAGATAAATATTTGCTTTTCAATTCCAATGTTAATTGTATATTTTCATCTTTTGTTTCGTTTTCTTTTGAATTAAATAAAGCTGTTAAAAAATCATCTCTACCATTTAGGTTATCTATTTTTGTATATGGCTTACCATCTACAAATCCAGCATTTTCTTTACCTATCATTGGAAAGTAATTATTTGATAATATATCAAGTGATAAATTATTATTGATTGCATATAAATATGCACGTTCCACATTTTTAACTGAACCATACATTTGTATTGCCTTATCCAACTGGCTTCTTGTTAAATCATACATTCCATATGATGCTTCATCTCGTTCTGGTATATAAAAACAATTACTGTATTGATTAACTAAATTTTCATCAAATTTATATCCGTTTATTAAACCATTTTTTACTTGTCTTGTATCTATTTTAATATAATCACTTAAACCAAGTTCAGCTATTAACTTTACTTGTTCATGTGTACTAGATGAATATGGAATAACAGTAAATAATGCTACATTTTTTGTTCCTTCTGATAAATACTTTGCAACCTGCCTCTTTATTTCATCTGCTTCTCTTAAAAGATGTTCTCTCTTTTCATTTAAACCTGTCCACTTTTTAACTTTTGCGTGTTTTATATCATCTAAATCTTTTGCAAATTGTTCTAGACATTCCATACCTAAAGTTTGTAGTCCTGGGTCAGCAAATAGGTCACCATCATATAACATTTTAATTTCTTCTTCACTTAAGTTTGCAAAATATTTTTCTGCATATTTTTTTACAGCCTCTTCGCCTTGTGCTTTTACAAGCTTTATTTCACTTTGTGGAGTTCTATCTAAAGAATCAAACAGTTCATAATCTGGACACATTTCTATAAATTCTTCTCGTGTTACCCATTCATCGCTATCTTTTGGTAAAATATATATTTGCCCGTTTTCATCTGCCTTCCTATCTTGATACATAAGTGAACTATGAAAATGCAAATACATATTTAAAAAATTATCTGTAAAATATGAACTTGAAACATCTATACCATAATCTTCTTGATATTTTACTGCTTCAGGTAGAGTAGAAAGAAGCCCATTTATAGCTAATCCTTTTTGTGCTGCTATTTCTTTTTGTAATTGTGCTTTATATTTTTCTAATGTATCAAGCCCTTTTTCTAAAGCTTCATAATTCATTTTCATATCAAGCCCATATTGTGGGCTTTGAACTTCTTTATGATAATACCTATTCATCACATCTGTAATATAAGGGATACCTTTATCTGGTGCATATTTTTGGTGAAATTCATATCTAAATGCTGTATATGGCTTATCTTTTAAAAATTCGGCTATCTCTTCCTCTGTATATCCAGTTTTTTCTACCTCTTCTACTGAAGCTACTGAATTTGATGATGAAGCCTGCTGCATTTCATCTTGAAAACTTATTGTTTTTGTTGCTTGAGTTTTACTATCACTTGATACTTTTAATTGTGATACACTGCTTTCTAAATTTACCTGCATATTACACCCCTTAAAAAAATATTTACTACTAACTACAATATATATATTGGTAAATCTTTCCCTGCTTATTTTTGTTATTTTAAAAATTTTATTGTTTTTAGGAAATTTTTTCCAAAATATATCAGAATATACTTATACACCTGTAATACTAGCAAATTTTATACCAAAAAGAATATAGACATATTGTTATATTAAATATAAAAAATGAATGATAGTAAGCATATATAATAAGGCAGGATATGATTATATAATTATATCATATTTAAAAATTCATCTTGAGAGATAACTTTTACACCTAATTTATTTGCTTTTTCAAGCTTGGAGCCAGCTTTTTCTCCAGCAATTAGAAAGTCTAGATTTTTAGATACACCACTTAAAAGGCTGCCACCATTTGAAAGTATTAATTCTTCGTAATATTTACGTGGTTTATCCAGTGTGCCTGTAATTAAAAATGATTTACCCTGTAATGATGCACCAGTATTTGACTGCACATATTCCATTTGCAAGCCATAATCTTTAAGCCTTGCAATTATTTGGTTCATATTTTCATCTTGTAAGGATTTTAAAATACTTACAGCTGTTTCTTTGCCTATACCTTTTACATTTTCCAAATCATTAATAGAAGCATTCATTAATCTATCCATACTTTTAAAATGTTCTGCTAAAAGCCTTGCTGCAATTATACCCACATGGCGAAGCCCTAAAGCAAAAAGCACACGTTCAAAAGGTATGTTTTTACTTTCATTTATAGCTTCTATTAAATTTTCAGCAGATACTTTGCCCCAGCCTTCCCTGTTTTCTAACTGCTCCGCTTTTAATTCATAAATATCTGCATAATTATTTATTAAATGAGCATTAAAAAGTTCCTCTACAACCTTTTCCCCAAGCCCTTTTATATCCATAGCATCACGGCTTGCAAAATGTATAATAGAGCCTTGTATTAAAGCAGGACATTTTGGGTTTACACATCTTCTTTTAGCATCACTTTCTATTACTTCAAGGGCAGAATTACATATTGGGCAGTTTGAAGGCATAATAATTTCTTTTGCATTATTAGGACGCAGGCTTTCCTGTACGCTTACAACTTTTGGTATAATTTCGCCACCCTTTTCAATAAATACTGTATCGCCTATCATAATATTTAAACGTTTTATTTCATCTTCATTATGAAGGCTTGCTCGGCTTACAGTAGAACCAGATATTAAAACAGGGTGCAAAACAGCAACAGGTGTAACTGCTCCAGTTCTGCCTACTTGAAATATTACATCTTCTAATATGGTTGAAACCTGCTGAGCCTTATATTTATAAGCTATTGCCCAGCGTGGAAATTTAGCTGTAAAGCCTGCTTCTTTTTGCATATCAATATTATTTAGCTTAATAACAGCACCGTCAATATCATAAGGCAGGCTAAAACGCATATTTTCTATTTCTGATAATGCATTTTCCACTTCATTTATATTACTGCACTTAAAAAATATATTGTTTACAGGAAGCCCAATACTTTTGCAAAACTCTAATGCTTCTTCATGGGTTTTAATATTTTTTCCACCAAAAGCAAGAGTATATATATACATCTGCAATCCACGGCTTTGAGCCTGTTTATAATCAAGCAGCTTTAAGCTTCCAGCTGCTGCATTTCTTGGGTTTGCAAAAAGGTTTTGGCCCATTTCGCCACGTGTTCTATTTAACTCTTTAAACACTTCCTTTGGCATAAATACTTCGCCGCGAACTATTAGTTTTTCTTTATATTCTATCTCTTTTGGCAGGTTAGAAATATATGCAGTATTTGTTATATCTTCCCCACTTTTGCCATCACCTCGTGTTAAAATCTGCATAAGTTTGCCATTATCATAAGTAACAGAAAGGGCAGCTCCATCCATTTTACATTCCACAGATAATTCTATATCTTTCCCAAACATTTTATAAAGCCGTTTATAAAATTCTTCAATATCTTCTATAGAATAAGAGTTATCTAAAGAATACATTGGTATTTCATGGTTAATAGTTTTTGAAGAATTATCCTTTGCTCCAATAGATTTTGTGGGGCTGTCCTGCCTTGCAAATTCTGGATAATCTTTTTCCAACTGCTCTAATTCTTTATAAAGGGTATCATATTCCACATCTGCAATTAATGGGTTATTTTCAATATAATATGCGTTTTTGTATTTATTTAATAAATCAGTAAGATATGAAATACGCTCTTTATAATCCATATTAAAACCTCATAATAAGTGAGCCAACAGGTGCTTTTTCTTTAAATGGGATTTTATATATATAGTTTGGTCTTGTGGCGTCTATTTTAAACCCACCCTCATCTAATATAAGCTCTGGAGTAACATTTATTTTTCTTAAATCTGGTGTTAAAATAGTTATTTCTTCATTAGGTGCAAATTTTGCACGGCATGTTATTTCAAGCTCATCATTATGGCTGTCTTTTACTGCAACCCCTAAAAAGGCTGCTGCTCTTGAGTAGCCGCTTGTTTGCCTGTTAATTGCTGTAACATCTTCTTCAGCACCATAAAAGCCTTCAATATAGCCCCTGTTACTTACACTTCCTAAAAGCTCATGCCATTCTTTTTTGGCTTTATAATTATCTGGGTCTTTTAAGGCTTCATTTATTGCCTGCCTGTAAACACCTGTAACAATGGAAACATACATTATGCTTTTCATTCTGCCTTCAATTTTGCCACTACTTGAGCCCATTTTTACAAGCTCACCTATTCTATCTAGTAAACATAAATCTTTTGAGTTGTATAAATATGTGCCCCTTTCATCTTCATACACTGGGAAATATTCGCCCTCTCTTTTTTCTTCCACTAAGGCATAATTCCACCTGCAAGGGTGAGTGCATTCCCCATTATTTGCGTCTTTTCCTGTCATATAAGAGCTTATTAAGCATCTGCCACTCATGGATATACATATTGCACCATGAATAAAAGTTTCCACTTGACATTTTGCGTTTTTAATGATTTCTTCTAAATCATTTTTTCTAACTTCTCTAGCCATAATAACGCGTTTTGCCCCTAAATCTGCCCAAAAATTAACGGCTGCTAAGTTAGTAGTGTTTGCCTGAGTGCTTATGGCAACAGGAGTTTTTATACCCTCCTGCTTAATAATAGAAAAAATACCCGGATCGCTGACTATTAAAGCATCTGCCCCAAGTTGTTCGCAGGTTTTTAAATATTTTGCAATATCTGAAAGCTCATGGGTTTGCGGGTAAATATTTACAGTAACATATCCTTTTTTACCACGCTCGTGGAGATATTTAAAAGCTTCCTCCATTTCATCAAAAGTAAAGTTGCCAGCATTAGCACGCAGCCCAAAAGCAGGGCCACCCATAAAAACAGCATCTGCTCCAAATAATACAGCAGCTTTTAATTTTTCAAAATTCCCAGCGGGAGAAAGAAGTTCCATATATTATTATCCTTATAAGTTTATTATTAAAAATACAGTCTGCAATATACCATAAATTTTATATTATGCAATGAAGTTATTTTGTATTTTACAAAAAAAATTAATATTTAGATGTAGTGTGTTTGAATAGTACATTGTTGATATTAAAATAATTTTACAGGTTTAGCCTGATTAATATGATACCAGCAACTATTACAATACTGCCAATAATTCTTTGTAAGCCGTATGATTCTTTTAAAAATATTAGCCCCATGAGAACGCCAAAAAAGGAGCTTACCTGCCTTAAGGCTGATGCGTATGAGATTTGCATATCAATAAGCCCAAGCCTGTAAGTTACAGTGGAAGCACCCATGGCAAGACCGCCTAAGATTACAAGCTTCCATTGAATTGAAAGTTTTATTTTTTTATGAAGCGTTCTTGATTTTCTATGGCTGAATGTGGCAAATAATACAGAATATAGTGACATAAAATCTGCCATAAGCATAATATAAAGGTGAGTATTTACACTTCCTACCCCCATTTTATCTGCCATTGCTCCAAAAGAATATAAAAATGCTGCTAAAAGTGCTATTAATATGCCATAAAGCCCATTTTTATCGCCTTTTCTTTTTGTAATATTCATTATATAACAGCCTGCAAGCACAAGTATAATCCCAAGCACCCCAAAGGCTGAAACCTTTTCATCAAGTATAAAATATGCCCATATTACAATAAATAATGGTGATGATGTGGTTATTGGGTACACCATAGAAACATCTGCATATTTATAGCTTACTGCCGTAAAATGTTGATATAATGAAAAGAAAAATGAGGAAAGTAAAGCATATATGAAAGTGGACTGATGATAGTATAAGGCATCTGGGTGAAATATAATTGTATAAAGTGAAATAAAAACAGCAGTGGATATTTGTATGTGTACATTATACGCTACTTTATCATTAGAATATTTTACAAACATATTCCAAGTAGCATGAAACAAAGCACTCACTATAATAAATAAAAAAGCTGTACTCACCACTGCACCATAAAAAACAGTCTATAACCGTAAAAAAGTTATTAATATTTTTAAATTAATAATAAAAAATATTAGTTATATGAGAAATTAATATGTTAAACTAAAACTTTAAGCCTGTATCTAAGTTTAGTTCTATGATAGAGCCTAATAAAATGCAATAAGCATAATAGGCTTATAAAAGATTTGTAAAAAATATATTTTTTACAAGCCTTAATATAATATATAGACTATTTCAATTAATCAAAGCTGTCAAGAACTTCCCGCATTTTTGGGCTTATATAAATATCCTGCAAACCTTTCTTTTTAATATTTTCAGCCAGTACTGCTATTTTATAATCGTCGCTTGCTTTTCTATCAATGATAATAAGGGGGTTGCCTTGAAAAGTGCACATTCCCCCTCTTGCTTCGGTTTTTTCATACCTTACTTTAATACCTGCTTTTAATGCAAGCTCTTCTAATTCTTTTAAAATATCTTTTTTAGTACTTTTTGCCATATTATTTATTATAAAGTGGTGACATTTTTCTTAATTTTTCCACACTTTCTTTTAATATTTCCACAGCTTTATCTACTTCTTCCATAGTGTTAAACCTGCCAAAGCTAAAGCGTAATGCACCGTGGATATCTACATCATCTACCTTAATAGCAGAAAGCACATGGGATGGATTTGTAGAAGCAGAAGTACAAGCACTGCCTGCACTACAGCATACTTCTCTAGCATATACCATTAACGCTTCACCTTCAATATACCTAAAAACAATATCGCTAATAGAAGGCACTCTTAATTCTATATGACCGTTTACATAAGTATCTGGTATATTTTCTAACACTTTTTTCTCAAAAGTATCTCTTAATTTTTTAATATGGAGTATTTCTGTATCCTGCTTTTCCAGTAAAATATCGCAGGCTTTACCAAGCCCTACAATATATGGTATATTTTCAGTACCAGCACGAAGCCCGCCCTCCTGCTGACCACCGTGAATAATAGGGTGAATTATTTCCCTTAATTCAATATCAATATATAATACCCCAATACCTTTTGGAGCATATATTTTATGGCCTGAGAATGTAAGCATATGAACGCCTAAATCATTTACATCAATATTCATTTTGCCTACAGCTTGTACTGCATCAGTATGAACTATAATGCCTTTTTTAGAAGCAATAGAAGCTATTTCTTTTATTGGCTCAATAGTGCCTATTTCGTTATTTGCAAGCATAACACTAACTAAAGTAGTATCATCACGCAATGATTTTTTAAAGTATTCCATATCAATAACGCCGTATTTATCCACAGGCAGATAGGTTACTTCAAAACCTTCTTCATGCTCTAAAAATTTAAAAGTTTCAAGCACTGCTTTATGTTCAATGGCAGAAGTGATAATATGTTTTCCTTTATGTTTATATGCTCTTGCTGTAGCAATAATCGCCAAGTTATCTGATTCTGAGCCGCTTGCTGTAAAAACAATCTCCTCAGGGTCTGCATTAATTAATTTAGCCACAGATTTTCTAGCCTGTTCTTCATAAGGGCGTACCTGCCTGCCAATAGAATGTATGCTTGATACATTACCATAAAGCTCGCTGAAAAAAGGCACCATAGCTTCAACTACTTTTGGGTCTACCCTTGTTGTTGCACTGTTATCAAAATAAATAGCCATAATATTCTCCCATATTTATAAAGCATATATTATACAGTAAAATGTGTTTGAGATTTAGACATTAAATCTGCAATAGTAATTTTTTCTAAATAATCATCGCAGGCTTTTTCAAGCCCTGCCCATAACCAGTTCACAGCACAAGTTGAAAAATTTTGGCAGTTATCAATTGCCCCGCAGTCCTGAGTTTTTAAAGGGCCATCCATAGTATTAACTATTTCTTTTAAATTAATATCTTCTGGGCTTCTAGCAAGCATATAGCCACCGCCCACCCCACGTGAACCAGTTATTATATTAACATATTTTAGTTTCGTAAATATTTGCTCAAGATATTTTTTTGAAATATCTTCAAATTCTAATATTTTAAGTATGCTTACAGGGTGTTTATCGCCACCTAGCTGGCATAAGGCATATATTGCCCTAATAGCATATCTGCTCTTTGTTGTGATTTTCATTTACTACCCTTACTTAATTGATTTTATTTCTTTTTCCATTTCCACTATTCTATCAATAATGCAGTTAAAAGCATTTGCCACAGGGTCTGGCAGCTGAGTATGGTCAAACATATCATTTTTATTAGCAGTGCCTGTTATTCTGCCCGGCACACCTACAACAGTAGCATCATCTGGCACTTCATGAAGCACAACAGAGTTTGCACCAATGCGAACTCTATCCCCCACTTTAAATGGCCCTAATACTTTGGCACCTGCCCCAATAATTACATTATTGCCAATAGTTGGGTGGCGTTTTTCTTTTTTTAAAGATACCCCGCCTAAAGTTACTCCGTGGTATATGGTAACATCATCGCCAATTTCAGCAGTTTCACCGATTACAACGCCCATACCGTGGTCAATAAAAAATCGCCTGCCTATTTTTGCTGCCGGGTGTATTTCCACCCCTGTAATAAAACGAGCTATCGTAGCATTAAACCTTGCAATAAAACGAAGATGATGAGTCCAAAACCAGTGAGATACTCTATGCATAACAAGAGCATGATAACCAGAATAGCAGAAAAAAACTTCCAAGAAGTTGCGAGCTGCTGGGTCTCTATCCAAAACTGTTTTAATATCTTCGTACATTGTCTTAAAAAAAGCCATAAAATATACCGTCAAACTAGACTATTGTTTGTTAAAAAACAGGGTATTTCACCCTTATATTATTTTATATATTTTAATATTAATGTATAACATTAAAAACGTGTGAGTATCTGATAAATTATACCAAATACTCACATATTTTGCACAATTTAAACAACTTAAAACTTGCACTTGTTTTAAGTAAAGTAGTATAAATAACTGCTTAAAAAGCAGTATTAATAAAACTAATCTTCTGGAGAGATAGCTTCCACTGGGCATTCAGCAGCACAAGCACCACAGTCTATGCAAATGTCTGCATCTATCCATGCTTTATTATTTTTTTCACTAATTGCACTAACTGGGCATACTTCCATACAAGAAGTGCAGAAAGTACAAATATCTTGATTAACAACGTGAGCCATTATTATCATCCTCCACTAAAATAATATAGATGTATTTGAACTCTAAACGCAAAATTTGTCAAGTAAAAAAGATATTCATCTATACAATTGAAATAACAATTTTAAAATAAGTGTTTGATTTTACAAGAAAAAGCACATAAAAATATTTTTTATAAAAATAAAATGAATATAACTTATTGATATTTAAAGGATAAAAATATAACAAGAAAGCCCCGCATATGCGGGGCGTAATTTGCTATAATTAATTATAATTTACAACACCATAAGTATAATATGGTTCTTTTTCTGGTGAACCATCACCTAAACTATGTTCTCTTGCATTAGATGGGCTAGATTTTCCAAAATCTAAATAATCAAAATATCTTAAATTATTTAGTTGTTTTGGTATATCTGATTTTTTTCTAACATATGTTTTTACTGTTACATCTGCACCTGCAATAGAGCCACCTTTTCTAAATGACTGTGTTATTAAAAGCATATCGCCTTCTTGAGTAACAATACCCTGCTGTTGTGAACCAGTAGTTCCAAAAGTTGCACCACCACCAGCATATTGAATAGCATCATAATTAGTTAATGCAAGTTGTTCTAATCTAGCATCTATACCTGCAACCTCGCCCTGATCTTCTAATTTGGAACTTTCCATTTGTATTTTTGTGGTCATGTTTACATTGTTACCTGTATATGTTAAACTCATTTCGCCTATCATTCTTTGAACAGAACCACTATATTTACTTTCATCTTTTGTTCCAACATACACTTTGATACCAAACATCGCACTACTATCACTTGTAAATTCTACAAATTCATATGTTCCAACAAGTGTATCTGGGCGTGTGATATCAATTGGAGTATATACGCCTACTGTGCAAGTAGCAGTATAATCTTTACCACCAACAGAATATGTTGCTGTCACTTCCACATCACCTGTTTGGATAGTAGTAATATTACCTTCATTATCAATATTAATTATACCACCTTTATCTGTTGAATATGTTACTGGAGTAGCATATTCTGTTGTACCCATAAGGTATGGTTGGATTTTTATAGTGCTTCCTAAAGCAACACCGTATTCAAATTTTTCAAATACTATACCTTCAGGATAAGCCTCTACTGTCACTACACAAGTAGCAGTTTTTTCTACACCACCAACACTTACTTTTACAGTAACATTAGCTTGCCCTGCTGCTTTTGCTGTTATTAAACCATCTTGACTAACAGATACAACTGTTTCACTATTATCTGTTTCATAAGTAACAGTTGCACCTAAAATATCAGGAACACCTGATAAAACTAATGGATGAGTTTGAGCGTCTGTGCCATCATTATTAACATAAAGAGTTAACGCATTTTTATCTAATGATATTTCACCTAAAACTGCTTCTTTAATTTCAAGAGTAGCAGTTTTTCCATTTTCTGTAGTAGCCGTAATTGTTGCATTACCATTTTTTAATATAGTAACTTTACCATTTTCAACTGTAGCTACTTGTGTGTTATCTGTTTCCCAAGTTAAATTTGAAGTTGCTCCAACAGGTGCAAAATATGTTTGTAATTGAAAACTTTCTGTAGTTGTAATATTATGAATAGTTTTATCAAATGCAATATCTGTTACTTCTAATGGTTTTTCTGGGTCTTGTGGTACATCTGTATCACCTAAACCACTATCTTGAGCTATATCTTTTATTTTCGTAAGCTTTAATTTTAAGTATTGACCATCTTGTATAACATTTTTAGTCACTAAAGGCTGATATTGAGGATTTTTAGCAGGGTCTAATGTAAAATATAAACCATACTGGTCTCCTTCAATCAATTCAGCTCCCAAACTTGCAAATGTTGTTGAAATAAAGTCATTTAAATCACCCCCCCCCATATTACCTAGATTAATAACATAATCATCAAATGGAATAATACTTCCATCAAAATTTAAAAGCATTAAAACTTCTGGTGCACCCATCCCACCTGCTGCTGTTGCTAAATTTAAACCAACGCGAAGTTCGCTTGCTTGAGTAGGTTCATTTACTGGCTCATCATCAATACCATATAAGTCCACTTGATATACACCTAATAAACTAAATGGATTAGTAGTTAAATCAATTGGAGTAAGCCCTGTTTGCTCACCACCGTTATCTGTACCGCCACCAGAACCAGTGCCAGTATCTGTGCTACAGCCTGCAATAAATAAAATAGATAAGGCTGCAATTAAAAAAGATAATAAAAACGTTTTTACTTTTGCCATATTATTCTCCTTATTATTATATACTAGTAAAATATACGTACACATACTATATTATATTCTATATAAAAAAAAGTATTTTTTTAATATATATGACATTAAAACCGATTTTGTTATATAAAAAAGGGGTTAGATTTTCACCTAACCCCATTTTATTTTTATGAAAGTTTATTTACAGTTTTTTATATTCTTCCCTAAAGCTATCTCATCTATTGATTTTTTACACCTTATATTTTTATCTTTTTTCAGCTCATTTATAATAACTTTATCATTTGTTTCATAAATGCCGTTTTTAAATACTGCTACACCTTTTGAATGCATGATTTTTAAATCCTTATAACAGGAATAAAATCTCATATATAACCACCTAAAAATTAAGGGTTAATATGCCATGGCATTCTTCGTTAGATACTTCTAAACCGCAGTCTGTTAAAAAAGTATCTACCACACCGTCATAGCCATCACTTTGTATATTTGTTTCCATTTTAGTTTCTTCTATAAAGTGTAAAAGCAGTTCATCTAAATCTATAATTACAGCAGTATTTGGATAAACTGCTGATAATACAGGGTCATACATAATATTTAATTCCCCATATTCTGTATCTATTTTATCTAAAGCAATGCCAAACTCTTTTAAAAGGTTTCCACTGCCACCTGAAAATGTTTTAATAGCGTTATCGTTTAATTTTGCATTAAAGCCTGAGCCTGTAAGCATTACTTTATCACCTGCTGAGCCTTTATCTGCCATAGCACCTAATATCTCATTAATTGTGCCTACTTTAAATTTATCTGGGCTTGTAATGCTTAATACGTTTGTTTTAATATAGTGAAAAAGGCCACCTGTTACATATAATGGCTCACTGCCAGATAAATCTTTTTTTGGCTCGCCAAACATTAATGACTGCTCAATATCGTTTTGGTGAAGCCTTAATATTTTGTTTCTTTCTGCCTTTCTTCTGCTTTCTGCATTCTCTCCATCATCACCATATTCACCTTGACGAAGTTTGTTTCTTGTAATTTTTAGAGTTCTTCTAAATGTCTGGCAGTAGTTGAAATTATCTTTTTTTAATAATACTATGCCTTTTGGTGCTAAGCTGCCTTCAGGATATGCTACTGATATATTTACAAATGTTGCATTTGTATCATCAGCATCTGCTGTTATTTCTTGTGCATTTGTTACACCATAACCCCTTGTAACAGTTATAGTTTTACCACTAATAGCTGTTACTCTCATCTGCTCATGGGTTTTAATATCTTTAATAATTGAGCCTTCTGTTAAAAATGTTACATTATCTTCATCTGTAACAACTGTTAAATCAGTGGCAGACTGGTTGGCAGGTGCTACTTTAAATGTTGGTTTATTAAGCCTAGTTTCTAACCATTCAAACTTTTGGTTTGTTTCTGCAATTACTCTGCCTCTAGCCTGCAGCATCATAAAAAGTGGTGAAAGTTTTGCGTTTTGGAAGATTTTATCTCTTAAACCAACGCTCCTTTTCACTAATTCTGCTTGTGTATTTGTATTATATGTATCATAAATTACGCTCATTTTTTTCTCCTTTTCTTATATAAAATTTTCATATGTGTTTTTATTTGCAGTAGTCTTTACACTGCTTCCATTTAATGCTTTTGGTGGGAACATAATACGCCCCTCTTGAGTATGCACCACATCTTCTGCCTGTTTCTGTTTTGATACCATTTCATTAAAAACACTGTCATAAAATGATAAAAGTTTTTCCACATTACCATGCATTCTAGAAGATATAATGTCCCTTGCATCTTTAAAAGCCATACTTTCAAATGTATTTCTTGCTGCTTTTTCCACACTTTCATACATTTCACCATATTTTTCATGTAAGCTTTCATCAAATTTTTTCATTTTAATTTGTTTTTCTTTTTCCTTTAATGCCTGCTGTTTAAAATATGCAAAATATTCCCTGTGCTCCATATTTTCCATATTAAATGGTGCTTTTGTATAGTTTTCTACCTGCTTATAAGCATATTCATTTATTTTTTTAATATCTTCTAAGCTTAAGCCTTCAATATAGTTCATACTTAAAGACTGTTTTGTATTTTTTTCGCTTTCTTTACTTTCTTCACCTTTTATGCTGTTTATAAGCATTTCAATTTCTTTAGGAAGTGCTGCATTATTTTTATTGCTTTCATTTACCATTTTTAATATTTCTTCCACAGAATATGTTTTATTTGTTTTTTCAGCCTGCCTGTTTTGGGCTTGAGCTTTTGTCTGCATTTGGTTTTCTTTATTTATATTTTGTTCCATTTATTTCTCCTTTTTATTTATCATCATTACTGCATCATCTTTATGGGATATATCCTTTAAAATATCCTGCTCTAGTTTCTTTATAATATATGCCATACCGTGCAGCTTTCTTATATTTTCACCTTTTTCAAGGCTCTGCATAATTTCTCCCTTATAGTTTTCTAAAAGAGAAAATATATATTCTTTTGATTTTTCTGCCATTACACCTTTAGCTATTCGCTTTTTCAGCACTGCTGTTTCTAATGCTTCCACTTTTTTCCTGCTCCATTATTTTTTCCACACTTAAAAGATAGTTATCTGTATCTTTAAGCCCACTTTCTTCTAAAAGTTTTGCCATTAAGTTTCTTATACGCAGTTTATCTGTTAAATTTCTTGGCTCGCCTATTTCTATTATTAATGATAATGCTGTACTTAATGCCCTGCGTCTTGTTTCTTCTGTGCCTGAAGATATAGCCTGCGATACTGATATATCAAAATCAATATCCTTAATATCTTTTGGGTTTACTTCAATTGTGTCATTAATCAGCCTTATAACCTGCATATTATCCATAAACTTTTGGTTTTGATAAATTAAAAACCTGTAAGTTTCTTTTAAGCTTTCTGCAAAATTTTGCACTATTGCCTGCACCTGCGAATTAGATGATTCATACTTAATCTGAGCTTCTGTGGCACTCATATTCTCTACTTGACGCCTTATACCCTGCTTCATATCGCTTATGCCTGTTACTTTCTGGTTTTCCTTATCAAAATACTCTATTAAGTTAAAAGTGTTGCTAGATATTGCTTCAAAAGGCTCAGGGGCAAAAATATTATTAATATCTGCACTATCACGCACAGCCACATACTGCTCGTTTGTTACCATTTGAGATGGGTTTAATAAATCATCTACCTTATAAAATATTTTCCTGTTATTATTTCGCCTTGTGTTTTCTAATATTTCCCTAATTAATGCCGTCTTTATTATCTGCATATTTTCAGAAAGCTCTGCCATTCCTTTACCTGCAATACTATCCATTGATAAAAAAGGCGTATATACAAAAAATGGGTACATACCAAAAGTATTTTCTTCTATGGCTAATATTTTATCACCACAGTATGAGATAACTACAAACTCATCTATACCGTCCTTATTAACATCTATTTTGCCCCAGTACTCATTAATCATATACATTTTACGCTTTTTACTGCCATAGCCGTATACTTTACCTGTTTTCTCGCAGTTTATATCATCATCTTCATAGGTATAAATATTATCTTTTAAATCTGATATATTTTTATAAACTCCAGCTTTCTGCCTGCGTTTTAAATAATCATAACTTACAAGCTTTCTATGTATTATAAAATTTGCTTCCTGCACAGAAGAAGCACTTGCATCAAATAAAAATTCATCATAGGGCAGCACTTCAAAAACAGGCTGATTTTTTGTAATAGTCATAGCCTTATATTTTACTCTGTACTTTAAAGCCCCATTAATATATTCCTGCTTATGGCTTACTTTAAAACCTTTGCTTATTAAAAGCTGTAGTCTTTCATAATCTGCAACTTCTTCTACTAATTTTTCCTCTGCCTCTTTTTCCCATAATACCTTTAAAGCAGCACAGCCTGTAATTAATGCGTTTGTTATAAGCCTTGTAAATACAGTGTGATATGGGTTTTGCGAAGTTAACTGATAATTTAGCAGTGCCTGCATTTTCCTTGCTTTTTCTTCATCCTCCCCATTTCTTGCTGTTATTTCTACAGGGTTTGATGTTAAAAGCAGTTTGTTAATATCTGGCATTACTGCCCTGATTGCAACAAGCACATCTCGGCTTATAAAAGAACTTTCTGGCATCCTGTATTTTTTTGTATCTATTTTATTACCATTATAAAGCTCATAATATTTTTGAAACTTTGGCTTTAATTGGTTTGTATAATAACTTAAAGCCTGAGCCTTATCTTCTTTTACTATTTCTAAAATCTCTTTTTCTTCTAACAATATATTCATATTTATTACCCTTTATCTAAGCGTTTTTGAAGGAAGTACCCTGCTTGTATTATTTATTTTAGCAGCAAATGTTAATGCTAAAGCATCAGCACAGTCTGGGCTTGCAAGCCCTCTTTTTTTCATATCCTGCTTTTTCTCTAATAATATTTGAGCATTATCACCCCTAAAATAATATGTAGGGCCTGCTAAATCTTCCCTTAAATCGCTATCTACTGGAATATCTGCATACTTTAACCATTCTGCCATTTCGCCCCACATTTCAGCACGCTTATTTATATATTTATCTTTCCGTTCTGGCTTGCCTGCAAAATCTACACCTATTACGTTATAGTTTAACCATTTAAGCCTGTCATATACTCCAGCTCCCACACCGCCTAAATCAATAAATACAGCTTCTGGCTTAAATGATACTATCTCCCTTATTACTGCATCAGCTACTTCCATAGTATCAAGTGAGCTGTATTTTTTTAGGTCATAGAGTTTTAAACCCTGACGCCTTGCAATAACTGTTTTATCTTCCCCAAAACGTGCCACATCAACACCTATTATTCTTGGAGCATTAATATATGCACTTTCTTCTATCTGCCTGCTTTCTGCTTCTAGTATATCATCCCTTTTTATAAGTGAAGCACTGCCGCCAGATGGAAATTCACCTAGTACCCTTATTTTTACAAAATCGCTGTCAATGCCGTAATCTGCCACCCATTTATCTATCTGGCGTTTATCTGTTATGGGTACAGTTCTGCTGTCCACCTTTTTTGTTATCCAGCGGTGGCGAAACCTGCCAAAACATTCAAAAAATCTGCCGTCGTTTCTTGTGGGGTTGCCAAAACATAAAAAGAATATTTCCGTATTTTTATCTGTCATAGCACCTTCTGCCACTTCCCATATACAAGTTGGTATAGCTGAAGCTTCATCAAAAATAATTAATATTCTACCCCCTTGGTTGTGAAGCCCTGCAAATGCTTCAGGGCGATGCTCACTCCAAGGGATTGCATCTATCCGCCACGTTTTTTCATACCGCTTATCAGTACTAAATATGGCTGTTTTGCTTACTTCAAACATATCTTCCACAATGGATAACCTGTGCCATTTTGCAAGCTCTGCCCATGTTTTGCTTTTTAACTGATGCTCCGTATTGGCTGTTATTACTCCCTTTGTATTAGGCTTTGTAGATATTGCCCATAAAATAAGCCATGATACTAATGCACTTTTTCCTATGCCATGTCCTGAAGATACTGCAATCTGTACAGCTTCACTTAAATTTATAATACCTTCACGCACATTGATTAATATTTCCTTTTGCCAGTCTAATATGCTGTGGTTTGCAAGCTCATTTTGCCCCCAGTTAAATGCGGCCTGCACAAATAAAAGGGGGTCTTTTTCTGTATGAGCTAAAATATATGCCAAACTTTCAAGGGTTTGCCTGCTTTTTTTAGTTTTACTCATTATCTTCTGTGCCATCTATTAATTTTCTTGCTTTTTGCATAAGTTCAGCCATATCATCTTTTCCGTTTACTACTTTATCGCTGTAACCAAAACTGCATTTTAAGTTGAAAATTACTCCAGTTGTGGCGTAACTTTTGTCTGTAAGCATATCTATTGCCTGACTTTCCATTCTTAGTTTTATTCTATTTATGATTGGTGCAAATTCTTCCTGTTTTTCCAGTTCTAAAAAGTCATTTTTATCTGTAAAACCTAGAAAATATGATATTCCTGCAATTGAGCATGGTTTATTTTGCTCCTCCTGCTCTAAAAAATACTGCTCTGCCATTTTTTCTAAGTCTTTTGGTTTTTTATATTTTTTATTCATTGCTTTTCCTTAAATTGTTTTCTTTCTTATAGGGCTAATATATATGGATTTTTTTATGGGGTGTCCAAGATGTCCGAAAAAGTATGGAAAAAAGTTGTAAAAATTCTCTTATCAATATAACATAAGCTACAAAAAAAGAGTATCTTTATTAAATAGTAAGGAACTAGCTTATGTAATTGTATTATTTTAAGTTATTTTGAACTAATAAAATAAATATAATGCTTATAGAAAATTTTGTTTATTTTTTCTGCTTCACCCCCATTTTTTATTAAAAAATGCTATAACTACTTGATAATATATGTAAAAATAGAAATAATTGTAATAACTGTCATTCAGAGCCTACGATAGTAGGCGAAGCAGTTT
>CALUWN010000031.1 GCA_944324495.1 uncultured Mucispirillum sp. | reverse complement strand
TTTTATTTAAAGAGATTTAACAACCACTTTTTTATTTACTACTTTTTTCGCAATCGTTTTTAGAATTTACTACCTGCTCAAATAAGCCAGTAGTATTAGACAATACTTTAAAATCATGTTTTTTATCAAATAAATGACCTATATTATATTCTTTTACTTCGTCATTAAAATATATCATTTGATAAATAGTCTTGTATTTTTTATAATTTATATATATAATAAAAGTGTGATTTATATACACTAAATATATTATAAAAATGTGATAAAGTATATGGAACGATTAATTTTACAGAAACTACAAGATTGGAAAAATTCTCCCTATCGTAAACCTCTTATTTTAAAAGGCGTGCGTCAAGTTGGAAAAACATGGATTTTAAAAGAATTTGGCAAACAATACTATGAAAATACTGCTTATTTCAACTTTGATGAAAATGAAGAGTATAAGCAGTTTTTTGAAACCACGAAAGATGTTGATAGAATTTTACAAAATCTGATGCTTGCAAGTGGCCAGAAAATTATGCCAGAAAAAACTTTGATTATTTTTGATGAAATACAGGACTGCCCTAAGGTTATAAATTCATTAAAGTATTTCTGTGAGAACGCTCCACAATATCACATTGCCTGTGCTGGCTCTTTACTAGGGATTGCTTTGGCAAAACCTTCATCTTTTCCTGTTGGCAAAGTTAATTTTATGCAGATTGACCCTATGAACTTTAAAGAGTTTTTACTGGCTAATAAAAATGAAAATCTTGTGGAATATCTAGTAACAATAAACACTATTGAACCAATTCCTGATGCCTTTTTTAATCCTTTATATGAAAAACTTAAAATGTATTATGTTACTGGTGGTATGCCAGAATCTGTTAAAATGTGGACAGAGGCACGAGATGTGGAAGCTATGCAGGAAGCACTATCGGGAATTATTAATGCCTATGAGCGTGACTTTGCAAAACACCCCAATATAAGCGAATTTCCTAAGATTTCAATGATTTGGAAGTCTATACCATCACAACTGGCAAGAGAAAATAAAAAGTTCATATATAAGGTAGTAAAAGAAGGGGCTAGGGCTCGTGAATATGAAGACGCTTTACAGTGGCTGGTTGATGCCAGACTTGTACATAAAATCTACCGCAGCACTGCTCCTGGTATGCCTGTATCTGCTTATGATGACCTTTCCTCTTTTAAAATATATCTTGTAGATGTGGGACTGCTTCGCCGACTGGCACAACTTGCACCAACAGCCTTTGGGGAAGGTAATCGGTTATTTACTGAATTTAAAGGGGCATTAACTGAAAATTTTGTGTTACAGACTTTAATTACACAGTTTGAAGTAACCCCTAGGTACTGGTCGCAGACAAATCCACCTTATGAGGTTGATTTCCTGATTCAGAGAGAAAATGATATTTTCCCTGTGGAAGTAAAATCAGAAGCTAACACTACAAGTAAAAGCCTTAAAAAGTTTAAAGAGCTGTTTTCAGATAAAGTAAAGCTTCGTATTCGGTTTTCGTTAGATAATCTAAAACTTGATGATGATATGCTTAATATCCCACTATTTATGGCAGATTATACTGATAAACTAATTAGGCTGGCATTAAGGCAGCGAAATAAAAGTCATTACAAATAAAAATATATCTGTAATAAATGAGAGCCTGTGAAAATTATTTAATTATAAATCGGCTAAGGATATTTTTTACGAGAACTTAAACGACTGCTTAATGTGTTGCAATCGTTTTTAGATTTTACAACATAAGTAGCATGATTATGTTTTACATTTTATTTATCAATGCATTATCTTAGTAAATTTCTATGTTTCCTAAAACTATCAAGTTGTAAGAAATAAACTAAAATAAATATTTGGATATGAACTCATAATTTATGTTATATATTAATACCATTTCTTTACAACAGACATCATACCTTATTTAGCAAAAATTCCTACATATATTATATCACACTTCCTTTCTAAAAAGTTACTCATACTTTTATTGCTTAATGAGTTAGGATGTAATGTTTCAAGTGATATTACACCTAAATATTATTCTAATATATTTTTACTATCCAATTTATGCATTTTGCTATAAAGAAGATTATATGTTTTATCTGATTCAAAACTATTTGAATTTAGTATCATTTTTTCACATTTCACAAACCATATCAAACAAAAACTATTTTCTTTGAGAAAATCAGCAAGCAGCCTTCTTTTAAAATAAAGGCATCCATTTAAATCTATACATGCAGGTTCTTGGCTGCCTTGTATATATAAAATATTATCATCTTTGCCATGTTTTAGATTAAAATATCTATATAGATCATAACATGGTTTTTTATATCTTTGTACAAGCTCTGTAAAAAAATCATCATATCCGCTTTCCCATAAATATCCATTTGATGTTGTATGATATAATTCGCATATAATACCTCTGGTCTGATTGAGCAAACTAGTTTTTGGACTACCATTATAATATTCATTATTATAAAAATATTGATATGCACTAGACCACACATACTCTTTATTATATATTTGATAATGCTCAGATGGTTCTGAAATATCATCATATTGCATATCTTTACAGCTATTCAACCAGCTTGCAATTTTTATATATTCATCTTCTTTTACAAAGTAGCTTTTAATTGAATACATTAATTCTTTATATTCTTTATTTGTTTTATTTTTATCTAATTTTACAGATTCTTTAAATTGTATCATTCCATTTAAAACTATCCATTCTTTATTATTATCTTGCAGTATGTTAACTGATACTGGAACATCTGTCATCTGCTTTAACCATTCTATATTATCACAATCAAATTCATTATAACTAACTGGTAAAATAATTGATGGTTTGTATACTTGTCCATAAATTGTTGGATCTATATCCCTAGTAAAAGGCTCCCATGGTCCTAAATAGTTGTATAAATTTTTATCATAATAATCTCTACCCTTTAATTTATAGTGGTCGCTAACCTGAGCTAATAATTCATACATTGAAATCCACTGATATTTTTTTCCAATTCTTTCATTATAGTATGCCTGCCTTCCATATCTACTTCGTTCACTATCTATCCAGCTATCATAATTACCATGTAGATCAGGGGAATAACCTAAACTAAATATACGCTTTACTGCAATATTGTGTAAATCCATAATGAACTCTTCACGACTTTTCACTGGATTTATAAAATTATAAAATTTTGATTGAAAAACATATCTCCCAAAATCTCCATACAACAATGATTTTTTGTTGCGATCATATTCAGGAGTCATTGATCTAAATATCCTTATAACTGCTGCTTGCTTATGTTTATCAGCACAATTTTTCAATTGAGATATTTGTTCATCAGTAGGAATGATAGGAAAATCACTATTATACGGCGGTAAAACTTTATTTATATCAATTTTATTTAAATCATTAAACAAATATTTTGCATATTCAATAATTCCTTTTGCATAATCTCTTAGTAATATATGAGGGTATACTTTTTCTTTATTAAAAACATTGTTATACACATACATTGCTACACTTTGAATAATTTCTTTATCCATGGTATGTATAATTGCTCCATATGCAGCGGCATAAACTCTTTCATAGATATATGGGTCATTTACATTATCAAATTGCTCTAAAAAATAAATAATTAATTGCGGGCGTTCTACTAATAAATGGACAATGGCCCTAGTTGAATTATCCCTTAGTTGTTTATTACTACTAGCTAAAAACCATCCTAGCATGATTAAAGTTAGTTTGATTGAATCGTCAGAAATATTTGATTTACCTTCTTTACCTAATGCCCATCTTATTATTCTTTCTATTATATTATTTTCAGTGTTATATATATCATTAATCAGTGGTAACCAGAATGCATCTCTTTCTGGCATATTGTATTCATTAAGTAAAGAGTGTAATTTAGTTGCATTAAAATAATTTATAGGATTAAGTGAACAATATATCGTAGCTATTAAAAATTCTTGACGATATAAATCATTAGGTAAAATATATGAATGTATATAATCATCTATTTTCTCAGGCTCACTAACTTTTTTCCTCCATTTTAAGCTATTTATAAAAGCAATTATACATTCAACTTGTAGCGATGTAAGTTTTATCACTTCAAAAATTTCCTTTCCTATTTTGTTTGGAAGTAAAACAGCAAGCATATCTAATACGCCTTGATAAAGAGATATACTATTAGAGATTTGCTTTAATTTCTTAAATATATCATTTATAGGCATTTCAATTAGTTTTTGTGCAATTAGATAATCATTGAGTAATTCATATCCTAGGTATACAAACTCATCATTAGAATAGTTATTATAATTTTTTATTAAAACTCCTTCTGATATTAAATGCTCTAAAAAATTTTTTGAATCGTTAAAAGATTTTCTAAATTCCTGATTAACTATTGCATGAGCATCTTCATAAGATATAAAAGTTATGTTATTATCTATTTCATAATCAACTATTGCATTTAAGCATCTATTCACTATCTTTATTGACTTATCCTCAGAAATTTTATTGTTAACTGATTTAAGAAATAAATCAAAAATTGATTGTATATCGATACATAATTCATCTTTAAATAATATATTGTTTTCAGCAACACTAATACAGAATAACTTTAAAAATAACGGATTTGAAAATTCATCATTTAATAGAGGTACTTTAGGCATATCAATATGATAATAACTACAAAAATCTTTTATAGCTGTATACTCTTTATCTTCAAAACCCTTATGTTCCAATTCTATTAAATTTTTAATATTATCTTGAAATAATTCTTTATATGTTGAACGTAAAGATATAACTAAACCTAATTTTGGATATTTTCGTATCTCTGCTATAAAACTATTTAAATTATCGCACCATATATTTTTACCTTCACCTTCATTTATAGCATCAATAACAATTATCACTCTTTTATGATAGATTTCTGCTGTACATTCTAAGCCTTCTAATAAATCGCTAAAAGAGCATGCTAAGTCTAATTCTTTCAATATTTGTACTTGAGGCTTATCCTTGGTTTTAAATTTTTGCCCTAATAACATAATAGAAAAAGTATTATTTTTTAATCTATTAGTAACAATATCTGCTAATAAGTGTGATTTTCCTATACCAGCAGATCCAGTCACCACAAGGAAAGGATTTTTATATAATTGAATAGTTTTGCTATTGATAAAATATTTAAAATCATTATAATATGCTCTAGTTTTAATTACTTCATCTTGTATAATATTGCTCTTACGATTAGAAGATTTATACTGATATATCCGTTTATATTTATTCAGTACTTTTTCAATATATTTAATTTTTTCGTCTATTTGTTTACATGTTAATTCCACTTTATTTATATCTAAATCTATATTTACTGTATCAGACTCTGTTATATTATCTACATTTAATGAAAATACTAATTCTTTTATAGAGTTAAAAATATGATTTAGTCTTTTACTATAACAGTTGATGTCCTGTATGTTTTGAATAAATTTGTTTGCATTTTCTTTATATTGGGCTATTAATTTTTCATCTCCAAAAACTCCGTTAAAATATTTACTAATATCTAAGTCAATATTCAATTCAGGAGTATAACGTACTCCCAAATCTTCTATAGCATTGTAGATTTTGCTTTCAAACCATTCTTGCGTATATATTTCTTTATTAAACCAAAACTTATAAAACTCGCTATTTTCTTGTCTATCTAGTTTATCAATTATATCAGATGCCCACCATGCAATAAAATCTACATTAGGATATTTTTCCTCCCATGTTTTCACTTTATCATCCCATTTATCTCTCATAGATTTATGTCCAGCAATCTTAGCATCTGGAGGGTCTATTGGAATAGCTATGTAATACTTTGTTATATTTTTATATTTTTTCATAGCATTTGCAATAGATTTATCTATCTGCTTCCATTGACTTTCGCCTAAACTGCTAGTAAAATATTTAGCCTGCCATGCCCATATGGTACCATCAGGAAATTTATAGTAACATTCACAACCAGCATCAGGTCTACCATTTCTATAAAAAACACCATCACTAGGAACATTCTCTCTACGTGCTAATTGCGTGATAAATTCTTCAAATCCGTCTTCTACTTTTCCATTAATGCATCTAATCTGTGTTAAATTAATATCCATCTAGCTAATCCAAAATAATAATTTATTTTAGTATACTAATCATTGGAAAGAAATTCAACATATCTATTACTAACTTTTTAGAAATTATTATCAAAAATCTCAAGAATTTATTAAAAAAATAAATATATATAATTACATTATTACTTACAGCTTATAACTTAATGGTTTTACAATACTAAATAGTTAATAGGCAAATGAAAAAGGATAAAAATAAGAGCAAATACTATTTATGTTACAAAATACAATTATCTTTGCCTAAATAGGGTTCTATAATCCTCATCATGACTAAAATATTCTGATAATTTTGTCATACTTGTATGATTATTTTGAGACAAATAGGTATATATTTTATTTAAATCATCATTTGAAATATTTAATTGTTCAGACATTTCTTTCAGTACGCCAAAGATAGATATAGCATGATGATATAATATATATTCAGTATTGGAAGTTTCACTAGATAGACCACTTTTTGTATCAATAATTAATCGATAGTCATTATCCTTATTAGCCATAAAATGTTCTATATACACTATTTCATGAGACCATTTTTTATGAGAATACATATTCCTTGCTTTTTTTTCTACTTCATCTTTTGAGATGTAAGGTAGATCTACCATTTTTAAACAATTAATATCAATATCAAGTTCTTTATTAATATACTCACGTATGCTCATAATAGACCTAGTTCCAACACTACCATAAACTTTTTGATATTCCTTTGAAAAATATGTGGACAAAATACTATATGACGTAGGAACTATATAAACAGGATAATGTTCATTAAACAATTTCAACACATTCATATTATGCAATAATATAATAGTTTCTATGGTATATATATTAATCATGCAATATCCAACTAATTATAATTTATTGCATATGCGATCTCTTGTTGAAATCTTTCATGAGTTATATAATTATTCTCTTTAGCATGTATTATTACTTCCTCTAATGCTTTATTATATAATAAACCGCTGTTTTGATTTACAGCTTTACCCATACTGTGGTCTTTAATTAAATGCGTATAAACTTCACTAATTTGCACTTCTTCAATAATATCAGCATGAAATAATGCATATGCAATTGTTTTATATCCTACATTATACTTTTTCGATGTCTCTTCAAATTTATATATATATTGGTCTATACAACCAATATTAAATCCTTGATACTCTTGTTGTATATAATCCTTCGGTAATAAAATCCTATTCACAATACTATCAACAATATGTTCATCAGATATATTATCACATATTTTACTTGAATGTATATATATGTGTGTTATCTCATGAAAAAAAGTAAACAATTGTTTTACATAACTATCTGCTTTATTTATCACAATTAATTTATCTGTTTTTCCATTTTCAAAATCATAAAATGAAAAACCACTAAATTCTTCACCTAAATCATCAAAAATAACATAAGGAAAAATATACAACAAATCTTCTAAACTAGAAAACTTATTAATACCAAGATTTTTTAAATCACTATATATATGCTCTGCAATTTCAAAAATATCTTCTTCGGTTATTGTGGAAAGCTCAAACAAGTTCATATTAGCATTCTGTAATATAGGATCTGCGGCATTATTATCTGCCTCTATTTGTGCTATGTCATCAATTGTTTTACATAATGTTTTTGCTTTATTCAGATACTCAAACTGTTTAATCGGCGGAAGAGCCTGAAATTTATTAGTATCTGTAACTTTCAATCTTGTATTATGTAAAACTGGCTTAGAGTAATCAGTTTCAAAAAATGACATTGGCATACTGTATAAGGTTGAAATAATATCCCGTAAAAATGGATCACTTATTACACCAGTTGATTCAAACTGCTCAACTTCTTCAACAGATAAATTCAATATCTTAGCAACATCTTCCACTAAATAATTGCTGTTTTCTCTAAATTTTTTTAAAAATGTACCAAGAGATATATTGTTCATCCTAAATAACCTCTAAAAAAAATATTTACATAAAATTATATATGTATACCATATAAGTATAATTCATGCAAGTATCTTTTATAAATTTGTGTTGATTTCAATCCTTATTGTACTTAATTCTTCTTAATTTGCTTTACATGCATTCTTTTATTTTTAACTGATACATGGATAATATGATTAATTATCCTTTATCTAAAAAAGTTGATTGTACTTTACAATACTATGTCAATACAAATAAAAGTATTACTCTTTGATTAAATCATCTTTATGTTGTTGCTTAAGAATTGCATATAAGATGAGTTAAATATAAATAACCTCTTTCTTAATTAATAGCTCTATCTTTATTAGTATTATATACATTAGATATCACATACACAATTTGGATATATAACACCATACCTATCGAAAGATTTTATATATACAATAAAAATAGGAACAACAGAACTAATATTTTTTTTGCAAAATCTCGACTTGAACATAGAACTTTTGCAATCGTAAGTCTGAATTACTTAAATTATTTCAATTACAATATTCTACCACATAGCCAATAATATTAATTACACTATACTGCTCTTACATATTTACCTCCAAAACTTTCCCAAAAAAGTTCCCCAAGAATTTCCCCAAGATTTAAAAAAAATATATATAATTATATTATTTTTACTTATCCATAACTATATATATTCGTATATATTCAATATTTAAAATATATCCAGTCCCCCTCTTCGTTTTTGAATTAAATGATTGTAGACTTGAAGCTAAATTTTGCCAAATTATAATATTGCAACAAAATATTCACATACTCTAATCTGTCATTATGAGCGGTAGCGAATAATCTTATACCTTTAAAAGCTGTACGGCGTATAAAAATGGAAAGGTAAAAGTGTAATGGAAAGATATAAGTAGTTCATTACCAATTTATTAAGAATTTATAATAATTGCAGTTCAAAAGGTATAAGTTCTTTCGCCTACGCTCAAGAAGACATAAAGTTAGGTTTCATAATATATTAGAATATTTGTAATCTATATAGTTGAATATATTGTTACAAAATATTCGCACTATCTAATATGCTATTATTAGTGATGCTGTTTTCTGCTACCCTTACTTTATTACTTGCCCCAACATTTAAAGTATTTGATAACCCCACTGCTGTATCTTTACTTAAGGCTACTACCGTTAAGTATTCTCCACCTACATTTACATCTTTTAATCCTGCTCATCTTTTCCTACCGTCTTTGATGTTAATGGTGTCTTATGCTTATCATTCCTAAAAATAAGAGATATAACAAGAGCAATAACTATAAGAAACAATAAATATTCCCCTTGTAGTTTAGCAGAGATTAGAAAAATAAAAGCAAATAAATATTGCTTATAAGAAATAAATATGTAATTTATTAAAAAAATTAAAATTAACTTATTATTTAAACATCCCTTACAAGTCATGTAACTAATTAATATTGGAATTATTGATAAAAATAAATATAAAAATATTGTTTTTTACCAATAAAATATGATAATATTATTGTATAAATTGATGATAATATTATTACTGGATATACTACACCTGCAGGTATTTTAAGTGAATTTGCAAAGTCACTAGAAAATACATAATAATATGATAAGTTTTTTCCTTTATACTTTTTCCCCATTTATATTCTAACATTTTATCTGTATATTTATCTAACCTTGTTATTTTTAATGCATCAAATATTATTTTTTTCATACTTCACCTTTTTATTATTCATCATCTATTGTTGATTTAAACCAATGTTCATCATATATTAATGAACCTTGAACCAACACTTTTACTTCTTTTTTCGTGTCAATATTCATAGTATCTGCTGTTTCCACTGTTTTATTAGCAAAATCAACCACCTGTTGTATATCGTTTTTTAAATCTTGAACAATTATTTTTCTATCTGTATTATTACTAACTTGAGTAGCATCAAGCTTAGTTAAATCAACATAAGGATAAGAATTGCCAATAAAAAAATAACCTAATTCACTATAATCCACATTCATTAGTTATCTTCCTCACATTAGTATTTATATGAGAATAAAGTTCATCAACATTTTCATAAAACATATTTTTTTTAGTATTGTCTAATTTATCCATAGGAACTTTATTTTTATATAATGTTACTATTTGTTCAGCTGGAGTATATATATATTTATCAAGATAATAGTCATTATTATTACAACCATTATATGTCATTACTAAATAACATAATGCAATTGAGTCAGTGGTAATAAAATTATATCCTATGAGAGCAAACATAGGAATTGAAATATGATCATATATTTTATCTATAAACTTTAATGTCAGCTCTGTAAAATTCTCAATATCTTCTATTGGATAATATTTGAGCATTTCTGAATATTTTTGCTTATCTTTATTTTCAACCATAACTGCAAATATATAAATATATTGTGCAAACATTTTACTTCTAATACCTGTAAGATATGAATCTAATAAACCTAACTTATCAAATACAAAAACTACAAAATCACTTGTAATATAATAATCTGTTACATCTAACATATATTGCTTATAATTATTGTTTTCTATATCTTCAAGAACTTTATCAACAAAATCCATAGTCAAAACTTTATTATCATTCATATAAACATCCTCAATATTATAAGACTCTATTGCTAATAATATTGGCTTATAATTTACTATGATAAAAAGCATTATTAAAAATAAAGGTATTAATAACAATAATAAAAATAATTTCTTACTCACTTTTAATTTCCCCACCTTTTACTACCAGGCCTTTAGAATCAATTAATACTCCCACTCCACCTGCTTTCATAGTTATACTGCTTGGTGATATATCAACTAAAGTATTACCTACCGTAATGGTTATAGAATTTTCCGCATTAACTGCTACATCACTTTTTGATGCGACAGATAATCTTTCTGATTCTATACTACTTGATTTCTCACTTGTTAATGAAACAGTTTCTTTCACTATTGTAGATAGATTTTTGTTTACTGTCAAACTATATTCGCCTTCTGTAATAAGTGTAGTGTCCTTATTTACCTGCTCTACTAAACTACCAGGTGTTATCAGTTTAGTTGTAATGCTTTTAAGCTTTTGGGATTTCCTTTATTTTCATAGCATATAACACAATATTAAAGATTAATCAAATAATGCTTATTTATCATCAAACGATATTTTTTGCTTATCATTACTAAAAAGAAGAAACAGAATAAGAGCAATAAATATAATAGGAAATACATATTCTTCTTTTAATATAATAGCATGAATTTGAAATATAAAGGCAAATAAATATTGTTTATAATAAATAAATATGTAATTCATTATAAATATCACAATTAATGTAATACTGAAAAATACTCCCCAAATGCTGAAAATAATTAATATTGGTATTATTGATAAAAATAAATGTAAAAACATTGTTTTTTTACCAATAAAATATGATAATATTATTGTATATATTGCTGACAATACTAAAATTACTAGCAACGGAGATATTTCAATAAAATTTAAGTAGTCACCAAAAAACACATGTATATTTAAATATAATATATATATAATGTGTATTATCATGTATATATTATTAATGAACTTTATAAGTTTATTGGATTTATAAGCAAATCTTACATGTAAATATAAAAACATAGGAAAAATTAGCGCTACAATCATATATAAACCATATCTATAATAAAAGAATATAAAGAATAGTATGATAATAATTTTTTTACTGAAAAATATAGATTCTTCATCCCCTTGTGTGGTTAACATATTGATTAACTTTTGGCTCTGGTTATCCTTTATATAAAAATAAAGAACTGCAATAATTGTAAATGGTAAATACAAATACGGAGTTGAATATATAAATATAAGCAACAAGATGCAACCCATTAGTGTTATATAAATAGTATCGTCTAATTTATTAATTATGTTTTTCATTTAACTGCTCCATATATGGATATCTAAACTCACGGAAATACAATAATGCCTCTTCACATGTTATTGTCATCATATGCCCGCCTGTCCAGTGAGAACCTCTCGGCACAAGACTAAATACATAATAAACACCTCCCTGAGGATATTTTATCATACATTTATTATGATTTTGCCATAAATATAGATGTGGTGTTGCACTTGGCAAAAATGATTGTACTCTGTCTATCATATACATTAAGTAAGTAATAGATATTAATACCAGTAATATTGATGTGATATAATTTTTATAATAAGGCATCATGAAACCTAGCATAAATATAAGAAGCCAGTAATAGTAACTTAATTCTTGTGCCATAAACATTACAATAAACAAGATGATTATACTAGAGACTAAATATATAGAATTCCTTTCTAATTTTAATTTAAGATAAATTAAAAATATTACTAATAGTAGAAAATACACATACAATACTATAAAGTATATACTATTCAAGTTTAATGGTATAAATTCTAATTCTGGTGGTAAAAAAATATTTAATACAAAGAATGATAAAAAGATAATATTTATATATTTATATGCATATATAAATCTTGTATGTATTTTATATTGTGAAGGCATATTTATAAGTGTTAAATATAATAATGCTGGTAGGAAATACATACCTATTACATGTAATTGGATAGGCCATAATAACATATATAATATAAATAATGAAAATATTTTTTTATTATCAAGTACAAGTAAATCACTTTCTTTTTGGTGAACTAATTTAAATAAATATATCTTATCTACTATTTTTTTACTATGGTTATCCTTTATATAAAAATACAATATGAAAATAATTGTAAACGGTAAAAAAAGCTGGGGCAGAAAATACAATAGCATACCCCATTTATACATTAATCCAGAAAACATATATCTGCCTAATACCATTATAAATAATATAACATACATCGATATTAAATAATATCTATCTGGGATTTGGTTAATTATTTTTTTCATATACTCTCTCATATCTCTAACCAACTTAACATTATATATTTTTACATATATTAAAACAATAATTACATTTCATATTAAGATATTGAAACAGTTTGCAATGGAAATAATGCAATATACTCATCATCACACCCTTTTAGCATTTCTACCAAATCATAACCAAAAAATTCTTGAACTAACATACTCTTTATTTTAAATAATGATAAATCTTTAAAATTATGACTTTTTATATCATGTAAATTATAAAAATTAACTCGCATCCAAAATTTAACAGTATTTACACCTTCAACAGTTAATAGATGATTATCAATCAAACCTAATTTTTTTATTATTTCATTTGTATAATAGATATATTGATATAAACCAGCATATTTTTCAGGAATTGTAACATAGTCTATATGAAATAAATACTGTTCTACACCTATTTCATTTAACATTCTCTGAACCCATTGAGTACAATTATTATCTGTTAAATGATATTGATATTTAGGGTTAGAAATAGTATCACTTCTTGGAGTTATACTATATGTATCCAACAACTCTTTTCGTATAATATTCAGCAAATAATAGTATCTTTCTTCTGATATTTCTAGTTGGCAGACTCCATTTTGAAATACATTATCTCCTCTAATTATATCGGTAATATACGTATTATGTAAATATGATGCATTAGAAATAAATTGGTTATTTTCATATACTTTACCATTTAAATAATCAAATAATATATCCCCTTTATCTGTATTTTTATCTTCTGCTGTCCCAAATCCGAAAAAACCTTCTATATTTTCTTCATTTTCTATAATACTTGAATAATTTTTTTCATACCATCTCTCATTTTCTTTAGATAATTCATAGGGAGATTTAAGAGTTAAGCTAATAAAAGTATGGGTTGCCCCACGAACACCAAATAAAATAGATAATATATTAGTATAATCAGTAAATGGATAATTATCAAAGATAAATGGATCTGTATAAATTGATACAAAAAATGGCATAACTACTCCTTATATTTATATTTTATATTATAATGCATGTTATTGGTATAATGATTATAGAAACTGTATGAGTAAATAGATATTTTATAAAATATTCCTTATCTACTTTATTTGATTTATATAATAAATAAATATAACAATACAACCAAACAAAAATAGAGATATATGGTGGTAATATAATCAATCCAACAATATATACCATTAAAATATCTTTGTACACATAATTATCTGTAAATATTATATATAATTTATAAAATATATATACAAAAATAATATAAAAAAATATATAGCTTAAAAGTTCAAAACTATACTTTCTAATTAATTTTGAAAAAAAATATATAGTACATATATTATAATCAGTTCAAATATAGAGAAAAGTATATAGGTAAATATATCACTAAAAAACAGATTACTTATATATAATTTTTCTATAATCAAAATTGAAAAAAAAATATAACAACTTATTATCAGTATAATAACATATAAAAATAAAGCAATTATATATCCTAAAAATGTATGTTTAAAATATCCATCCATAAAGTTTAGAAAAATTTCTATCTGACGTTTTATTTTACTCAACTTTAATTTCCCCACCTTTTACTGCTAAACATCATTTTATTTATAAAGAACTAAGCCCATAAAATATGGGCTTATATGCTACAGCACTATTATATCTCCTATTGGCATAGATTGGTGATTTAATATGATATGATTATTTTGAAAGATTGAGTTATTATGTGATACATATATATTTCTATTATATGCTCCTATTATATTTAATGATGCAAGGATATTGGCTTCATTCAATTGTGTATTTTTATCATTTTGAAGTGATGCATATGCTTCACTTATATATAAAAATGCATCACGAACTTTCCATGCTTTCATATCAAGGCAGGTTATATCATAATCAAATGGGATTATTGAGCCAAGTGATAATAATAATTTTTGTAAATTATTATTAGATATTACTTTACTTGATATGTTTGCATGTAATGTATGGCTGTATACATATACATTTTCAACCCTTGTATTAGTTAGTAATTTATTTACCTGGTTAATATTTTCACTTACTAAAAATACATTATATGGTTTTGTAGTATAATCTACCACATTTGATGATATAACATTTTCTGATGTTGTAACTTGTAATGGCAAACTTGTTTGTAATGCATTAATTCCTGCTAATGCTGATATACCTGATAATACACCATATTTTAATAAATCTCTTCTAGTGGTTTCTGTTGTTTCTAGGTTATTTAATAATATTTCCATTAGTTTATACCTCTAAATATTATACTAAATCTTCTGGTGGGATTTTATTAAAATCTATTGGCATATCCAGCACTTCCTTGGGAAATACATATGGACGGGCTGATGTAAAACCTGAGGAATATTTACGATAAAGAAGATGTATGGTATAGGTATCTACAGTAAAATATTGTTCGGTAATATCTTTTATGTAATTAATTCTATAATTATATTTCCAAATAACTATCTGCCATAGTTTTTTATAAAAATCTTTTACTGTTGCCATGGTGCTGTCTTTATCTCGTGGGTCTTTCATTTTGCCATCAGCTATCCACCTATATACTCCGGGATACATTCCTGAACCACCATACATATCACCATAAAATTCTGTGCCAAAATCTAGTACTAAATCTGGTGGAAAATGCTCATCAAAATATGGGTCTAATCCATCTATTAACTTTCTATTTTTTGCATATGTTTTTAACTTTTCTGCTCGTATTTTATTGGCATGAACACTTACACTTAAATTATAGCACATTATTAGCTCTTCTAAACTGCCACCTAACATGATTGCCATTCGCATACAAGCTGTATAAAATAATTCATACACATTAAGATTAATTGCATAGTTAGCATAATTCATAGCTTTTACAAAGGCTTTCCCATCCTGATATAAGTAGCCTACTGTCATCATTAAATCTAAACTTAACGGATACCCTTCATAAGTTTTTTCCAATTCATATGCTAAATCTTCCAAAGCTTCCTTATGACCTTTTTCTAAGGCTAAATTAAGGTATTTTAACGCCTGCTCACTATTAACATTTAATTCACCACTTGTTATGCTGCTGTGGTAAAACTTTTCATCATCTAATACAAAACGGTATAGTTTATAGTAACCATAGTAGCCATCTGGGGAGCCTGCTTTTGCTAAGCTCTGGTATAGTCTACTTGCTTCCTTTAATTCTTTTATACTTTCCTTATGGGAATATAAAAAGTTTCTGGCACAAAGTAAGTCTGCTAATTCTTTACTGGCTTTTAATACACCACGGTCTGATGCAAAGCGAAAGTTGGAAAGGATTTCTTTCTGCTGCTTTTCTTCTAATTCTCCAAAACTTATCTTTAATGATGATATTGCTTTCATACCTTTTTCATAGTAGCTTTTGCTGGTATCATCACCTTGGCGGATTTCGGGATATTTATATAAAGTTTCTGGGCTTAACTCTGGAAAAATAACACCACCTTTAAAGCCCATTTTATTTATTAAGTATTTCTTTTTTTCTATATGGCTTAATTTTTCAAATGATGCTTTTTCTTCTGCACTCCATTTCATACCATTATTGGGGTCATGTTTAAAGGATTTTAAATCGTCCATAATAATATGATAAGTCCGTTCTTTTAAACTTTTTCCCCATTTATAATCTAACATTTTCTCTGTATATTTATCTAACCTTGTTATTTTTAATGCATCAAATATTATTTTTTTCATATTTCACCTTTTTATTATTCATCTATTGTTGATTTAAACCAATTTTCATCATATATTAATGAACCAAGTAATACTGGCATTTCATCATTATCAAAATCAAATGAAATTTCATCACCCATTCTTTCTTCAAAAGAACTAAGCTCATAAATATTACAAGCTTAGTTTATTCTTTATAATGATATTAAATCTCCTATTGGGAACGCATTAAGATTAATATATTTTATTTCTTCAATTAACCATGCAGAAGTGTTTGCTACATAAATATTTTTATTGTATAAGCCTAGTGTATTTAATGATGATAGTAATTTTTCTTCATTAAATGATAAAGCGTTATTATTTTGAATATTAGCATATGCTTCACTTATATATAAAAATGCATCACGAACTTTCCATGCTTTCATATCAAGGCAGGTTATATCATAATCAAATGGGATTATTGAGCCAAGTGATAATAATAATTTTTGTAAATTATTATTAGATATTACTTTACTTGATATGTTTGCATGTAATGTATGGCTGTATACATATACATTTTCAACCCTTGTATTAGTTAGTAATTTATTTACCTGGTTAATATTTTCACTTACTAAAAATACATTATATGGTTTTGTAGTATAATCTACCACATTTGATGATATAACATTTTCTGATGTTGTAACTTGTAATGGCAAACTTGTTTGTAATGCATTAATTCCTGCTAATGCTGATATACCTGATAATACACCATATTTTAATAAATCTCTTCTAGTGGTTTCTGTTGTTTCTAGGTTATTTAATAATATTTCCATTAGTTTATACCTCTAAATATTATACTAAATCTTCTGGTGGGATTTTATTAAAATCTATTGGCATATCCAGCACTTCCTTGGGAAATACATATGGACGGGCTGATGTAAAACCTGAGGAATATTTACGATAAAGAAGATGTATGGTATAGGTATCTACAGTAAAATATTGTTCGGTAATATCTTTTATGTAATTAATTCTATAATTATATTTCCAAATAACTATCTGCCATAGTTTTTTATAAAAATCTTTTACTGTTGCCATGGTGCTGTCTTTATCTCGTGGGTCTTTCATTTTGCCATCAGCTATCCACCTATATACTCCGGGATACATTCCTGAACCACCATACATATCACCATAAAATTCTGTGCCAAAATCTAGTACTAAATCTGGTGGAAAATGCTCATCAAAATATGGGTCTAATCCATCTATTAACTTTCTATTTTTTGCATATGTTTTTAACTTTTCTGCTCGTATTTTATTGGCATGAACACTTACACTTAAATTATAGCACATTATTAGCTCTTCTAAACTGCCACCTAGCATTATTGCCATTCGCATACAAGCTGTATAAAATAATTCATAGACAGCTCTATTGACCGCATAGTTTGCATAATTCATAGCTTTTACAAAGGCTTTCCTATCCTGATATAAGTAGCCTACTGTCATCATTAAATCTAAACTTAATGGATATACTCTATAACTTTTTTCTAATTCATATGCTAAATCTTCCAAAGCTTCTTTATGACCTTTTTCTAAGGCTAAATTAAGGTATTTTAATGCCTGCTCTTGATTAACATTTAATTCACCACTTGTTATGTTGCTGTGGTAAAACTTTTCATCATCTAATGCAAAACGGTATAGTTTATAGTAACCATAGTAACCATCTGGTGAGCCTGCTTTTGCTAAGCTCTGGTATAGTCTACTTGCTTCCTTTAAATCTTTTAAACTATCTTTGTGGGAATATAAAAAGTTTCGTTCACACAGTAAATCTGCTAATTCTTTGCTGGCTTTTAATACACCACGGTCTGATGCAAAGCGAAAGTTAGATAGTATTTCTTTTTGTTTCTTTTCTTCTAATTCTCCAAAACTTATCTTTAATGATGATATTGCTTTCATGCCTTTTTCATAATAGATTTTGCTGGTATCATCACCTTGGCGGATTTCGGGATATTTATATAAAGTTTCTGGGCTTAATTCTGGAAAAATAACCCCGCCTTTAAAGCCCATTTTATTTATTAAGTATTTCTTTTTTTCTATATGGCTTAATTTTTCAAACGATGATTTTTCTTCTGCACTCCATTTCATTCCATTATTTGCATCATATTTAAAAGATTTTAAATCACTTAGTAAAATATGATAATCTCTTTCTTTAACACTTTTTCCCCATTTATATTCCAGCATTTTATCTGTATATTTATCTATCCTTGTTATTTTTAATACATCAAATATTATTTTTTTCATACTTCACCTTTTTATTATTCCTCATCTATTGTTGATTTAAACCAATGTTCATCATATATTAATGAACCTAGTAATACTGGCATCTCATCATTATCAAAATCAAATGAAATTTCATCACCCATTCTTTCTTCAAAAGAACTAAGCTCATAAATATTACAAGCTTAGTTTATTCTTTATAATGATATTAAATCTCCTATTGGGAACGCATTAAGATTAATATATTTTATTTCTTCAATTAACCATGCAGAAGTGTTTGCTACATAAATATTTTTATTGTATAAGCCTAGTGTATTTAATGATGATAGTAATTTTTCTTCATTAAATGATAAAGCGTTATTATTTTGAATATTAGCATATGCTTCACTTATATATAAAAATGCATCACGAACTTTCCATGCTTTCATATCAAGGCAGGTTATATCATAATC
>CALUWN010000030.1 GCA_944324495.1 uncultured Mucispirillum sp. | reverse complement strand
TTACAATTATTTCTATTTTTACATATATTATCAAGTAGTTATAGCATTTTTTAATAAAAAATGGGGTACCACCAGTTATTACAAATAAGGGAGCTTGAAAGCTCCCTTAGATATCTTATAATTTTGCTGCAATTTTTTCTGCAATCATTTTACTTGTCTTAGTACAGTCATTAAGCCCTATACCATAAAGCACGTTGCCACCAATATAAATACTGCCTAATTTGGAAGTTATTTCTTCTATTTTTGCAACTTTTTCACGGTGCCCTACGTGGTACTGTGGTATTGCTTTCATTACTTTAAAAGTCTGCACCATATATGGTTCTTTCTTAACACCAAGCACGTTTTTTACATCTTCTAAACATATTTGTAAAAGCTCATCACTTGATTTTTCCATTAACGCATGGTTTGTATCCCCACCAGCCATAATTCTTAAGAATTTTTTACCCTGTGGAGCCTGCACTGGAAACATACTTGATGTGAAAAGTGCACCTAATATACGCATACCTTCATTTTTAGGTATAAGGTAGCCAAAACCGTTTAAATCATCCACTATATCTTCGTTATTAAACCCAAGCCCTGCTACAAACATAGGAGCATAAGGGATAGTTGATAATGTTTCTGCTAAAGTATTATCTAACCCTTTTAAAAATTGAGCTGATGCATAAGCTGGAGCACATACTGCCACTTCATCAAATTCAAATTCTTCATTACCTGATTTTACAATGTATTTTTCCCCATTTTTCCTTACTTCAGATACTGGGCTTGAAAGTAAAATTTTTACGCCTTTTTTTTCTGCCACACTAGCTAAATCTTTTACAGACTCTCCCATACCGCCTTCATATGATGTAAGTACTCCACCGGGGCCTGCAGGGCCGCTTTTCTTTTTAGGTTTTTTAATCATACCTTTAATTAAGCCGCCGTATGTTTTTTCTAAATCATGTATTACAGGAAAACAAGACTGTAAGCTCATCTTTTCTGGGTCACCTGCAAATACTCCTGAAACCATAGGTCCTATTAAATAGTCTAATGCTTCTTTTCCTAATCTTCTTTCAGCAAATGCTGCCAGTGTTTCATCGCTGTCATCTTTTTTCTGAGCTACAAACATCTCTTTAGCAATACGCATTTTACCACCAAAAGTTAAAAGTTTTGATTTTAAAAATGCTCCTGCACCCTCTGGTAGTCTTTGAAGTTCGCCATATCTTTGAATATATCTAATACGTGCTTTATCGTTACTTTTTACAAGTTTATCTTTAAGCCCTGCTTCTTCAAACACTTCTAATGTAAATGGTTTGCTGTCTAAAAAACCATTTGTGCCTGATTCTATAACATAACCGTCCTTATGTACTGAATCTATTGTTCCACCAAGCCTGCTTTCAGACTCTAAAAGAGTAATATCAATATCCTTTCCCTGCTCTTTTAATATTCCTAGTTTTAGGGCTAATGAAACACCAGAGATACCTCCACCAATAATTCCCACTTTCATAGTTCTACCTCTTTATTTATTTTGGACATATGTATATATCACTTGATGAAAATACTGGCACTACTGCATAGCTAATATCCCCTGCTAATTTAGTACGCCTGCAAACCAGCTTATAATCATCATAGCTTAACATTCCCGCACCTTTAAAAGATTTTGACTGTAGTTTCATAATAACAGCTTTTTCATTTCCTGCTTTTTTCACTGCCATTTCTGCAATGTTTCCTATATATTCAGCAGCAGTTACTCTGTCATACTGCTTTTCCTGACTTATCTGCTCAAAATAGCCCATAACTGCAAAATAATCTGCCCCTGCTGATTTTAAAGCTGTTAAATTCTGCGAATACCAAGAAATTCCTGCCTTTTCATCTATTGGGGTTTCATAATATATATTTGCAGCAAACTTTATTTTAGGGTTATGTGTTTTTGCTCGCTCTTTTAACTCTTTAAAAAATAACGCAAGCTGTGAGCTTTTCCATTCTGCCCAAGTATAAAATTTTTCTGTATATTCTGAAAACACCTGCTTTCCGTTATAATTTTTTACAGAACTAAAGAAGTTTTCACTTTTTACTTCTATACCTGTTTCTTCCTTAAATAAGTATGCAGCATATTTATCACTGCCCTCTGTGTATTTTATAATAAAATCATCTTGAAATAATATGCCGTCTATTTCATACTTTGCTAAATCTTCAAATAGCCCAAGAATAGTATCCCGCACTTCTTTTTTGAATATGTTTGCTCCATACCCTTTTTCATCAACCCCAGAAGGTGATAAACTCATACTCATAAATTCATCAGTTTTTAAAAATGAAAGGCTTCTTGTTGCCATCCATGCAAAAAGCTTTATATTATTATCATGAGCTGCTTTTACCACATCCTCAAGCAGATTATTTACAGTGCAGGCATGGTCTGTTTCATAATATACCCCACTTTCGCATTTTAAAGGAAGCCCCAAATGGCTCCTGTCTTTGCTGTTGTGAAATACCCTAAAAAATACGGTGTTTATTCCCTTTTCTTTTGCTTCCTTAAAAAAAGCATCTATATTACCTTTATATTTTTCATCCAGTACAAAAACTTGTGCTCCATTTATTTTATATATATCTTCACTGCTGTATATTGTTTCAGCTATTGATATATTAAAAAATGAAAATATATAAATTAATATTAAAAAAGTTTTTTTCATAATTAATTATTTTTAGTTACAATTGGCTTAATTTTAAACTCTTGCTCTACTCGTTTTGCTTTATTCTCTGCTTCCTGCCTTGTATCGCTTACTCCAAGACGAACCCTGTACCAAGTTTTACCACTTATCTGAACTTGTTTTATAAATACATCTGGAAATTTAGCTCTATATTTTGCCGCTTCTTTTTCAGCAGATTCTTTTGACTGTACAGCTGCTATCTGTACTACAAAATTACCAACTGGTTTTGGTGCAACTGGCTTAACACCACTTTTTACAGGTGCTTGTTGTGCTGCCTTTTTAGGCTCTTCTTTTTTCACTTCCTGTTTTTTTGGCTCTGCCTGCTTTTTAGGTTCTGCCTGTTTAACAGGCTCTTTTTTAGCTACCTCTTTAACTCCTTCTTGTTTTTTTGCAGGCTCTTTCACTTCCTGCGAAGCTGCTGCCTGTTTTACTTCTTCATTTTTAGGGCTTGCTGCCTGCTGTACTGATTCAGTAGTATCATCCTGTACCACAATATTATCAGCTGTTTGCTCTGTTTCTATATTTTCCACATTATTAGCAGGTGGTGTAACCGTTGTTATTATATTATCCACATCTGGTGTAACTTCTTCGCCCTGCTCCTGCATAGTTGTAAATGTTAATGTATCACCATCCTGTGGGTTAGTGCTTACTTCTTTTGGCATGTCATTAGCTGCTACTTCCACATCTGTACTTTCAGAAAATACTTTTCCTGTTAAATAAGCAATACCATAAATAGTTATACCAAAACATACTAATACTACAAATATAATTAGTATCATATCTCTAAATGAATTTTTATTGTCAGACATTTCTACATCCTTTTTGGAGCTGATACACCTAATATATCAAGCCCTTGTTTTATTGTTACAGCAGCAGCTTCGCATATTGTAAGTCTGCCACAGGTTGTGCTTACATCTTCACTATTTAATATTTTATTATTATAGTAATATGAATGAAAAGCAGCCGCAAGCTCCTGCAGGTGATAGCTTACTCTGTGAGGCTCTAAATTAGCAGCTGCAAGCTCTATTACATATTTTAATTTTACCATATTTTTAATTAAATTAACTTCCTGTACACCTATTGCACTTTCTAAGCCTTCACCTTTTTTATACTCTATACCTTTTTCTTTTGCGTTTTCTATTAAGCTGTTTACTCTGGCATGAGCATATTGAATATAATACACTGGGTTTTCATTAGATTTTGATTTTGCTAAATCAATATCAAAATCAAACTGAGCATCATGGCTTCTCATATTATAGAAAAACCTTGCTGCATCTACACCAACTTCATTAATAAGCCATGAAAGTGGTATAAACTCACCACTTCTAGTAGACATACTTATTTTTTCCCCGTTTTGTATTAAATTAACCATTTGAATAAGCGTTGCTTTAAAGCTTTCATCTTTATGGTTTAAACACTCTAATGCACACTGCATACGCTTAATATAACCGTGATGGTCAGCACCCAAGATATCTATTAAATATTCATACCCTCTGTCATATTTATTTTGGTGGTATGCTATATCTGGTGTAAAATAAGTATATTCTCCTGTAGATTTTCTTAAAACTCTGTCTTTATCATCACCCATATCAGTAGTTTTAAGCCATAACGCACCGTCTTTTTCAAACACTTTGCCTGATTTTTCAAGCTCTTTTAATGTGCTTTCCACAAGCTTGTTTTTATATAAACTTTTTTCACTAAAGTAGTTATGGAAAGTTACTCTAAACTCTTTTAAATCATTATCTATATCTGCCTGTATAGTTTGAACTGCTTTTTCAAGGCATATTTCAAGTGCTTCTTTTCTATCTATTTTTAATATATTTGCATGGGTTGTTAAAAGGTCTTTTGCAATATCTATAATGTAATCACCATGATAACCTGCTTCTGGAAATGGCACTTCTGCCCCTTTTCCTAATATTTCTGCTGCCCTTGCATAAACACTTAATGCAAGGTTATTCATTTGGTTACCTGCATCATTTACATAATATTCTCTTAAAACATCATAGCCTGACATTTCTAAAAGACGTGCTACAGAATCACCATAGGCTGCCCCTCTGCCATGACCTATATGAAGTGGACCTGTTGGGTTTGCACTAACAAACTCCACCATAGCTTTTTTGCCACCGCCTAAGTTATTATGGAAATATTTTTCATTATTTATAATATCCATAACAGTTTTAGCATACCATGATGCACCTATTTTTATATTAATAAACCCGGGGCCTGCTATTTCACACTGCAGGCTGTTATTCATTTTTTCCTGTAATTTACTTATAATCTCTTCTGCCACTACTTTTGGGTTTTTCTTTAAATGGCGTACAAGCTGCATAGCTGCATTACAGGCAAAATCGCCATGTTCTTCTTTTTCTGGTATTACAAGGGTAAAATTCACATCTGAATCCACCCCCACATCTTTTAACATTCCTTTTATTATTTCATCAATTACATTAGTCAGCTTCTCTTTCAACTATATTCTCCTAAAAAGTATATATATTATTTTAAATATTCTTCCACATCTATTCCCATATCCCTGTATTCATTAAGTTTATTTCTTAATGTTCTAACAGTGATACCAAGTATTTCAGCTGCTTTTGTTCTATTGCCTGCCACATCCTGTAGTGTTTTAAGTATAAGTTCCTGTTCCACATCTGCAATAGTCCTGCCTACTGTTCCGCCCATACTTTCATCACTTGATGTATCTGCTGTTTTTTTCACTTCTTCTTTTTCTTCCACTATATTTTCTGTTTCAGGTTTTGATTTAAAGCCTGCAATAGTAATGCCATGAAGAAATAAATCTTTTGAAGTGATTTCATTTGTTTTAGATAATACTACAGCCCTTTCAATAGTATGCTCTAATTCACGCACATTACCGGGCCAGTCGTAGCTTTGCAGAGCCTTTAATGCATCATCTGATAATGGTTTGACCGCCTTTTTATTAATTTCTGAATATTTTTTTATAAAAAATGAAGATAAATCTGCCACATCTTCCTTTCTATCTCTTAAAGGTGGAAGCTCCATACTAATAACATTAAGCCTGTAATATAAATCTTCCCTAAATGTGCCTTCCTGACTCATTTCTTTTAAGTTTCTATTAGTTGTAGCAAGTACCCTTGTATTTATTTTACTTGGCTTTAATGCACCAAGCCTTTCCACTTCTTTTTCCTGTAATACACGTAAAAGTTTTGCCTGTAAATGTATTGGTATTTCGCCTATTTCATCAAGCAAAATAGTTCCGCCGTCTGCTGTTTCAAATTTACCCAGCTTTTTATTAACTGCCCCTGTAAAAGCTCCCTTTTCATAACCAAAAAGCTCACTTTCTATTAAATTTTCTGGTATTGCAGCACAGTTTACTGCCACAAACGGTCCTTTTGCATGGCCTGAATTTTCATGAATAAAACGTGCCAGCACCTCTTTACCAGTACCAGATTCACCTGTGATTAATACAGTTGCTTCACTTTCTGCCACATCCTTTGCTAAAGAAAACACATGCTCCATATACGCACTTTTATATACTGTACCTTTTTGATTATGGTCATGCTCTTGTTGAACTTTTTCACCAGCTGCCGCATCTGATAATTCAAATGTCCTTCTAATTAGCTCTTCTATAACTTCAGGTGAAAAAGGCTTTAATATATAATCATAAGCTCCTATTTTTAATGCTTCCACAGCTCCTGTTACAGAACCATAGGCAGTTACAAAACAAACTGGCGTTTTTATACCTGTTGCTTTTAACATCTCAAACATAGAAAGCCCATCTATTTCTGGCATACGCATATCACTAATAATTAAGTCATATACTTTTTTAGTTGCCATTTCAAAACCTTTTCTGCCGTTTTCTGCTGTATCCACATTAATATTAAGCCTTAATACAGTTTCTTTCATGGCTTCGCGCATATTATCATCATCATCAACAATTAGAATATTCTTATTCACCATTTTCTTCCCCCAGAGTTGAAGCATATGATTTTGTAGGCACACTTACTGTAAACATAGTATAACTTTCTCCGTTACTTTCAGCAGTAATATCGCCTCCATGAGCTTTTATAATTTTATAGGAAATGGAAAGTCCAAGACCTGTTCCCTTTGCTTTTGTAGTTTGAAACGGCATAAAAAGGCGGGACAGCATATCCTCATCTATTCCATGGCCGTTATCTTTTATATGCAGGATAGTATATTTATCTGTCATCTCTGATGTGGCAGTTATCTCTCCACCAACTCCCACAGCATCAACCGCATTACCTATTAAGTTCATAATAACCTGCTTATACATATCTTCATCACAGTAAATTATATGCTCTTCATCAAGTTTATTTATAACCTTTACTTTTTTATCTCTTATAATATGCTGTAAATAAAGCACAACTTCATCTACAATATCTGCTAATACATGTTCTGAAGGGTTGATTTTTATCTCTTTTGCAAAAAGAAGTGTGTTGCTTATAACCGCATTAATTGTACGCACACCTTTAATAATAGAAGTGGTTAGTCGTTTTTTATCTGGCTCATTTTCCAAATCTCTTGCTAAAAGGGAAGCATAAAGCTCAATAGAACCAAGTGGGTTTCTAACTTCATGGGCTATATTTGCCGCCATTTCACCCATTATCCTAAGCCTTTCGTTTCTTTGCTTTTCCTGCTCAAATTTTTTAAGCCTTGTAATATCATCCATAACATATACAAAGCCTTCTGAATCTTCATAACTTAAAGCACTAACACTAAGCCTAAAATAACGCCTTCCCTCATCATCATAATCATGCACCCCTGTTGTAGAAAAAAGGCTTAATATATGAAAGACTTTTTCACTGCCAAGTTCTTCAATTAATTCTTTTGCACGCCTGTTTTTTAAAAAGACACCGTTTTTATCATCCTGAGCTATTATGGCAGAATTAGTGTTATCTAAAACAGAATCTAAAAGCCCTTGAGTATGCTCTAATTTTTTTTGAAGTAAAGAGTATGACTCTTTTAGACTTTCTGTTGTCTTATTAACTGCTTCTACTACTTCTTTTAATAAGTCTACATCAATATTTGAAAAATCTGACAATGCTGCACCATATTTGTTATATTAGTAATTATTTAAGTTTTTACGCCAGCTGTCCTCTTCCATTTCACCTTTTGCAATACCTGCATATATTGAATCTGGAATATTTGTGACTATATCATTATAATAATTATAGCCGCGCTGTACATCACCCATATTTATAAAAGATTTACCAAGGTAATATAAAGCTTCTGCTCGTCTATCATCCTTTTCTTTATAATTATCAGTAAACTGTTTCAAAGGCATAACTGCATTTTTAAAATCGTTTTTCCTGTAAAAAATAAGCCCTATATCCATATAAACATTATTACTGCCGTCAAACCTTGCATTTGAGTTGCTTTTAATAGTATCGTATATACTCATAAGTATCTGCTGTCTTTTGGCATCACTTGGTATATTTTTAGCAAGTGCATATTTTAAACTTGTGGCATATTTTATATCTCTAGTATATTTATCAAGCAGTGATACTGCCATATCCACATCAAGCTGTTCTAATTCACCTATTATATACTTAAATGTATCTGCATCAAAGGTATTAACATCTACTTTTAAGTTTTTATCCCCTAATAAATAACCTAAAATTGAATAATCCATATTTTTAGGGTTTGGGGTAATCTCTGCGTAAAATGTACGAGCTTTACTTGGTGAGCCAAGCCTATAAACACTCATGGCAACCATTGTTTTTATTTTATCTTGAAAGCCTTTATTTTTCCAAGCATTTATCCAGTCGCTGTTAGCATCATAAAGCTGTACTACACTTGGATAATCTAATGCTTTATAACTTTCCTCTAATGGTTTTAACATAGAGTTTTCTAAAATACCTTCCACCTGTTTTCTAAAAGCTCCTTGAGGAAACTTTTGTAAATATTCTTTTGCTCCAGCCCTTGCTGCAGGGTAGTTTTTAGAGCCATATATTACATTTAAGTCTTTATATGTAGCATTATCTAATAAATTTTGCCAGCGGGCAATATCACCAAATTTCTCTGGTTCTTTTGTTTTAAGTTGAGCTTCTGCAAAAGATATTACACTTTTATAGTCATTATTTTTATATATAGTATCAATTTTACCATATTTTATCTCATTAAGCATTATTTCAGTTCTAGGTTTATACTTACTTTCTGGGTATTCTTGATTAAACCTGACTATTAATGGCTCTGCTGTAACGTAATCTTTTTTATTATAAACATCCTGCACTTGAGAAAACATATAGTCTTCACGTATGGTGTTAAGCTCTGCAAAATATTTACTTTGTGGGTACATTCCTAAAAAGTTTGTAATCATCTCCACAGCTTCTGCCATTTTGTTTTCTTTATACAATGTTTTAATAAGCATATATTTTGCCTGCTCATGAAGCCCGTAAGAATCAGCACGAGTAAGCAGGTCTGCAAAAAAATTATTCCAGTACTCATATGGTTTAGTGTTTAAATATTTTTGTGCATATTCAATAGTAGCACGCTGACCGCTTTCCCTGTCAGGGTACATTTCTTTAAGCCTTAAAAGCAGCTGGTCTGCATCTGCGTTTCTGCCAGATTTATTAAGTATGGAGGCAGACCTAAAAATCGCCGTATTTGCAATAGGCTCATCTGGGTATTTTTCATATATATGAGTATATAACTTTAAAGCTTGGTCAAACCTGTTCTTTTTAAATAATGTATCTGCAACAGCAGTTAACCGTGGCAGGGTGACATCTGGGTCATTCATAAGCTCATCAATATTTAATGTGGAAAAATATTCAAAAGCTAAGTTTTCCTCATTCATATCGTAATACATCTGCCCAACTTCACCATTAATAAAGTCTTGGTCAGTTTTAAAATTACGCAGATAAGAAAGGTATGTAGCAATTGCTTTATCAACCTGACCTACTTTTTTATAAAGAGAAGCCATTTTTTTCAAGGCATGGCGTTTTGTTTCTAAATCTGGCACAATATTATATATTTTTTGGTATGTTTTAATAGCTTCAAACTGCTGATTGGCAAGCTCTTTTGCCTCAGCTGATTTTAAAAGTGCATCAGTTGTCCTAAAGTTATCTGGGTACTGATTTGCAAATTCATCAAATATTTCATATGTATTTGTATAATAAAGTGGGTCATACTGACCCATAAGCATATACGTCTGCCCCAGTTTATACATGGCCTCCTGCCTGTAGAACTGGTTTTGAGTTGAAGCAAGCACTTGACTTAAAATCTGAGCCCCTTGAGGAAATTGTTTTGCTGCAATATACCTGTCTGCCGTATCTAACATATCCTGCAGATTTTTATCTTCTAAATCTTTAGTTTTTGTATCAAGCAGTGGTTTTGCCACATTGTAACTAGAAAGAGTATTGTCGTTTGCTTTGCCTTTTGTAGCAACAACTTTTATACCATTTGCATCCTGCACTATGGAAAATTCATTACCTTTTTTAATATTAATTATAAAATCAGTGTCACTGCCTTGAATATTTGATATAAAATCATCATTAATGTTTTGCTGAAAACCTTGTTTTATCCTGTTATTAAAAGAGATTACAACTTGATTATCACCCTTGTTTACTGATTTAATATTTTTAGGGTCAAGCTTTAAATAGACTTCAGTAAAATACTTATCCTTTCTAAGAAAAAGCTCTTGAGCATAAAGTGAGCTAAAACTAAAGGCTAGTATAATTATAAATAAACATAACTTTCTCATCATAATACATAATACTACATATTTTCAACAATATTACAAGAAAAACTTTATAAAAAATAATTTTTTTTATTATATATTACAAACGAAATCATATTTCTACAAAAATATTTCATTATTTTTATTATTTCCTGATAATATTTTATTTTACTTATTGCAAAAGATTTAAACATATGATAGTATCAATAGTATTTAAAAGTGGAGAATGATATGGCTCTTAATCACGGTATATTATTAGAAACAGGTACTAATGAATTTGAAATTGTTGAATTTATTATTAATAATGGTGATGTTCCGTACCATTTTTGCATAAACGTTGCAAAAGTACGTGAAGTTATTGTGTTTCCTGAAACCACCATTCAGGTGCCAGATGCTCACCCAGCTATTTTAGGCACTGCAAATATACGCCAAAACCTTATTCCTATTATTAACCTTGGCCAGTGGATAGGCGTTAGGCAGCAGGACCCTGATTTTAGTAAATCTAAAGTTATTGTTACATACTTTAATGGTGCATACAATGGCTTTTTAGTTGATGAAGTTGTTCGTATTCACCGTATTACTTGGAGTGATATCAAAGATTATTCTGCTATTAGTGATTTAAAAATAGTTGATTCTGTTTTAGGTGTTGTTACAATTGACGGCCGCCTTATTCAAATGCTTGACTTTGAAAAAATAGTTGCAGAAATCAACCCTATTACAATGGTTAGGGAAACTACTGAAGTAGATATGACTAGAGCTCCTGAGAGATTTGGCAAAAAAGTATTCTTAGCAGAGGACTCTCCAACTATTAGAAAACTTCTTAAAAACAGTTTTGATAGAGCAGGCTATTCTACTACTGCTTTTGAAAACGGTATAGAATTATTAACAAGATTAAGAGTTGAAAAACCTGACCTTATTATTACAGACCTTGAAATGCCGGGTGGTAGTGGTGACTACGTTGTCCGTAAAACTAGAGAAAAAGATATTTTTAACGATGTACCTATATTAGTTTTCTCATCTATGGTTAGTATTGAAAACGAAAGAAAACTTTTACATATTGGAGCTTCTCGTTTTATTGGTAAGCCTGATTTAAGTGATTTAATACAAGCTGTTGATGATTTTGTCCTTGATAAAAAAGGCACTATAATACATAAATAACCTATATCTTAGTAGCGAGGTATTTAATGAAAAAAATATTATTATCTATATTTGTTGGTTTATTTGCAATATCATGTGCAACAGGTGGTAATGATGCTGTTAAAAAAAGTCTTACAAATATCAATGAAGAACTTGTAGTTATTCAAAAGTCATTAACTGATACTCAAATGAATATGGAAGATGTACAATCTGCCAGTGGCAACATTCAAAACGATGTTTCTACAAATGCTGATGCTATTGCAGAACTTCGCTCTGAAATTGCATATTTAAATAATGAAATATTAGTTTTAAAAGGCAATAAGGGTGTTACAGCCTCTGCTGCAACTCAAGATTTAAGTGGTAAAAATGTAAGCTCTACTACTACATCAAAAGGCAACTCTGCACCACTTAATAATATTATTGTATTAGACGAAACTCCTTCAAAACAGGAAAAAGCTCAAGCTTCACCACAGATTGTAGTTATTGAAGATTCTGGTGCTGCTAAAAACAGCCTTTATTCTTATGCCATAGAACTTAACAGGCAGAGAAAATATACTGAAGCTAGGGGTAAATTCCAAGAGTTTATTAAAAAATACCCTAATGACCAGTTAGCAGGTAATGCTCAATACTGGATAGGTGAAACTTACTACTCTGTTAATGATATGAAAAACGCTATGAAATCTTTTCAAGATGTTTTAAGTAAATTTCCAAAATCAAATAAAATTCCTGATGCAATGCTTAAAATCGGCTATGTACAGGAAAAACAAGGTAAAAAGCAGGATGCAGTTGCAACTTTCCAAGATTTACTTAAAAAATATCCTAAATCAAAACCTGCCACACTGGCAAGGCAAAAACTTCAAACTTTAGGTGCATAATTAATACACAAAGCCTCTAAGATAATTTAGAGGCTTTTTTAGTGCTGCTAAATATTATTTAATATATTTTTTACAATAAAAAATGTATATAATTTTGTATAAACCTATGTTTTTATTGCTAAAATATAATATATCAAGTAACATAAACTATGTAATAAGAATATGGGGGCAAGATGCTTATAAAACCATTTTTAAAATGGGCAGGTGGCAAGGGGCAACTTCTTAATAAAATTAGACCACTTTATCCACAAGGATTAGGTAATCAAATAAATAAATATATAGAACCTTTTATTGGTGGTGGTGCTGTTTTTTTTGATATAATATCCAGTTATAAATTAGATAAATATATTATTAATGATATAAATAAAGAATTAATAAATACATACAAAGCAATACAACAAGATATACATAGTCTTTTAGAATATCTTTCAAAAATCACTTCCTACTATAAAAAATTATCAACAGAAGAAAGAAATTTATTTTATTATGATATAAGGAATAAATATAACAGTATCGTATTAAACAGTTGTATTAATGTTGAAAAAGCAGCACTATTTATTTTTTTAAATAAAACTTGTTTTAATGGTCTATATAGAGTGAATAGGAATAATCAATTTAATGTGCCAGCAGGTAAATATAAAGACCCTGCAATTTATGATAAAGAAAATTTATTAAATATATCACAAATTCTACAAAAGGTTGAAATATTGTGGGGTGATTTTGCCACTACCAATAATTATATAGACAATAATACCTTTATCTATATTGACCCACCATATAGACCATTAACAAAAACTTCATCATTTACAAATTACTCTACATATATATTTGATGATAAAGAACAAATACGCCTTTCATCTTTTATTAATGATATAGATAAAAAAGGTGCTTATGTTCTTTCAAGTAACTCAGACCCTAAAAATACTTCAGAAAATGATAATTTTTTTGATGAGTTATATCGCACCAAAAATATTATACGAATAGAAGCCACAAGGGCGATTAATAGTAACTCATTAAAAAGGGGAAAAATTAATGAGTTACTCATCAGTAATTACTAGGAGTTTATATGAGAGAATTCGATAAATGGTTTAATACATTTACTAAAAGAATTTATACATATGATTTTTTTACTGATTTTGATAAAGTATATTCTAATATAGATGAAATTAAAATTGAATTAAATATTCTTAATTCTCTAATAGGTAGTAAAAATATAGAAGATGATTTTAAAAACATTCTGTATAAATATCCTGAAACGTTAAAATGTATTCCTATATTACTTGCAATTAGGCAAACTGAACTAATAATTAACGACAATAAAGGAGAAAATAAACTGAATTTTCAAGCTTATGATAAAAATAATATAGATAATTATAGTAAATTTATGAAAAAAACAGGTCTTTTTAAATTATTATCAAAGGCTAAAATTAATTCTTTATTAGATTATATTACAGGTGTAGAAGTTGGCTTAGATTCAAATGCTAGAAAAAATAGAACTGGTAAAGTAATGGAAAACCTTGTTGAAAGTTATATAAAAAAGGCAAATTATAAATATTATACTCAAGTAAATACAACTTATATTAATAAGAATTTTAATATAGATTTATCTCAAATAATAACTAATGCTGAAAAAAGACTTGATTTTATAATTTTAAATAATAATAAGATTTATGCATTAGAAGTAAATTTTTATAATAGTGGTGGCTCTAAACTTAATGAAACAGCAAGAAGTTACAAAGAAATTGCTTCTGAAATAAAAAATATTAAAAATTTTACATTTATTTGGATAACTGATGGTGCAGGCTGGAAAAGTGCAAAAAATAATTTAAAAGAAACATTTAACAGTATGCAGCATATTTATAATATAAATGATTTAAAAAATAATATTCTTCAAAAGATTATAAAATAGAATTTTTATATTTTTGTCAAATTGTAGTAATAAACCTATGTTTTTATTGCTAAAATACATATTTTCTGATAAAAAAAGTAAATAATTTTATTTAAGGATAAGTGATGTCAACTAAGTTTATTCGTAATTTTAGTATTATTGCCCATATTGACCATGGTAAATCTACCATAGCTGACAGGTTAATAGAATATACTGGTGCAATAGATAAAAGAAAAATGAAAGCACAAGTGCTTGATTCTATGGATATAGAACGTGAACGTGGTATTACCATTAAAGCCCAGACTGTATGCTTAAATTACACAGCAGATGACGGCAACGACTATATTATAAACTTAATTGATACTCCGGGACACGTGGATTTCACATATGAAGTTTCCAGAAGCTTAGCAGCCTGCGAAGGAGCGTTAGTTGTGGTTGATGCTTCCCAAGGGGTTGAAGCTCAAACTATTGCAAATACTTTTATGGCTGTTGACCAAAACTTAGAGCTTATTCCTGTTATTAATAAAATTGACCTGCCTTCTGCTGATGTGGAAAGAGTAAAGGCAGAAATTGAAGATTCTATTGGTATTGATGCAAGCGAAGCTATACCTGCTAGTGCTAAAGAAAATATCGGCACAAAAGAAATATTAGAAGCAATTGTAAAAAAAGTACCTGCCCCACAGGGTGATGAAAATAAAAGCCTTAAAGCTATGATTTTTGATTCATGGTATGACGCATATAGAGGTATCATCGTATTAATAAGAGTAATGGATGGCGTTATAAGAAAAGGCGATAAAGTTCAGTTTATGGCTACAGGTAAAGAGTATGAGATTATAGAAATAGGTAAATTTCTACCACAGGCAACTCATATGGAAAGCTTAGGGCCGGGGGAAGTTGGCTTTATTTCAGCAAGTATTAAAGATGTGCATGAAGTAAAAATTGGTGATACAGTAACCCACTCAAAAAACCCTACAAAAGACCCATTCCCGGGCTTTAAAAACGTTAAACCTGTTGTATTTTGTGGGCTTTATCCAATTGACCCAAACCAGTACCAAGACTTGAGAGATGCTATTGAAAAACTTATATTAAATGACAGTGCCATTACTTTTGAGCCAGAAAGCTCTGTGGCTTTAGGTTTTGGCTTTAGGTGTGGCTTTTTAGGGCTTTTACATATGGAAATTGTCCAAGAACGATTAGAAAGAGAGTTTAATTTAAACTTAATCTCTACTGCCCCTACTGTTATTTATAAAATATATAAAACTGACGGCACCTGCATTGAAGTGGATAACCCTGCTGATTTGCCAGACCCTAATAATTATACAAAAATAGAAGAACCATTTATTGCTGCCACATTAATTCTGCCTTCAGAATATGTAGGGCCTGTTATACAACTTTTACAGCAGAGAAGAGGCTGGCAGACTAATATGAAATTTTTATCACAATCTCGTGTTATATTAGAATATATGCTGCCTTTAATGGAAGTTGTTATGGATTTCTATGATAAATTAAAATCATGCTCCAGAGGCTATGCATCATTTGATTATGAATTTGCAGAATACAGGGAAAGTAAACTTGTAAAACTAGATATTTTAATAAATAAAGAGCCAGTAGACGCTTTATCTATTATAGTGCATAGAGACCAAGCAGAATATAAAGGTAGAGAATTAGTTGAAAAAATGAAAGAAGTAATCCCAAGGCAGATGTTTGAAGTTGCTATTCAAGCTGCTATTGGTAATAAAGTTATTGCAAGAAGTACAGTAAAAGCTTTTAGAAAAGACGTTATTGCAAAATGCTATGGTGGTGATATAAGCCGTAAAAGAAAACTGCTTGAAAAACAAAAAGAAGGTAAAAAACGTATGAAACAAATAGGCTCTGTTGAGCTGCCACAGGAAGCCTTTTTAGCAGTTCTTAAAATAGGAGAAGATAAATAGATGAGTAAAAAAAATAAAAATGATAATGAAGTAAAACAAGAAGCACCAAAAAGTGCAACAAAAGAGATTGTAGACAGCATTATAGTCGCCTTTGTTATAGCTATATTTATACGCACTTTTTTCCTTGGGGTTTATACTATCCCTTCTGGCTCTATGCTTGAAACTCTGCAAATTGGTGATTTTATACTTGTAAACAAATTATCATATAAATTTTCTGACCCAAAACATGATGATATTGTGGTATTTGAATATCCACTTAACCCAAAACTAGACTATATTAAAAGGGTTATCGGTGTACCCGGTGATGTTATTGAGATAAAAGATAAGATAGTCTATAGAAACGGTGAAAAATTAGACCCTGACTATGTGCAGTATAAAAATGGGTTTAGCTTTGATATGGCAGATAATGTGCCAAAATTTACAGTACCAGAAGGCTTTTATTTTATGATGGGCGATAATAGAGATAACAGTGAGGACAGCCGTTTTTGGGGTTATGTTAGGGAAGATGCCATTGTTGGTAAAGCGTTTATTATATACTGGTCATGGGGCGAAAACGGCCCTAGATTTTCAAGGCTTTTTAACTTAATTAAATAATATACAGGGGCTTTTAAAGCCCCATTTTTTATCTTTTAATATTTGCATATTTTATCAGAAATTAAAATATAATAATAACTTAATTATTTAGTTTTAATAGTTATTTGAAAATCGGAAGTTTTTTCTGATAAAAGCTCTATGCCTTTTGTAACTTTACCTATGGGATAAAGGCTTTGTGAAAGTCTGAAATCTTTATAGAAGATACATAAATTGCCCCATGGGCCATAATATGCAATATCACCAGTGGATGGGTCAAAAGAAGAGGGCATATTGGAAATATCAAGCTTATTTTTTAAATATGATATTTTTTCTGTGCTGTTAAAATCTTCCATATTAAAATTTTGGGGAAGCAGTTTTAAAAAATCTTTTCCTGCGTTTGTATTATATATTATGCCTTCTGCCTTTTTATCACCTATAATTATTTCAATATCTGCTAATTTATCCATAGTTTCTGCCCCTGCATAATAGGATGTATCCATTATAAATGCTAATATTAACATCAGTTTTTTCATACTTCTGCCCCCATTTTGTAAGCCTCATTAAGGTATTCTGTATAGCTTACTTCCCCTTTTTTACGTACACCGCCAGCTTGAATCATACCCATTACTTTTGAACCTGCAAAACAGCTGATAAGCCCACGCATACAAAGTTCTATAATTTTAAAATTAGGGTTTTTATCCCCTGCTGCAAAAATATAGTAAACTTCTTTATTTGTAATAAGCCTGTAAGCAGTAACAAGCCTGTCTATAAATGTTTTCATCTGCCCACTAAGAGAATAAAAATAAACAGGGCTTGCAAATACCACTACATCACATTTTATAAGCTCAGCAATAATATTAGACATATCATCCTGCTGGCTGCATTTGCCCGGGTTTTTCTCACAATATGCACAACCTTGGCAAAAATTTATATTTTTTTCATTTAAAAATACTTCTACTACCTTATGCCCATTCTCTAAAGCACCCTTTGCAAAACTCTGGCACATTAACTCTGTATTTCCATGCTTTCTTGGACTGCTTGAAATTATAAGAATATTTTTTGCCATATACTTTCCTGCCTGTATCTACTTATTTTTCAAAAGATACTAACATAAAAGAATGTATTAGTAAAATAATTATTATTTTACTGAGCAAAATTTTATAATCACACTGCACATCCTAAATCATAAGCCTGTTTTAAATATTTTGTAGTATTTATTTCACCATGCTTCCACACACCGCCTGCACAAACCATGCCTTTAAGATGTATGTTAGAAAGGCAGTCGCAAAGCCCGTCAATAGAGTCTATGGCTCTTTTAAAAGTATTTGCGCCGTTTTCTGCTGCTGTTAAAATATAGTATATATCTTTATCTTTAATTTTTGTATATACGGCTACAAGCCTGTCTATAAATGTTTTCATCTGCCCACTAATAGAATAAAAATAAACAGGGCTTGCAAAAACTATTACATCACTTGCAAATATTTCTTTTATAATATCTACCATATCATCTTTAATTGTGCATACTCCATTATGTTGTTCGCAGTATGCACAAGCCTTGCAGAAATTAATATTTTTATCATTTATAAATATTTCCACCACTTCATTACCACTATCTTTTGCTCCAATTGCAAAATTATGGCATAAAGTATCAGAATTACCATTTTTCCTTGGGCTGCTTGATAATATTAATACCCTTTTACCCATATATCACCTATTTTAATTTACTATATTCTGAATCACTTACTGGCTCAAGCCATTCATTTTTTGCCCCTTCTGCTGGCACTGCTATAGCAATATGAGCAAAAAAGCTGTCACGGGCTGCCCCATGCCAGTGTTTTACACCAGCTGGAATATTTACAACATCACCTTCTTTTAATTTTCTAGCAGGCTTGCCCCATTCTTGATACCAGCCATTACCACCTGTTACAAGTAATATCTGCCCACCTTTATGGTGGATATGCCAGTTGTTTCTGCATCCCGGCTCAAATACTACATTACTTGCATGTATTCCTTTGTCTGTTAATGGTGCTAAATAACTTTTGCCTGTAAAATATTTTGCATAAGCTGTATTTTCTGCACCTCTGCCAAATGCTCCCATATTATATTCTGTAATAAATTGAGCATAAGTTACAGCATAATCTAACTTTTCATTACTTAACCCTGTATTTTTTGCCATATTAATATGAGCGTTCAGCTGTGGCTCTGCTCCTTTTATAACAGATAAAAATGATACTGTTGCAAGCTCTCTTTCTTGATGAGTAAGCACACCTCTTGCAAAAATATCAGCAAATAAATGCTCTAATAAATACTGCTCAATACCCGGAGCAAATGTCTGCCATTCACCTTTTACTTCACCACCTGCAAGTTCTTCCCTTGTTTTAGTGCCTATTTCACCTTTATTATCTTTTGATGTTAATACTTTTGGTGACTGCCCTTGAATATCTTTTATACCTTTTGATTTTCTTTCTTTAACCACATTGATAAAAGTAGATATTGCATTTAAACTTCTAGGAAATCCGCAGTATGCATAGCTTTGGATTAATATTTCATTTATTTCATTAATAGTCATTTTATTATCAAGAGCTTTATTTAAAACATCTGATAAATTTTCTAAATCACCAGCTGATGTGTATGCTGAAATCTCCACAATACTTTTCTCTTTCACTGTTAAATTTGACTGCATAGCATATACCTCCGTATTAAATATTAAAAATATTATTAAAAATAAAAATTTTTTTACCATATATCACCTCTTTTTTAACTATATTAAATAAAATAAGCTTTTTAGCAATATATGATACACTCTTATTTTTGCCTAAAACTATCATAAAATTTATTTAATATAATAATAAACAATTTCCTTGACATTCCCCCCCCCATGATATAATGACCATATTTTATTTTTAAGAGGAAAAATATGAAAAAATTATTATTTAGTATTTTATTTATTTTTACATCATTTCTCGTATCTGCACAGGAAGAGCCTAAAAAGAAAGAATCTTTTTCTGATGAATTTAACAGGGAAGCAAAAGATATAGGCAAACTTAATTATAAAGATTACCCTATGACAATAGGTGTATATGGTGGTGCTTATTTTCCAACAGGATACAGAGATGTATTAGGGATAGGCGGTGGTGCAGGTATAAAATATAAATTTAATTTTAATAAATTTTTTGCCATAAGTGCTGATTTAGGTTATACTTACAGTTCAGGTAGTGATAAAAATAGCACTAATACAATCACATGGAATGGCACTTCCCATATGTTTGATATAAGGTTAATGGGGATATTTCAATATGAAACAAAAAAAGGTGAATCAGGTTTTGTGCCTTGGATTGGCACAGGAACTGTTATATCAATTGCTTCTACAAAAGAGCAGATAGAAGAACGATATATATATTCTGGTAATGTTTATAATTATACTAATGATTATACAGGGGCTGCTCTTGGCTATATAATAGCCCTTGGTTTTAGATATAACTTTAAAAAAGTATATACTGGTTTAAATTTTGATTATACTATCGCAGCCCCAGACAAAGCCGATGTATCAGGCATTAGATTAAATGCAGAACTTGGTTACAGGTTTTAATATATTATACCCTGCTTTTAAATAAAGCAGGGTTTTTTTATTAACTCTTTAGAGAGTTGAGCATAGCGAAACAAAAAACTACTGGCTATGCCAGTAGATGATAAAATCTT
>CALUWN010000029.1 GCA_944324495.1 uncultured Mucispirillum sp. | reverse complement strand
CTAAAGTTATTTAAAATATTATGAGTGTTTGTATTTATTATATTTAAGATTTTTTGCCTAATGGCTCAGTATCAAGGCGACATAAGGTGTTGCAAAAAAATGGGGGTGAAGCAGATAATTCTTGTCTTTTATATTAATATACAATATTATATGGTAATGGAATTTAACGTGATAGCTTCAGGCAGTTCTGGTAACTGCTATTTTATAGATAGTAACGGACATTATATTTTTGTAGATGCAGGAGCAACATTAATATCTATTAAAAAAGCTCTTGGAAGCAAAGCACTAGATAACAGCAGGCAGGTAAGTTTATTTGTAACACACGAACATACCGACCATATTTCTGGTATTTTACCGCTTATATCCTGCTATAACCCTAAGATATATACATCTAAGGGAACATCTAATGCACTGCTTAAAAAGGGAGTTTCCCCTGAGAATATTTTTACAATAGATGCTAATATTGCTTATGACTTTACAGATTTTGCCGTTATGCCTTTCAACACTATCCATGATGCAGTGCAGCCTTTTGGATTTAAGTTTGATTTTGGCAGTAATATTTTATCAATAGCTACAGATTTTGGTGTTATTACTGATGAAATCTATAAAGCCATAGAGGATAGTAATGTACTTATGGTAGAATCTAATTATGAAGAAGAACTGCTTAAAAAAAACAAGAAATACCCAGAATATTTAAAACGCAGAATACTTTCTAAAGAGGGTCATTTATCAAATAAGGATGCTTTTTATCTTTTGGGGGAGCTTAGTAAAAGAAAGCTGAAACGTTGTTTTTTAGGTCATGTTTCTGAAAATAATAATGATTATAATATCTTAGAAAAATATGCTGATGCGGCAGATAATATGTTTGATGTGCAGGCATCAGTATTAAAACAAAGGAAAAGCAAATTATTTAATATATAAATTTCTAGGAGGAAATTATGAAAGAAATGGGCTACGGTGCATCATTTGTAAAGAACTTTTTGGGTAATACGCCTGTATGGTACAAGCTTTCCATACTTGCTTTTTTAATAATTAACCCAATACTTTTTTTATTTGTAAGTAAGACTATTGCAGGCTGGGTATTAATTGCTGAATTTATTTATACACTTGCTTTAGCATTAAAATGCTATCCGCTGCCATCAGGTGGTTTACTTGCTATTGAAGCACTGCTTTTAGGTATGACTTCGCCAAAAACACTGCTTCATGAAGTGGAAGCAAACTTAACAGTTTTATTACTTTTAATCTTTATGGTTGCAGGCATCTATTTTATGAAAGATTTTCTGCTTTTTATATTCTCAAGGTTATTAGTAAAAGTAAAATCTAAACTTGCATTATCATTAATATTTTCGTTTTTAGGTGCGTTTTTATCTGCCTTTTTAGATGCTTTAACAGTTACAGCTGTAATTATTGCAGTTGCTTATGGTTTTTATGGAATATACCACAGGTATTCATCAAATAATAGTGCTGCTGCCTTATCTGATGACAGTAAAATAGATGAAGCCCATAAAAAAGAACTAGATGAATTTAGGGGTTTTTTAAGAAACCTTATGATGCACGGTGCAGTAGGTACTGCTTTAGGTGGTGCAATGACTCAAGTAGGCGAGCCACAAAACTTAATTATTGCAGCAGCAGCAGGCTGGGATTTTGTGGAATTTTTCAAAAACTGTGCAGCAGTTTCTGTGCCTGTATTTATTGCAGGGCTTATTACTGTTATTTTGGTTGAAGTTACTCATCTTTTAGGCTATGGTTATAAACTGCCTGAAAATGTAAGAAAAGTATTAGAAGATGATGTAAAAGAAAACAGTGCAAAATTAACTAAAAACGCTAAAATGAAATATATTATCCAAGGGATAGTTGGTGTTATATTAATTATAGCTTTAGCACTTCACATAGCAGAAGTTGGGTTTATTGGTTTAATGGTTATTATTTTATTAACAGCATTTAACGGCATTACAGATGAACACCATTTTGGCCATGCTTTTACAGAAGCATTACCATTTACAGCATTACTTGTAGTATTTTTTGCTATAGTTGGTGTTATCCAAGATTTAGCACTTTTTAAACCTATTATTAATTTTGTATTAAATATGGAAGGCAGTAAACAGCTTGTAGCGTTTTTTGCAGCAAACGGTATATTATCAGCTATTAGTGATAATGTGTTTGTGGCAACAGTTTATATGAGCGAAGTAAAAACTCACTTTTTAGGCAGTGGTGCAAAAACAGCAGAGCAGGTGGCTCAAGCTGTGGCAGCTTTAGATGAGGCAACACGTCAGCAGTATTATAATATTGCAGTATCTATTAACATGGGTACAAATATCCCGTCAGTTGCAACTCCTAACGGGCAGGCTGCATTTTTATTTTTATTAACATCATCACTTGCTCCACTTATCAGACTTTCATATTTTGAAATGATGAAACTTGCTTTCCCATATGCAGTAATAATGACTGCTACAGGTTTAATAGCAACAGCATTTTTATAAAATATTTTTGGGGTATGTAATGTATACCCCATAATTTATGTAACACGAGGAATTATGGTATTTGGTAAGTATAAAAAACCCCTGCAATATGATGAAAGTAAATCAAGCCCAAAAGAGCAGGAAAATAAATCATCAAATATAAAACGATTAAAACCAGTAAATTTTGCATATTCTAAAGATATTGATGACCATATGAATTATATTTTCCCTGGCAGGCAAACAGGGCTTCATATTGACCCAAGTGGTGCTAAATACCAGATAGATATAAATGTAATGTACCCAACAGATGATGAGCCTTATTATGTACTTTATACTCAAGGTATGAGTAGTGAAGATATGATACTGCCAGAAGCTGTGGAAAAAGAATACCCAGAATTTAAGCGAGCAGAACTTTTTATGCTTCTTCCTGCTGACTGGGATATAGATAATATGACAAGCTCATACCCAAAACATGAAACATACTGGCCTATGCAGCTTTTAAGAATGGTTGCAAGATACCATTATGAATTTTTTACATGGGTTGCACCGGGCTATACTGTGGAGTATTCATCTTTTGCTAATAATACGAAATTAAGTGCTGCTATGCTTGTATCTTTAGGTGATGATATAGCAATTATGAAAACAAAAGATAATAAGCAGATATCTTTATATTTAGTACTGCCTATATATAAAGAGGAAGCAAAATATAAACTTCAACATGGCTATGATGAATTTATAGAAAAATATAGTGAAGAATTTTCATCAAACACAGCAGAAGGCTGGGTGGTAGATATCAACAGGAAAAATATAGGCCAGTAGGTTATTTTATTGACAAGAAATTTGTATTAATATATATAGTGTTAGTAATTTGTAACAAAAAGGGTGGAAAATGGATAGGAAAAAACTAAATAAAAGTGTACTTGTTTTTATGTATACATTAATGATATTTGACTTTTTATTCTGTATAGGCTGCTATATATATGTTTGGATAAAAGTGAACCAAGAACCAGTTACAGCTTTTGGTGTAAGTTTTCCTTGGTGGCTTATTATGTTTGTTATTACTCCTATAGTTTTAATGTTTGTGGGAAATAAAATTTATAACATAATACTGAAGATATATGTAATATATAAACGTAGACAGATTAAAAAACAAAACCAAGACCAAAACCAAGACCAAAACCCAAATGTTATATATTAGTGATTAATCAAGTGATATTATAACTTTTAGGTGGTTAATTCTATAAAAATTTCTAAAAATTTTCAAAAATATATTATTTTCTCTTTCTATTTTTGCAAAAATTATTTATAACTATTAATTCATATACATATATGGAGTATATTATTCAAAAATGCAGTTTTTTAATTTAGAATATAAAGATACAGATACGAAAGCTCGTGCGGGCAGGATAAAAACATACCATGGTGAGATAGAAACACCAATTTTTATGCCTGTGGGTACAGTGGGCTCTGTTAAAGCGTTATCTCCTGAGGATTTAAACAATGCAGGGGCTCAGATTATTTTAGGTAATACATACCACTTGTATTTACGCCCGGGCTGTGATGTTTTAAAACATTTTGGCGGCCTTGCAAATTTTAATTCATGGCATAAGCCCACATTAACTGACAGTGGTGGTTTTCAAGTTTTTTCCCTTGCTGAGCTTAATAAGATTACAGAAGACGGCGTTAGTTTTAAATCTCATTTAGATGGTTCATCACTTTTTCTAAACCCTGAAAAATCTATTGAGATACAGGAAGCTATTGGCAGCGATATAATAATGAGTTTTGATGAATGCATACCTTATCCTGCAACTAAAGAGTATGTGCTAAATTCTGTGGATAGGACAGCACGCTGGGCAGAGCGTGGAAAAAAAGCTAAAAAAAGAGATGACCAGTTTCTTTTTGGTATAGTGCAGGGTGGTGTGTATGAAGATATGCGTGAACGTTCTGCAAAACAGCTTACATCCATTGGTTTTGATGGCTACTCTATTGGTGGTTTAAGTGTGGGGGAAGAAATATCTCAAATGTATGAAGTATGTGGATACACTACTGAGTTTTTACCAGAAGATAAACCACGCTACTTAATGGGGGTTGGCACTCCTGAAGATATTTTAACATGCATTGGCTTAGGTGTAGATATGTTTGACTGTGTTATGCCTACAAGGAATGCAAGAAACGGCACGCTTTTTACAAGCAACGGTAAGTTTTCTATAAAAAGGGCAGATTTAGCCTATAGTGATGATAAAGTTGATGAAAACTGCGACTGTTATACCTGCCGCAATTTTTCACGTGGATATTTAAGGCATTTATATAAAGCAGGTGAGATACTTGCATTAAGGTTAAACAGTATACACAATATTTCTTTTTATCTTTCTATTGTAAAAAACAGTAGAAATGCTATAAAAGAGGGTAGGTTTAAATCATTTCAACAGGAAATGCTTTATAGATTAAAAGAAGGAAATAATAAAATTTAATAATACTTCGGAGGTATTACAATGTTTTTTGAAACAGCAGCTTACGCACAACAAGCAGGAGCAGCAGCTCCACAAGGGGCAATGGGTGGCTTAATGAGCTTTATGCCTATTATTTTAATGGTATTAATTTTTTACTTTTTATTAATTCGCCCACAGCAAAAAAGGCAGAAACAACACGCTGCTATGATTGATGCATTAAAAGCAGGAGATACTGTTCTTACTAATGCTGGTATAATAGGTACTATTCATTCTGTAGACGGTAATGTTATGGTTGTAGATTTAGGCGGTACAAAAGTACGTATGATTAAAGGCTATATTGCTGATAAAATTGACCCAAACACTTTAAATCCAACAACTGAAACATCAACTACAACTAAGGAGAATAAATAAGACATGGGGCTTACTTCTAGGTGGATATTAATAGTATTAATACTTGGTTGGGCAGTATATGCTGTTACGCCAATATCTAAAAGTATTAATCTAGGTTTAGACTTACAGGGTGGTATGCACATTATTTTAGATGTGGATACTGATAAGGCAATAGAAGGTAAAATAGATAATGCTGTTATGCAAATCCGCAAGGATTTAGACAGTGAAAAATTAGCTTACACTTTTGTTAGAAAACAAAATATGTTAAACCTTGCTATTGGGCTTGGTGAAAATACATCAAGAGATATGGTTATAAAAATGATTAAAGAAAAATACCCATATCTTGCTGAAACTGGTATAGATACAGATGCTAAAACAATAGTTTTTTCTATTAGTAATATGTATGATACAAGGTGGAGAAGTGATGCAGTAGACCAGTCTATTGAAGTACTTCGCAACAGGGTAGACCAGTTTGGTGTGGCAGAGCCTTTAATTCAAAGGCAGGGCGAGAAAAAAATCGTCGTTCAGCTTCCCGGTCTTGAAGACCCAAAACAGGCTCTTGATTTAATCGGTAAAACAGCAGTACTTACATTTCACATTGTAGACCAAAGTGTAACAGGTGAAGAAGTTGCTCAAAAAATAAAAACAGTTCCTTATGACTGTATATCGCTGCCTTATAAAATCACAGACCCAGCAACAGGCAAAGAAATAGCAACTACAGAAGTGATAGTTAAAAAAGACCCAGTTCTTACAGGCAGTTATCTTTTAGATGCTGAAGTTTTAGTAAACCCAAGCGATAATATGCCTTATGTATCACTTAAATTTGACCCAACAGGGGCTAAAATATTTGAAGATATAACAAGAAATAACCTTCAAAAACAATTAGCAATCGTCCTTGACGGTACAGTTTATTCTGCCCCTGTAATACGTTCTGTAATTTCTGGCGGTAATGCAAGTATTGAGGGTGGTTTTACATTTAAAGAAGCTACTAACTTAGCAATCGTATTAAAAGCTGGTTCGCTTCCTGCCCCTGTAACTGTTGCAGAAAACAGAACAGTTGGTGCATCATTAGGTGATGATTCTATTAGAAGCGGTGTAACAGCATCTATTATAGGCTTTATATTAATAGTGCTTTTTATTGGTATATACTACCGTGGCAGTGGTATGATTGCAAATCTTGCATTAGTTGTAAACCTGCTTTTAATTTTAGCAGTTTTAGCACAATTTAATGCAACGCTTACGCTTCCGGGTATTGCAGGTATTATGCTTACTTTAGGTATGGCAGTAGATGCAAACGTACTTATTTTTGAACGTGTAAGGGAAGAATTAAGAACAAACCGAACGCCTTATAACGCAATAGAAATAGGCTATTCAAAAGCACTTTCTGCCATTGTGGACTCAAATATCACATCCTTAATTGCCTCAGTGGTATTATTCCAGTTTGGAACAGGTCCTATTAAAGGGTTTGCCATAACATTAAGCGTAGGTTTAATAGCTTCTATGTTTACTGCTATTTTTGTAACAAGAACTATTTTTATGACTATACTTTTAAATCGCAACGTAAAAAGCTTGAGTATATAGGCAGGTGCAGGATATGTTTGAATTAATTAAAACTGGAACAAAGATAGATTTTATTGGTCAATCTAAAAAATATTTTACAGTATCTATTGCATTATGCTTAATAGGGCTTGCATTAATATTTATAAAAGGCTTTAACTACGGTGTAGATTTTTCAGGTGGCACAAGTATTCAAGTAACATTTGAAAAGCCTGTAAATATTGATAATATGCGTTCAACATTAAGCGAAAAGATAAATAAATCTTTTACAATTCAATCTATAGGGGATGCTAACTCTTTTAGAATTAAAGTAGACCAAGGAGCAGAAGGGGAAGATTTAAAAAAATTATCTGATGATATAAGCTCTGTGCTTATAACATCTTTTAAAGATGGTGGCAAAGTAACAATAGATAGTATTGAGCAGGTTGGCCCTCAAGTTGGTAAAGACTTAAAAAGGCAGGCTTTAATGGCTGTATTATATGCTGTTATTGGTATATTAATATATGTGGCTATCAGGTTTGAATTAATGTCTGCTACAAGCTCTATTATTGCCTTAATTCACGATATTATATTAACTTTAGCTGTAATCATAGCTTTAAATGTTACATTTGATTTAACAGTTTTAGCTGCATTACTTACAGTGGTAGGTTATTCATTAAACGATAAAATCGTTATTTTTGATAGAATTAGGGAGAGAGCAAGAATGGACCAGCATAAATCATTAATGGAAAGTATGAATATTAGTATTAACGAAACATTATCAAGGACAATATTAACATCTACTTCCACACTTCTTGCTGTAATAAGCCTTGCTATATTTGGTGGCGAAGTTATTAAAGGTTTTGCCATAGTTATGATAGCAGGTATTGTTATAGGTACTTATTCATCTATTGGGATAGCAAGTTCACTTGTTTATTATATAAAAACATTTAAAAGCAAAAAAGCTGCTGCATAATATATATAAAGCCCGCTTACTTAAGCGGGCTTTTGCATTTATAGTCTATGTTATATAAAATTAGAGAGCCTGTGAAAAAAATTAACGTTCTAAAGATTTTTTTCTTTTCAAGCGTTTTATTAATTGTATGCTCCTGTTTAATATGTTGTGACAAGAAATTTTGACGCTTTTGAGTAAATTCTTTGCATATATCTCTTAATTTTTCCCGACGTAATTCTATTAAATCGTTTACTTTTTCATTGATTAAAATACTTCGTTTTTCAGTTCCTAAATATCTGATTAATTCTTTAGCAGACTTTTCAAATGCAGAATCTTGTTTTATATCTTTTATTCTACTTGATAAAAAATTATTTAGATATGTTTCTTTATTGTTTTCAAACAAATTGTTTTCATTTATAGCAATATTACAAGCAATTAGTTTATTGCTGATTTTGTCAATATTATTATTGATTAGATTTGTATCAAATACGTCTAAACATATTGCTTCAAATAGTCATACACTATTAATATCTTTAGCATTTTTTATAATATTACAGCTATAATCTACAAGTTTATTGAAAGATTCTATATCACCAATCTGAAAATACTGTTTCGCATTATATAGAGTTTTTGCTAAGGTCTTATCATTATAAATACTTTTTCCATTCTTGTTTTGCATATAACTCCCTGTTTTCCTGTTCTAAATGTTCACGAGAATAGCCAATATGAACTAAAGAGTTAATCACTTTTTTACTTAGTGGTAATACTTTATCAAATTCATTTATTCTTTCAAATTCTTCATTAGTTATTTCTGATATATTAGCATAACCATGTTTTTTTATATTTGACTTTAATAGATTATCATAAAGTTTAAATAATTCTTCATCACTCATCGCATAAGTAATACTATCTAAATCTTCTATTATCATTGTTTTATTAATTATAAACCTCCAAATAATAATATATACTATAATATATTTCTTTATAATTAGCAAGTGAGTATAAATCATAATTGATTATTGTTTATACTTTGATAAAATAATCTGTAATATAGAAAAAATATTATAAATAGCAACTTTTAACTGTTATTATTGATATGCTTTTTTCTTTCTAAATATCATAATAAAATATAGGATAAGTACAGTAAATACAAGTAAAGCACTTATTTGATACATATAAGAATAGCCTAATTTTTCGCCAGCAAAGCCAAATATATAAGGTCCAATTCCACCGCCTATATCTAAAAATATATAGTAAGTTGATGTGGCAAGTCCTAATTTATTTCGTGGTGCATTAAAAAGTGCATAACTTTGACCGCTTGAAAAATATGATAAAATATTTATTAAATATAGGGAACTTTTTTGCCATAATGCACTTCCTTCAAATTTGTAGGTATAATATTATGATATTAATATGACCTTATCAATAAAATTATTAAATAAAAAAATGAAATTTTATAATTTATATAAAGTATTTTATTTATGTGCCGATTAAAGAGTGTATGGATGATAAAGCAAAATTAATTGATAAAATACTTAAAGATTTTTTAGCAAGTGAAGCTCAAGCTACTGATATGCGTATAATGAGCATACGTCATTTTCTTTCCACCCTTAATAATGCGGTGGATAAATATTTAGAAGAAAGTGATGAAGAAAACACAGAACGCAAAAGGCTTGTACTTATGCTTGATGATATGGCTGAAATTTACCGTAACGAAATATCAGAGCTTTTGGTTAAAAGAGGTAAGTTGCAGCATTATATTGAGATATTCAATAAAGATGTGATAGCAGGAAATAAAAAAGAAATACCATCAATTATAAAGCAGAGCATAAACAGCAGTAATTTTATTAATTAAAGCCCGTAATTTGATTTTTCAGAATTATACCAGTTTTCTATTAACTCTTTTTCTTTAATAAGTTTTGCAAATGTGCCAGTATAGTCAAAATCTTGGTCATGCCTTGCGTGTTGTTCTAAATCTTCACATAATTTTCTAAAAGCTTCAAAACCAAGATTAGCAGATGAGCCTTTTAATTTATGGCCAACTTTATGTATCTGTGGCCTGTTGTTACTATTAACGGCAGCTTCAAGAGCTGGAAACTCATCTTCCACTGATTTAACAAATATGCCTATTAAATTAAAGACAATAGACTCATCAATTCCGCCACCAAGAAATTCTACAACTTTTTTCACATCATAAGTAAATTCACTCATATCTATTCCCTGCAAAAGAAATATATAAAATTATTGATTATTTAGTTGGTAATGTCAAGAGTAAAAAAATAAAGATATAAAATTAAGATAACGACATTCAATGTCGCTTAACAAATTTATTAATATTGTATAAAATGTTTAGAAAGGTAATAATAAATATAAAAAACATAAGTTAATAGTAGACAAAAATAAATATTAAAATTAATATATGAAAGGTGATGTATGGAAAATTTAGGTAAAATTATTACAACTGCTAGAAAGCTGAATAATATTGGCAGGTGGGCAAACGAGTTTTTGCACCAAAGGTCATCTGTGGCAGAGCATTCTTTTTCTGTGGCACAGATTGCACAGCTTTTAGGAGTTTTAGAAGAAGAAAATGGTGCTACTCTTGACTGGAAAAAGCTTTATAGAAAAGCTTTAAACCATGATATACCAGAAGCAGTTATGGGTGATGTAATAAGCACCACTAAAAATTCCAATGCAGAAGTAAAAAAAGCATTAAGCCTTGTGGAAGAAACTTTAGTGGAAGATAACCTTTTAGTATGTATTGAAGAACCATACAGAAGTATATACAGGGAGATTATTTTTGACGGTAAAGATGAAACCATAGAAGGCAAAATACTCACAGCCGCTGATAATATTGATGCGTTAATAGAATGTATCCAAGAAGTGAAACTTTGTAATAAAGAGCCATTTTTAGAAAAATATGGCTATATATTGCAAAAAATTAAAAGCATTGATTTGTTTTCAGCAAACTTTTTTGTGAAAAATATACTGCCATACATCATTAGTGATTGTGATATGCTTAAAGATATAGGTTGAAGCATATGAAAGGGGTCTATATGAAAAAAATATTATATGCAGTAATATCATCATTACTACTGCTTTCTTTATTAGGGTGTGAAAAACGCAGTGAGCAGGTTGCCACAATAAATTCTGCACCTATAGAAACTCTTGATTTTAATGGGTTTTCAAAAGTAGTAGAATCACATAAAGGAAAAGTTGTATTAGTAAACTTTTTTGGTACATGGTGCCCGCCTTGTAAGGCAGAAACTCCTGATTTTGTAGAAATATATGAACAGTTTAAAGATAAAAATTTTGTCATAATAGGTTTAGCAGTTGACAGAGATAAAGCAGATGCTGTAAAATTTGTAAATGATTACAAAATTACATACCCTGTATATCAAGCCAGCGAAGAATTAAGCCGTTATTTTAATGTTGGCCCAATACCTACATCATTCTTGCTTGATAAAGAAGGTAATATAAGAGGCAGTTATATTGGACAAATGAGCAGGGATATGGTTATTAAAACTGCTGAAATGGGAGGGAAATAGTTATGGAAAAAGTTTTTATTTGCGGTCATAAAAACCCAGATACTGATTCTGTAGCATCTGCAGCAAGCTATGCTTATTTAAAAAACCAAATTAGTACAGAATATGAATATGTGCCTATAAGATGTGGTACAGTAAACGACCAAACTAAATTTATTTTCCAAAAAGCAGAAGCTACTCTTCCTGAATATATGAAAGATATATATCCAAAAGTAATTGACAGCATGACTACAAACCTTATTACAGCTGAGGCTACAGACCCACTTTCAAAATTTATGAGAATACTACGCGAGAAAAATCTGCGTTTTATGCCTGTAATTAATCAATCTCAAGAGTACGTTGGTATGCTTGGTGTTAATGATGTTACAGAGCTTTTTTTAAGGGATGACAGGCAGCAAAAGCCTATTTTTGATTTACGTGCAGATACTCTTCGCCGTTCATTAAAAGGTACTATTTTAAATGTAGGCGAGCATGAAGAATTTAAAGCATCAGTTGTTGTTGCCACTATGGCTTATGATGACTTTAATGAGCATGTAAAAAATGTAGCAGATGAAGAGCATACATTATTAATAACAGGTAACAGGCAGAATATTTTGCAGGATGCTTTTAAGAAAAAATACCCTGCTATAATTATAGTTGGTTTAAGTGAGGAAGCATGTAAAAATTTAGATTTTGGTGATTATAAAGGCTGGGTATTTTATTCCCCATTTGATTCATCACAAACTATTAGATGTGTGGAAATGGCTACACCAATAGGCAAACTTCTAAATAAAATAGAGCCTTGTGCACCACATGATTATATAGATTCTGTGGCAGATGCTATTAGTAAATCTGGCACAAAAAGCCTGCCTGTTGTAAGTGACGGTAAATTAGTTGGTGTAATTACTGGCACAGATATCTTAAAAAGAAAACGTGCAAAACTTATTATGATGGACCATAATGAAGCAACTCAGGCAATAGACGGTGTAGAATCAGCAGAACTTATGGAAATAGTAGACCACCACAGGTTAGGTACAATCAAAACAAGCAGTCCAGTTACATTTTTTGCAAAACCTGTTGGCAGTACCTGCACACTTGTTTATCAGCTTTATAAAGCAAACAGAGTTGAAATACCAAATAAAATAGCTATGCTTTTACTTGGTGGTATGCTTAGTGATACAGTTATTATGAAATCACCAACATGCACACAAGATGATATTGCAGCAATTGAAGATTTAGCTTCCCAATGCGGTTTAGATGCTAAAGAATACGGTGTGGAAATCTTTTCAGCAACTGATGGGCTTACTTCCCGTTCACCAAAAGATATTATTAGCACAGATTTTAAAATCTTTGAAGAATACGGCGTGCGTTTTGGTATATCTCAAGCAGAAACTGTTACACTTGCACAACTTGGTGAAGTAAAAGATAAGTTAAGGGAAGAATTATACAATGTAAAAGAAAACAACAGGCTTGACTGGATGATGTTGCTTGTAACAGACATTATAAAAGAAGAAAGCCAGTTAATAACAACAGGTTTTGAGCCGGGAGAATCAATTTTTGGTTATAAAAAACTAGAAGATAAATTATTTTATTTACCGGGTGTATTATCTCGTAAAAAACAATTACTTCCAGAAATCTCAAGAATTTTAGAAGAAATCAGTAAATAAATATAAATATGGCATAATATAATATTGAAAAATATTATATTATGCTGCATATTAGATTAATTAGACAAATCATATAAAATCAATTAATAAGGAATATATATGAAGAAAATAGTATTATTATTGGTACTGGCAGTTGCTGTGTTATCAGGCTGTTTGGATATTTCAGCGAATAATAATTTATCTAACAGTGGTACAAATGGTGGTACAGGCAACAGTGGCGATGGTGGCAACAGCGGTGACGGTGGCAACAGTGGTGAAACAGATATTCCTGCTGTAAAATCATTTATAGTTGGAAGTAACACTCTTGATTATGATAATACAAAACAGCTTCATACATTAATATACAGAGCAGGTGATAAAAATGGTCTGCATACAGATAAAGCAGTATATACAGTATCATCTGATAACAATGTGGTTGCAAAAGAAAATATTTATAGCAAAAAAGCAGCAGCAAAACCAATAAGTGCGAAAGAAATAATAAATGAAAAAAATATAAAATTTCAATTATATGCAGAAAATGCAGGGCTTAAACCAATTGAAAAAAATGATAATGTAATGTATAAAACAGCACCACAGGTTGTAGGTGTTGGTACAAAATGGGATAATGTTTATGTGCAGGATATAGATAATGGAACATTTAAAACTATTAATGCAACATGTATAGCAGTATCAAACCATGCTTATTTCTTTTTGGAAGATGGGCTAACTAAACCAACAGAAGATAAAATACAATCAATTACAGAAGCTTTTGATAAAGATTATGAAATAATCCATCAATATTATGGAGAAGAAACAGATACAGACGGTAACGGTAAAGTATCATTTATGATTTATGATTTTTCTGAAGGTATTTTTGGCTTTTTCTATACTGCTGATAAATTTTTAAACTCAGTTATACCTGCTGAAGAAAAAGTAAAATCAAATGAATCAGATGTATTATATATAAACCATAAGTTTTTTGCAGATGAGAACTGGACTAAATATTCAACAGATGTAAAAGCAACTTTTATTCATGAATTTCAACATATGGTGCTTTTTGACAGCAGAAGCAGGGCAGGTTTATCACCAAATATAGCAAGGTGGATAAATGAAGGGCTTTCAATGCTTTCAGAATACTATGGTAATTATGGTGCACCACATTATAATTATATTGCTAGCTATTTTAACAAAGAGCAGGGAATATCACTAATCCATACTGAAGCAGATTTAAGTTACGGATTAAGTTATCTGTTTTTAAGGTATTTGCAAATTAGGTTTGGTGATGATGTTGTTAAAAAAATATATGCATCAAATAGAGACGGTACTCAAATGATAGAGGAAGCTACAGGTATGGATTTTGATGAGTTGTATACAGACTTTATTACAATGATACTTGTAACAGGCAGGGGAATAACTACTGATAAAAGGTATAATATAGAAGAATTTAATGGTATGCAGGGCTCAGAAATATATAACCGCAATGGGTTTAATTTATCACAATTAATAGATGAAATATATTCTTATAATGCTGCAAATCCATTATTTATAACAAATACGGGCAATAGTAGAGAATTACCACTTTACGGCTTCCAAATTACTAAATGGAGCTCACAACCACAAATATTGAACCTTAAAGGTGATACAAAAACAAAAGGCATGTATAACGCATGGTAAGTTAGATTTAATAAATCTGAATAAATTTTTCAAACTGGCATACTTTTATGCCAGTTTTTTTATGTATATTTTTAATAAATAATACCCTTAAAAATTATGCTGTTTTTTTAAGCTAATAATATATTATATGCTGATTATTTAACTAAATAATCATAAATAAGCATAAAATATAAGAATATTATATGGTTAAATATGTAATGTGGAAAACTTGTGGAAAAAATATTCTACATAAAGCATTGAAAAATAAGGTTTTTTAGTGGTATGTAAAATTATATATGATTTATCAATGTGTTACAAGAAAGCATTGTAAATACAGTAATAAATAAGTATATAAATAAAAGGCAATAAAAAAATGGGATAAACAGTGGAAAACTTGAATAAAAATATATGAAATCATATGGTATAAATATTATTTATACTGCTGCTTAAAATTTAAGCACATAAAAAATATAAAAAAATTTGTAAAAAACATATATTTTCCTTGTAATTATTACAAAAGAGTATATAAAATAGTAGTTTATAACTATATATAGGAGAAAAAAATGTCTATTCGCGTACGTTTTGCACCAAGTCCAACAGGTCATATACATGTAGGTAATGTAAGAACTGCATTATTTAACTATCTTTTTGCAAGAAGTCAGGGAGGCAAATTTATTTTAAGAATTGAAGATACAGATTTAGAAAGGTCCACCCTTGAAAGTGAAGAATTAATCTATGAAGATTTGGAATGGTTAGGTTTAGACTATGACGAAGGCCCTAAAAAAGGCGGTGAATATGGTCCGTACCGTCAAACTGAACGTTTTGATATATACAATAAATACGCTGAAAAATTAATAGAAGAAGGCTATGCATATAAATGTTTCTGTACAAAAGAAGAGCTTGATGCAGAAAGAGAAAAAGCAAGCAAAGAAGGCAGAGCATATATTTATGGTGGCAAATGTGCTCATCTTACTAAAGAAGAGATAGCAGAAAGGCAGGCAAGAGGCGAAAAAGCAAGTATAAGATTTCGTGCATTTAAACCGACTATCTTAGTACAGGATATGATTCATGGGGATATAGAGTTCCCAACTAACGCTTTTGGTGATTTTATTATTATCCGCCCAGATGGTGCTCCAATATATAACTATGTGGTAGTAATAGATGATGCTTTAATGAAAATCACTCATGTTATCAGGGGTGATGACCACTTATCAAACACACCAAAACAGGCTTTAATATATGAAGCAATTGGTGAAAAAGCACCAGTTTTTGCTCATATTCCAATGATTTTAGGTCCAGACCATGCAAAACTTTCAAAAAGACATGGCAATACCAGTGTGGAAGAATTTAGAAAAGCAGGCTATTTAAAAGAGGCTATGATTAACTATATGTCCCTTTTATCATGGAGCTCTGATGATGAAAGAGAGCTTTTTACAATGGATGAATTAAAAGAAAAATTTTCCATGAAAAGAGTTTCAAAAAGTGCTGCTGTTTTTGATTTTGATAAATTAAAATGGATGAATGGTATTTACATCCGTTCAAAAGAAATATCTGAGCTTTTAGAATTATGTAAGCCATACATTATTGAAAGCGGTTTAGCAGATGAAAAATATATTAATGAAAATAAAGAAAAATTAGAAGCTATGCTTTTATCAGTACGTGATAATTTTACTTTATTAAGTGATGCTCCAGAGTATTTAAAAGTATATTTTGAGCTTAGTGAAGATATAACAGAAGAAGCAATGGAAATGTTAAATCTTCCTACATCAAAAGGTGTGCTTGATTTATTTTTAGAAAAAATTAAAGATAAAGAATACCTTGATATAGAAACTTACAGAGCAATAATGAAAGAAATACAAAAAGAAACTCTCACTAAAGGCAAACCATTATATATGGCTGTAAGGTGTGGTATTACAAGAAGCACTAAAGGGCCAGAAATGGACAGCGTTGCAACAATATTACCAGTTGCAGAGCTTACAAGAAGAATAAAAGCCACTATGGAAAAAGCAGGTATGGCTTAATGTTTAATTTAGGTATTATAGGCAGACCAAACGTAGGTAAATCCACCCTTTTTAACAGGATTGCAGGCAGAAGAATTGCAATTACTGATGATATGCCGGGCGTTACAAGGGACAGAATAGAGGTGGAAACTTCATGGCTTGGTAAAAAATTTAAGCTTGTAGATACGGCAGGGTTTGACTTACAGGCAGATATACTAAAAAAAGAAATGCAGGAGCAGTTTTTTAAAGCATTAGAAACAGCTGATTTTTTAATATTAGTAGTTGATGCAGCAGAGGGGCTTCATGCACTTGATGAAATAGTATGCGATATGCTTAGGAAAGTAGGCAAACCTTTTGTAATAGCAGTAAATAAGGCAGACAGCAACGCAAGAGAACAGGCTGTAAATGAGTTTTATAAACTTGGTGATGTAGAACTTTTTCCAATATCTGCACTACATGGTAAAAATGTAGATGATGTGCTTGATTATATAGCTGATTATATTCCTGATGAGCAAGAATGCGAAGAAGATACAGAAGATGAATATGAAGCTGTAAAAATAGCAGTTATCGGCAGACCAAACGTAGGAAAATCAAGTTTATTAAATGCATGGCTTGGAGAAGACAGGGTAATAGTAACACCACTTGCAGGCACTACAAGGGATAGTGTTGATGTTTATTTTACCTATAAAAACGATAAATATATTATAACAGATACAGCAGGTATTAGGAAAAAATCTGTAATGTTTAAAGATACCATTGAAAAATACGGGTATTACAGGTCAAAAGATGCCATAAGTAACGCATCTATTGCTGTTGCAGTAATTGATGGGGCAGATGGCTTAAATGAAAGAGATGTTAAAGTAATAAGTGATGCTTGGGAAGAGGGCAAACCTGTTATTTTAGCCGTAAACAAATGGGATATAGCAGAAAAAAATGAAAAGGCAGTGAAAAATTTTAAAAGGCAGATAGCTGAGAAACTGCAGTTTTTATCTAACCCACCTGTACTTTTTATATCTGCTAAAACTGGTAAAAACTGTGAAAAGATATTTGATTATGTAAAAAAACTATACCTTGAATATAATAAGCGTATACCAACCAGTGCAGTAAATGAGGTATTACAGCAGGCATTAGAAAGGCACCAGCCACCAGTTGTGGGAACTAAAAGATTAAAATTTTATTATATGACTCAAGTTGCAACCCGACCGCCATATTTTGTAGCATTTGTAAATAACCCACAGGGCGTTCATTTTTCATATGAAAGGTTTTTAGTAAATATGTTAAGGGAAGCATTTGGGTTTAACGGTGTACCTGTAAGGTTAAGCATAAGAAAACGAAAAAGCAAATATGCAGATGATGAGGAGTAGAATAATATGAGCTGGTTTTATTTAATTTTAGCTAGTTTATTTGAAATAGGCTGGCCTTTAGGCTTTAAGCTTGCATCTACCTATACAAAATATAACATACTCTTTTTTGGGGTATCAGTTATATCTATGGCATTAGGTTGCGTGTTTTTATATCTGGCACAAAAAACTATTCCCATAGGCACAGCTTATGTTATATGGACAGGTATTGGGGCAGTTGGCACATTATTAATAGGCATATTTTTCTTTGGTGATAGTACAAACTTCTGGCGTCTGTTTTTTATAACAATGATTATTATAGGCGTTATAGGCACAAAAATAGTGCATTAAAATATGAAGTAAGCATATTTAAATGTATTAAAATGTGCGATTATGCAATTATATTTATACAGCTTATTAAAAAAATAAACACAGTAACTAAAAAATAAAAGCAATATAATAGATATTATGGCTCAATAAATTGTATACGAACAAATAATTAAGTCATAATGTATATTTATATGTTTTTTAGGTAGATATTTTAAAATTTAATGAATTTACAGGTGGAAATATGAGAGCAGATTTTGCAACAATTGGCAGCGGCTTAACTTATGAGATTAGGAATATAGTTGAGATTGCTAATTTTATGAAGTCTAAGGGTATGGAGATTTCTTGGGAGAATATTGGCGACCCTGTTATGAAAGGCGAGCAGGTACCAGAATGGATTAAAGATGTATTAAAAGAAGTAATAGATGATAATATGTCTTTTGCATATTCACCTACTAAAGGGGTGGATTCTACAAGAGAATATTTAGCAGCTAAAAGAAATGCTCTAGGTGGTGCTCAAATCACTAAAGAAGATATTATATTCTTTAATGGTTTAGGTGATGCTATTGCTAGAAGCTATTCAGTTATACGTGTTGATGCCCGCATAATCATGCCAGAGCCAACTTATTCTACTCACTTTATGGCAGAAGTAGCTCACGCATCCTTTCCACCAAATACATATAAAATGAACCCATATAATAACTGGGCACCAGACTTAGGGGAACTTGAACGTAAAATAAAAAGTGCTCATTCTATTGTAGGTATCTTAGTAATTAACCCAGATAACCCTACAGGCTATGTATATACAAAAGAAATGCTTGCAGAAGTTGTGCGTATTGCTCGTGAACACAACCTTTTTATAGTGGCAGATGAAATATACCATAATATGATATATAACGGGCAAAAAACACCATACCTTTCTGAAGTTATAGGTGATGTGCCTGCAATTAGTATGAACTCATTATCAAAAGAAGTGCCTTGGCCTGGGGCAAGATGTGCTTGGATAGAAGTGTATAACTACGGAAAAGACGCTGATTTTGATAGATACATACAAGCAATATTTAAACAAAAACAGGCAGAAGTATGCTCTACCACTATGCCACAAATGGCAATACCAAAACTTATGGAGCACCCAGAATATGCAAAATACTTACAAACTAGGGTAACCCATTATGAAAAACTTGCAGATATTGCATATAATATATTAAAAGATGTACCATACATTGTGGTAAATAGAAGTAACGGTGCATTTTATTTAAGTGTAGTATTTAATGAGGCAGTTTTAAATAACAGGCAGTACTTAGAAATTGAAAATAAAGAAGTAAAAGAATACGTTAATAAGTTATTAGATAATAACTCAGAGCATGATAAACGCTTTGCTTATAACCTGCTTGGTGCAACAGGTATATGCCTTGTACCACTTACTTCATTTTTTACAAACCTGCTTGGTTTCCGTATCACATTACTTGAAAAAGATGTGGAAAAATTTGAAAGAAATATAAAAACCATAGCTCAAAAAATAGTGGAATATGTAGAATCTACTAAATAATATAAAAGGCTCATTTTTGAGACGAACCCCATTTATTTGTCCAAAAATTTGGGTTCGCCTCAAGCAGGAAATTGTAAACTTGAAAAATATAACAGTTTTAGATATATTAAAAGTATATATAATCTATTAATATCTTACTGCCATATTTTTACCTTTCCATATTTTTACGCCGAAAATCTCAGAAACGGGTGTTTTGTTATTTTACCTATAAAGCTCCAAAGGTATAATCACTCATTATTGTTTTTCCATTGCCACTACAACTCGCTTCGCTCTCAAGTAGCTGGCAAAACATTCCAAAAAAATAATTTCGCATACCATTTGAAGAGCGTTTATATGTAAAATAACACTAGTACATAAAATAAGGATAAATATTTATAAATATTATTTTGCTAAAGTTATTTAAAATATTATGAGTGTTTGTATTTATTATATTTAAGATTTTTTGCCTAATGGCTCAGTATCTACAGGAAAAATGTGTAATATTGAGCGTAAGAAAATGAAATTGTACTGCTTCACACCCATTTTTTATTAAAAAATGCTATAACTACTTGATAATATGTGTAAAAATAGAAATAATTGTAATAACTGTAATAACTATCATTCAGAGCCTACTATAGTAGGCGAAGAATCTTATTAACTCTTTAGAGAGTTGAGCATAGCGAAACAAAAAACTACTGGCTATGCCAGTAGATGATAAAATCTTATAG
>CALUWN010000028.1 GCA_944324495.1 uncultured Mucispirillum sp. | reverse complement strand
TGATAATATAAATATTAATATAATATCATTTACTTTGTCAATGTGCATGTAAACTTTTTTATACTAAAGTAAATTATAAAAATGAAATTTTAATTAAAAAGTAAAATATAATAATATTGTTATTTATAATTATTCACTATCTTCACTAATATTGATTTTATTAGATAAATATGATGATGTTTCTATATTATTCTTATAAACTATAAAATAATTAAAAATATAAAAAAATATTATAATAAAAACTGGTATAATAATAAAAATTAATTTCTTTAATATATACCCGTATTTACTTAAAAAATTTTCCTTACTATTATCTGTATAAGCAAGTTCAAATGCTTTCATTTCATCAATATTTAATGTTGGAGCTACAGCAGAAGCAATGTTTTCCATTAATAGATGTAATTTTTTTTCACCATCATCATCTACAGAAAATTTACCTTGATACCCCAAAATCAAACACACATATATAAATTCAAGCATATCTTTATTTTTTGCTGGATTTTCAAGCCATTTATCCATTATCCCAAAAAACTTATTGCCACCTGATGGTTCTTTAAAAAATCTTATAGATAAACTATTCAATGAATATGTACTACTCATAAATGATTGGTTTTTCATGACCATTTCATCAATAAAAACACACAAACAATATCTAAATCTGGTAATATCTTGTTCATCATATATAGAAAGAGTAGAAAGTTTTGCAGAGATTGATAGTATTTCATTAATAAAGTCTTTTTTAAATTCTTCAATTTCTTTTTCGGTACAGTCATTACTTTCTGATATTTTCTTAGATAGTAGAATTAAATGTAATGAAGAGCTTATTACAGGATTAACTTCCAGCCCATTAAATGATAATGAATTTAATAAAATATCATTCTCTTGATTATTAGAAGTTTGAGCTATTACATCATCTTTACTATTGGTATCCATATTACACTCCTACAGCCCACATTTTTATATCAGGTTTTGGTATTCGCTGAGTAATATATATTGCTATACTATTTTCATTTTTAAAATCCTGCCACATGCTGTCTGTTTTATCTATCTTAAAGTATACATAGTCATTCAAATGAGGAAGTATGGAAGGCACTATGGTAAGCTGTTCAATATTTAATCCATTTAATTGGGCAGAAATAAGATTTCTAATTTTTGCATTTGTTCCTACTTTACTTTGCGTTTTAAAAGTTGTTTGTATAAGCTCTAAAGAACACTCACCTTTAACTGCCATATATATAGTGGACTCCTGTAATATGGATACATTATCAAAAGAACATACAAAAATACCTCCATCGCTATATACAACTGCAGGAATATATTTCGGTGCAACAATATGTGAAAATAGTAATTTTACCCTGTTTATTATAGATACTATTGAATCTGCAATATTTAAATGGTCATACCTAATGTACTCATATGCATTACTATTTATATCAAGGCTCAAAAGGTCAGCCTGAAACTCAAGAAGTTTTTCATAAAAATATTCAGGATGAAGTTTACTTTTATTTTTAATATGTGAAAAAAGTATATTCCATTTTTTTAAAATATTAAGGGCAATATATGTTTCAAAATCAATAGTTGTAGAAGCCTTATTTATTCCAGCAAATGTTTCTGATAAAGTATCCCTATGCCCTGCTGTTGCATGAATCATTTCCTCTAAAAATGTAATAATTAAAGGTAATTTTGCTATATTTATACTTGTTGGTATAAACTTTTCGTCAAGCGTAATATTTTTGTTTAAATCTATAGATTTTATTCTACATACAGGGATTTCCATCTCATTAGATGATTTAGAGCCCTTCACTCCCAGTGATAATCTAAGTGATGCCATAATTACATTAATCTTTTCTTGTGAATATGAAGAAGATAATTTATTATCTTCCATATCTCCGAGCATGCTGCTTGATGTATCATCAAAAGTTTTAGATGAAACCATACTATGTGTAGCAATATATTTTGTATCTGGTAAAGAATTTTGAATAGATAGATCTGCAACAGTATCTACACTTATTGGTATTTTTAGCACTATCACAGCTCCTGACTGTATTCCTGCTTTTATCTCCAATGGCTCTGGTAGAAAATCTTCATCAGGTGCCTTAAATATAGTTCCATCAGGACTAATACCAGATACTCTATTTATACCTATTTTACCTTGAGTAAGCATTTCTGACTGAAACTCTATATCAAATATACCATACAAATTTTCAAAAACATCTATAGTTTTCTGGTTGATATTTCTTTCTATATACCTTTCCTGTTGTTCAAAATGGACTCTGTCTATATTCATTCCATTTATCCAAGCTACTTTTAGACTATTTGACATTTATAAGCTCCTTTTTTATATTTCCTTTCTTTTTACCTGTAATATATATACCTTTACTAGATATTGTAAATGTTAGATTATCTCCAGAAATATTTTTACTTCTAATAGCAGATTTAATTTTTTTATTATTCATATCAGCATACATTACAAGGATCCCAATATATCCGATATCTTTCTTTTTAATGGTTGCCATTATTTTTGTATCATTGGGAGCTATCTGCATACGACTAACATCAATCTTATCTTTTCCTAAAACTGTATCTTCCCTTGTATTTAAATCTAAAACAGATGCTTCCTTAAAACGTTCTACTCCATTTAATTTATAAAGCTTTAAAGTTACAGGAACATTATCTCCATGATAATTCGGGTTTGAATTTTTATCATTAATAACTGTAATAACTGCAGTAGATGAACAGGCATATATAAACATGCAACCAACTAATATTATAATCTTAATTACTTTCATTTTTTTCACCTATATATTTTTTGACAGCATGTAGAACCAATCTTTCTATACTACTTTGGTCTGTAGTTGCACTTCTAATAAGTGTAGATATAATTTTTTCATATCCATCATCTTCTAATTCATTAAAAAAAGGACTATCTAATTCTTTGAATAACATTGATATAACAAGTAAATTAATAACTTTTGTATTATTAATAAGATTATAATTTGCAACTATATATGCCAAATCTTTAGTAGATATATTACTTTTTTCACTACTTAATATATCTAATAGGGATGTTTGTTTTTTAAGTTCACTATTAAGTATAATATCACATTCATTAATAACGAAATCTCTTAATATTTGTTTAGAAATAAGTTTATTCTGTAAAATATTATGTTCACAGTTATCAACTACCTGCTCAATACTATTTTCTTCTATACCAAGTATATCTCTTTCATCATTTATTAAATCATCAATATTTACATCATCTTCAACATTGTACCCATTTAATTGCCCATCTGGTATAACTACATAATTATCCAGTTTATCAAAATCTTTAATATCTTCCATAGAATTATCTGTAATTCCATCTGCTAAATCATCAAGATCACTTTCTGGTATAATTGTGAACTCTATATCTCCAATTTTAAATGTATCACCAATCGATAAAATAATATAATAATTTGTAATTATTGGACTATGGTCGCCATTCATATAAACTTGACTACCTTTACATGGCATTAAACAAAAATTATCACCATTTGATTTTATATGAACATGTTTATCGTTAATCTTATTAAAAACATCTTGAACAACCCACTGGCAGTCGGTAGCACTTCCAATATAACCACCACTTTCATTAAAAGTCATTTGTTTAGAACCTGTTTTTAATTTAATTCCATCTGTTATTTTTATATGTATACTACTCATAAAAACCTACCGTTTTAAAATATTTTGTGGGATAGTTAAATTTGGTAGTGAATTTAACACTCTATATAATGATATATTACCACTATCAACTTTCCAATCAAAATATAGTTTATCATTACCTTTAAATGTTAAGCGGTATACACCATTACCAATATTTCTACCACTTTGTATAAATTGAAGCCATGCCCATTCACCAGTATATTCACGAGTTTCTTTAACTACACCATTGTAATCTTTTACTACAAGTTTAAGTTTTGTATCTTCTTTAAAGTTTCCACCCACAATTTTTAAGCTGCTTGGAAATGTTTGATCAAATACCATTACATTATTATCATAAGATAGTTCAATACTTCCATAGTCACCTGATAATGCTACAGTAGTGATTGTAAATTCAACATCAAGATTATCGTTTGAATCTAATATACCATTAGTTATCATTTCAAGCTTATATACTGTAGATAAAAAATCACTAGAAAAATTTATCTTTGATGAATATGTCGGATTGATATCATAAACATCCCATCTTTTTACTAATATTAAATCAAGATACTGTGTAAAAAACTTATTCCACACACCCTGTTTACCAAAAAAATTTCTAAAAGAATCAAACTTCAAATACTCATTAGCCTTTGTATTTATCGGATAATATGAGGCTATCTGATTCATGAACTGAGCATACATTTCAGCCTGCCATGCTTTATTAAGCTCTATACCTGCATGATATTCTATCAAACTCCAGGCATCAGACACTACTATTTTATAGTAGTTACTTATTTCTACTGGTAATTCATCAGAATCTTTATTTATTATAAAAAATGGATCATCTGCAACTTTTACAGGTTTTAATGCATAAATAATTTTATCCTTTGATGGTTCATTACCTGATATATAATCTACTATCTTCTTATATACATTTTGCATATCTGCACTAATTTGATCCATTATTTTAACTTGTTTATTATTTGCCTGCACACCAGTTTTTTCACTAACAGCATCAAGTCCTTGATTAAAAAATGAATCTTGGTTTGCTATTATATGGTATGGCATAAATGCATCACTTAATATACTAAAATTACTTCTAATTTTAGAGGTTGGAAGCCCTAAATTTGAAGCATGTTTTAAAAGTGAACTATTAATTAAGTCGGTATTACTGCTTACTATTTCTATTACACTTCTTACAGGGTTTGATGGTTTAGATAAAATAGTAAGAATACTTAATCCGTTATCATTACCGCTAAATCTCTTTGGTTTTAAATTTTCAACTACATCCTGCCATTTCTGTTGATATTCCTGTAAATACAGGTTAATAATACCAACTGAAAGAGCAATATTATCCTGTTCCTCTATTTCCCCATCACTTATATTTAGTGCCCACCTGTCTATTTTATCTAAGTCCTCTATATATGTAGTAATATTAGAGAATAACTTTTCTACACCTTTGAGTGTAAAAGTTTTTGGTATAAGATAAAAATTACTACTAACATCAAAAACATCATCAAAACCGGAACCAGCATCTTCTTTTATACTATAAAAACCTTCTCCATCTATACTATTTGCTCTAAAAGATAATAATGCATAAAGACGTTCTGACCTTGTTGCATTATTCAGTTTTTTAACAGCCTCATTTAGTACCACATCATTTATCTTTATATTTGGAAATGATGAGTCAAATGGCAAATCATCAATATAGGTATATAATGTTTTTTCTGATATATTAAAATCCTTATACAAGTCATAATTATCTTTCACCCATAATTTAAGCAGTGATTTATCAAGGTATTCTCTCTCAAATAATGCCTTATACATATATAAGGCTCGCACTAGTTTGTCTGTATGTTGTTCGGTTAATAAATTATCCTCCATTTCCTTAACCAGTGTCAGCGATAGAATATCTTCAATTTTATCTATATAGAATTTTTTTGCGGGCTTTAATCCTCTATAAGTAATATCTAATGATAAACCATCAAATATAGATTCATTGCCAAAAAGTTGTGGATATTCTACCAGCATATTACGGAGCCTGTCTATATACATAGATTTTTCTGCAATATCTGCTGTATTATAATTTTTATCCATTTCATCAATTATAATCTTGATATCATTTAAACTATTTTCAAGTCTTTCTATCTCTAATTTTCTTGTTTCCACATAGTAACTTGATATACTGTAAGTAATAGAAAAAACAACAATACAAGCTATAATCAATGATGCTTTTTTCCAATTACTACCAAATATTGGAACACCTAAACCCCTATCCTTAAATATTATATCTTTTATTAAGGAATATACAAAATAACTATTTTTTACAGTTTTCTTATGATATTGAACAACCGGGGCATCAAAACTGTATTCATTTGAGATTTTATCAAATAAAACATTTATAGGTATATTTTCCTGGTATGCACTGGTAAAGTATATACCCCTTACAAAAGATTTATTTTTATTACCATTTTCATATACAAGCTTACTAACTATGCCACTAATCGCATAACATAATGTTTCTAATTGAGCTAGGTATAAATATGCTTTTCTTTTATCTTCAACACTTGCAGTTTGATAATTTTTATTCATTAATGCAAATTTAAATGAATTAATCATCTCTGAAAATTTTGATATCAAATAATCTTCTGAAATATTTTGATTTTTACCAAAAGTGAGCCCTAATGCTTTTTTTGAAATTTTATCACTATATACTTTTAAAAAAGATGGCATACCCTCAAGTAAGTCTATTTTATTAAATACTATATAAATTGGAAGCTGCAAGTTTAAATAATTTTCACATTCACTAACTCTTTGCACCATATATGCAATTGAAGATTTTAATTCTTCTTCACTTCCAAATATCAATCTTGGTAAGTCAATTACCAAAACAATTCCATTTAATTTTTTATAAAATTTAAATTTATTAAGCATTTTTAAAAATGCTTTCCAAACTATTTTCTTAGTTATAAATACCTTATGTTTATCAATATCATCTTCTGGCATTTCGTCGGTATGTTCTGGGGCAAATAATTTTTCCAATGAAAAGAAATTTCCTTCTGTATCAACAATTGCTCCATCTTTTGAAACATATAAACTAAAATTTCTAGTAGACTTATGGTGTTTTTGAAAACTTCCTAACATATCAGTAACAGGAAATTCTATTTCAGAGTAGTTTATGAAAGAACTTTTACCTGCACCCTCATTACCAACCACCATAACCAAGGGAATATGACGGAATTTAAGATTATTCTTCCATACCTGACGAGCTTCTTTTAAAGAAAGAAGGAAATTTCTTTTTATTTTTTTTGTGTGGCCTTTTGCTTCATGCTTAATATCTTTTATTTTCATTCTGTTTTCATTTTTAAAAACATTTAGAATATCTTTAAATTTTTTAAATGCAAATATAAGCACTATACTTAACCATACAATAAATATAATGAATGCTCTTAAAAATGAATTACCAAATATATGTATATCATTAAATGCAACCAATGGTGAATATATCCAAAATAATATACATAATAAAATTAATAATAATACTGCAAGCCCAATAAGAAACGGCTTAGACACTAAAAATTTTCCAATTTTCTTAATAACCCCAGTAATCGCTCCCATATAAATCCCTTATTTACTTATATATTGATGTTTTTTTATATTTGTATATTCCTCTATTAAGTAATCTTTTAATAATGTATTTTCCATTAGATGCAAAACTTCGATATATATTATATGAGCATTATTCACAAGACCATTTGCATCCATAGCCTCAGCTAGATTAATTAAGCAGTTAATCCTTGACTTAATGCTATCATCAACTTCATTATTGATTATATTTAACCGTGCCTTTAACGATTTTTTATCTATATTATCTTTTAAATGCTTCTGTGTTTTATTTGTTTCTATAGATGTATCTTCATGCTGAATTTTAATATCACAAAAAAAATCATAAAGCTCTTTAGAACAAAATGCTTCATTATTAGAAAAACACAGTTTACTAATCCAGCCAAACTTATTTAATTGTATACGAGTTAACATTTTTACATAATTTGCTATAAGCAATTGGTTTGCATTGATTGCACCATCTATAAATAATTTATACCCTTCAAACCAAAATGGGTTTAATAAAAGGTTAGATATTGCACGAATAATACTTTCACTGTTATACTCTGTAATACTTTGTATTAAATTAATCGTATTATTTTCTGGATATCTTAATTCTGTAATATTATTTTTATGTGGTACTTCTGAAACAACCCTGCCCCATACACCTTCCCAAAAAAGAGAATAAGCTGTAAAATTTAATATATTTTTTTCCAATAAGTTCCGAGCCAATGAAAAAAAATACTCCCTGTATTCTCTGTTATCCATACTATCAATAGACTTAACGGCACTGTTTGGTATACTATTTTTACTCTCAATTTTCTTACTATTATCCCTATTTACAGGAATATTCATACTACGAAAATTGGTATTTAATTTTTCATTAAACTTAATAAGTATATCATTAATATTCTCTATAATTTCAACTGGAATATTGATTTTATATGAATTATTACTCTCAATAAGTTCATTAATAGGGTCAGTAAAAAATTTATATTGTATTTTTGCTTTCTTGCTACTATTTTCAGAATAAGAACTATATACTTTATACCATACAGATTCATAGTGAGATAATACTTCATTTAATTTTTTAAATACATCACTTGTATTTATTGACATCGCACTTAATATGAACCCTCTAAAAATTCTTGTATCAAGTGATTTTGTAAGTAAATCAAGACTATCTGTATACACTTTAGTCCAATCTATTTCACTATGAGATAAAGTTTTATATTTACTTAACTCATGTAAAATTTCTACATACTGTTCATCATCCTGCATATCTTGTATTTTATCTGCAAACATAATTTACTACCAAAATTAAACATATTTTCAATAAATAATTTAAATATAATTTACTATATAGCAAATTAGTTATTTTTTCAATTGAAAAAAGGTCTTTTTTAGTATAAATTGGGTATAGTATATATTGCAACAAAATAATAACTGGGAGGCATAATATGTCAGATGGTTCAAATGCTCCAAAAGAGCGCATTAATATTTCTTATAAAGCAAAGACTAACGGTGCAAATGCTGATGTCGAATTACCTTTAAAACTAATGGTAATGTCAAGCTTTACAGGGGAAACAAACAGTACACCACTTGAGGAAAGAGAACCAGTTTCAATTAATAAGGTTAATTTCAACAAGGTAATGGAACAAATGGGTATCACAACAGATTTTACTGTAAAAAATACCATAAGTTCTGATGTAGACGAAATGAATATTCATTTAAATATAAAAAGTATGGCAGATTTTTCTCCAGATAATATTGTTAAGCAGGTTCCAGAATTACAAAAACTTATGGCTTTAAGGGAAGCACTTACAGCATTAAAAGGCCCTATGGGTAATGTACCAGAATTTAGAAAAAAACTTCTTTCAATACTAAGTGATGCTGAAAAGAAAGAACAACTCATGATAGAAATAGCGAAAAGTAAAGAAAATGAGCAAGAGTAGTGGAGTGTATGTATGGCAAATAATAAACTTGAAACTATAAATGAAACCCCATTAATTGAAGAAATTATGGGAAAAAGTAAATTTTCCGTAAATGATGAAAGCTATCTTGTCGCAAAACAAGGCGTGGCAGAATTTATCACACAAATAGTCCAAAGTGATAATGCTGAAGAAAAGGTAAATAAATTTGCTCTTGATGAAATGATTGCTCATATTGATGATGTAATATCAGAACAGATGGACGAAATATTACATAATGAACAATTTCAAAAACTAGAAGCAACATGGCGTGGTTTATATACGCTTGTAGAAAGAACTGATTTTAATGAGAATATTAAAATTGACCTTTTAGATGTTACAAAAGAAGAAGCATTGGAAGATTTTGAATTAAACCCTGATATAACTCAGACTACTTTATATAAGCATATATATTCATCAGAATATGGTCAATTTGGTGGTGAACCAGTTGGTGCAATCATTGGAGATTACAGCCTAACTTATGCAAGCCCTGATATGACTTTTTTAAATAAAATGTCTGCAATTGCAGCAATGAGCCATGCTCCATTCCTTACATCTATGGATTCAAAATTTTTTGGTTTAAAAGACTATACAGAAATGCCTACTATTCAAGATTTAAAAGGTCTATTAGATGGTCCACAATATGCAAGATGGCGTTCATTTAGAGAAAATGAAGATGCAAAATACACAGGTCTTTTAGTAACAAGGTATCTAACAAGATCACCTTATGATGCGGAAAATAACCCAATAAAAACATTTAATTATACAGAAGATGTAAGTGCATCTCATGATAATTTAGTGTGGGGAAATTGTGCATATCTACTTGCAACAAGGCTTACGGAAAGTTTTGCAAAATATAGATGGTGTGGAAATATTATTGGCCCTAAAAGTGGTGGCGAAGTAAAGGATCTACCAGTATATTTTTATGAAAGTTTTGGAAGTATGCAATCAAAAATACCAACAGAGGTATTAATTACAGACAGGCGTGAATATGAGCTTTCTGAAAATGGTTTTATAGCTTTAACATTAAGGCGTGGTAGTAATAATGCTTCATTTTTTTCTGCTAATTCTGCACTTAAGCCAAAAGTATTTCCAAACACACCAGAAGGAAAAGATGCTGAAACAAATTTCAGACTTGGTACTCAATTACCATACCTATTTTTAATTTCCCGTATAGCTCACTATCTAAAAGTACTACAGAGAGAAGAGATAGGTAGTTGGAAAGAAAGGCAAGATACAGAAAGGGGCTTAAATGAATGGCTCAAACAATACATTTCAGACCAAGAAAATCCACCTGCAGAAGTTCGCAGTAGAAGGCCTTTTAGAGGAGCAACTGTTACGGTAACAGATATACCTGGCGAACCGGGTTGGTATAGGGTTCAATTAAATGCAAGACCACATTTTAAATACATGGGAGCAAATTTTGAACTTTCACTTGTTGGTAAATTAGATAAAGAATAAGTAATATAATATAAGCAGGTGTATTATAGTATCATCACCTGCTTTTTTACAGGTATATTATGGGGTTTATTGACAAAATTATTCATAAGCTTGATGACCAGTACAATGGGATTGAGTATAAAAATGACAAGATTACAGAAATAAAGAAAAATATAGAAGCATTACTTAATACAAATGTTGATGACTGCATAAGTATTATGGATTCTGGATTTAATAATGATAATAATTCATCTATTGAATCCAGTGAATTATGTAATCTTATTATTAAAAAAATAGAAAACTTAATACATGAATATGAAAAACGGATTGTTATTATATCGGCAAATTATGATAATGTGAATATGCCTTGGAAGCTTTCTATTGATTTAGGCTGTCATCTATCAGATGATGCATTTAATGAATTTCATATAATAATAGATTTTTCAAATAACAGATATTGTGAGGTTATTTGATGTATAATAATGACCATATAATGTATTATTATAGAGAAATAGATGAACTTGCAAAAGCAAGGCAGCTGTTTATAGAAAGATTTCCTAAACTTGCCCCCTTTCTTTCTAATACCAGTAAAGATCCAGATATTGAAAGATTAATAGAAAACTTTGCTATTCTGACTTCTAAAATAAAAATGGAGTTAGACCAAAACATACCATCTATTGCAGAATCATTAATAAATATTATCGCACCAAACTATACATCATCTATACCATCTATGTGTATGCAGGAATTTAGTTTAAACAGCAGCTCTGATGTAAATAATATAATTATACCAAGAGGTACAGATGTATTTGCAAAGCAAATAAAAAATGTATCATGCCATTTTACTACTGTATATGACTTATATTTATATCCTATAATCATTAGTGATGTATTAATACAAAGTATAAGTAAATTTCAAAGTATGTCATTAAAGGTAGACTCATATAAAGATGGAGTCAATATTGCTGATATGAATATTGGTAAATTAAATTTATATCTTGGCAATGACATATATGTAGCAACAACTCTTTTAATGTGGTTATTTAATTATCTACATGAACTCATAATTATTAACCCAGAAACAAATGAAGAATATAAAGTTCCTATACAAAATTTAAGCCCCGTGGGTTTTGATGATAAAGATAGTATATTTGCTAAGCGTAATACTGGGATAGAAGCATTTGCATTAATGCAGGAATATTTTTTTATACCAGATAAATTTAATATGGTTACGATAGATAATATTGATATTCTAAAATCATTTAATACTAGAAGTTTTATTTTAAAGTTTATTTTTAAAAAAAGCCTGCCATCTTTTTGTATACCGCGTGCAGACCATTTTAGTTTTGGTATTTCTCCCATAATTAATCTTTTTGAAATTTCTACAATTCCAATGAAAAATGATATAAATAAAGATGGATTTAGACTTTCAATAAGTAAAACGCATGATAAATACTATAATATACTTGAGGTAGTATCGGTTTTTAGCAGTGCCAGTGTCCGTGGTAAAAGATATCTTAAAAATTATAATAATTTTGAAAGATTTGAATTTCTACGTGAAGATGATATGCCAGATTTTTTCACTACTTCAAGAAAAAAAGACATCAATGGTGATGAGTATACATATCTAACACTATATGATAGTTCCATATTAATGTCTAATGAACAGGAAACATTATCGATAAATACTATATGCTGCAATGGTAATTTACCAGAGGAATTAAAAATTGGTGATATTAATATATTTGATAATAAAGATATATCCACAACCAATATCACTATGCCCACAAAACTTTATAAGGTATCAGTTGATGGCACAATTTTATGGAGACTCGTTTCTGTTTTATCGCTTAATTATCAGACTATGATAAATAGAACATCATTTCTTGCTGTGCTGCATGCCTATGATTTTACACTTGGAGAGAGTGATAATATATCAGAAAAACTGCGTGATTCAATCAAAGATATAAAATCAAAAACAGTATACAGAATAATTAATGGAATACCAAAAAAAGGAACTTTATGTATAGTAGATATTGATGATTCATTATACTATTGTATAGGTGAAGTATACAGGTTAGGTTTAGTTCTTGCTAAGTTTTTCTCATCTTTTGCCTCTATAAATTCATTTTGTGAGCTACAAGTTAATTGTATTTCTACAGATATAGTATTAGATTATTTTCCATCAGATGGCAGGAAAGCCAATATATGAGTAGTAATATACAATACAAATATTTTTATAAAACTGTTGCCAATCTCTTAAAAAAATACAAAAGGGACGATATATTATTTAGAACAAATTCATCTCTTGGACATCCGAATAAGGAAATAGAAAGCATACAATTAACTGAAAGTAAATTAAGTAAAACTGATAAACTTGCACTTGAAGTTATGATAAATTTTATGGGGATTCAAGGTTCTACATCGCAATTACCAAGTTATATATTAGAAAAATTAGCCTTAAGCGATGATGGCGGTGATGGTTGGAGCTTATTATTTGATTTTTTTAATAATTATATAACATGGATATTTTATGATGTTGTATCAATGAATAATTATGCTAAATCATTTAATAATAATCTAGACGATAATATTTCTAGTATATTATTATCATTTCTTGGTATAAAAAATAAAGAAATTGCAAAAACTTACCTTCCTTTTGCACCACTAATAGCAAACTTAAGGCGTCCCAAAAAACAGGTAGAAAGAATACTGCAAACTACTTTTAATTTAAAAGATAGGCTTACCATAATTGAGAATCTTCCACACCATATACCTATAATTTCATCTCAACAAAACTATCTTGGTATAAAAAACTGCCAGCTTGGTAAAAATTTTATGACAGGAAAAAGTGTTTGTTCTTATCAAACAAAAATAGGTATATTAATCGATAATCTTGAATATGATGAAGCACTTAACTTTTTTCCAACAGGCTCTAAATTTAAAACACTAAAAAACAGTATATCATTTCTCACAAATAATGAGTTTGCTATAGATTTATATCTTAAAATAAAATATAAACCAAAAATGGCACTCAAGATTGGTAAAAACGGCGTCCGTTTAGGCTGGGGTTCCACATTAGGTAAATCACAAAACTCTAGCTATATTATGCAGATACCACTAAGTGAATAAGTATACAAATTAGGTATTATAAAAATAATCATTAATGATTTCTTATAACAGTTTCATAATTAAGTAAACCCATAAAAAATGGGTTTACTTGTAATTCAAATATTAAATATTAAATATATAAGATAATTTATAATATTTATAATATTATTCTGATGCTCCATTTAGATACATTTCTATATAACCATCATTTCGTTTATTAAGATAATAGCTTACTTCCACTTGATTATCTAATGTAATCGCAAATACATATGTATTACCTTTTTTCACTATTATTATATCATTAAATTGGTTTGCTTTTATAGTAGCTGGAGTATCTGGTAATTTTGCTTTTTCTGGTATCTCATACCCAGTATCACTTAACATGATTCTTTTTATAGTATTACTATATGCTTCTTGGAATGTTTTTTCATTTAATATATATAGTTGATCATGATACTCAGAGCCATTAGGAATTGTATAATCATAATAGTAGCATTCTTTCCAAGATTTATTATTACAAAATTCTGGTTCTGATTTTGTAAATTTTGACTGAGTATTTTTATTCCACATATGGAAATAGTCTATACTTTCTTCTAAAGCTGATATAATTTGTTGATTAGTTAATGGTCCTTCATTTTTAGCATTTACATAGTAATATGGTGGAACTTCATATTTAGCAATATCCCCATAACCTAAGGCATACACAAAGCTTACAGACAGCATTAAAATAAGAAATACATAGATTACTTTTTTCATAAATATCTCCTATGTTTTTATTTTATTCTATTATGAGAAGTATAATATATTGTGGTAAGTGAATATATAAATACTACCACTTACCACTAAAAGTTATTTTATATTGGTTATTATATTAAATAGGAAATAATACTCTCTATAAAACCATTTTTTGTCTTTTTAAATAAATAGTATACATCACATACTTGAATTGCCAACATATCCTGGTAATAATAAACTATCATTTGTTCTTCAAATGTATTTTTTTTAGGTAAGCTTTCAGGCAAACCTGATGAAAATCCCTCACAAAAATAATACTGTCGCTCTTGTTTATAAACTTCATCAAAAGATTTTACTTTATATAATCTTTTAGCATAACGATTATCTTCTATTCGTAAACGCCACTCTTTTTCAACAAATGGAGGCATATACTCAGGATTTTCATTAAGTTCAAAATTTTGATTTTTTTCAATAGTTAATGCATCTTTAATAAAATACTTTACCCACTTAATATCTTCTTCCGTATTAGCATATGCTAATGATGAAAAAAAGACTAGAAAAAATAAAACAAATAGTTTTTTCATAAATATCTCCTTAACATTTTATTAAAAAAATAATTATTAAATACTTTAATTATTTTTTTGATTCACTTAATATTGTTCTCCAATTTTTTTGCCTATAAATAGTTTCATTATCAATTAAGTTTATATCATTTGGAAATGTTTTATACGAAAAAACATATCCAGGATTAATTCTTGAGTGCATTCCACCAATATGTTGTGTCCATTGTTCTGATAAAACCTCTATGTGTAAATGTGGTGCTGGTGTATTTTCAGCAATACTACCAGTTCTTCCAGCATACCCAATAATATCACCAGGTTTTAATGTCTGACCTATACTAATACATATACTATGTAAATGTAAATACCTAAATGTTATAAAATTACTACTGTTATCAAACATTCTTGTTTTAGTATTATAATTTTTTATAACACCAAATGGCAATTTGGGTGTATATCCATATTTTACTTCACCATCAGATTCATAAGATAAACTATACATAGATTGTTCAATTTTATTTTTTAGAAATTTAACCATTGATTGATCTACTTCCAAAATAACAGTATTCCCACCTTCAGGAAGATATCCAGCATTAATTACTTTACATAAAATAGATGCATACACAGGTGTTATTTCAGGAATAGCAAACAAATCTACACCTTGATGAACTTTATGTAAACCTGAAGTATTTAACCTTGTATATCCAAACACAGCTGACGATGGTTTAAAGTTATTATAAGAATTATATATATTAATTTCCATTAAATCAAGTGGCTCTCTCCAACCATCTTTTTCATATTCTACTTGAACTCGTATTGGTATCGTATTATTAACCTTGTGTAATCTTGGAGTATTTTCTACTTTAGGGTTAATATATTCTTTTTTTAATTCTTCCAATTTATTGAAAAAATTCTTATCTTTATCTGCTAAATCTATGCCACCCTCATCACCATATTCTAAACCACCATGAATATAAAAATTGTTACGTTTAGTATCTTTTTCAAGTAAAATCTCTTGATTATCCAATGATGGTATTGAATAAAGTGGTGTATTATACTTACCCCAATGGTCTCTATCACCCCAAAAATTCATTTTTCTTATATCTTCTAAATCTAAATAGTAATCTCTTTCTGGGATTGGACCTTCTTTAACTAATAATTGACGTTCTTTATCATATACAAAATACATCTTTTTCTTATTAATGTCAACTTCATATGATTTATAAAATGAATTTTCTGGTTTTTGCTCCAACGGTTTACCACTGTATGCTGCTACAGATATTAATGTATTAGTCAAATTATTACTTTCTTTAGAAAATAATACTGATTTTATCGACAGTGTGCTACCTGTGAATGATAGATAAAATGGTTGTCTTAAATCCCATGACTGACAAATATCTTTTTCTATTGAATAGACATATGGATAAAAATACACTATATTATCTACCCATTCTTGACAATTTTTTAGCTCATATTTCAGTTCTGAACCTGTGGTCTTCTTTACACTATAATCATTAAATGAACATTCTTCTATCTTAATTGTTTGCATAGATAAATATTGATTTCTTATAGAATCTATTTCTTGTTGACTTAAAGTACTTTTAAAAGAAAGTATTATCCATTTTGTATTTTGTTTTACTTCATCTGTAATTACAAATTGACTTTGAGAATTATTACCTGTTTGTTTTACAGTATTTCTAGATTTATATATTGCTCTAACAGAGTATATACCATATGATTTTTCATCCTTCTCGCAAGATGATACAAAATATGATAATGGTTCACACCGAACACTAGCATATACTTTTTGAGACGGCGATACCATATATGGATAAAAATTTATAGACATACTCTTATTGAATGGTGGTTCTAATTCATCATAATTAATAGTTATTGTACTACCTGTTTTTGTTTTAATATCATTGAAATTTTGGTTACTAAATTTTATTTCATTACAACCTGATTGTATTATATAGCCCCATTTTGTATTTTTAGCCTTTTCCTTATAAAAAGGTTCATCTAATGATTTGGAATAATGAGCCTCTAATATAAAGCACTTATCTCCCTGTTTGACACTGCAATCATTAACTAAAAATATATTACTAAGTTGGTGCTTGCAATCTTTATGACCAGCTTTAAGTTCCGCTAATGATATTAAACCTGTAGATTGTGCTAATTTATTTACATCTTTTAATGATTGAAGATCCTGTTTGTTTGCAGAAAATGCTACTTTACTATTGGCTACTTTATTACTATCAATATTAAATTTAAATATTGCATATATATTATCTTTAGACTCTACTTGTATTTTACTTGGAATGATTTCTTTGTTAGCAAATATATAGGCATAAAAAGGTGCCCCTTTAATAGCTGATACATTATATTTATACTCTATTATACATTTGTATTCAAATGAACCATATGGCTGTTCATCTCCTAACTCACTTTCTGGAATAAACTTATCTGACTCTATAGCTGCCTTTGTTGTTCCAGGTATATAATTACATAATTCTACTACTTTATTATCGTTTTCATCATATATTACAAGTGTCTTACTTTCTGGTTTGTATCTTGCAGTATACCCCTCAGCTGAGAAATTTAAATCAGAACTAAAATCAATATCCTCGTTTTCTGGACTGCTTTGTTGTACTTCAATCTTACCCTTAATTTGTTCTATCTTATCTGGATTATTAGGATCACAAGATAAAATATTCACATTTTCAGTATTTATTTCAGATACATCTATACAATTATTATCTTTTAGTAAAACAAGTGTTATACTCACAAAATCTTTATTTCTTAATAAATCATTAAAATTTATCACTGAAGGATTGCTACCTTTCATTATTATTAAAAGATTTAATGATGTTTCTTCTGGTGTTAAATCATTACCTGTACTGCTACTACTGGTTATATTATTACCAAAATAAGTTATAATATCATGTAAATTTGCTTGAAGTGTTATCTTATTTGCACTAAGTATTGCTGTATCTATAACAAATATCTTATCTAAATCAAATGATTCTATAATTTTACCTTGAGAATCTGTATATTTATTTCCAAATAAATGATTAACATACTCATGAACTGGTTTAAATAAATCATCACACAGGAAATAAGGAATGTCTTTTTCAAAAGCCTGCCTATTAGATACAATAGTTGTGTTATTATTAATATATATATGGTTGTTTTCGTAATCTTTAAAGTATTCTAATGCTGTATATGATTTCTTCTTACTATTAAAACCTGCATAATTTAAATATTGAAAAATATTTAAAATATCACTAAATAATATCATATCTTTTGAAGGAAGTTTATTGTTTAGTATCTCGTTGTTCGCTTCTCTATTTTCATATAAACCAAAGAAATATCCTTCATACATTCTCCTTTTTGCTAATCCAGACAGTTTATTACCATTAGAATTATAGCGTATTTCATACCATGCTTTAAATCTATCACTATTTTTTAGTGCACCCATTAAACCAGGACCAACCAAATCTGTTTTACCATTATAAAACAACGATAATAAAGCAACGTTCTCATAAGTATCCTTAAAATTATCGATAGTTACATTGTTTGATTTTAAATGATTATGTAAATCTATATAGTATGAATTAAGAAGTTGTTTCAATAAATTAAAACCTTCTTCTTTAGATTTTAATATAAAATTATTAGCTTCAAATGAGCTTATAACTTTTGCAATATTACTTGAGTCCCCTGATTTAATTTCTAGTAATAAACTATGAACTGTTTTCTGTTGATTACCTACCTTAATTTGTGTGTTTAAAATTGTTTTAAAATCAATTGTTTTTATAAAATTAATACCAGTAAAATATTCTTCCCATTTTTTTGCTGTTTCATCAATTGTTTTGTTTGTATGCATCGTTAAATCAAAGCCATAGCCTATTGCTATATTGCCATCATTATCATGATATGGTCTATCAACAAATGTTTCAAATTTTATTAATATATCTCTGATTAATTTATCAAAATCTTCTTTTGTGAGTTTTGTATAACTTAGCATATTACACCTCTTAAAAATAATCTAAATAATCTGAAAACTTAATAGGTTCACTTAAATAGTATGCTATATGTCTAGCAGCTTCAAAGTCTGAATATTTCCTAAAAAAACTTTTATATTTTTTATTTAAACTATCTTTATTTTCAGTATAAATACAAGCTAGTTTTTTACTACCATCATTATTATATGAAAAAATTCTTACAAGTGGGCTTTCTACTTTTATTACAACAGATTTATTATATACTGGTGGGTTTTTACTAAAATCTATTCCTCTATATTGTATACCATTATGTATTGTTAATTCTTGAGCATAAATATTATTTTTATATATAACTGGTAAATCAAATGTATATACTACATTTCTGTTTCCCATATCATTTAGAGGATCATCCTGCTGCATAAGAACAATATTATCCCAAACCATTTCTTTTGGAAGTGATTTATATTCATGTCCATAATTTTTTCTTTTGATATATGGTACATAATATACTTCTTCATTTTTCTTTAAATGCATAAGTGGTAAAGGGATACCACCATCTTCAAAACCAAAATACCCATTATTATATTGAGCTATATATAAATAATCTGCATCCCAAGGAGTTCTTTTTCTCATAAAACCATTTTGTTCTTCTGCATAATATTCTTTTGCTAGTACTGCTTTTGATTTAAACTCTTTAAAATCAATTATTTTTAATGATGATAAATTTTGGCATATTTCATCATTATTGTATAATATATATACTTGATTTTTTTCATCTTTTACATAACCATTTCTAAAGTAATATGATATCGGCAGATATTTCCAGTAATAAGCTACATCGTTATCATCATAAGATGATGCTTCTGCCGGATAAAACCCCGGATTAAATGCTTCATTAAGCTTAAGTCTAAGCATAACATAAAATTGTTTAAGTTCAAGGATACTTGATGTATAATTATTACGCTCTCTCATCCAGTTTCTTTGGGCTTTTATAATTATATCTTTATAATCTGGCAGGTTTTTTGATACAAATTCCATGTATTTATTATAAAGTTCATTTAATTCTTTATCTTCTTGTGCAAGTTCTGCATTGGAACATATCATTTTCTCTACTTTTGTACTGGCTTTCTTACAGTCAAAAGAAGGCTCAATTTTCTCTTTTGCATAAGAATTAATAGTTAAACATAATAAAAATAAAATACTTAAAAGTAACTTTTTCATAAATACACCCCATAAACTATTTTTCTATTTTAAGGTTACCACCTTTAATTTTTACACCATCAGATGTGATAGATAACTCCACTTCATTTACTTTAAATGAAAAACCATCATTAGATACTTGTGCCTGCATGTCGTTATTTACATTAATAGAAAATGACTTACTACAATGTATTAGTATACTATCTTCTGAAATAATGTCAACTTGACCATCAAATTGTATATCTGATGTGTTTGATTTAAGGCTTAAATGTCCTTTAGAGTTTATAGTTGTATTATTATTGGAATAAATCTCAAAATCATAATCAGATGTAAGGTTAAAATTATTATCTGAAAACACTACTATTCCACTATCACTTATTAAATTATAGCTTCCTTTTATCTCCTGTAATACATTACCACCTACTAATTCTTTTTTATCTGAATAAATATTAATAACAGTATCGCCATCTACTTCTACAATTTTATCTCCATTGATAAATTCTTGACTATCCCCTGCTACACGCAGTGTATTTTCTGCCCCTACATTTAAAGTGTTTGATAACCCCACTGCTGTATCTTTACTTAAGGC
>CALUWN010000027.1 GCA_944324495.1 uncultured Mucispirillum sp. | reverse complement strand
AATAATTATCCTAGAAAATTATTTAATTATAAATCGGCTAATGATATTTTTTATGAGAACTTTAATGACTGCTTAATTTGTTGCAATCGTTTTTAGAATTTACCGGGGTGAACAGAAAAATATTTTTCTCTTGATTATATGATTATAAAAAGATATAATGAAAGTCAGTATATTAAATATATTTGAGATATTTGAGTAAATGTTGTTTTAAGGTGGATGTCTTGCTTAAAAAAATAACGATATTTTTATTTGTCTTAATTTTTTTACAAGTATATACAGCAGCCCTTTATGCGTTTGATAAAGAAACTTTTATAGATTTATACTCAGGGGTTGAATTTAAGGCATTAAATAGTAAAACTTATTTAGCGGTGTATGAGGTTACTCAGGAACAGTGGTATAAAGTAATGAATACTGCCCCATTCTCCTTTAATAAAGGCGGGCTGTATCCTGCTGAAACAATCTCTATTGGCGATATACAGAAATTTTTAAATATATTAAACGAAAAAACTAATTCTCAATACAGACTGCCTACTGTTGCAGAATGGAGAGAAGCAGCTGGCGATGTAAATTTTTCAAGAGATAATATATGCAGCTATGCAAATATATATGATATTTCATCAAACAGCATAAACAGGTTTGGCAACGCTTATTTTGAATGTGATGATAAGTTCCCAAATACTGCTCCTGTAGGCTCGTTTCCACCAAACAGCAAAGGTTATTACGATTTATATGGTAATGTTAAAGAATGGCTTTGTAACTCAGAAAGTGACAGGACTAATACATGTGCGTTTTTACTTGGTGCTGCCTCATTAGCTGTTGCAGGTGGCGGATATAGTGACGGCCCAAAAGAAATGAAAAATGTTGTAAAAGATGAACGTACTTCATTAAGGTTTGCAGGGCTTGGGTTTCGCCTTGCTATTGATAAATCTGCCATAAACCCTAACTCCGTTAGAGATAAAACATCATCTGATAATGTGATTGCTCCAAGCTCCACAGTACCTGTTACACCAGCAGATAATAAAGAGCCTTCTGCTTATGATAACCAAAGAAGTGATAAAGTTGAAAAAGAGCAAGTACCTGAAAGAAAATTTAAATTTCTACCATTTTTGAGAGATTAAATAATAACTTAAAAAAATTAAAAATTTAACATTACAGGATAATATGATATTAGATAAAGAAGAAATAAAAACACTACAACTGATAGAAAATAAGTATTATATGAAACCAATAGTTGAATTAATACAGTATAATTTAAATAACAATATTATTTCGCTGCCTGAAACTTTTAATAACTTATACAGTTATTTAACATCTTCTAATAAAAATGTAGAAAAATTAATAGCAGAAAGAGTAGCTCATGGTGAAATAAAAGATATACAACAAGCAAAAAAAAGCATTGCTGGTCATGCATTTTCAAATTTAATTATATGGTGTTTTTTAAAAAATAAAGAAAGTGGATATATTAAGGAAAATATTTTTATATCTTCTAAAATAAGCACTATAAAAGATTGGGAAAAGTTTTTTATAATTAATGTAGATAATGAAATACAAAAACCTGATGCCGATATAATTATATATAGTATAAATAATGATAAAAGTATTAAAAAATGTATTATTTTATCACTAAAAACATCTTTAAGAGAAAGAGCAGGGCAAACTTATATATGGAAATTACTAATGGAAATTGCCAATGCAGACTCACATATTAAAGAGAAGTATAATATATCTTATAATCCACCTGCTCTTCCTTTTGTATGCTTTGCAACTGTTAATTTTTATGATGAAATAAATAGTCCACAACATAAAGGAATGTTTAAATTTTTTGATTGTGCTTTTATAGGCAAAAATATTGAAACAGAAGAATTTATAAAACCACTTAGTTATATTATAGAATATGTTAATGAGAATTTAATATGAGCCAATCTATAATATACAATAATGATATAACTCAAACTATCAAAAATACGGTTTATAATGATAAATACGATTTTCTAAATCAATCATACAGCTCATTATACCCCAATTTACATAGATATCCAGCGACAATGCTGCCACAAATTGGGCTAGAACTATTACGAGATTTTAGTGCAAAAAAAACAAACCTTTTAGACCCATACTGTGGAAGTGGTTCAAGTTTTATAAGTGGATTGGAATATGGTATTACAAATTTTATAAGATTTGATTTAAATCCATTAGCTGTTATGATAAGTAATGCAAAACTAACAACTATTCATAAAAATACTTTATATGAAGCTAAAAACTTAATTTTTGAAGAATTAAATAATACAAATAAAATATTTCCAAATAACAATAATAATATACTTTCAAGAATAAAAAATATAGATTTTTGGATAAACAAAGACGCTCAAAATGAATTGTTAAAATTATATTATAGTATTATTAATACTTGTAAAATATTAAATAATAACTCGTTAAACAATATACTTTTATTAGTATTTAGTGAAACATTAAGGGAAGTTAGTTATACAAGAAATAATGAATTTAAATTATTTAGAATGAAAAATTATGAAACATATAAACCAAATGTTATTGCTATTTTTACTAATAAATTAGATGAAATATATGTGAAATATATAAATTATTATTATCCAAAATTAATAGAAAATAAAATATCATATATACAATAGTTTTTTTGATAATAAAAAATATAATTTAAATAAAGTTGATACAATTCTAACAAGCCCGCCTTATGGAGATTCAAAAACTACTGTAGCTTATGGTCAATTTTCAACTTTTATAAATGAATGGCTGGGAATGGAGCATGCAAGAAAATTAGATAGCAATTTGATGGGGGAGAAAAAAGTCCAAAATTCTATATAGTAGTGGATTAATAAGAGAATATATTGAAACTATTAAAAAAATAAGCCCAAATAGAGCATTAGAAATTTCTAGTTTCTATTTTGATTTAGAAAATAGTATTAATAATTTAGTAAATATTGTTAACAAAAATGGCAAAGTGTTTTATATAGTGGGAAACCGCAGAGTAAAAAACATAGAATTGCCAACAGATAAATTTATTGCAGAGAAATTTGTCCAAAATGGCTTTATACATTTAACTACAATTAAGCGTAAAATATCAAATAAAACTATGCCAGTAAGAAATTCACCTACAAATCAAGCAGGGGTTCTATCAAATACAATGAATTATGAGTATATCGTGGTATGTGAAAAAATTAACTATAACAATTATTATAATAACCGTTATAGTTGCAATAAAGAAAAAACAGGAAAAATATAAGGAAGTATTTTTTTGTAAGTATATACGAATTTATTTCGGATATGCGTTCTTATAAAATTACAAGATACTATAAAATTCTTCGCCTACTATAGTAGGCTCTAAATAACAAGGTATGTAGAACTATAATATTCTAGACCAAAACGGAGCATAGTAAAAAAAACGCCACTCTCTAATGACATTTAGGTTTATTGACTATTAATATATTGTTTTCTTGACACATGTAAAAATATACTATACTCTTAATTATAATAGATGAGGTGACTTATGAAAAAAATCAATTTAATCTTCTTATCATTGCTATTTGGCTGTGTGCTTTTTACAGTAAGCTGTGCAGAACAAGACACAGGTACAAACGGTGCAGACCAAGACACAGGTACAAATGGGGGGGGGATAGCTGATTACGGTCCTGGATATGACCCTAATGACCCAATAGATGCTAAATATCCATACTGGCGAGTAACTATAAAAGATTTTGGCTGCAGCAATGGCACTAAATGCACTTGGACAGTAGACGAAAAAAAAGCAGCCATTAAAATGATGGCAAGACTTCGTGCTATGCTAAATATCCCAGAATTTCAAGATGTTTTTAGGCAAAAAGCTCCATATATTGTAGATAAAGATGCTTCTTATGAAGGCTCTCCATATTCTGTAACTATGGGTTCCACATATGATACAGAAAGATTATTATGGTCTATTCTTAATGCTGATTTTGAAGTAACTTATAGAAAACAAGATAGTCTTAGTGGCGGTATAGCTTCTGCAAATGTGGGTAAAAGTTTATATGTTCAGCTTGGGTATAACCCTGATGTATATAATTTTGATTATGTTTGTAACTTTCCAAATACAACTTATACAGGAACAGGAAATAGTGGATATGTTTCTCATACATCTCTAGTTTTCCATGAGCACTTACATAATATGGGTATGACACATGAAAATACAAGTAAAGAGCGTCCTGATGAAGTATCAAGAATACAACTGGTTTTAAATGACTGGTGGCGTGATGGTAATTACAAGGAGCCTAAATTAGAAACATCTCATCAGGCACAAATAGATGAAATTACAAAATATTATTTAGAAAAGTATGCTCATTTACTTGAAAGTGATACTTCAAATTAGATATCTTTATTTATTAAATTAAAAACAGATAACATTATTTAGCAGAGTGTTAAAAAAATATCTTTCTAACACTCTGTATTAAATCACTTATATTTTTACAGAAAAAATTATTTTCAGTGCTTATCCTAAAATTTTTAGATAATTCAACAGCCATAGAACTGTCTTATTAACCCTAGAACTTCATCTATGCCGTTAGTTTTATATATATTTGTTCTAAATTCTGCTGCCCCGTCCTGCCCCTTACAAAACCATACAGCAAATTTTTTTAAAACGTGCATATAGTGGGTTTCTTTCATATTTCTGCCCTTTGTATGCTCAAGCATATGTTCCCAAAGTCTATTAAGCACACCTGCAATTTCAGCAGGGCTTAAATATGAATATACATTATTTTGCTTATTTTTTATTACTTCAAATACCCACGGAGCTTTCATCATGGCTCTTCCTATCATTACACCAGCTACGCCTGTTTCTTTCATCTTTTTGTAACTGTCATAATCTAGTACACCACCATTACCAATTATTGGTATTTTTGCATTTGCTGCCATCTCCTCTAAAATATCAAGGCGTACAGTGCCACTAAACATATCACTTTTTGTTCTAGCATGCACTATTAAAGCATCTACCCCTTCATTTTCTGCTATTTTTAATATTTCATCATACACAAGTTTCTTCTGCTCTAGCCCTATGCGTATTTTAATAGAAAATGGCTTAGTAGTTGATTTGCGAATATTTTGAACTATTGCTTTTATTCTATCTAAATCATTAAGCAAAGCACAGCCGCCCCCTGCTTTTATTACTTTTTTTACAGGGCAGCCCATATTCACATCAAAAGCATCAACCTGTGCTTCGTTTTCTGCTACTTTTACAGCCTCTATATAACTTTCTGGCTTGCCACCAAAAAGCTGGAAAACTAATGGGCTTTCATAATCTTTCCTGTCAAGATATTCCATAGTTTCCTTATTTCTTCTTGATAAGCCTTCAACTGATATCATTTCGCTGTATATAATGCCGTCAAAAAATTCCCGCAGTATTCTTCTATATGGCATATGAGAATAACCTGCAAGTGGTGCAGCTACTAAATCATTTTTTAAAAGATTAGATGAAAAAAAATCTGACATTATTATATTCCAATACTGTGCTTAGTATCATAAGCACTACCTTTATAGTTTAAAAATTTCCTAAATTTATAAAACCTTGTAGCAGCATATGCTATCATTTCCCCATTATCAGTACAGCGGGCAATCTCTGGGAAATATACCTGCTTACTCCCTTTTTCTCCATTAAATACTCTGCGTATTTCCTGATTTGCTGCTACTCCACCACCAATAACAACCTTATCCCGCTTCATAGCATCTGCCACAGCAAACACCTTATCTGCCAATGTTTTTGCCACTGTATATTGAAAAGAGGCTGCAATATCTTCTAAAGAATATTCACCCTTATTGATTGTATTCATAACAGATGTTTTAAGCCCACTAAAACTAAACTTAGGCTCGTTTTTAAAAGCAACTGGAAATTTTATTTTATACCTGTCGCCTTTTTCTGCCATATTTTGTATAAATATACCACCCGGGTATGGTCCACCCATTACTCTTGCTGTCTTATCAAATACTTCACCTGCTGCATCATCAATAGTTTTGCCTATTAATGAAAAATTTAATGCTTCATCCACATCAAATATATGGGTATGACCGCCTGAAATAATTAAAGCAGTATATGGTGGCTTTAATTCTGGGTATGATAATTCTGCTGATAATATATGGCCTGAAAGATGATGCACTGGTAATACTGGCTTTTTAAGAGCATACCCCAACCCTTTTGCAAAGGATACACCTACAAATAATGCCCCTATAAGCCCTGGTGCGTTTGTAACACCTATTATATCTAAATCATAAGCATCTATGCCGCTTTCTTTTATGCACTCATCATATAATGGCTTGATTTTTTGTATATGGTTTCTTGAAGCAACTTCAGGGATAACTCCACCAAAATTAGCATGGATATCCGCCTGAGAAAATATTTTACTACTCAAAGTCCCATGCTCAGTAGAATAAACTGCAATTGAAGTCTCATCGCATGAAGTTTCTATACCTAAAGCTATCATATATACCTTTTAATTAGTAAGTTTTGTAACACTTACAAGCTTATAGTTTCTTTTTTCCAGTTCTGGCAGAGCTATTTTTAAAGCCTGCAATGTATTTGGGCGAATATGGCCAATAGCTATAATACTGCCGTCATCCCTAGCTTTTTCTGCTGCTTCATATATTTTTTCAAGTATAGCTTCTACACTGTTATCATTATCAATAAAAAGCCTGTTTTCACCGCATTTATAACCTGCTTTCCTGCACTCTGCATATGCTTTTGTATCAGCTGTTGTTCTGCTGTCTACAAACCTGTTTGTATATTTCTTAGAAGCAAGTAATATCTGCTGCATTTTCACTGCATCTTCTGTAATACCTGAACCCATATGGTTATTAAACCCATCAACTGCAACACCTATATTTTCAAAGTTTTCCTTAACTATACCTTCAATAATTAACTGCGGCATATTAGGAAGCACTGCACCTTTGCCCGGGTCTGTATTAGGGTAGCTTTTAGGTGCCATAGGGAAATGTAAAAATACTGTTTTCCCTGCTTTTTTTGCAATCTGTGCCGTTTGTTTTGTATATTCTAAATGTGGCAGTACTGCAATAGCTAAAGGATATTTAATAGATGCAAACTCTTTTGCAAGCTCTAAACTGTTTCCACCGTCATCAAGCAATATGGCAAAATTAACCTGTTTTTTAGCAGGAGATGGTAGAGGTGGGTATTTTGGTTCTTCTTTTTTAGTTTCAACAACCTGCTGTTTTTTCTCTTCTTCTTTTTTAGGTGCTGGTTTTTCCTGCTCTGGTTCTTGTTTCTGCACCACTTCTTTAACTGGTGATTTTAATATAATGCTGTATTCATCTACTTTAGATGAAGCAGTCACTTTATTATTGCTGGATTTTACAGAATAACCTTTCTTACGTAAAAGTGAGCTAATAGCAGAAGATACGCCCTGCTGCATATTTTCATCACAAGTAATATCAAAATAATATACCTTTTTACCACTGCTGTTTTTCTTCTGTCTTTCTGTAACAGAAGAACGGCTTATTTCATGGTCATAAAGCACAAGCCTAATAAGGTCTGATATATTTTCATCATTAACTACTTCTTGTTTTTTCTCTTGTTTTTCCTGCTTTTCTTCTTTTTTAGCTACTTTCTTTTCTTCCTGCTGTTTTTTCTTTTCTTCTTTTTGCGGTACTGCTACAACTTTTGCAGGGTCTTTTTTCTTTTCTTCATCTTTTTTAGCAGGTATTATTGTAACAACTTTTTCTTCCTGCTCTTTTGAGCCTTTAATATCACTTATACTTATAATACTTAATGATATAAGACCAATAAGCAGAGCTATAAGCCCAAGCCCTAAAAATACACCTTTAGAGGCAGACTTAGACTTATAGGTTTTTCTGCGTGTAGTTTTTTTACCTGTTGTTCTTCTATTTGTTTGACGCGTTGCCATAAACTATCATACCTTTTAATACCTGCACAGCAGAAATATATTGCAGGTCATCATCTAATGGTAAAACTTGTGATGCTCTCTGCATTGCTTTATCCATTTCTTTGTCCTGCTCATCTTTTGATTTTTCATTTTCGCCTTTTAAGTGGCCTGATAAATCACTTTCTTTAATAACATGATAATCTGAAGTATATTCTATTGTACCCGGCTCTACTTCCACATCTGGCTTAATACCAACCCCTTGAATAGAACGGCCATTTGGAGTGTAATATCTAGATGTTGTAAGGCGTAACGCTGAGCCGTCATTTAATTGTATAATAGATTGTACACTTCCTTTTCCAAAAGTTGATTTACCAACAACTACTGCACGTTTATAATCCTGCATAGCTCCTGCTATAATCTCACTGGCTGATGCTGACCATTCATTTACAAGCACAACCATAGGTATAGTTCTGTTTGTAAAATTAACTGCTTCTGTTTTATAGTGTTTTTCCTGTTTATCTCTTTCACGGGTAAAAACTACTGTTTTATTAATAGGTAAAAAGATACTTGCAATAGAAATAGCCTCGTTTAATAAGCCTCCACCATTATTTCTTAAATCAAGCACAATACCTTTTGCACCATTATTGCTTAGCTGCCTTACAGCATTAACCATTTCCTTATATGAATTTTCTTGGAACTGCGTAAGCCTAATGTAGCCAAGCTCTTTATCTATCATATCAGATTTAACTGATTCTATTTTAATAATAGCACGTGTAAGCGTTAAATCTATTGGTTTTTCTACTCCTTTTCTTGCAATTGTAAGTTTTATTTTTGTGCCAACTTTACCACGCATTTTTTTAACGGCTGCATCTAATGTCATATTAGAAGTTGGTTCGCCGTCAATTAATGCAATAACATCGCCACCTTTAATACCTGCTTTCCACGCTGGTGTATCCTCTATGGCACTCATTACTGTAAGTAAATCATTTTTCATGGTAATTGTAATACCAAGCCCACCAAAAGAACCGCTTGTGCTTTGCTGAAAACCAGTAAACTCATCTGGTGTCATAAATGATGAGTGTGGGTCTAACTGCTCAAGCATACCTTTAATAGCACCATATATGGCTTCCTGAGAGTTTACTTCTTCCACATAGTTATTTTCCACAAGCTCTAAAACACCCATGAAAGTATCTATTGCTTTATATTTATCATCTTGATTATAGCTGCCTTTTTTAGCTACCTGGCTGACTTGAGTATATTCTCCACTTTCGCCACTGCCAGAAGCTGCCATAGCTTGAGAGTTTACACCTTTTGAGCTAAGCTCTGATGCTGCATACAAAAGCATTATGCAAGGTAGTATAATCATTAAAACTTTTTGAAATATTTTCATAAATTTACTCCGAAATAAACATTCAATTTATATATATAAACTATTTTAAATTAATATCAACCTTTTTTAAACCATAAAGCAGGATTTAATGCCATATCTTTTTTCCGTAATTCAAAATAAAGGTATGGGTTTTCCATATCTTTATCTACTATTATATCCCCTAAAGCTTCACCCTGACTAACTTTTTTACCACTTTCCACAAGTATTGTATCCAAGTTGCCATATACAGTATAATATGATGAGCCATGGTCTAATATAATAAGATTATTAAAATTCTTAACATTATCTGCAAAAACAACTCTGCCCTCTGCAACGGCTTTTGCCTGAGTTGTTTTACTTGGCGATATTTTAATACCCTTATGCATTATTTTCACACCAGCATCAGCTACAATATGTTCGCCATATTCTTCTATTATCTTACCTTTAACTGGCACAGGCAGTTTTTTTACAAGCTTGCCAAATGGCGAGTTATCTGCCATGGATTGTTCAATAGGCTTATCCTCACCAAAAGTGCGTACTTTTGAAGGTGATGTTGTATTATTGTTTGTTGATGAAGGTGCTTTATTTGCTTCTTTTTCCGCATATTTCATTAGCTGCTCATCAAGCTCGCTACGTTGAAATTTTAAAAGTTCTATATATTCTTTCCTGCCTGCCTCATCATGCTTTATCATAGTTATCATACTATTATAGCGTTTGTTTTCCGCATTTAGCTGCTCTATGGCTTTTTTTCTGTTTTTCTCTAATGTATTAAGTTCATAAACTCTTGCTTCTTCTTCCTGTTTTAACTGGTTTAGTTTTAATACATCTTGATTTAGTTTATCTATCTGTTTTTTTAAGTTTGTGCCAGCCTTGCCTAAAAGCTCAAGTATTTTTACAGTATCTTCCACTTTTTGAGTAGTTGTAATAATTTTTATATCAGCATAGCCCATATTATCTACAACATACATATTGCTTTTTGCTATGCTGTGCTTATTATCTTCTATTTCTTTTGCTGTCTGCTTAATATCTTTGCGTATTTGTACTATGTTATTTTCGCATATTTTACGCTCTTTATTAAGCTCTGATATAAGCATACGATAATTAGATATTTTAGATGAAACTACTGCTATCTGCTTTGAAATATTTTGCTTTTCAGACTGCAGCTTTAAAAGTTCTGCTTCTTCATTACGTATATTTCTATTTATTTCATCAAGCTCTGCAGTTTGAGCATATAAATATGTATTAGAAAATAAAATAAATACTAAAACTAAAAACTTAATCTTCATTTATGGATGATACCTGTTTTAAAAATGATATGGTACTTCCCGCAGATGACAACACCCCTATAATACACACTATCACACATGATATTATAAAGTATATACCTGATGGCATATTATATATATTGATACCTGATGGAATAAGCACATTATAATTAAAAGGAGCAAATGCTGCCATAAAAATTACCATACTAAAAATATATGCAAAAAATGATAAAAATAAAGCACCAAAAAGATAAGGCACTAATATAAACGGCCTTGTAGCACCTACTAAAGAGTATAATTTTATTTCTTCCTTAAACCTATATAGTGAAAGTTTTACAGTATTATATATTACAAATATAACAGATAATGCAAAAAGTATTGTAATTACCATAATAAATACCCACGCACCACTGCTTATTGTTTGGTATTTTGTAATATATTCTTTACCGTAGCTAACTTCATCCACCCCTGAAAGATGACTTGCTTCATCAACTATTTTATCAAGCGTATTAGGCTCTTTATTAGTGGGAGTTATTTCTATAAATGAAGGGAAAAACTCTTCTGATAAACTTTCAAGCCCAGCAGATTTTGGTGCATTTTCTACAGCATAAGCTTTTGCATCCTTTTGGCTGAAATATTTTGCATCACTTACATTATCAAGTATTTTAACTGATGATAATACTTCTGCTGCAATAATATCATTATTATTAGCAAGATAAACGCGTATTGTATTAGCTTCTGATAAATGGTTTAAAAAAGCAGAAGTACCTGTGCCTGTTACAAAGAAAATATGATACATAAATATGATAGTAACAAGTGTAATAAATGATAAGAAGTTACTGCGAAGCATAATTATAAAGCGAAGAATACCACGCATAAAAAGGTAAGTTAGTTTAGAGTTCATAAGCAGCTCCGTCTTTTATAACTTTACCTTTTTCAAGCTCTATTTCTCTTGAAGGGTATTTTTCCCTTAATAATTTATCGTGTGTAGCCATAATAACAGTTGCACCTGTTGCAATACACTCCCTTAATACTGTCATTATGTTTTCAGCATTTTCCATATCAAGATTACCTGTAGGCTCATCTGCTAAAATAATTTTAGGGTCATTAATTAAAGCACGAGCAACTGCCACACGCTGTTTTTCTCCACCTGATAAATTTTTAACAATATCATCGCGTTTTTCAAACATACCAACCCTTTTAAGCAGGGGCCAAATACGTTCTTTTGCCTGAGTGCGTTTCATATAAAATATATCAAGCCCTAATTTTACATTATCAAAAACAGATAAGTTTTCTAAAAGCTTATAATCTTGGAAAATAACACCTATCTGACGGCGTAAAAAAGGTACTTCAATGCGTTTCATAAGGTTTAAATCCCTGCCTTCCACAGAAATAACACCGCGAGTAGGCAGCAAATCTGCATAAATTAACCTTAAAAAAGTAGATTTACCAGCACCAGACTTACCTATAATATATACAAACTCACCTGATTTAATTTCTATATTAACATTATTCAACGCCTGATAACCACCAGTAAAGGATACGCCTACATTTACAAATTTAACCAATATATACTCTCTCTTATAAAATATTTTCTCTATTTTAGTAAAATGAAAAAAAATATTCAAGGTTTTTTATATGTTAAAACAATATATTTTTACATTTAATTATATATATGTATAAGAAAAAAAATTAATTATATGTAATTTTATTATATCTTTTTTAAATTTATTGTATTATAATAACTATTAGTATAAACAAGAGGTGATTATATGCTAAATGACATTATTGCAAAATTTTCAGAAAATAAGCAAATTAACTCCTTTGATTTCTCTCTTAGGCCAACTCATGATATTGACAATCCCTACACAAATATTTCATTAAATATTTTAGACCATTTATATGAAGTAGTAGAAAAAGCTAATAAAAATGTACTAAATCAAGTTATTCTTGATGAAGCAGAGGAAAATATTAATTTTTCTTATAAGATATACAGCCAAATTACTGATATGACTCCACATGATGAAGGTATGCTTTTTAAAGCAAGAATCATTGAGCTACTTAATGATTTAGATGATGCAAGTAGTGATGCATACGCAGAATTAATTGAGTTTGCTTTTATGCTTACAGGTTTAAGCAAGAAAATGATTGAAAACAAAAAGCTTGAAAATGCTTTTATCATCTCTATGCTTTTATTTGAAACAGCAGAAGAAATGAAAATACGCAATGTTCACCTAAACTATATTTTAGACTTTAAAAACTTTTTGGTAAAACAAAAATATATACTTCATTTAATTGCTGTTAAAATATTTGAACAAAATAACGGCAAATTAAAAGATTTATTTGTTAAAGAGATTTTAAACTTTATTAATAAATTTTATAATGATGCAAACAACAAACTTTGCTTTGATTTACTTTTCTTTACGGCTTTAGTGGCTGATGAAAAAACTGTGCCTGTTATTAAAAGTGCTCTTACTGCAATTAAAAAATTTGCAACGCACATATCAGTTACACCATACATAGTATATGTTAAAGCAGGTATTGCATTCAGCCAGTCTTCACCAAAAGAAGCAGTAGAATATGCTAAAAACAAATTAAAATACCACCATGGTATTGAAATATTTGCAAATACACTTTTTCTTACAAATAATGAAGAATTAGATGCAGACTTTTTAGAGCATGTAATCTCAAGCAGAAAACTGCCTGCAATTTACAGCCTTACATATAACAACCTGCTTTTATATATATATCACTCTACAAATAACAAAGAAAAACTTGCATACACTGCTAAAGCTTTATTTTTATTAGGTGATGAAACTGCATATTATGAAGCAGTAGATACTTTAAAAGAACTTGGCAAATATGAGCAGGAAAAACAAGAAATTCATGACCTTGCATGCAAAACTATACCATTATATGATTACTGCACTATGCTTGCTGACAGTAAGGAATATGACCTGCTTGTAAATAGGTTTGAATTAATCAAATCAACAAGGGATATTAAAGAGGCAATTAAGTTTATGGATGACCAAGGTGTTGCTCTTTATGATAACAATACAAATAAACAGTTACTTGAAATACTCAGTAATAAATCTGGCAAATATCCTAAGTTGCAAAACCATGTTAAAAGCTTATTAGAGCTTATAATGATATAGCTAATAAGTAAATTGTAGATAAATTGTGTGGCAGAAAATTTTTTCTGCCACAATAAGTTATGTGTTATTTTGTAAAAAAATAACGTTTTTTTGTAAAAAATCCTTGTCAAATGTATTATTTTATGATAAATCCTACTTATACGCTATGTTTTTATTTTGTAATTTTTTAAAAAAATAATTGAAATTTATTTATTTTTGGTATATATGTTAAATATAATCACAAACTAAGTGAAAACTTTAATATAATTAATTAACAAAAATTGTAAGGAGCTGTCATGATTGGGAAAAAGCTTAAAGCCCTCCTTAAATCAGCTGGAAAACGCCAAGTAGACTTGGCAAGACATTTAGGTATATCACCTTCCCGATTATCAAACTACTTAAGTGATAAAAGGGAACCGGATTTTGAAATGCTTACTGAAATGGCATACTTCCTTGGTGTAGACCTAAACTATTTTGCTACTAAAAACTTTAAGAAGAAAAGAAAAGATGATATCTTTGAAGTAGCAGAAGATGGATACGTGTACGGTAACGAAAGAGAGAGTATCGTTAATGTTGCTATTGCACCTGTTAATGGCAAAAAGAAAGGTATTACTACAAGCACTATACCTGTTAGTGGTCTTTTCCTTTTAGGCACTAAAAACCCAGAGGAAAATGTTACTGTTTTTGAAGTAAATAGTGAAGTTCCTTCTTTTATTGCTGTTGATAACGATTACTTCATCTGTGTTAAATGTGCAGCATCACCTCTTAATGATGGTGATATGATTTTTGAAAACGGTAGAAATATGAAATTCTATCGTTTTTACAGGGACAAAGAATTTGTTTTACTTGTAAACATGGAAAACAATAGAGAGCACTTACGTGTTACCTCTATGAGTGAATTAGAAGGTTTCCATAAAGTTCTTTGGCTCATAAAAAAATATTAATATTTAATATACGTATTCAAACAAACAGGGGGTATTTTTATACCCCCTGTTTTGTTTTATATTTAATCATTTCTTAAACCATTTTAAACTATGTTTATTCTGCATATAAAATCATCTAAAAATATATATACTACCAAATTATAATCTACTTATTAACTTGTCTAGTAAACAGATATTTTTTATGTATTATGCTTTTTTTATTTTAAGTGTTGTTTTTATATTTAATGCTGCAATTAATCCAGTTAATACAAATATCAGGCACAGTATAAGCCCATATTTTGCACCATAGAGATATACATTAGTAATATTATTTAATTCTGCCTGTTTTATACCAAAAGAAAAAAGTACTGAGGCAAGAGCTGTCCCTGCTGCTCCTGAAACCTGCTGTAATGTACTTAATATAGCTGTGCCGTCTGCATTATATTTTGCAGGAAGTGCATTTAATGCGTTTGTTTGGGCAGGCACTTGACAAAGAGATGCTCCAAGCATAAAACATAAATAGCTTAGTACAGCAATATTATGAGTAATGCCCACACTTACTAAAAACAGCATTGATAAGCACATAATCATAAAACCGGGGATAAGAAGTTTTCTTGCTCCAAGTTTGCTGTATTTTGCACCCATAACAGGAGCTAATATGCCAGATAATACAGTGCCGGGAAATAATATTAAGGATGCTTTAAAAGCACTTTCTGAAAGCCCCAGCTGAGATAATAAAGGTATTAAAAATGCCAGTGCTAAAATCGCCGCCATTGGCATACATACTGTTACAAGACCAATAGAAAACATCCGATACCTTAATATTTTTATATTTACAAGTGGATATTCCACTTTTAACTGTAAATATATAAATAATGCTAAAAATATAAAGCTCACCCCAAGCAGTATAAGCCCATAAAGTTTAGATATATAACTTATACCAATTATAAAAGATACCAAACCAAAACTGCTTATAATAAATGATTTTTTATCTAAAAAATAAGTGCCGCCTTTTCTAATATCTTTAATAGTTGCACTACCCATAATAAAAGCAGCAACAAGTATAGGTACCATAAATAAAAATACCCACCGCCAGCCTAAATATTCACCTATTAAGCCGCCTAATACTGGGCCTGTAATAGGAGCAAGGCTTACAACAAGCCCAACAATACCAAGCAGACTTCCCCGTTGAGAAGGCGTAGTTTCTTCCAGCACAATATTTGTTAAAAGTGGCAGGCAAAACCCTGTACCTAAAGCCATTATAAGCCTGCCCGAAAGAAGTACTATAAAATTTTGAGCAAAAGCTCCCATTAATGTACCAGCAATAAAAATTATTACCCCTACCCTGAATAAAAGCTTTGTAGATATTGTCTTGACTAAAAATGGAGATAATGGAATAGCAACAGCCAGCACAAGTAAAAAACCCGATGTAAGCCATTGAACAGCAACTGCTGAAACATTAAATTCTTCCATTAAGTGAGGTGAAACTATCGCAAGGCTTGTTTCTGAAAATATACCCATAAATGTAATAATAGCAAGAGATATTGCTGTTATTATCAATCTTTTTGAAAAACCTGTCACAATACACCTTATATATATAAAAATACCAGTAAAATTTACATATAAAAGCATAATACACTAATGGATAGTAAATTTACCAGTATTAATGGCGTAAGGATTTAAAATATTATATTACCTGTACACCATCTTTCCAGTTATTATATGCTGATATAATTATTTCTGTAGAAGCATCAAGCCCCATATCGCTGTTTACACTTAAGTGATATGACCGTAAATCGCCCCATTTTTTATCAGTATAATAATCATAATAGGCTGCTCTGTCTTTATCATAACGAGTAATAAAGGCTTTTACATTTTTTACTTTATCACCATATATTTTTGTAATTCGTTCAATTCTATTTGAAATAGAAGCATATACAAATACATTTAAAACATCCTGCCTTTCCTGCAATACATAGTCTGCACATCTGCCAACAATAACACAGTCCCCTTTTTCTGCTAAAGATGATATAACTTCTGCCTCTGCATGAAATACAACATGAGTTAATGGCATCTGCAGGCTTACATCATAACCTGCATACTTTATGGCATCTTCCCTGTATAATTCTGCTTCATTAATAAATTTTTCAGAAAGACCACTTTTTTCAGATATCATCTCTACTAACCCTCTGTCATAAAAAGGGATATTTAATCTTTCTGCCACTTTTTGACCTATTATGCGTCCCCCAGAACCATATTCCCTGCTAATAGTTATTATACAGCCTGCCATAGGATACCTCCTAAAATATAAATACTTAATACTTACTTTTTATAGTAACACACACATTATGCAAATACAAGAATAAACTCTATAACATATTAATATAAAAAACATAATTTATAAAATTGTAAAGAAAATAAAAAAATAATGACATTTTATTATAGTTGTATTAGATTATAGACTAATAACTGTAAATTGAGGATAATATGAAAGAATTAGAAATAGCAGGCAGGAAATTTAGAAGCAGGCTAATGGTTGGAACTGGTAAATTTTCTTCCTCTAAAGTGATGGCAGATGCTTTAGAATCATCTGGTGCTGAAATTGTAACAGTTGCTTTAAGACGTATAGATATAAATAATAGTAATGATGATATTTTAAACCATATAGATACAAATAAATATTTACTATTACCAAATACATCTGGAGCATCTAATGCTGAAGAAGCCTGCCGACTTGCCCGCCTTGCTCGTGCTGCAACTGGTAATCCTTGGGTTAAATTAGAAGTTACACCTGAGCCAAATCATTTGCTGCCAGATGGGTATGAAACATTAAAAGCAGCAGAAATTCTTGTAAAAGAAGGCTTTAATGTTATGCCATATATTAATGCGGATGCAGTACTTGCTAAAAGATTAGAAGAAGCAGGCTGTGTTACAGTTATGCCACTTGCTGCCCCAATAGGTACAAATAAAGGGCTTATAACATCTGAAATGATTAAAATAATCATAGAAAATGCCAATGTACCTGTGGTAGTTGATGCTGGTATTGGGCTTCCAAGCCATGCAGCAGCTGCTATTGAGCTGGGAGCAGATGCAGTGCTTATTAATACAGCTATTGCAGCAGCAGGCGACCCTTGCAAAATGGCAGAAGCCTTTAAATATGCTGTTATATCAGCAGAATGTGCAAGAGATGCACGCCCTGCCCCAAAAAGTGATTATGCAAGCCCATCAAGCCCTGTAAAAGGTTTATTAAAGGATATACTATAATGAGCTTTTATGAAATAATACAAAAATTCCCTTATGAATATGTGCATGAACTTATATATAATGCAACTGAGAAAGATGTTATAAATGCACTTCATAAAGAAAACATGGATGAAAAAGATTTAGCTGCTCTTTTAAGCCCAAAAGCAGAAAGTTATATTGAAGAAATGGCAGAAATTTCCCACAATATTACTTTAGAAAGGTTTGGAAAAACTATTAAAATATATGCTCCAATTTACCTTTCTAATTACTGCACTAATGGGTGTATATACTGCGGTTTTAATCATAAAAATAAAATACCACGTATTGCTTTAACTACTCGGGAAATAGAAAAAGAAGCAAAAATAGTATCCAGTTACGGCATACAAAATGTTATCCTTGTTACAGGGGATAATATGAAAAAGTTTTCATTTGATATGCTCTTAAATTCTGTTGCTCTTTGCAGTAAATATTTTCCTTTTGTTGCTGTGGAAGTGCCTTCATTAACTTATGATGAATATAAAATGCTTCATACTTCTGGGGCAGATGGGCTGACTATGTTTCAAGAAACTTATATTGAGCATTTATACCCAAAATTTCACCCCCATGGCCCAAAATCTGATTATTTAAAAAGATTAAATACACCAGAAGAGGCAGCAAAAGCTGGTATGCGTCTAATTGGGCTTGGAGCTTTGCTTGGGCTGACAGATTACAGGATAGATACCTTTTATATGTGCCTGCACAGCAGATATTTAGCTAAAAAATATTGGAAAAGCCATATTTCTGCTTCATTTCCACGTATAAGGCATGCAGCAGGAGAATATACTCCTGAATATATTGTAAGCGATAAATCAGTATTGCAACTTATGTTTGCCTACAGGCTTTTTTCCCATGATGCTGGTATTAATATTTCCACAAGAGAAAGTGCTTCATTTAGAGATAAACTTATGCACCTTGGAGCTACTATTATGAGTGCTGGCTCTAAAACTGAACCCGGTGGCTATAATAAGGCTCAAAATGAAGCAAGTCAGTTTAACATTGAAGATAGTAGAAGTGTAGAAGAATTTTGCCAGGCAGTTAGAAACCAAGGCTATGACCCTGTTTTAAAAGACTGGGATAATACTATGCAAAAACTAATATAGGCATATTTTTTGCTTATTTTTAATCTGATGATAAAATATATATTGATTTATTGTAGTATTATATAATAAAATATAGTGGATAAGGTATATATAATATGAAAAAATTAATTTTCTTACTTTTTTTTCTAGGGCTTTTAGTTGGTGGTTTTGCATACCTTTATTTATCAGATTTTCAACTTATAAAGAAATATGTTACCCCAAAAATACCTGAAAAAGTAATGGGTTATATTCCAGAGAAAGTAAAGTCATATATTCAGGATAATGAGACTGCACCTACACTGGACGAACTTGCACCCCTTGAAGTGCCAGCAAATAAGTTTGATACTCAGTATGTGGCAAACGATAACCCTATTTTTGAAGCCTTTAGAAAAGGTACAAAAGAAGATATTTTAAAAACAATAGAATCTACTGATAATGTTGATATCTTTGATGTTACAGGCAGAACACCTCTTATGTATTCCGCATTTCGTGATGATACATCTATTGCGGAAGTAATTTTAAATAAGGGTGCTGATATTAACTTTAAAGACAGGTGGGGTCATACTGCATTAATGTATGCTGCAAAATACGGCAACTCCAATATGGTAAACTTTTTTCTATCAAAGGGGGCAGATGCAAATGTGGTAGGCACAGACGGTGAAACACCAGTTTCTGCTGCTGCCTTTGATGGCAATATAGATGTAATGACAAAATTAATAGATTACGGCGCTGATATTAACTTAAAAGATGAATATGGCAACACTCCATTAATGAAAGCAGCAATTAACGGTAACCAGCAGGCTTTAGCTATGTTAATAGAATACGGTGCTGATATTAACAGCCAAAATAATGATGGGCTTACTGCATTAATGCTTGCTTCAGAAAGTGGCAGGTATAATACAGCAAAAACACTGCTTGACAATAATGCTGATACTGCTTTAAAAGATAAAGCAGGCGAAAATGTATTAGACCATGCAAGGAAGTTTGGACATGACCATATTGTTGCTCTTTTAAGGCAGTATATGGTAATAGATGAAAATAATAATACAGATAATACTGGTATTACAAACAATACAAACACTAACAATAACTTGATTATGCATTAGTAAGGAATTTTTATGGTTGAAAATATTAAAGAAGAAATTTTGAAAGCTTATGAGAATATATCCCCTTATGTAAAGAATATTCCCCTTTACCATTCTGCCTCTTTTTCAGAAAACTATGGGGCAGGCATATTTTTTAAACTTGAAAGCTTACAGCGTACAGGTTCATTTAAAGTTCGTGGTGCATTAAATGCTATTTTAAAAAATAAAGAAGAATGTGCAAAAGGCGTTATTACAGCCAGTGCGGGAAACCATGCTCAAGGTGTTGCTTTTAGTGCAAAATTAATTGGTGTACCTGCTGTTATTGTTATGCCAGTACACACTCCACTTGTTAAAATAAATAACACAAAAGCATATGGGGCAGAAGTTGTACTTCATGGTGAAACATATGATGATGCTGCCACAATGGCTGAAATATTAGCAGATGAACGAGGGCTTTATTTAATACACCCTTTTAATAATCTTGATGTTATAGCAGGCCAGGGCACAATTGCTGTTGAAATATTAAAAGATATTGATAAAATAGATAATATAATTATACCAGTTGGCGGCGGCGGGCTTGCCTCAGGTGTGGCTGCTTATTTAAAAGAAACAGGAAGTAAGGCAAAAATAATAGGCGTACAGTCTGAAGCAGTAAGCGGTATGACAGCATCTATTCGTAAAAGAAGAATAGTGCGTGCAACAGGTGCTTCATTTATTGCTGAAGGTATATCTGTTAAAACGCCCGGCGATATTACATTTGAAATATGCTCAAAATATTTAGATGATATTGTTACAGTATCAGAAAATATGATAGCTGCTTCTATTTTAGAGTATATGGAGCGTGCAAAATTAGTTGTGGAAGGAGCAGGTGCTGCCCCTCTTGCTGCAATCATGTCAAGAAGTATTGATTTTAAAGATAAAAATAATATATTAATAGTTTCAGGTGGAAATATTGATATAAATATGATATCAAGAATTATAAGTAAAGGTATGTCCACTTCTGGAAGGTTTTTAGAGCTCACTTTAAACTTAAAAGACAGCCCGGGCTCACTTGCTGCTATTACAAAATTTTTAGCAGATGAAGGGGCAAATATATTAGATATTCGCCATGACAGGTTTGGTGCAGGGCTTCCTATTGGGTTTTCTCGCGTTAATTTGGAGCTTGAAACTAAAAGCAGGGAGCATATAGAACAAATCGTTATAGCACTGAAAAAAGCAGGCTATGATGTTACAGTATGTTAGATAGTATTATTATAAGGAGTAGGTTCAGTGAGGGCAGAATATTTAAACTGCGTTATGACAGGGGTTATTGATGTGATAGACCAGCTCTTTCACGTGGAGTGTAAAAAGGGCAAACCATATGTTTATCACTATGATATAAATTTAAATCATCTTTCTGCCGTTATACGTATGGCTGGTGATAAAAGAGGGGCTTTTATTATTGCATTAAGCGAAGATGATGCAAAAAAAATGGCAAGTGCCTTAATCATGGACGAAAAGCAGTTTTTAGATAAAGATGTAATGGATGCCATAGGTGAAATTATCAATATGATTTCAGGTAGTGCAAAAGGAAGGCTTACTGAACTTGGGTTTACTTTTAAACTTAGCACTCCTGCCTTTGTATTAGGTAAAGGTACAAGGCTTTTTAAAGATGTAGAATATGCTCCTTATATATGTGTACCCTTTACTACAGAAGTAGGTGAATTTACTATACAAGTATCATTGAGGTGATGTATAAATACTGCTTCACCCCCATTTTTTATTAAAAAATGCTATAACTACTTGATAATATATGTAAAAATAGAAATAATTGTA
>CALUWN010000026.1 GCA_944324495.1 uncultured Mucispirillum sp. | reverse complement strand
TATTAAAAAATACATACTTAGATTTTTTAAACAATCGTTTCGGTCGCAGTGATAATATAACTTTAGCTCCTAAATATAGATAAAAACTATTAATATTTTACTAACTTTCGCATTCGCTTATAATGGCTTATGAGTATGTGAATAGTTTTCTTTTACGGCTTCACCCCCATTTTTTATTAAAAAATGGGGGTGAAGCAGATAATATGGTATGCCATATGGAATATTTTTTATAAACAATCTCTCATGGTATAATAAGTTTCTAAAAACCTTCTAAATGCAGCACGGGGAATTCTATATACACTTCTTCCCTCAATACTGAAATTTAAAGCTTCTAATTTACCGTTTTCAATATACCTTCTTACAGTTCTGTCACTTAAATCTATTTTCCTGGCAATATAATCAACTGTAAGCATCTGCTTAAACTGTGGTATAGTATTCATTATTTCATCCACAAAACTTTCCTGCATAACTTCCTCCTTAATAATTTCTCTTTGCTTATTAGTTACAATATATTTTAATATATTGCTTTTACTATTAATTTTCCCTTGCACTTTTTCCTAAATGCAACTATAATTATATATATTGCTAATACGCAATAAAGTCAAGTGCTTTTTTATAAAAAATAATTTACAAGGAAACAATATGAGTATTAATGATAAGATTGCTTATAATCTTCAGAATTTTATGAAAAAAAACAATATCAGTGCCAATACTATTGCAAAAGTTGGTAATGTTACACCAAGCACTATTACAAGATTTTTATCACGCGAAATTAAAAGTTTAAATATAGAAACAATACAAAAAATAGCAGATTACTATAAAGAGCCTATGGGGTCATTTATCCATGAATTAAAAAACACATCAAAAAATAATGCTGAAATTATTACAGGCAGCGATATTGCCTACATTAGCTTTTACAGGGATATTGGAGTATCTGCTGGTAAAGGTTTAGACTGGGACAGCGACGGGCAGATACTTTCTTTTCCTATACCCCTTTCTTTTCTACATTCAAAGGGCATTTCACCAGAGAACGCTTTAATTGTTAAAGTTAATGGGGATAGTATGTCACCAACTTTAAACGATAATGATTTAGTTGTAATAGATAAAAACTTTTCACTTTCTTTAAACGGTGTATACGTTATTAAAGATGATATAAACGGCTTACGAGTTAAAAGACTTGATAAAGATAAAGACGGCAATTTAAAAGTTATATCTGATAATAAAAACTATGAAACTCAAATTTATACAGTTGAAGAAATGCAGGATGAAACAATTATAATATTAGGAAAAGTAACAGCAAAAATAGCAGGTGTATAGGCTATTGCTAATATGCAATAAGTATAATTTATTTATCTGCCTTTGCTTTTATTTCATTTAATCTTTTATTTAATCTTTCATAGTCTGCAAGTTTTGCATAGCTTACTGCTTTATTAATAGCAGAATAAGCATGGTCATAATAGCCAAGGTTATAATAGCTTTCTGCTTGAATATAATAAGCATTAGATATCAAATCACGCTTATCAGTTGATTTTAAACGCCATATGGCTTCTTCGCTTCTTGCTGTACATTCTTCATACTCTTTTGCATGGTATAATGAAAGTGCCATATCATATACAAATTCTGCCGCTGCTTGAGAGTTAGAAAGAGTAATTGCTAAGTTATACCCTTCTTCTGCTGCAGTGTATAGCTCCACATACCTTTGCCCAAGCCTGTAATAAAGGGCAGAAAGGTTGTATAATAAAAGGGATGTATCATCATCTAAAAATTCTAAGCCAGCAAGTTCAAGAGATTTATCTCCTTGATATTTAAAGCTGCCTTTTTCTGGCATATATTTCATTATTTTTTGATAAATAATATCTACATTATCTATTGCACCATTTTCCACTGCCACAAAAAATGACTGCTCAAAATATTCCCTTGCTGCATCTGAGTGGTGAAGTGCCTCAGATGTAAGCCCTAAACCGTTTAAAGCTGGTACTAAAATATCAGAATATTTTCTTGCCCGTGATGTATCTGCTGCCCTGCCAAAATAAAACATGGCTTTTGCGTAATCTTTGTGGGTTCTGTAATACTCACCATATATAATATCACATGATGATAATATCTTTTGTAATTTTAAACCTGTTGCATAGTTTAATGCTTTATCGCAGTTATCTTTTGAAAGGCTGTAATGTTCTGAAAGTCTGTTTGTTTCTGCAAGACCGTAATATAATACTGCCTTATCTCTGTCTGTTAAATCTTCATAAAGCAGTGCTTTTGTATAATATTCTTCTGCTTCTTTAATATCACCTGCTAAACGGGCAGATTCTGCCACATAGGCTATTAATGTTGGTTTATCATATAAATCCTGCACTTTTTCCGCCAGTGCTAAACTTACTAAAAACCATGCCTTAGCTTGCGAATATTCTCCAAGCCCTCTGTATGAAAGCCCTGCATATAAAGAAGTTCTAAACCTGCTTGAAACATCTTTGGCAGAATTTTTCTTTGCCATATAATATGCTTCTTCAAACATAGGGGCTGCTTCTGCATAGTTATTAACAGAATAAAGCTCAAAAGCTTCAGTAACTGTTGTATCTAAATCGGCACTAAATGAATATAATGGAAATAATAATAAAAAAGCAAAAATTAATTTATACTTCATATTGCTCTTATTTTTTCTTATCTTTTTTATTGTTTTGTTTTTCATCAACATTTCTGTTGCTTGCATTATCTTGAGATAATGTCATATTATCATTAATAATAGTATTATTATCACTTTGATTGTCAGAATTTAAGCCTAAATCTGCACCTGTTGGCATAAAATCAGTAACAGGGGTACTTTTCGGTGGTTTTATATATTCTGCCCTAGGCATAGAAAATGTGGCAGTTGGATATAAACTTTTTAAATATGATAATTCAATATTTTCAATAGCTTCACCAAGGATAAATTCTGGTTGAATTGTACCATCACCCGGGTAGCATACTTTCACTGTTGATATTTTATAGGCATCATTCCATGCACTGCCTATGCTGTATACATCACACTGTGGGTCATCAAGATTTATTGGTGCACCCATAGAAATAAGGTATGCTTTTACAGTTGCCCTATCCCCTACTTTTGAATTAACTATTAAGCTCATATGTTTTTGAGCATTTAATTTATCTATAAACTGTTCTGCTTCATAAAAACCCATATCTGCTGCCATTTGGATTTTAGCAGAGCCTTTTGCCTCATCCTGAACTGTGCCTTTTCCTGTAAATTCTAATAAACCAGTGTAATATACAGCCTCAGGTATATCATAAGATGCAGCATCTTTAAATAAAGCATAAGCATTGGCGTTATCTTTTGGTACACCATTACCAAAAAGCAGTGCTTTTGCATACTCTGTTTTTGCAAAATTATTACCATCAGCAATAGATTCTTTAAGCATAGCTACAGCTTCTTTCATACCTAAACCGTTGCCGTTATCTATAATAGATTTAGCAGCACGGTATTTCATCATAGCATCCCCTAAATCTGCTGCCTGTTTAGCCCAAAATATACCCTGCTCAGTATTACCTTTAGAAAGGAAAAGTGTACCAAGCAGATAGCAGGCTTCTACATTCTTATTATTAGCATAGCCTACTAAAAGCTCTGCTGCCTCATTTGTTTTGCCAAGAGCAATAAGTTGATTAAACTCTTCTCTCCAAGGAGCAGAATGAATGGCAGCCATAGCACCACGCCTTGCAGGGCGAGTATCTACTTGAGATGTAATAACTGGGTTTTCATCACTTATGTATTCGTTCATAGTAAAAAAGCCTTGGGCTTTAATATACATTTCTGGAGTAGTGCCAAATTTGTTGGCAAGTTTTGGGTCTGCCCCAGCTTTAACTAAAAGCGAAGCAATATATCTGTGAGAATTTGTAACAGCTGACATTAAAGGCGTATACCCAAACTTATTAACAGCATTAACAGATGCTTTATAAGCTATTAATATACGCACAACTTCTTGATAACCACCGTCTGCAGCCAATATTAAGGCTGTATTGCCAAGCCTGTCTCTTGCATCCACATCAGCACCATTATACAGTGCATCTTTAACCCCTTCAGCATCACCCACCGAAGCAGTTTCTAAAAGACGTGTATTTAAGTATGGCTCAACAGCGTATAATATATTTATGTATGATAAACAAAGCACAATTACAAACAGTATTATTTTTTTATTCATATCAACTCCAAATAGTATGCACTTGACTATTCTAAATAATTTTTTAAAATTTTTCAAGTTTTTACTGCCATTTCATAAATTAAAATGGTATTTTTTAATATTTTTTACTTAATTTATACTATCTGAGTACAGCACCAAACTCTTTTTCAAGGGTTTTGAGAATACTATCTATTATCGGATTAATATCATCATCTCTTAATGTTTTTTCCATATCTGTAAAGTTAATTCTTACTGCTATACTTTTAAAACCTAAGTTAATAGGCTTGCCTTCAAACACATCAAACACAAAAGCATCGCTTATTACACTGCTTGTGTTTAATATTGAATTTATAATATCATCAGCACTAACTTTGCTTTTTACAATTAATGCTAAATCCCTTTGGATTGAAGGAAATCTTGAGAATTTTTTATACTTCATACTTGATTTTTTAGCTTCATTAAGATTATAACTTTCTTCTATTAAAGCAGTAAAATCTATTTCAGCAATATAGCATGATGATTTCATATTTAGTTCTTCTAAAGTATCAGGGTGCAGCTCACCAATAAACCCTATATATTTATCCTGTAAATATATGGCAGCTGATTTTCCCGGATGTAAAAAGTGAATATTATCCACCTTTTTATAAGTGCATACAACACCCATTTTGCCAAATAAGTTTTCTAATGCACCTTTCATATAATAAAAAGTATCTACTTTTGGAAGATTTATCCATGTATCATCATAGTATGAGCCAAGCACACCAAGAGACAAATGCAGTCTTTCATAAGCTAATTTTTCTTTTCCCAATGATTTATAAACAGATGAAAGCTCAAAAAGTTTAATACTTTGGTAGCCCATATTCCTATTTGTCTGCATATTTTTTATAATAGATGGAAATAAATACGTCCGCATCCAAGCCATATCTTGACTAATAGGGTTTAAAAGTTTAACAAAATTATTCTCATCTTTATCAAAAATAGATAAGTACTCTGCACCTAAAAAGGCAAAATTTAGCACTTCATTATAGCCTAAATTTTCCATTACGTTTCTTGCAAGCCGCGAATATCTTACTTTTGGGCTTTGGATATCTATTTCGCTGTCTATTTTAGGCATTGTATAGCCTATTTTATCGTATCCCATAATACGTGCAACTTCTTCTGCTATATCACATTCTTTTGTAATATCATCACGGAAAGTAGGTATTATAGATACTAACTTATCACCATCTATGCTGGTTTCTATATGCAGGCTGTTTAATACTTCTGCCATATCTTCAATACTAAAATCAGTGCCTAAAAGCCCATTGATTTTTGAAGCAGAAGATATTACCTGCCTTTTATTGCTTTTACACTGGTTTATACCTGCTTTTCCTGATACAACTTCGCCACCGCATATTTTTGCAATTAAGTAAGCTGCATAATCGGAAAGTTTTTCAGTTAAGCCGTAATCTATGCCACGCTCATATCTGTATGATGAATCAGAGCTAAGCCCTAATCTTTTAGATGTTTTTCTAACCCCAGTTGGTTCAAAATAAGCACATTCTAATACAACAGTAGAAGTATCATCCATAACTGATGTATATTCGCCACCCATAATGCCAGCAATAGCTAAAGGTTTTGAATTATCTGCAATTACAAGCATATCTCTTTGTAATGTATATTCTTTACCGTCTAAAGCTGTGATTTTTTCGTTATCTTTTGCATTTCTAACAATTATGCCTTTATCAATATTTCTAATATCAAAAGCATGTAAAGGCTGCCCGTATTCCATTAATACATAGTTTGTAACATCTACAATATTATTAATAGGGCGAACGCCTGCTGCTCTTAATTTTGATTGAAGCCATAATGGAGAAGTACCAATTTTAACCCCTTTTATAACACGGGCAAAATAAATAGGGCATTTCTCATTATTTTCAACTTTTACAGAAACATAATCTTCTACTTTTTCATTATTTTCAACTAAGTTATATTCTGGGTATTTTACGTTTTTATGAAATACTGCTGCTGCTTCCCTTGCAACACCAATAACAGAAAGCCAGTCTGGCCTATTTGGTGTTGCATTAAACTCAACAATTGTATCGCCAGTTCCCACCACTTCATTAATATCTTTGCCAAGAGGTGTATCACTTGGAAGTACCATAATACCATTATGCTCATCTGTTAAGCCAAGCTCCCTTTCTGAGCATATCATACCAAAAGAATCTATTCCGCGAAGTTTTGCTTCTTTTATTTTAATATCACCTAAAACTGCACCAATTTTTGCAAAAGGCACAATCTGACCTTCAGCCACATTAGGAGCACCACATACAACTTGATATTCCTGCACTCCATCTGTTACCCTGCATAAATTTAATTTATCAGCATTAGGATGTTTTTCTTTATGTATCACTTTTGCTGTTACCACATTTGATAAGGCAGCTATCTCATTAAAGCCTTCAGCTTCAAGCCCTGCCAATGTAAGAGCATCAGATATTTCTTTAACAGATTTATCTTGAATATCTATATATTCTTTTAACCAATTTATGCTTATATTCATTATTACCACCTAGAACTGTTTTAAAAATTTAAGAGAATTTTCATAAAAAAGGCGTATATCATCAATACCGTATTTAAGCAACGCTATTCTTTCAATACCCATACCAAAAGCAAATCCGCTGTATACATCAGGGTCAATGCCAACGTATTTAAATACTTCAGGGTTTACCATACCACAGCCTGCAATCTCTATCCAGCCTGTACCTTTACACATTCTGCACCCTTTACCTCTACAGTGTACACAGCCCATATCCACTTCAGCAGAAGGCTCTGTAAATGGGAAAAAACTAGGGCGAAGCCTAACATCTAAATCATCACCAAATATGCGGGAAATAAAAAGTTTTAACGTACCTTTTAAGTCTGCCATAGTAATGCCTTTATCTACCACAAGCCCTTCTACCTGATGAAACATTGGCGAATGTGTCTGGTCGTAATCGCACCTGTAAACTGCACCGGGAGCAATAATTTTTATAGGTGGTTTCTGGTTTTCCATCACACGCACCTGCACAGGTGATGTGTGAGTTCTTAAAACAATATTGTTTTCATCTATATAAAAAGTATCCTGCATATCTCTAGCAGGGTGAGATTTTGGCAGATTTAATGCTTCAAAGTTATGAAAATCATCTTCTATTTCAGGACCTTGAGCAACCATATAGCCAGCTGATGTAAAAATATCAACTATTTCATCATATATCTTTTTAACAGGATGCAGTGAGCCTTTATTAAAAGGATAAGGCGATAATGTAACATCAATATTTTCTTGAGCAAGTGCCATATCTTTTAGGGCTTTCTTAATTTTAGATGTTTTAGCATTAAATTTTTCTTCAAAATTATTTCGTAAATTTTGGATAGCTTCACCCATTTTAGGGCGTTCTTCTGGAGAAAGAGAACCTAAAACCTTATTTAAAAGGCTGATGATACCCTTTTTACCCATGTATTTAATACGGACTTCATTAAGCTCATCTAAAGTAGAACTTTTTTCAATCTCTTCTTCAAATTCTGAAGCTTTTTTTAACTCATCATTATTCATATATAACCCTTAAATTCTTTTAAAATAACCAAAACATCGTAGTATTTTATATTATTTTAATTTTTTTTGCAATAATTGAAATAAAAAATATGAATTTTCATATAACTTACTAATAACCAAAGAGAAATTTAAGCTCTGCAAAATATCTTAGCTCGCCGTCGCTTCTAACATTAAAAAGATTATCCTGTTTTGCAAAGAAAAATGGGACATAACCGCCGTATTCTGCACCAGCAATTAATGAAAGCCCAATATGCTGCTTTTTGAAAATATATTCATAACCTAAATTAATGCGGACTTTATAGGAAACAAGACCTTTTGTGCCATCATACTCTACATCATATGATGTGGTTTCTTTTTTTATTTCCATATCACCAATACCAGCATGAACTGCAATACCAAATAAAATCCCTTTATATAAATCAAGCTGCATTTCATAAAAAACACCACCACTGCGTGTTAAACCGTTTATAAGCATTTTAGAATAGCCCGGATAATCACTGCCTGCTGTTGCAGAATGGGGGCTTGTTGTTTCATCATAATAAAACCCAAAATAAGCGTATTCTGAAATAGAAGGTTTTGCTACTACTGGTGTATCAAAAAACAGCCGCACATTCCAGTTCATATATGATACATTAAATTTATCGCCTGCTGCTAAAGAATAGCCTTTCATCATAAACGGACGTAGTACTTCAAAATTCCCCTGCATATTTGAGTAACTGCCGTCTATACTAACCTTAGATTTATAACCAAAAAATGGTATAGAAAACCCAAGAGGCAGTTTTAAATAATAATAATTATAACTTTGAGTTGTTTTCCCTAAATTAATATCTGGGTCTAAAAATTGAAACCTTGAATCATATATTTTGAATTCTGGAGAAAATTTTGAGCCAGACATAAATTTTAAATGGACTGCTCCATAAGGAATAACTGGCATAGGGTTTATGGCATCAAGAGTGTTGATTGAAAATGAATTAAACCCAACCATACCACCAGATATAGCCCCTTCAATATATAGAGTATCTTTGCCCCAAATATTTTTCTCAGACCACCTGTTTGTCATAGAAAGGGTAACATCATCATAAAGCCCATTATCTTTTGCATTCATATTAATATTAAATTTAAGCTCTTCTCTTGCAGGAAACCCAAAATCTCTCATAAACTGGTTTTTATCGTTTATTTTTCTATCAGGAACAAGTTTTGCAGGTATTTTTTTAGAAGATTTACTGGTTTTATTTGTACTGTTATCACTGCTTATAGTCATATTATCATCTGCGTAAGCAAAAGTAACCGATAACATTAAAATAAAAACAGTAATCTTAATAAATTTCATTGGAATATTACTTTCTTAAAGTTTTTTCTCTAATTAAATTAACAAGCTGACGTACTTCGCCTTCAGTGTATAAATCATCTGAAAAAATACCGTCAATTGTTTTGAAAAAGCCTTTACGAACAATAATTTCTGCTTCTGGATACTTTTGATGTAAAGCTTCTTCCACATTTGTAATTACTTCAGGCAGTGTGCTTTCCCCGCCTGACTTATCAATAGATAAATTTACTTCAATATACATTATTCCACTCCTTTTTTACATATTTTGTATATATAAATATGCTGCAAACTGTTTTGCAAGGCGTCCGCTTCTGCCGCCCCTGTCTATGGCATAGCTTTCTGCCTGTTTTTCCCAGTCTACTGTCATTTCTATATTATATTTCTGTAAATACATTTTTACAATATCTAAATAATCATCTTTTCTTAAAGAATAAAAACCAATAGATAAACCAAAGCGGGCTTGAAGCGAAGTCTGCTCATTGGCCTCATCTCTGTCATAAATATCTGATACTTCCTGAGAAGAGCTAGAAACTATATGGCGTTTATTTGATGTGGCACAAAATATTACATTTTTTGGTTTTGATTCCAACCCACCCTCTATGGCAGATTTAAAACGCCTGTATGCTGTATCTGATGTATTAAAAGAAATATCATCAAAAAATAGTATAAATTTTTTATGACTGTTTTGCCTTATTATTTTATAAAGGTTATATATTGCACCAACACTTTCATCAAGAAATTCAATAGTTACAAGGTTATCTTTTGCATATTTTAAAGAGAGAAGCTTTAATAATGTAGATTTACCGCTGCCCTTTTCACCCCATAAAAGCATATTAAGACATGGCCCGCCTGCTATAAATGAAGCTATATTTTTATCTGCTAATTCCACATTATCACTGACTGCTAAAAGCTCTGAAAGTTCTATATCGCTTTCAATATAAGCCTTTTGAAGTTCACCATTAATATATCTGTATGCTGCACTTTCAAGCATAATCTCACCATAAAATATTATTTTGCTGAAAATGATATATACTTTTTACAAATTTTACAAGGCAAAAAATACTTTAATACAAATAAATTTGAGTTTTATTTGTATGAATAGTGTGTAGATAAATTTATTTTCATTGATTTTTTATTATATGTATGGTTTACTTAAATCAGAAAACCATATAAATATAACTATGTTATTTTTTATATTACAGGTGATTAATGACTGAAGATACTCAAGTATTGCAAGAATCTATTCTGGAAAAAATAAAAAAACAGCAGCTATTTGAAAGCTTACCCATTGAAGATATAAAGTCTGCTGTTACCCGTTTTGAAGAAATACATATTCTAACTGGTGAATTAGCATTTAGAAAAGGGGAGCGATACCATAAAGGTATTTATTTTTTACTTAGTGGTGAAATAGTATTAAGCAGGCCTAACTCTAAAATAGAAGTTTCATGCTATAACTGCCCTGTGGGGCTTTCCACATTTTTAGGCAAAACAATGTACACTATGAATGCAGTTGCAAAATCTGACTGCGACTTATTATTCGTACATGAGCTTTGCATATACAGGCTTATGGAACTTTCAGATGATTTTAGAAGCAAATTAATAAAAGATATTCAGCTTAGGCTTACTCAGCTTGATAATTCTTCTAATGCTTTTTTAATGCAGTCAGTTTATCAAACTGTGGCTGGGGTTATGAGCTCACCTGTAATATCCATACAAACTGGTAAATCTGTTGAAGAAGCAGCAAAAGTTATGGCAGAACATAAAATAAGCAGCTTATTAGTTGTTAATAGAAAACAGATTATAAAAGGTATTTTAACAGTTACAAACCTTACTAGAAATTTTTTAACTAATTTAGCTGAAAACATTGAAAATCAAGAAGTAGAAAACTATATGGATACTGAGCCTGTAATGTTTCCACCAGAATTTCCTGTGGTGGAAGCATTAAACGAGCTTCAAATTGCTGGCAAGACCCACGGTATAGTTATGCAAAACGGCAAACCTTCAGGCATTGTTTCTATCCACAATATTGCCTTAATGCTTTTAGAAAACTCTCACTTATACTGTGCTCATATTGATAATATGACAAGTTTTGATGAGCTTCAAAAGGCATTTTCACAAATTTATATTGCTGCAAAAAATCTGGCAACTTCTTCACGAGTTTCAAGGGAAGAATTAACTGCACTCTCCTCAATACACAGGGCAATCCACAGAAAAGCTTTTCAACTTACATGCGATGCATTTAAAGCAGAGAAAAACTTTAAACTTTCTGATTATTCATACTGCTATCTGCTTTTAGGTGCAGGAGCAAGGCGTGAAATGGATTTACGTCCGCAGATAAACAACGCTTTTATATTGGCTGATAATATAGCAGAAAATGAAGAAAAACTTTTTAACGAATTTGCTGCTAGATACCATGAAAACCTTGTAAATATTGGCTACTACCCACATAACAGCGATGATGATGTTATGACAGTAAATATGGTATTAAAATATTCTAAATGGATTGCAGAAATTGACGGGTGGGCTTCAAAAGGCAATAAGGCAGATAAAAAATACGCTTTTGCTATGCTTTTAGATTTAGCAGCACTAGAAGGCGATATTATGCTTGCATGGTCACTGCGTAATTATATACTTAAAAAAGCAGCTGATAGACCTGCCATATTAACAGCATTAATTAAGCAGTCCCCTGCTATAAAAATACCTGTTTCCCAATTTGGCTCTTTTATTGTGGATAAAGACGGAGAGCACGCTGGTATGATAAACTTAAAAACTCAAAGCCTTTCATATATTATTAATATTACAAGGCTTTTATCCATATATGCAGGTATTACAGATATGAGTACAGTAGAGCGTATAAGGCATTTGGAAAGAAAGAAAATCATACCTGAAGAAATAGCAAATCAAGCAGTAGTTGCTTTTGATACTATTACTGAAACATTAATAAACGAGCAGATAAACCAGTCTATTAATAAACAAAAAGTAACAAGTTATATTTCACCTGCTTCCCTTTCTCTTTTCTACCAAGAAAAATTAAAGAGAGCATTGCAGTTTGCCACAATTTACACAAGTTATGGTTCTAAATTATTAAATGAAATATAAGAGAGTAATATGCAGGATATGAATAATACACAACAAAAATTAGTAGTTTTAATAGATGCAGATAACGCATCCCCTAGTATAATATATGGGCTTATGGCAGAAATTGCAAAATACGGTACAGCACATGTTAAAAGAATATATGGTGACTGGACAAGCCCTAATTTAAAAGGCTGGAAAGAAATATTATTAGAACACGCCTTGCAGCCTATTCAGCAGTTTGGATATACTAAAGGCAAAAATTCCACAGATTCAGCTATGATTATAGATGCTATGGATTTGCTATACAGCGGCAGGTTTGACGGCTTTTGCATAGTATCAAGCGACAGCGATTTTACCCGCCTTGCTTCCCGCATTAGAGAAGGTGGCTTAAATGTTTACGGGTTTGGAGAAGAAAAAACACCAAAATCATTTATAAGCGTATGCGATAAGTTTATTTATACTGAAATCCTACAGAATATTGATGAAAATGATTCTGAAAATAATGACATAAAAGAGAAAAAACCACAAGTTAAACAAAAAAGCACTAATGAGCTTAAAATGGATACAAGGTTAGTAAACCTTTTACGCTCTGCGGTTATTGCTTCCATGGATGAGGAAGGCTGGGCGTTTTTAGGCGAAGTAGGCCAGCATATAACAAAACAATCTCCAGAGTTTGATGCCAGAAACTATGGGTATGCAAAATTAAAAGATTTAGTTAAAGCCATAGGGCTTTTTAAAATTGATGAACGCATAGACCAAAGAGCACCAAACATTAAGCAAATTTATATAAAAGATAAACGTATGAAAAAACAGGAAGTTGAAGATTGATAATTATATGCCCCTATAATGAAAAGCATATCCCATATGATTTATTGTTAGATGCAGACCCTGAAAAAAGTAATGTAGATAATTATTTATCACTTGGGATACTTTTTGGAGCTTATGAAGATGGTAAGCTCATAGGTGTTTATATAATCATAGAAAAAGAAAATCATATTTTTGAGCTTGTAAATTTAGCAGTAAAAGAAGCTCATCAGAAAAAAGGTATCGGCAGTATTTTAATTAATCATGCTGAAAATCAGGCAAAACTTTTAGGGGGAAAGTATATGGAAATAGGCACTGGTTTCCCCTTAGTGCCTTATTATGAAAAGCGTGGCTATATTTACCATAGAACAATCAAAAACTTTTTTGTAGATAATTACTCTGCTCCTGTAATTGATAATGGCATACTTTTAAAAGATATGGAAGTATTAAGAAAAGAGATATAATAATCAAGTTATTACTTGAATTATATAGAATACCGTATTATATTAGTATTACAATAATACGATAATACTGGAGTAAATGATGTCTAAAACAATTAGCCTTAAAATAGATGATGAGTTATTTAATAATATTAAGCGTGTTTCAAATCTATTTAATGTATCTTCTTCTGAATTTATTAGAAATGCTGTTATTAAAGAATTAGAAGATAAAAAAAATGACTTTATTGTAAGGCTTTCAAATGTGGAATATTGTGATGATACAGAGGAAAAAGAAATAACTCAATTACTTAATAAACTAACCGATGATGATATTAAAATTGTAAAACGCCATATTATAGAGTTATGAAAAACATTATAATTAATTTATCCAATTCTGCCAATAAATTTTTCAAAAAACATATTGATATATATGATAAATTTATTAATAATTTAAAATCTGTTTATAATAACAATAATACAAATATTGATATAAAAGCTATGAAAAATTATAATAATATATATAGAATGAGAATACAAAAATATCGTGTTATATATAAAATAATTAATGAAGAAATTATTATTATAGAAGTTATTACAGCAGGCAATAGAGGTGAAATCTATAAAAATTTTCAATAAATTTAATGTCTTAGTTAAAATATTTTTAGACTAAAAAATCTTCAAAAATACCCCAAATACTTTAAATATTTGGGGTGTTATTCTTTTTCGTTATCAATAAAATATCTCTATGGTAAATCAACACAGTAAGTTTCACGAGTGATTTTTTTATCAGGGTAGTATGTTAATAATACTGGCTCACGAGTAGATGCTTCTCTATGAAAAAAAGTGATTAAAACTTGAGTTTTTGATACAGGCTCAACTTCAATAACTAATGCACCATCATGAAGATTATATGTTGTTTTTTTGCTTGGAATTTCTGTAGGAAATTCATTAAATTTTGCATATTGAGCATAAACTTCCTGTAGTGATTGTTTTTTCATTTCATCGCTGCTTTGCCCTGCTCCATCTGGAACAGTAATATAAGTAACACCATCTTGAACAGAAGTTTCTCCATTAGGTGTACCATCTGGCTTTAAACAAAACATTTCCTCATGATAATGAAGTTCTTCTGCATAAAGATTTACTGATATTAATATAAACATCACTAAAAATAAAATAGATTTATTCACTATACCCCCTCCTAATTATTTATATATAATACTATTCTGATTTATCAGCCAAACCCATAAGTTTATTTTTTAAATCATTTTCAATTTTTTCAAGCTCTGCTTCTGCCTGTTTTCTGCCCTGCCTGCCCTGCTCTTGAATTTTTAATACTTCATCTAAAGTAGATATAAGGCTTGCGTTTGTTGTTTTTAATGTTTCAATATCTACAATGCCTCTTTCTGTTTCTTTAGCTGTTTCAATAGTTGCCATTTTTAAAGTTTCTGCGTTTTTAGTAAGCAGTTTATTTGTCATATCTGTAACTTCTCTATGAGCTGCTGCTGCATCTTTAGAGTGAGTTATACCAAGCGCAAGCACCATTTGGCTTTTCCATAATGGAATAGTGTTTACTATGGTAGACTGTATTTTTTCACTCATTTGAATATCATTACTTTGTATCATCCTAATTTGTGGGCCCATTTGTAATGATATTGTTCTTGTAAGCTCTAAATCATGTATTTTCTTTTCAAAACGGCTGTATAAATCAAGTAAATCTTTTACAGCTTGAGCATCCTCTGGAAGACCAGAAGCTTGAGCTTTCTCTCGTAAATCTTTTAACTCTGTATCTTGAATGGAAGCAAGTTTTTTCTTACCAGCCTCTATATACATTGTTAATTCTTTAAAATAGCTTTTATTTAATTCATAAAGCTTATCAAGCATTGCCACATCTTTAAGTAATGTGATTTGATGAGTTTCTAATACCTGCACAACTTTTTCAATATTTGCATCTGCTTTTTCATAGCTTGTTTTTAAAGCCATCATCCTATTAGCACCTTTTTTGGCACTGCGTTTAAAAAAGCTGAAAAACCCTTTTTCTTCCTTATCTATTTCAAAGCCTTTAAGCTCTGTAATAACACTTGTTAATGCTTCCCCTACTGCTCCTAAATCTTTTGATGTTACATTACCTAAAGCGTTTTCAGAAAATTCTGCAACCTTTCTTTGAGCAGCAGCACCGTATGAAATAACTGTGCTTGTATTATGGATATCAATAGATGCTGCATAGTTTTCTATCTGTTTTAACTCTTCATCACTTAATGGCTCCATATCAAGCTTTGGGGCAAGTTTGGAAGCATGGTTTGCTATATCTTTATTAATATTTGCTATTGTGTTGTTTACTTCTTCTAATGCTGTTTCTTTTTTCTCATCCATAATTATCACCTGTTACTATTTTTTTTGTTTGAAAACATCTCTATCTAAAAACCCTTCCCGGGATAACATCATTTTTAACACCTGAATATCAGCTGATACATCTATGGCATTATCATTATATAAATCTTCTAATACTCCTGCATATGCTTCCTGTATTTTATCAACTGCTGAAACAATCTCTTCCTTTGTTTTTTCAATATTAAAAGTATTTAAACCTGAAACATGCAGTTCTTTATATGATGATATTAACTTTAAAGCTGACGGCAGGTGAAAATCCATTAATTTTTTTACATCCTTTTCTTTTTCTGGGTGTTTTTCAAGATAATCTATTACTTTATCCACTGATTTTGAAAGCCTGTATAAACTAAAAGATATATCCTGTGACTTAAACTCACTTTCTGCGTTTTTTATAGATTTTAAATACCCTTTCCAATCATTAAATGGCTTATTTTCTGACATGGTAACAGTGCCTGCTGTATCAACTTTGCTTTCTTCTACTTCCACATCTATTACATTTTTTCCTAGATTATCTGATGTAAAAACAAGTATATCTTCGCTGTTAAAATGAGCGTTAGGCATTATACCAAGGTATGCCATTTTTTCAACATCCTTTTTAATGTTACGCTTAGAATCCATTAGGATATCAGAAAAATCCTGCAGGGAAACAGATCCAGACATATATATATTATAATACTTTAACGCCCTTATAAAACGAGAAAATATTAAAAAACCATATATAATCAAACCAGTACCCGGTAGAAAACAGCAGGTAATTAATAAAATACTATTAAATGTAATAATGGAAAATATTATTAACGCAAACCCTGCAAATATAAGTATAACTGCCGTCATACTGCCAAGCCTGCCAAAAGCAGCACTCTCACTATCTGTACTATACACAAATGCACCTTATTATTTATAACTATTCCTTTACTTTTACCATAAATTTTTTGAAAAATCAAATAATAGAATGTTTGCTTCACCCCCATTTTTTTTTGCAACACCTTATGTCACCTTGATACTGAGCCATTAGGCAAAAAATCTTAAATATAATAAATACAAACACTCATAATATTTTAAATAACTTTAGCAAAATAATATTTATAAATATTTATCCTTATTTTATGTACTAGTGTTATTTTACATATAAACGCTCTTCAAATGGTATGCGAAATTATTTTTTTGGAATGTTTTGCCAGCTACTTGAGAGCGAAGCGAGTTGTAGTGGCAATGGAAAAACAATAATGAGTGATTATACCTTTGGAGCTTTATAGGTAAAATAACAAAACACCCGTTTCTGAGATTTTCGGCGTAAAGATATGGAAAGGTAAAAATATGGCAGTAAAATATTAATAGATTATATATACTTTTAAGGTAAATTCTAAAAACGATTGCGAAAAAATATAAAAAATCAGATTTTAAAAAATGTATTTTTACTGGAGATTATATTTTTTTTTATTGATAAAAGTAATTATTTCTTTTATATAGCATTTAATATATAAAAAGAGGGTATTTATGACTGAAGAATTACAGCGTATAAAAGATTATCATACTGAACACAGCGAATTTGCTAAAGCTATGAATATTAAAATACTAGAGCTTGATAAAGGCTATGCAAAAACTGTTATGGAGCTTAAAAGCCAGCATAGAAACAGTATGGGTATTACTCATGGTGGTGCTATATTTGCAATTGTGGATACTACATTAGGTGTGGCTACTACTGCTTATGGTACATTTGCCGTTACTGCTGCTGCAAATATTTCATATATTAAGCCGGGCACAAAAGGTCCATTAATAGCAGAAGCAAGAGAGCTTTCTAAAACTAGAAAATTAGGCACATATCAAGTTAAAGTTTTTGATGGTGACCACAGCTTAATAGCTATTGCTCAAGCTACAATGTATAGGAAAGATAAAACCTACCCACCAGTAGAAGAAGAAAATAAATAATTTTTCTATTATTATAAATATGTTATATCTTTTTTTAAAAATATCAAAAAAAAGTTATTGACAAAATATAATATTTAGGTTATATAGTTTATCCTTGATGACGCGGGGTAGAGCAGCTTGGTAGCTCGTCGGGCTCATAACCCGGAGGCCGTCGGTTCAAATCCGGCCCCCGCAACTTTTTTATATGGCGGTTTAGCTCAGGTGGTTAGAGCATGCGGCTCATATCCGCAGTGTCCGGGGTTCAATTCCCTGAACCGCCACTTTTTTTATCTCTTTCCTATAAATCTATTTGTTTCTATTGCTTTTGCTCTCTTATTAAAGACATAATATATTTCATATAATTTACTTTATTTTCCTGTTTAATTTATCCATAAACCATATTTATATTAAATAAATTATTCTAGGAAGTGTTTTATGGACTATAACAATAATGCATTAATTAACTTGGCAAATCAATTAAATTTAAATGATATGCCAGCCCTTTTTGAACAATATGAAATCAATACTCTAAACAGGGCTGCAGGGTTTTTAGCCCAGTGCAGCCATGAAAGCAATAATTTTCGTATTTTAGAAGAAAACCTTAATTATTCTGCTGATGCTTTAATAAAAGTATTTCCAAAATATTTTAAAAGTCTAGATGAAGCAAAACTATATGCTAGAAACCCTGAAAAAATTGCAAACAAAGTGTATGCAAACCGTATGGGTAATGGTGATGAAGCAAGTGGTGATGGCTTTAAATATAGGGGCAGAGGCTTTATTCAGCTTACTGGAAAAAATAACTATCAAATGTTTGCAGAAACTCTAAAACTATCTCTTGATGAAACTATAAACTATTGTACCACAAAAAATGGTGCAATAGAAAGCGCCTTATTTTACTGGATGAGAAATGATATTAATAAAATATGTGATAAAGATGATATAAAAGCTATGACAAAAGCCATAAATGGTGGCTTTAATGGTTTAGAAGATAGAGCAACAAAATATATGCAGTATAAAAAAATACTTTCAAATAACAATATCTTATAAATATTTTTTAGTAACTGCCTTTGTATATAATTACTTAGGCAGTGATTAATATATTTATTATTTATTTACTTTTTTTCTTGTATTATCCTTATATTTTTCATATAATCATAACCATTACTATTTTCAAGAGGTAAAATCATATGAAAAATTATTTAAAATGGACTATTGTTTTTTTTCTACTGGGCGTTATTGCCTACTTGTTTTCTCCAAGTATAAAAAGGCTTTTAGCAGCTGATGGCTACCTTTCTGCTCGTATTGCTTTAATGTATCTTTCAGGTACTCTTGGTATTATTTTAATGTCTGCTGCTGTACTTATTTCTGCACGTTTTTCTTTTATCAATAAGCTTTTCGGCGGGCTTGATAAAGCATATGAAGTGCATAAGTCAACTGCTGCTTTAGGGTTTGCTTTTGGGCTTATCCATTTTTTAATGTCATTTTCTAATAGATTAATGATTAAATTTAATGTTATACCAGAGCCAGCACATTCTACTAACCCATTAACAGGTACTATACTTTCATTTTATAAAGCAGGGTATGCATTTTTAGAGCCTGCCTTTATTGTTTTAATTATTATAGTTGCAATCGCCATAATCCGTAAAGTACCATACCATATTTTTAAATACACTCATAAGATTATACCTATACTCTACTTACAGATTGCACTGCACGCATTCACTGTACCATTTCGCGGAGGCTGGGTAGATACTATTGGCGGTTATATTTTACAAGGTATGGTTATTTTTGGTGCAATCGGTGCTGTATTTTCTCTTTTTAATTTAACAGGTATAAAGCACAGATATAAAGGTATTATCTCATTAAAAGAAAAAGTAACATCAGATATTATTCATATAAAAGTAAAACTTGATAATGTGGAAAATTTTAATTTTTCAGCTGGCGAATTTGTATTTTTAAAACTTTCACACAGCTTAGAGCCTCATCCATTTAGTGTAGCAGGGTTTAATAAAGAAAATAAAGAGCTTGAATTCTATATTAAAGAATCTGGTGATTTTACTTCTAAACTTTATGATAAATTAGCTGATAATTCAAAAGTTGTTGTAGAAGGTCCATATGGTGAATTTAATTTTAGTGATACTTCTAAAAATCAAGTATGGGTTGCAGGTGGCATAGGTATTACCCCATTTCTTGCAAAATTAAATGCTCTTGCTGAAAATAAAGCCAATATTTCTATTGATTTAATATACAGTAAAATTGGTGATACTCCATTTGATGATATGCTTAAAAATATGTGCGAAAAAACTGATGTTACTCTCCATATGGTGGATACTCAAAAAGAAGGGCTTTTAACTTATAGTAAGATTAAAGAAATTGCACCAAATATTACATCTTCATCTATTTGGTTTTGCGGACCTATTGGGTTCAGGCAGGCTGTTTTTAAAGGCTTAAAAGAAGATAATATTGATTTAAACCTTTTCCATTTTGATAATTTCAGCTTTAGATAGTCTTTATAATCCACAGCGAAAATGCTGTGGATTATTCTTGCATTTAATTTATTTTTATATATTATACCTTATTAGGTGATATATGAGCGAATTAAAATATATATTTGGCCCTGCCCCTTCAAGAAGGCTTGGCAGGTCGTTGGGTATAAATATTGTACCCTCTAAAATATGCTCTCTTGACTGCCTTTACTGCGAAGTTGGCAAAACTAAAGCTACTACTATGCAGATAAAGCCATATATTAAAGCAAAAGATATTTTAGATGAATTTAGTAAAAATTATGATAACTTTAAAGAACTTTGTGATGTAATAACTATTACAGGTGCAGGTGAACCTACGCTTAATTCTGAACTTTATGACATATTAAAAGGTATAAAAAGCATAACTGATAAAGAAGTTGCTATCCTTACAAACACTACTACTCTTCATATAGAAAGTGTATATAATACTCTGCTTTTATTTGATATAGTTGTACCAAGTTTAGATAGTGTAGATGAATTATCTTTCCATAATATAAACCTGCCAGATAAAAATATAAAAATAGAAAATATTATATCATCACTTGAAAAGTTTTCCCATGAGTATAAAGGCAGATTATTTGTTGAAGTGCTTTTTTGTAAAGGCGTTAATGATGATGAAAAAAGTATTGAAAAATTAATAAATGTACTTTCAAATGTGGAGGCAGAAAAAGTTCAGCTTGGCACAATACACAGGCCGCCAGCCTATGAAAATATTGAAAAAGTAGATGATGAATTTTTACTTACAACTGCAAACCTGCTAAAAAAACATAATATTAATGCTGAAGTAACAGGCGGGTTTTCATCAGTTTATAAAACTTCTGCTTCACTTAATCTGCATGATTTAATACCATCACTTTTGAAAATGAGACCATGTACACTACAGGATATTACTTGCGTATTTGGAAAAAGTGAGAAGGAAATAGAAAGTTCATTAAATACTCTTATATCTCAAGGTATTATTAAACCTATAAATTATAATAATGATACATATTATACTTTATAATAAAAAAGCCTGATAATAAATTTTATCAGGCTAAAATTTTTACTGTTTATTTTCTGCTAAAACCTGTGTACCACCAATTTCTGAGATTTTATCCATAATATTTGTAATCTCTATTATCTCCGGCTCTTTTGGCAGCTCAGGTGATATTAAAGGCGATATTTCAGAAACTCTGATAACACGCTTCCATATATTCATAAATTTTTCTTCTTTTAGTTTATTTTTAGCTACTTTTGAAAGCAGTACTTTCTTACCTTTATCATTTCTTAAGCTGTTTACTGCGTGATATATTACATAATCACCGTCTTCCATACCGCCATACATTATTACATGACCTTTAAAAAATATAAGTGTTCTATATGGTTTTGCATTACGAAGCACAGCATAAAATTCTTCTTGATTTTTTGGTTTATCAATTAATTTTTTTCCTACTAATTTTTGAAGCCCTGAGCTCCTTGGTATATCTGCACCAAAAACACGCCATAAATCTCTCACATATGCAGAGCAGTCACGATAACCCGCTTTTCCACCCCAGTCATATGGGTTTTCAAGCTGACTTTCAGCCATTTCTTTCATAAGTTTTTCATCATAAAGTGCGTTGCCAATAACATATGAACCATCCATTTTAGCTGCTGCATAGCTGCCTTTTGGAGTAAGTACTAAAACCTGCTCTTTATCATAGCTTAAAAGCGGTACTTTATCCCCTATGCCATACTGTACGCCACCAATAGTTGTATTATCTTTTATAACACGAATAAATGGCATTTGCTGAATACCAGAAAATGCAACTTGGGAATATATTTTTATTTTATTTACAGGCACCCAGCCTCGCATAAATTCAGACATTATATAGTAAAATTCACCGTCTTTTGATGTATGCATAATAAAAACAGGTGCAAATGCACTCATTCTTGTATACTGGTTTGAATCAAACTTTTTATTTCCCCTGTGGATTGTATCATGGGTTGGATAAAGCTTCATATTAATGCTTTCAGTAGTAAAACCTACCTGTGGCACAACAACAGAAGGTATTACTTTTACATTTCTGTTTTCTTTTATAAGCTCTAAATCTTCTTTTGTCATACGCCTGTCATTTATGTATGAACCTCTATATGTAAGCCTGTCAAAAGTAATGTACTGGCTTAATTCATATCTGCTCATTTCAAACATAAAATCGTTTGTATTTGTATAAAAGTAATATGGTGAAAACTTGTTTTTGCTAACTTTAGAACTGCTTGCACAAGATGTAACCATAAAGGCAGCAATAATAGTAACAAGGATTAATAATAGCTTTTTACTCAACTTACATCTCCTTTCCTATTTTTTCTTGTTATCTACTTTACTCTCAAGTTCAGATAAATACTCGATACTTTTATTATATAGATGCTCAGGGACCATAAGCTCAACTTTATCCTGCTTAAAATGCTCTAACCCCTTAGGCACAGCAACATACCCTTTTGTAACAGCAGGTATGCCCTTAGACATTAAATATGATGAAGCCTCTTCTGCAAGACGCCTTGTTTTGTATTCTCTTACTTTTATCATATAATGTCAATATATATTATTTTATGTAAAATGCAATATTATATTTTATATTGAATATAAACAGGTTATATGTAAAACCTAAATTAGTGCTGTTACCTTTGTTTATATCCTTTCCTTTCCAATGTGGATAAGTTGTGGAAAACTTTTTCCATATTAAATCCTTAAAACCATTGATAAATATAGGGTTATTATTTTTTACCTTATATATCAATAAGTTATAACTTTTTCTTTTGTATGCTTGTATTTATGATGTCAAGCATTTTTTTTCAAAAAAATTTGTTGTTATCCTGTGGATAACTTTCTATTTAATGAATACTTTTTCTTTATATAGTGTAGTTTTAATACAATGCCTTTTTTTTAAGCACAAAAATATGGTTAAAATTTTTATAATTTTTACACAATTTTACATTTTTATTTTTATTTTTTCGGTATTTGTTTTATAGCAATATATGTGCCACTAGATATAATATGAAAGGCAAAAAAAATACTGCAAAACCCACGCAGGAGTTTTGCAGTAGTAGAGTAGACGGAAAAACTGCTTTAAGAAAAGCCAGTTTTTATATTATTAAGCTTATCTATCTTAATAAATTATTCTTCTTCCTCATCATCAGTTAATTCCACATCTATAAACTGAATAAGCAGCTGGCATATTTTGCCGTCTTTGTCTTCTGCCACATATACAGGATAATATCCTTCACCATATGGAGAAGAAAAAAGTACTGCATTGTTTTTATCGCTTATTTTTATATTTGCCCAGTCCCCATCTGGATACTGGTATTTTGGGTTATCCTTTGCACTTTTTTCAAGTTCCTGAGAGTAAATATCAGTATAAGCATCAAAATCTTCATTTTGCTCTTCTTCTTTTGTAAGCCTTGCTGCAAGCTTATCATAAGCATCTCTATCCATAAAAGCTGCTAAGCCTGTATCTACTATTATACCAAAAAAATCACCTTGTGATTCTATTTCTGATAAATCTTCATTACCATAAAGAGCTTCCCTGTATGTAACAGGTGCATTATCTGTAAACTTAATACGAACAACTGCAATTTTGCTGTCCATTTCTTCCTGCTCATCAACTACTATTGATGCTGTTACTTTAAATTCTCCTGTAGGAAATTTATCAAAAAATGGGCTTATGTTATGGTCTAAACATGCTGTAGGGTCGCATGCTACAATATCGCCTGAAGTTATTTTAAGTGTGCCAAACTCTAATGTATCTATTTTACAGCCTGCTATTTCTGAATCTGTAAAATATTTTTCCAGTGAGTTTTCTGGGCACATAATTGATTTTTTCTTATTATATTCTTCTAACCATGATTTATCTACATTCATTATACTCTCCATATGCTTATAGTTTATAATATATATTATTTCTTTGTTTTGTCAAATATTTATTACACTGGTGGTACCCCATTTTTTTAAAACACCTTAATTTTTATTATTGTTTAATAAGATTCTTCGCCTAAAGGCTCTGAATGACAAGGCAGGCTTAGGACAAGCCGTCTTTAGCAAGTGCGGCGAGCGGTTTTTGCGAGGACACCTTTTCCCGAGCGAGTAGCAAGGAATAAGAAAAGGTGGCTGGACAGCATTTATTCCGACCAAACGGAGATTTAAAAAATACATGGATGTATTTTTTAATAAAAGTTTAATAAGATTCTTCGCCTACTATCGTAGGCTCAGAATGATAGTTATTACAATTATTTCTATTTTTACATATATTATCAAGTAGTTATAGCATTTTTTAATAAAAAATGGGGGTGAAGCAGTAAAATTTCATTTTCTTACGCTCAATATTACACACTTTTCCTGTATATACTGAGCCATTAGGCAAAAAATCTTAAATATAATAAATATAAACACTCATAATATTTTAAATAACTTTAGCAAAATAATATTTATAAATATTTATCCTTATTTTATGTACTAGTGTT
>CALUWN010000025.1 GCA_944324495.1 uncultured Mucispirillum sp. | reverse complement strand
AAGATATTAATAGATTATACTTAATTTTAATATATCTAAAACTGTTATATTTTTTAAGTTTACAATTTCATTTTCTTTCGCTCAATATTACACAGTAGTAATATCAATAATCTATTAATAATATTACAACCCTATACAATTAAAAGGGTTAAAAGAAACTGCTTCGCCTACTATCGTAGGCTCAGAATGACAGTTATTGCAATTATTTCTATTTTTACATATATTATCAAGTAGTTATAGCATTTTTTAATAAAAAATGGGGTTCGCCTCAAGCAGATAATATTAATATATTTACAGCGGTTTATATTTTAGCTATAACTTTTAAGCTTGTTTACATCTTCAATAAAATCATCAAGGTTATCTTTAGAATTTTTTTCGGTTTCTATAGATATTACTGCATCTTTAGGGATAAGTGAAAATATAGTGTTAAAATCGTAACTTCCAGAGCCTATATGGTAATGTTTATCTATACCACTTGTTATATCACCATCGCTTATATGGTACATATATGGGTTTAGTTTTATAAAATTTTTAAGCTGCAATTTATAATCTATCCCCATACTGTTTGCAGCACATGTGGCATGGCCAATATCTAAGCAAAGGCGGGCATTAGTATTTTCTAAAATGTATGATATTTGAGTATAATCATATCCCACACAAATATCATCACTTTCTAGATTTTCCATTTTTACTGCCACATTTTTTGGTTTATTTTCTATTAACATTCTTTCATCGTTAATAAGATTAATTTGCCTTGCAGTTTCTTTATAATCACCTTTTATACCCGGGTGAAATATTACTTTTTCAGCATTTAAAAAATCGGCAAATTTTAGAGCATCATAAGCAAGACGTATATTTTCTTTTTCCTGCTTATAGTTTGAAAAGTTAAGCCCATGCAGAAAATGTGGGGCATGTATTATATATGGAATATTTAATTTTTTCCAAAGGGCAGCATATTCATCAAATGAATTAGGTACGGCATAAAGCTCTATATAATCATAAATATTTTTCTCATATAAACTTTTAGCAGCATTTATATAGTTTTTATTTATGGACCATAACTTTAAGCCGTATCTTTTCATATATTATTCCACAGTAACACTTTTTGCTAGATTTCTTGGCTGGTCTATCTCTCTATTATTAAGTTTTGCAACGCGGTAAGCAAAAAGCTGTAATGCAATAACTGATAAAAATGGGAAAAGGTATTCTTCCACATTAGGAAGTACAATAGTTTCTGCCACTCTGCCTTCTAAAAGTTTTAAGCCTTTTTCATCTGTTACTGCTATGCTTTTAGCACCTCTAGCCATAACCTCTTCGCAGGCATTAACCATTTTATCAAAAAGTTTATCCCCAGGCATAATTGAAATAACAGGCATTTCAGCATTAAGCAGAGCAATAGGGCCGTGTTTTATTTCCCCAGCAGGAAAGCCTTCTGCCTGTAAATATGTAATCTCTTTCAATTTTAATGCACCTTCTAAAGCAATAGGATAGTTTACATTTCTGCCTAAGAATACGAAAGTACTTTGTTTATAATATTTTTCTGCCAGTTTTGAAATATTATCATCTTGCGAAACAGCAGCTTCAATAGCTACAGGCAGTTTTGCAAGTTCATTTAAAAGGGCATCTTTTTTTTCAGCACTAATATTGCCAACAGATTCAGCAATTAATACTGAAAGTGAAAAAAGAGCAGCAAGCTGAGCAGTAAATGCTTTTGTAGAAGCAACACTTATTTCTGAACCGCATTTTGTATAAAATGTATAGTCGCTCATTCTAGCAAGTGTGGAAGCAAAAACGTTGCAAATAGATACAGTTTTAAACCCTGCAGCTTTTGCTTTTTCCAATGCCGCCACAGTATCTGCTGTTTCTCCACTTTGGCTTACAAATATAGCTAAAGTTTCATCAGGCATAGCAACTTTTCTATATTTATATTCTGAAGCATACTCTGCTTGGCAAGGAATATTACAAAATTCTTCTATCCAGTATTTTGCAACCATGGTAGCATGGTATGCTGTACCACAGCCAATCATCATAATATTTTTTATGTTTTTAAGTTCTTCTTTTGTTATACCAAAGGCAGTATTAATATCTTTTAAAACTTCCTCTATTGTGCTTCTAACTGTTACAGGCTGTTCGTTAATCTCTTTTAACATATAGTGTTCATAGCCGTTTTTACCGTTGTTTTCTGCACTAATATCAAGTTCTATTATGTTAAAATATTTTTCATGTAAAAGTTTATCATATATTTTAATTTCATCTTTTTTAATAACAATAAAATCTTCATCGTTTAAATATATTGCTTTATTAGTAAACTCCACAAATGCAGAAATATCAGAACCAAGGAAATTTTCGTTTTCACCAACACCACAAACAAGTGGGCTTTTTACCCTTGTGCCAATAATCATATTTGGTGCTTTTTTCCACATAATACCTAAAGCGTAGCTGCCTTCAAGTATAGAAGCAACTTCCACAACTGCTTTTAAAAAGTTATCTTCAAAATTATCCTGTATATTTTTAAGTTTATCTTCTAATAAGTGAGCTATAACTTCAGTATCAGTATCACTTATAAATTTATGGTTTTTTCTGATTAAATCTTCTTTTAAAGTTTTATAGTTTTCAATAATACCGTTATGCACCACAACAACATCGCCAGTGCAGTCGCTGTGAGGGTGGGAGTTTATAGTTGTAGGTTTGCCGTGAGTTGCCCATCTTGTATGAGCAATACCCGTAACACCTTGTAAATTATGCTTAGCCGTCTGTTCTTCTAAAACAGCTACTTTGCCAACAGATTTAACTATTTCTATATTATCCTGTTCTAAAGTTGCAAGCCCTGCAGAATCATAACCTCTATATTCTAAAGCTTTTAATCCTTTTATTAAAATTGGTGCACTTATCTTTTCACCAGCATATCCAACTATTCCACACATACTCTTCTCCTAAAATATATTCTATTTATGGTTTTTTGCACAAGCTTCAACAAAGCCTGAAAATACAGGGTGAGGTTTATCCACATTAGAAGCAAACTCTGGGTGAAACTGCACGCCTATAAAGAAAGGGTGGTCTTTAATCTCTACAATCTCTGGTAAGCTGTCATGATAAGCTGAAATCATAAGCCCAGCTTTTTCTAACCTTTCAGCATATTCTGGGTTAAACTCATACCTGTGCCTGTGCCTTTCTACAATATCTTCTTTTCCATAAAGTTTATAAGCTAAAGTATCTTTTTTGATTTTAGCACTGTATTCACCAACACGCTGAGTGCCGCCTATATTAGTAACAGTTTTTTGCTCGTTAAGCATAGCAATAACCTGCTCTTTTGCATTATTATCAAACTCACCAGAAGTGGCATCTTTTATTCCTGCCATATTTCTAGCTGCTTCAATAACGGCACACTGCATACCAAGGCATATTCCAAAAAATGGTATTTTATTTTCTCTGGCATAGTTTATGGCAGAGATTTTTCCTTCCACTCCTCTATAACCATAGCCACCCGGAATTAATATACCATCAAAATCTTTTATTTTTTCAAGTAAATTTTCATCTTCTGCTTCAAAATACACATCATCAACTTTCACCCCTTGATGAAGCCCTGCTAAGTATAATGATTCAGCAATAGATTTATAAGCATCTTTCATACCTGTATATTTACCTATTACTGCGATTTTAGTTGTTTTTGTAAGCTCTTTTTTAACAATATTAAACCATGATGCATCAAATTCTTTTTTAGGTGTAAGGTTTAACATTTTCATAACCTGCTTATCTATTCCCTGTTTGTAAAAACTTTCTGGTATAAGGTATATAGAAGGGCAGTCAGTAGCTTCCATAACAGCGTCTTTTTTAACACTACAAAAAAGAGCAATTTTTTTCTTCACATCATCATCAAGTGGTTTTTCACTTCTGCATATTATAATATCAGGCATAATACCAGCTTCTCTTAATTTTGCTACAGAATGTTGAGTGGGTTTTGTTTTTAATTCCATAGCAGCACCAATATAAGGCACTAATGTTAAATGAATATGAATAACATTTTCTCTTCCTTTTTCTAAAGTAAACTGCCTGATAGCTTCTAAAAATGGCAGCCCCTCAATATCACCAACAGTGCCGCCAATTTCAATTAATGCTACATCAACTTTATTATCAAATTTATTAATGCGTCTTTTGATTTCATCTGTAATGTGAGGTATAACTTGAACAGTATTGCCGTTATACTGCCCCTTAATTTCCCTTTCAATAACAGTTTTATATATATCACCTGAAGTGTTAGTGTTATCTTTAGTAGTTTTCATTCCTAAAAAGCGTTCGTAATAGCCTAAATCTAAATCAGTTTCAGCACCGTCTGAAGCCACATATACTTCACCATGCTGATAAGGGTTCATAGTGCCCGGGTCTACATTAAAATAAGGGTCAAATTTTGCCATAGTAGCAGTAAACCCATTAAGTTGTAAAAGTTTACCAACACTTGCACCACTTACTCCTTTTCCTAAAGAGCTTGCCACACCACCTGTAACAAAAATCCACTTGGTCATAAATACTCACCTTAAAAAATAAAATAATTTTTCCTACTACCTTATCACATCTAAAATTTTTCTTCAAATAATAATTTAAGAAAATTACCTTTATTTTTACATAATTTTATTAGTTTGTGTTATAAATTAGAAGCTTTTAAAAAAATTTTTAATGCAAAATATTTTCTTTTTTGATATAAAAGGTATATTAAAACAGTAAATACTGTATTTGGAGCAAATTCTATTATGGATTTAGAAAAAATATTGATTTTAGATTTTGGCGGCCAGTATAGTAAATTAATAGCTAGAAGAACTAGGGAGTGTGGTGTATTCAGCGAAATATTAAGCTACAACACAACTCCAGAAAAAATTAAAGAAAAAGGTTTTAAAGCTATTATATTATCTGGCGGGCCATCAAGTGTGTATGAAGAAAATGCACCGAAATGTGATAAAGGTGTATTTGAAATGGGGTTACCTGTTTTAGGTATCTGCTATGGTGCACAGCTTATGGCAAACGCTTTAGGTGGTTTTGTTGCAGGCAGCGGCTCACCTGAATATGGCTCTACAAAAGTAGAGGTGGATAAGTCCTCTATAATCTTTAGCTCAAGCAATATTGGTGCGGTTACTGATACTTGGATGAGCCATGTAGACTATATTAAAGATGTACCGCAGGGCTTTAGAGTTACAGCAAAAACATCATCATGCCCTGTAGCTGCTATGGAAGATGCAGGTAAAAAGTTATATGCTGTACAGTTCCACCCAGAAGTAACAAACACAATTAATGGTATGGATATTATAAAATCATTCCTTTTTGATGTTTGTAAATTTAAAGGCGACTGGAAAATGTCATCATTTATTGATGATGCAGTTGCAAAAATAAGAGAAAAAGCATGTAATGGCAAAGCATTATGTGCATTAAGTGGCGGTGTTGACTCTTCAGTTGCAGCACTTTTAGTGCAAAAAGCCATTGGGGACAGATTAACATGCGTATTTGTGGACCATGGGCTTTTAAGAAAAAATGAAGGCGATGAAGTAGAAGCAATATTTTCAAAATTTGGTTTAAATTTAATACGTGTAAATGCAGGGGAGCGTTTTTTGGCAAAACTTAAAGATGTGGAAGACCCAGAGCAGAAACGTAAAATCATAGGTAATGAGTTTATAGCAGTTTTTGAAGAGGAAGCTAAAAAACTTGGAAATATTGACTATTTAGTGCAGGGCACAATATATCCTGATGTTATAGAAAGCGGGGCAGGCAGTTCTGCTATGATTAAAAGCCACCACAATGTGGGCGGGCTTCCAGAGCATATGGATTTTAAAGGGTTAATAGAGCCATTAAGAGAGCTTTTTAAAGATGAAGTTCGCAGAGTAGGGCTTGATTTAGGGCTTCCTGAAAGCTTAGTAATGCGTCAGCCTTTTCCGGGCCCCGGCTTAGGCGTTAGGATAATCGGTAAAATTACAGCAGAAAAAGTAGCAATCTTACAGGATGCTGATGCAATATTTAGAGAAGAAATTGCAGCAGCAGGGCTTGATAGAGAAATAAGCCAGTATTTTGCAGCATTAACAGATATGCGTTCTGTTGGTGTTATGGGTGATTTTAGAACATACCATTATACTGTTGGGCTTCGTGCTGTAATCACATCTGATTTTATGACAGCAGAATGGGCACGTATTCCTCATGAAGTTTTAGCAAAAACATCAAACAGGATAGTAAATGAAGTAAAAGGAATAAACAGAGTAGTCTATGATATAACTACTAAACCACCTGCAACTGTTGAATGGTTATAATTTAAAAAATAAATATGGGCAGGGCTATCCTGCTCATTACTTTTTTAGGTGAAAATTTTTATGGAAAAAAGACGTGTGGCAATTATTGCAGGTTATGGCAGCCTGCCATTAATTGGAGCAAAGCATATAAAAGAAAAAGGTGATTATCTTTTAGTAATAGCTTTAAAAGAAAGCTGTACACTTAAGGATGAATTAAAAGCATTAGCAGATGATTATTATGAATTAAGCGTAGGGCTTGCTGGTAAAATATTAAAAACTATGAAAAAACATAATATCACCCATGCACTGCTTTCTGGTAAAGTGGAAATAAAACTGCTTCACAGCCTGCGTTTTGATTTAAAAGCAGTATTAATACTTGCAAAAATATCACTTAAAAGTACTGATTCCATAAACCTTGCTATTATTGATGAACTTAAAAAAATCGGAGTGGATATGATTTCGCAAAAAGAAGTCTATTCATCCATCATCCCTCAAAGTGCAGTTTTTTCTAAACGCAGCTATAAAGATACTAACCTAATATCTGATATTAAAGAAGGGTTTTTATTTGCAAAGCGTATTGGCGGGCTTGATTTAGGGCAGTCCATAGTTATAAGCGGTGGCAAAATTATGGCAGTGGAAAGTGCAGAAGGGACAGATAAAACTTTTGCAAGAGGCTCTAGATTAGGTAATGGCAGTGCAATATGCATAAAAACAGGTAAATCATATCAAGATGAAAGGTTTGACCTGCCAACTGTTGGGCTTGATACTTTAAAAAATATTGCAAAAAATAATGGTATTGGGCTTATTATGGAAAGCGGCGAAACAATTGTTGTAGATATGGAAAAATGTATAGAATATGCTGATACTCATAATCTTATTTTTGCAGCTGTAAAAGAAAACGAGCTTTAATTATTATGCAGTATTAAATTTATATTTTTTTTGCAGCCATATGTTTTGGACTTTATTACTATAATATAATCTATAAAAAACAATAAAAACCCACCCCCTTAATATTTTAAGGGGTATATTTATAACTATTTTTAACTACCTTAATTGCATATACCATTTATTATTAAAAAGTTTAAAAGGCATAACAGCAGTTTTTTCACCTAGTTTTATACTGGCAGAATATGTTGTATTATCTATTTGCTCTATATTTTCAAGTTTCATATCTTTATCACCAAGCACTACTTTAAAAGCACCATATAAAAATTCTTCTGATGTAATATTATCTGATGTAATGTTATCTTTATTTAAAGCATAGCCCATTAAAATAAATAAATCATTATTATTAATATTATTTATTATATTTTGTGATACTGCATATTTATCTTTTGGTAAAACACGCTGCCACATACAGTTAAAATCACCGTTATTATAACAGGATATAATCTCATTAACAGCTTTTTCTGGCGTATCAATATTTTTATTATTATTTTTACAGCCTGATAGAAACACAAATGTAAAACTAATAATTAACAGCAGTATAATTCTTTTCATTCCATAATTCCTTATGTCATCATAATATATTATATATTTGATAATTCAATAGTAAAAATATTTTTTTGCATAATTTATGCAAAGAATAACTGGTAAATTCTAAAAACGATTGCGAAAAAATATATAAGAGAAACTTAGACAGGAAAGATGCTAAAAATGGATGCACATTTAGCAAAACCTGTTAATTTAGATGTATTATACGGCACACTTTGCAGAATTTATTAAAAAAATTAGAGAACACCATAAATAAAACAAATTTTTTTGGTATGATTTTTGATATATTAAAAATATAAGGTGGAAAATGATAGTAGTATTTGAAGGTTTAGACGGTTCAGGTAAAGGGACACAGTCACAAAAATTATCAGCTAGAATGGGTGCAAAAGGGCTAGATAACGCATTATACAGCTTCCCAAACTATAAAGGCACAAGTTTTGGTTTAGAAGTTGGTAAATATTTAAACGGTGGGTTTGGTGCATTAAATGAGATACCACCACAGTTTCCAGTTATGCTTTATGCTATGGATAGATTTGAAATGAAAAAAAGCATAATGACAGATATTAAATCTGGTGCAAATATAATATTTGACAGGTATGTCCCTTCAAATATTGCTCATCAGGCAGTTAAATTTCCAGAAAATGAGCAGTCTACATTTGCAGACTGGGTTAAACGCTTGGAATATAATATTTTAGAAATGCCACAGCCTGATGTAATCATATTTTTAGATGTAGAGCCACATATTGCATCAAAAATGGTGGAATTAAAAGGTAAAAGAGATTATACAGACAGCAAAAAAGACCTTCATGAAGCAAATAATGGTTACTTGGAAAAAGTATATAAAATGTATAAAAAAATGGCAGTTGATGAGGACTGGATAATTATACAGGCAACAGACGGAGAAAATATGCGTGATATGGATGAGATTGCAAAAGAAATCTTAATTGCTATGGCACGTAAAGGGTTTCCTGTAGAAGAGCCAAAGTTATTTTAAAAAAAATCTAAATTTTTTAACAAGTTAAACGATAATAAAAGTATGTAAAGCACTTATTTACAATTTTTACTGGTATAATATGTGGTAAAAACTTGCCAATAGTAGCGGTTGTATGGTACATTGGGTGAGTGGGAGGCTTTTATGAACTTAACATTAGATTTAAGAGATGATGAGTTAGCTCTTTTAGAAAAATATGCTGATAAGCATAATATGTCTATGATTGAGTTTATAAAAAACACTTTACTGGAGCGATTAAAAGATGAGCATGATATGGAAGTATATGAAAACGCAATAAAATCATATACCAAAAACCCATTATCATATACTCATTCATCGCTTATGCGTGAATTAGGGCTTGCTAAATAAGAGCCTGCATTGATGATTGATTAGGCATATTTCCCAGTGGTTTTTTATAGATAAGGTTGTAAAATTCTAATACATATATTAACAGTATTATGGCTATATTCATAAACAGGGTGTCAGGTAAAAACCCAAGATAAAACCATAAGAATGTTACTACATATTTTATATATCCAGTATTAGCATATCCTTTTTGATATATTGTGCTGCTGTTACTTTTTAAAAGAAATGGCAGCACTGCAAGTGAAAGTATAACTGTTATTTTTCCAAAATTATCCGTATTTTCTGGGTTTAAAAGATAAGTAAATACAAATATAATAAAGAAGTAAATTATAAGAGCATAAACACCGCGTAATATTCTTAATATGGCAAAAAATGAAAACGCATTTTTTCCACCTGCCATTTCAGATTCCACAAATGTTCTGCATATTAAAATAGCTGTAATTATTAAGAGCCCTTGAGCAATATTTACAGAGCCAATATATAAAACAGCAGCAAAGAGCACAAACCACAAAGGTATTCTAGATATTAAAAAGGATAAAATAAATATCCAGTATCTAACTAACCCTAAAGGGCGTGGCAAAACATTTTGTAGTGATAAAATATTATATAATTTTTGCATATGTATTAATACAATGAATTTTTTTCAAGGTCAAGTGGATGTTTATTGCTTCACCCCCATTTTTTATTAAAAAATGCTATAACTACTTGATAATATATGTAAAAATAGAAATAATTGTAATAACTGTCATTCTGAGCCTACGATAGTAGGCGAAGAATCTTATAATGTTCCAGCTAGTAAAAATTATAGACTCTTCGGCTCCGCATCAAGGTGACATGAGGTGTTTTAAAAAAATGGGGGTGAAGCAGGATAGAAAGATATTAACTTAATTTTTTCATTTACAAGTTTAATAAAGTGTGGTATAAGCATTTTCCTCTTGACGATTTTGCGAGGATTTATTATAATCTGCAACAAATATTCATAAACATATGCATTTTTTGAGTTAATTATGATTATATATTATGAACAGGTACATGAAGAAGGGTATAGTATAGATACTTCTTTTTCCTTTGCCGAAGGTGATGATAAATTTGACATAACCTCATTTTCAGGCCGTGTGGATAAAGCAGGGGATGCTTATGTGGTTACTGGTAAACTTAATCTTCATTTTTCCTGCCCATGTGACAGATGCTTAGAGCCTGTTAAAATGGATATTAATGAAGATTTAGTGCTTACTCTTTCGCCACTTGGGGAATACCCGCCTATGAATTCAGACGGTGAAGACGGGCTTTCTGATGAAGAAGCTGGAATGTATGTTACACCAAAAGATAGTTTTGATATACATGAGCTTTTAAGGGAAGAAGCTCTGCTTTTAGTGCCTGAAAAAAGGCTTTGCAGGCAGGACTGTAAGGGGATATGCCAAGGCTGTGGTGCTGCACTTAATTATGAAAAATGCACTTGTAAAAAAGTAACTGATGAAAGGTGGGCAGCACTGGATAAATTAAAATAAGTTATTTATAAAAAGTAAAAAAAGATAAATAAATTAAAATATATAACAGACGGCAGTATAAGCTGTTTGCTAAATTAAGGGAGAGCAAGATGCCAAATCCAAAACACAAAACAACAAAAAGCAAGGTTGGTATGAGAAGGTCACACCACCACCCATCTTCACTTCTTGGTGTTAAATGTGATAACTGTGGTGAGTTAAAACAAGCTCACACTGTATGCCCTAGCTGTGGTACTTATAAAGGCAGAAAAGTATTAGCAGAAACTAAAGAAGTGTAGCCATGATTATCGCTGTTGATGCTATGGGTGGGGATAACGCCCCATCTGAAATTGTTAAAGGTGCTGTTAGAGCTGTTACAGAAGACTCTACATTAAAAGTTATCTTAGTTGGTGATGAAAAAGTTATCCAAAAAGAGCTTGAATTATGCAGTAAAGTAAAACAGCCTAATATATCTATTGTTCATACTGATGAATTTATTGCTATGGATGACCATCCTTCAGAGATTATCCGTGGTAAACGTAAATCATCTATGCATGTAGGTTTAAAGCTAGTTAAAGATAAAAAAGCTGATGGCTTTTTTACAGCAGGAAACAGCGGTGCTGCCATGGCAGTATCTATGGTAATACTTGGTCTTTTAGAAGGTGTTACAAGACCTGCTATCGGTACAATACTTCCATGTTCTAATAAACGCGGTCATTTTTTTATGCTGGATGTTGGTGCAAATGTTGACTGCCGCCCTGAACATATTGTTACTTTTGCTATTATGGGCTCAGCTTATGCTAAAAAAGTTCTTCACATTAATAACCCAACAGTTGGGCTTTTAAGTAATGGTGAAGAAGAAGGCAAAGGCGATATGCTTACAAAAACAGTTTACCCTATCTTAAAAGATACAAACGTTATTAATTTCACAGGTAATGTGGAAGGTAAAGCGCTTTTTAGGGGTGAAGCTGATGTGGTAGTATGTGATGGTTTTGCAGGTAATATTGCATTAAAAGTTAGCCAGTCAGTAGCAAAATATATGGTATCAGTATTAAAAGACGAGCTTTTATCTTCAACTGTTTCAAAAATTGGTGCACTGCTTTCTAAAAAAGCATTTCAAAAAGTAAAAGATAAAACAGATGGCGCACAATATGGCGGAGCACCACTGCTTGGTGTAAAAGGTGTATGTGTAATAGGCCATGGTTCTTCAAACGATGTAGCTGTTGCAAATGGTATTAAAGTGGCTATTCGTGCTGCTGAAAGTAAAATGAATGATGCTATTGTTGATGATGTAAGTAACTCATTATCAAATATTTACAGCTACTAATAGATACATAGAAGAATTAAATTTATTTACATATGTAAATGAAATATTGATATTATTAATAATTTTATATATATTATATACAAGTTATGAAATAAAGCTTGTAATAAATATAAATATAGTTTATTTACTATTAATGATGTTTTTAAGTTAAATAAGAAAAAGAGAAAATAAAAAGCTTACAAAGTAAGAAAGTTGTACGTCTTTATTCGGCAGATAATGCCACATTCTAGTTTTTCTAGTCTTATTTTATTATATCTTATCTTGTAAGCCATAGTAATGGAGAAGCTTATGTCAATAGCTGTTGTATTTCCCGGCCAGGGTTCTCAATTTGTAGGTATGGGGAAAGATTTTTATGATAAGTATGAGACTTGTCGTGAATTTTTCTCAAATGCTGATAAAGCATTAGGTTATAGCCTTTCTGAGATTATGTTTAATGGTCCAGAAGATGAGCTAAAACTGACACAAAATACACAGCCTGCTCTTGTAACAATGAGTGCTGCTGTGTGGTCTATTGTTAAAGAAAAGGTTAAGCCTTCTTTTTTTGCAGGCCATTCATTAGGAGAATACAGTGCAGTATATGCAAGTGGTGGTTTGTCTTTTGAAGAAACTGTAAAAGCAGTTCATAACAGAGGCAAATTTATGCAAAGTGCTGTACCTGTTGGTGTTGGTGCTATGAGTGCTGTTTTAGGTCTTGATGAAGAAACTGTAAGCAGTGTTTGTTCAAAACTTTCAAAAGCTGGCTGCATTGTTGAGCCTGCCAATTTTAACTGTCCGGGGCAGGTGGTAATTGCAGGTAATAAAGAAGCAGTTGAGAAAGCAGGTGAAGAATTAAAAGCTGCTGGTGCTAAAAGGGTTGTACCGCTTCCAGTATCTGCACCTTTCCATTGTTCTTTAATGCAGAGTGCAAAAGAAAAAATGGCAGAGTATTTAAAAAACATTAATATTAATACTTTAAATATTCCTGTTGTAAACAATGTGGATGCAGTTTTAGAGCAGGATGGTGCTGATGTAAAAGATGCATTAATTCGTCAGGTTGCAGGCACTGTTAAATGGACTCAGTCAGTACAAAGTATGATAACTGCAGGTGTAACAACTTTTATAGAAGTTGGTGCAGGAAGTGTTCTTACAGGGCTGATTAAAAAAATTGATAGAAATGTGGAAACTATAAACATTTCAACTGTTGATGATTTAGGAAAATTATAATATGGAAAATATGTTAAAAGATAAAGTAGCACTTGTTACTGGTGCATCTCGTGGTATAGGTAAAGCTATTGCATTATCTCTTGCTAGTCAGGGTGCTAAAGTTGCCATAAATTATTCAAGCAGTGATGCTGCTGCTTTAGAAGTTTGCGAAACTATTAGAAAAAATGACGGCACAGCTGAAATTTTTAAAGCTCAAGTTAATGTGGAAGAAGAAGTTGAAGCTATGTTTTCTTCCATTGAAGAAAAACTTGGCAGTGTAGATATTTTAGTTAATAACGCTGGTATTACAAAAGATAACCTTTTAATGCGTATGAAAACTCAAGAATGGGACAGCGTTATTGATGTAAACTTAAAAGGTGCATTTTTATGTACAAGGCGTGCATTAAAGGGTATGATGAAAGCACGCTATGGTAAAATTATTAATATATCAAGTGTTGTAGGTTTTTCAGGTAATGCAGGTCAGTTTAACTATTCTGCTACGAAAGCAGGTATAGTTGGTATGACAAAATCTGCTGCATTAGAGCTTGCAAGCCGCGGTATTAGGGTAAATGCTGTTGCTCCCGGCTTTATTGAAACAGATATGACAGCATCATTAACAGATGATGTAAAAGCTGCTTATATGGAAAAAATACCATTAAAATCACTTGGCAAGGCAGAGGATATAGCTCAAGCTGTAATATACCTTGCAAGCCCAATGTCTGATTATATGACAGGGCAGACATTACACCTAAACGGTGGTTTATATATGTAAAAAACCCGTAAGGGATAAAATATTATTTCTGTGAGGAGGAAATAAAATGGCAGATATCGAATCAAAAGTTAAAGAAATTATTGTTGAACAATTAAAAGTTGATGACCCAGCATCAGTTACTAATGAAGCATCTTTCATTGATGACTTAGGTGCAGATTCTCTTGATACAGTTCAACTTATTATGGAACTTGAAAGTGAATTTGGTGTAGAAATTCCTGATGAAGAATCTACAAAAATTAAAACTGTTCAAGATGCTATTGACTTTATTAAAGCAAATGCAAAATAATTTAAGGGCGTATCATTACGCCCTTTTTTCATAATACTTATATATGATAATTTTTTAATTATTATATATAAGTCTTATATAAGTTTTTTTAATAATTATTTTCGTTTTTATGGTGGAGGAATCGTGAAACACAGAGTAGTTATAACAGGTATGGGGTGTATCTCACCTCTTGGAAATTCGGTAAAAGAAACATGGGAAAATTTAGTTGCAGGTAAAAGCGGAGCTGGTCCTATTACTAAATTTGATGCTTCAACATTTCCAACTAGAGTTGCAGCAGAAGTTAAAAATTTTAACCCAGAAGAATATGTAGATAAAAAAGATGTAAAAAAATACGATTTATTTTGTTTTTATGCTCTTGCTGCTGCAAAAGAAGCTATGGAGCAGGCAGGACTTGCTGATAATAATTTTGACCACGAAAGAGCAGGCTGCTGCATAGGTGCTGGTATCGGTGGTTTTAAAGTTATTGAAGATACTCAGGCTGCTTATTTAGCAGGTGGTTATAAAAAAGTATCACCATTTTTTATCCCCGGTGTTATTATAAATATTGCAAATGGTCTTGTATCAATAAAATACAGCTTAAAAGGCCCTAATGTTAGTATGGTAACAGCTTGTGCTACAGGCACTCACTCTATTGGTGATGCTGCCCGCATTATTGAAAGAGGCGATGCAGATATGATGGTAGCAGGCGGTGTGGAAGCAGCTATCACACCTTTATCTGTTGCTGGTTTTACTAATATGCGTGCATTAACTAGAAGAAATGATGAGCCTGAAAAAGCAAGCCGTCCTTTTGATAAAGATAGAGATGGTTTCTTAATCGGTGAAGGCGGCGGTATATTAGTTCTTGAAAGTTTAGAACACGCTAAAGCTAGAGGAGCAAAAATATTAGGGGAAATAGTAGGATATGGTATGAGCAGCGACGCATATCACGTTACACTTCCTGCAAGTGATGGCAATGGTGCAAGACGTTGTATGGATGCAGCTATTAAAGATGCTAATATAACTCCTGATAAAATAGGCTACATTAATACTCACGGTACTTCTACTCCAGCAGGTGATGTGCTTGAAACTAAGGCTATTAAAGATGTTTTTGGTGATGCAGCAAAAACAGTTAAAATCAGCTCTACTAAATCTATGACTGGTCACCTTTTAGGTGCAGCAGGTGCTGTAGAGGGTATTATTACTATGATGGCTGTAAATGAAGGTATTGTACCACCAACTATTAACATAGAAAACCAAGACGAGCAGTGTGATTTAGATTATACTCCAAACAAAGCAGTTCGTCATGAAATGGAATATGGTCTTTCAAACTCATTTGGTTTTGGCGGCACTAACGCTTCATTAGTGTTTAAAAAATATGCAGAATAATTTACCTGAAAATTGTATTGCAAATATTGAAAAAAATATTAATTATACATTTCAAGATAAGGGGCTGATTCTTCGGTCCCTTACTCACTCTTCTTACGCCCACGATAATAATCTTGACTACAATTATGAACGACTGGAATTTTTAGGTGATGCAGTAGTTGAACTTATTATTACAGAATATTTAGTAAAGCAGTATCCATTATACCAAGAGGGCGATTTATCAGTACTGCGTGCTTATATTGTTAATTCTTCTACACTTTTTGATATATCAAGCAAAATAGATTTAAGTAATAATATTTTACTTGGCAAAAGTGAATTTAATGGATTAAACAACATAAAAAAAGCAATAGTAGCAGATATATTTGAAGCAGTCATGGCGGCAGTTTACTTAGACGGTGGCTATGAAAAAGTAAAAACAATAGTATTAAACCTGCTTGAAGATTTTATCATAGAAGCTGTGAAAAATAACTCTTTTCGTGATGCAAAAACGCAATTACAGCAAATATGTCAAAGAGATTACGGCACGCTGCCAGAATACACATTAGTTTCTTCATCAGGCCCAGAGCATAATAAAACTTTCCATGTGGAAGTAGATGTTTGTGGCAAAGTAAAAGCTCGTGGCAGTGGTAAAAGTAAAAAGGAAGCTGAAAAAGAAGCAGCATCTGCCGCACTGCGTATATATAATAGCCAAAATGTCTAAAATACTCCCAGTCTTTCTTCCATTTGCTTCATGTGGTAATAAGTGTATTTTTTGCGACCAGCAGGCAATAAGTGGCGTGCGTGCAGAAAGTGATTTACTGCTCCATGCAGAAAAACAGATAGATAAATGGCAGACATATTCTACTGACTATGATGAGATAGCTTTCTATGGTGGTAATTTTTGTGCCATAGATAAAAATATTAGAATATCACTTTATGAAAAAGCATATAATAATGGCATAAAAAAAATTAGGTTTTCCACTCGTCCTGATACCATAAATAATGAAACACTAAGTGAGATAAAAGATTATAATATTTCACTTGTTGAGCTTGGTATACAAAGCTTAGATAATGAAGTATTAAAAGAGAATAAAAGACCATACACATCTCATCAAGCAATAAAATCAGTGGAAGATATTTTAAAAATAACAGACTGTGGCGTTCAGCTTATGACAAATATGTATAAACAGAGTAAGTATTCGCCAGTAGATGATGCAGCAGTTTTTTCAAAAATGGGTGTAAAAACAGCAAGAATATATCCAACACAGGTATTAAGAAATACACATTTAAACTATTTATATGAGCAGGGCGAATATATACCTTCCCTTTTGGAAGATATATTAGTAACAGCAGCAGGCATGTATATTCATTTTACAGCTGAAAATGTAAAAGTTATAAGAATGGGGCTTCCCCATGAAGCAGAAGAAAGTAATGAAATAACAGCAGGGGCAGGTCATAAATCATTTGGAGATATGGTAATAACATTAGTAATGCTTTTATATATGGATATGGGTGGCAGGATAAAGTATTCAGGTTATAAAAAAGCAGGTAGAGAGCTTTTTAGTGAAAATTTTAATAAATATGAAGAAGTGAATAAAAATAATATGCAGGAAATATGCAGTATATTAAGGAGTGAATACCTTGAGAATAGTAAGCGGTTCATTGAAGGGCAGGCAGCTTTCTACGCAGATAAGCTCAAAAACAAGGCCAACAACTGATAAACTGCGTTCATCAATATTTTCTATACTTGGAGATATGCAGGATTATGAAAATATATTAGATGCTTTTGCAGGCACAGGGGCATTAGGCATAGAAGCATACAGCAGAGGGGCTTTACATATTGATTTTATAGATAAAGATATAAATACATTAAAAATAAATACAAAGTTAATGGAAAAAACATCATATAATATATATAAAGGTGATTATTTTAAAGTATCAGAAAAGCTAAACAATCAGTATGATTTAATAATATTTGACCCACCATATGATGTATACAGTACAAAAGATGTGCTTGATAAAGCAGCAGAATATGGTCTTTTAAAAGATAACGGCATAATATTATATGAAGAATTTTATAAAACAAATTTCATAGAAAATAATACATTTAGTATATTTGATGAAAGAAAGTATGGTGATACAATCATAAGATTTCTAAGATATACTAAGGGAGAATAATATGACAGGCGTATACCCGGGCTCATTTGACCCATTTACTTTAGGGCATAAAGATATAGTAGAAAGAGCATTAAAATTTTGTAATACATTATATATAGCAGTATCAGATAATATTAATAAAAAACATCTTTTTTCAAAAGAAGAACGTGTGGAAATGATAAGGCAGACTTTTAAGGGTAATGATAAAATAATAGTAGAATCATTTCAAGGGCTTTTAGTAGATTATATGCTTGCAAAAAAAGCATCATTTATAATCAGAGGTCTTCGTGCAGTATCTGATTTTGAATATGAATTTCAAATGGCTTTTACCAATAGAAATCTAGAGAGCAGTATAGAAACAATATTTATGGTGCCGGGCAGCCAGTACTTATTTTTAAGTTCAACAATTGTAAGAGATATTGCAAGAAATAATGGTGATATTTCTAAACTGGTACCAAAACCAGTGCTGGAAAAATTTAAAAAAATTTACTAATAAAAAAATTTTAACTGCTGTTATAAAATAAAGATAAAATTAACACCTAGTAAATCACTATAATTTAAGATAAAAATAAGTATAATCATAGTTTAATAGTATGATTATACAATAAATATAAATTACTAAAACATAGTCAATACATATTATTTTAAAATATAAATAATAAAATCCCTTAAAAATTTATCAAATTAAAATAAAACAAGGTTATATATATTGAAAATATTATATATTGTAAATAGAAAAAAATTAATATTTATGCTTATAACATATTGATATTATAGAAAAAATTCTTCATCAAATTACAGATTTATATTGCTAATAAAATATTAATGTGGTATTATTTAAGGTAAGGAAAGAGAGTATTTTATATTTTTCTCGTATTCCTCAAGACAACATTTTTAAATATGAAAATGCTTTCTTTTCTAAGTAATATTGGGAGGTGCTACTTTGGAAGTAAGCAGAAGAACATTACTTAAAACTACAGCAGCGGGTGCAGGGCTTAGCCTTGCTGGCTTTGGTTTTAATATTCCGTCTGTTAAAGCAGCAGTAAATGGCTTTAAACTAGATGATGCCAATGAATATACATCCATTTGTACATTCTGTGCTTGTGGCTGCGGTATGGTTGGCTATGTTAATAAAGACGGTAAAATGATTAACCTTGAGGGTAATTCTGACCATATTGTTAATGAAGGCGGTCTTTGTAGTAAAGGCGCTTCAATGTCTGTTATTCCTAACTCTGATGGCCGTAACCTTAAACCAAAATACAGAGCTCCAAAAAGTGATAAATGGGTTGAAATCACTTGGGATGAAGCTCTTGATAAAATCACAAGCAAAATCAAACAAGTTCGTGATGATAACTGGATAGCTCAGGAAGTAGAAAATGGTGTTACATATAATGTTAACAGATGTGATGCTATAGGTTTTGTTGGTGGTGCACAAGTACATAATGAGGAATGTTACTTGATTGCTAAAATGACAAGGATGTTAGGCGTATCTTTCTTAGAGCACCAAGCTCGTCTTTGTCACTCTTCCACAGTGCCAGCATTAACTGCAGCATTTGGCCGCGGTGCTATGACTAACACATGGCAGGATTTAAAAAATGCTAAAGCTATATTAATAGAAGGTTCAAACGCAGCAGAAAACCACCCTATGAGTGCTAAATGGATTATGAGAGCTAAAGCACAAGGGGCTGTTGTAATTCACGTAGACCCTCGTTATACAAGAACTTCTAAACTTGCAGATATTCATGCTCAAATCCGCCCGGGAACAGATATTGCTTTCCTTGGTGCTATTATTAACTATATTTTAGAAACTGAAAGTTATGATAAAGATTATCTTTTAACTCACACAAATGCAGCTCTTTTAGTTTCCCCAGAATATGATTTTAATGATGGTTTATTTGCAGGTTATGACGAAGAAAAGCATGCATATAATAAGAAAAAATGGGCATATCAGCTTGACGGCAGTGGCAAACCAATAGTTGCTACATTAACTCACCCTGACAGTGTTATGATGAAAATGAGGGAGTTTTATAAACGTTATGATTTACAAACTGCTTCAAATATTACAGGTATCCCAGCTGATGATATTAAAAAAATAGCAGAAGTGATGATAAATAACCGTCCGGGTACTGTAATGTATGCTCTTGGTATGACTCAGCATACAGTTGGTGTACAAAACATTAGAAGTTTTACTGTTATGCAGTTTTTACTTGGTAATGTTGGTAAACCGGGCAGTGGTATTAACGCATTACGTGGTGAGCCAAACGTTCAAGGCTCTACGGACTTTGCTGTACTTTTCAACTATTTCCCAGGGTATTTAAATACTCCAAACCACAGACAGCAGACTTTAGATGAGTGGACTAAAGATTCTGGTACATTCCGTAGAAAATTTATGGTAAACTTAATGAAATCATGGTTTGGTGAAAACGCTACAGCTGAAAATGATTTCTGTTACCCACTTATGCCAAAAATTAATGCTAATAAAAACTATTCAATTTACAGAATATTTGAAACAGCATTAGAAAAAGAAATGAAATTCTTATACATTATGGGGCAAAACCCACTTGTTACAAGCCCGAACTTAAATATAGTTCAAGCTGGCCTTGAAAAACTTGAAATGCTTGTTGTGGCAGACCCATTTGAAACTGAAACTTCATGCTTTTGGCAAAAAAGAGAAGGTGTAGACCCATCCACTATTGATACAGAAGTTATTCTTCTTCCTGCTGCTTCATTTTTAGAAAAAGAAGGTACATTAATTAACTCAAGCCGTCTTGTACAGTGGAGATATGCAGGGCTTAAACCAGTAGGGGAAGCAAAACCAGATATTGAAATTATTGACCTTATGTTCCAAAAATTAAGGGAAAAATACGCATCATCTACTGAAGCAAAAGACCAAGTATTTAAACTTGCCAACTGGAACTATCCAGCAGATAATAGAAGCGACAGCGTATTAAGAGAAATCAACGGCTATAACCATAAAACTGGTGCACTTCTTAATGGTATTGGTGAAATTCAAGCAGACGGTTCAACATCTACTGGCTGCTGGGTATATGCTGGTGTTTATGCAAATGGTGAAAACCAAACATTAAGGGATGATTATAAAACGGACCCAGGTGAGCTTGGTATTTTCCCTAAATTTGCTTGGACATGGCCTGGCAATATCCACATATTATATAACAGGGCATCATGTGATAAAAACGGTAAACCATATGATGAGAAAAATAAACTTATCTGGTGGGATGAGAACGCTAAAAAATGGACTGGTTATGATATACCTGACGTGCCTGCTGCAACTGACGGGCCAAATACTGCTAACGGTCAAAAACCCTTCCGTATGTCTGGGGAAGGTTTAGGACGTCTTTTTGGTGGTACATATTATGACCCAGATGCAACATCTACATTACCACGTGATGTATCATATGTTACAAGTGACGGCCCGTTCCCAGAGTTTTATGAACCAGTGGAAAGTCCTACTAAAAACATATTACATGAAAATGTGGCTTCAAACCCATGTTTAATATATCCACGTGTTAAAGGGTTCCAAGAAATTGGTGATAAAAAAGATTTCCCTTATGTATTATGTACTTCAGCAGTATCAGAACACTGGTGCTCAGGAACATATACAAGAAATGTGCCATGGTTAAATGAACTTGTGAAAGAAACTTTCATAGAAATGCCACATAAACTTGCTGAAAAACTTGGCGTTAAAAATGGCGATAAAGTGAAAGTAAACTCTGCAAGGGGTGAAGTTGTTGTTAAAGCAATGGTTACAAACCGTATCCACACATTAAATATTAATGGTGAGGAAACAACAGTTGTATGGATGCCATATAACTGGGGCTTTAAAGGTTTAAGCCATGCTGCCAGCACAAACCTTTTAACTATTGATGCAGGCGACCCAAACACTTGGATACAAGAAACTAAAGCGTGCCTTGTTAATGTAACAAAAGCAGGAGCATAGAAAGTATGAGTGCATTAGAAAAAGCAGTAACATCATGGCTTGAAAAACGCCCTTATTTAGAAGAGGTTGCGGCTTTTGCACTTGCTTGTGAAAGTGTTTTAGCAGGTGGTAAAGTTATTACTGAACTGCCTAAAAATTTAGATGATGTAAAAGAAAAAATTGGTCAAGGCAAGCCACTTTTACTCTCTGATATTGATTTTAATATATCAGATACAGCAGGCGAAAACCTTTTAATGCTTGCAAAATTAAAAGATGAAGCAAAACTGCCAGATGATTTAAAAGCTCAGGCAGATAAATTATCAAGTTTATCTTTAGATGATGCAAAAAAGGTTGTGCAGTCAGTAATTAGTGGTGATAATGAAAGTTTTTCATCAATTGCAGCAGTTTGTGGTATAAAAGAAGATATTTTAGAATATTTTGCATGGGTTTCCATAAAAAAATCACTTAGTGGTATAAAGGAAGCCTTAGAAAATATTATATCTGAAAACCAGTATAATGCAGAGGTATGCCCTGTATGTGGGGAGCAGGCAGGTACTGCTTTTTTCAAACATACAAAAAGGGGCAGGCAGCGTTTTTTACACTGCGACCATTGTGGTACAGACTGGGCTTATAAACGTATAGGCTGCCCATACTGTGGCAATAATGACCAGAAGAAGATGAGTATAAAAGATTCTCAGGATGAAACTGATATGCGTATTGATTTATGCCATAAGTGTATGAGTTATATTAAAACATACATTGGTGATGATGAATTAAATGCAGGCAGAGAAGGCTGGGCGTCTATTCATCTTGATATTTTAATGAAGGAGACAGGCTTTAAGCCAAAAGGCTGCCTGGTTAAACCAGAATAGAATGATTTACTTAGATAATGCTGCTACAAGTTTTCCTAAACCTGAAAATGTTACAAAAAAAGTAACAGAGATATTATCAATGGGTATAGGAACTCCCGGCAGGGGAAACCATATATCAGCTGCCAAAGCAACGCTTGGTGTAAATGAAGTGCGTGGCAAATTTAGAGATTTTTTTAATCTCTTAGAAGATTTTCGCATTATATTTACATACAGTGCAACTGATGCTTTAAATATGGCTATAAAAGGCTTCTTAAATAAGGGTGACCATGTGGTAATAACCCATACGGAGCATAACTCAGTATCAAGGCCTTTAAAAGCTATGGAAAGGGATGGTTTTATTTCCCTTGATATTGCACCATGCGATGAAGAGGGGTATGTTAAGGTTGATGAATTTAGAAACCTTATTACCGATAAAACAAAACTTGTAGTAGTAAACCACGGCTCAAATGTTACAGGAGCTGTGCAGCCTGTGGAAGTTTTAGGGCAGATAGTACGCGAAAAAGGAAGCTATCTTTTACTAGATGCAGCACAAACTGCAGGGGTAGTGCCTATAGATATGCGTAATATGCCTATAGATATGCTTGCAGCAGCAGGCCATAAAAGCCTTTATGGTTTGCAGGGTACAGGTATTTTAGTACTGGGGGAGAGAATTTTTAAACTGCGTCCTTTTAGAGAGGGCGGCACAGGGTTTGATTCTCAGTCTGAATGTCAGCCTGTAAACTGGCCTGAAGCATACGAATCTGGCACACATAATGTGCCGGGGATTATATCCATGGGTGAAGGATTAAACTTTATTAACGAAACGGGCATAAAAAATATTGCTGAAAGGGAGTTATCCCATATAACAAGGCTGTATGAGTATTTATCAAAATTTAAAAACATTACTTTATATGGCCCAGCACCTGATAAACCAAGGACAGCAGTACTGTCTTTTAATATAGCAGGTTGGGATGCAGAAGATGTGGGGGTTGTATTAAACCAAAATTACCATATTCACACAAGAGCGGGGTTACAGTGTTCCCCATTAACCCATCAGTTTTTAGATACTTTCCCAGTGGGGACTATAAGACTTAGCCCGGGTTATTTTACAACAGAAAAAGATATTGATAATTTTTGTAACGCAATACGCCGTTTAGCACAAGTTGATGTGCCGGTGTATTAGCATAAGGAGGACTTATATGGCAGTAGAAATAGCTATGCTGCATGATGTGGAAAAGTGTTCTGCTTGCAGGGGCTGTTCCGTAGCGTGTAAACAGTGGAAAAATCTGCCCGCTGATATTACTCCATTTGATGGCGAATATCAGTCTCATAAGGATTTAAGCAGTAAAACATACACTCTTATCCGTATGAAAGAAACTATGGTCAATGATAAAGTTAGGTGGGATTTCTTAAAATTCCAATGTATGCACTGCGGAATTGCTGGCTGTGCTTTAGGCTGTCCTACAAAAGCATTGAAAAAGGAAGAAACAGGTATAGTATCTCACGATAAAGATTTATGTATAGGCTGTGGATATTGTGAAATCAACTGTACCTTTGGTGTTCCTCATGTTGACCCTGAAACTAAAAAGTCTACAAAATGTAATTTATGCGAAGACAGGGTTGCAAAATATATAGAAAACGGCAACGATAGAAAATATATGCCAGCTTGTGCAAAAACTTGTACTGCTGATGCTATATTATTTGGCACAAGGGAAGAAATGGTTAAAATTGCTAATGAAAGATTAGAAGTTTTAAAAGCAAAATATCCTGATGCGAATTTGTATAATGTAAATACAGATGACAGTATTAAAGGTGGTGCTATGATGTATGTACTTCCTTATAAACCATCAGTTTATGGGCTTCCAGATGAGCCACAGCTTGCTCCAAGCTTAGGCGTATGGAAAAATGCCGTTCAGCCTGCTGGTAAAGTGTTAATTGGTGCTGCAGTTGTTGCGGTTGCTGGTGCTGCTATTGTAAATACTATTACAGGCGGAGGAAAACACGGAGGTGATGACCATGAGTAATGAAAAAACAGTAAAAAGATTTAGCAAATATATAGTAATAGCTCACTGGACTAACGCTATAAGCTTTATTATGCTTGTATTAACTGGTCTGCCTTTGTTTTTAGAAGTCAGTGTGCCAGATTTCTTACAAATCGTACACAGAGTGTTTGCGGTTACATTTTTACTTCCTACTCCATTTATGATATTAATGGATAGAAAAGGCTTTTTAAACTGGACTAAAAACGCTTGGAGCTGGAAAAAACACGATTTTCAGTTTTTAGCAGTTTTTCCATTAGAATTAATTGGTAAAGCTAAAAATATTCCAAAACAGGACTTTTTTAATGGCGGTCAAAAATTAAACTCAGTATTAACTATTATTGGTGCAATTATCATGGTATGCACTGGGTTTATTATGTGGTTTAAAGAGCTTTTTCCAAAAGCTTTGGTACAGTGGGCATACCCAGTTCATGATGCTGGTATGGCAATAATGGTTGCAGTAATCATTGGCCATATATATTTAAGTGTGGGCCACCCTGCAAGCCGTCCATCTTTTATGGGTATGACAAAAGGTGTAGTACCAGAAAGCTATGCAAAAGAGCACCATGGCAGATGGTATGACGAATTAAAAGAGAAAAACGAAATATAAAAACTATTAAGGGCAGGTTAATACCTGCCCTGAATTTCTTATTAATGTAGTGTTTAATAAAAAACTGCGTTTATTTATTTTTTTAGAAATTTATTAAAAATCTTTTGTCTTGCAGCATCTAATATGGACTGCTGCTCATCAATATTTATTAACCTGCTTCACCCCCATTTTTTATTAAAAAATGCTATAACTACTTGATAATATATGTAAAAATAGAAATAATTGTAATAACTGTCATTTTGAGCCTACGATAGTAGGCGAAGCAGTTTCTTTTAACCTTTTTAATTGTATAGGGTTGTGATATTATTAATAGATTATTG
>CALUWN010000024.1 GCA_944324495.1 uncultured Mucispirillum sp. | reverse complement strand
ATTACAATTATTTCTATTTTTACATATATTATCAAGTAGTTATAGCATTTTTTAATAAAAAATGGGGGTGAAGCAGTTTATGTTTAGCTTGAAAAAAATAAATAATTATTATAGTTTATTTTTATGAAATACAAAATCTCTTTAAATTTACTAATTTTTATTTTTTTAATATATTTTTCTGCCAAGTATATTATTTTAAAAGATGAAGTTATGCTTTTTTATGGGCTTATTACATTTTCCTTGTCTTCATTTATTTCTATAATAATTTATATGATTTTATTTTTTGATTTTCGCCTTAAACTGCGTTATGTCAGCCTTGATGAAGTAAGCGATGAAACAAAAGCTAAGATTATTAAAGAGCAGTTACAAGAAAATAAAGAAAATGAAAAAAATAAACTTTTAAAGCAGTTTTTATATAATTTAATCTATAAACAGATATATGCACTATCACTATTTGAAGTATTGATTATTATTCACTACCTTATAACAGATATATCACTTTTAAATAAAATATTAACCTATACCTTTCCTGCTTTTTTTGCCTTGATTATTACTTTAGTTAATCTTTTTAAAACATTAATCAAAAAATTTCACTAATCATTAGTGGTGGTGTTCTTCATGATTATGCATATCTTCCATAACAGTGCTGTCTAAACCAAAAATACTAAATAAGTTTATATGGCTGTGTTCATGCTCTTTATCATTAAAGCTGTGGATAAATTGGACTGCCATATATATACAAATAATACCAATAATTACATTTATTACTTTCCATGTTTTTGGTTTATTAAGAGGTTTTGCAAGAGTTGCACCAATTGTACCTAAAAATGTGTACCATACAAATGCTGCACTAATTACACCTGCTCCAAATACCCATTGATGTGGATAATATTTTGCTGCCAGTGTTCCCATAATTGTAGTATCTATAATGACATGAGGGTTTAAAAGTGCAAAAGCAAGCCCTGTCAGCAGTACTTCTTTCCATGAATGAAGGTGTTGTTCGTTATTATCTATCACTATATAGTCAGATTTTTTCAAGGCAGAATAAAATGATTTTAGACCATAAAAAATTAAAAAGAGTATACCAATACCTGTAATAATCTGCTGTAAATAAGGTATAGAGCGAACTAATGCTCCCATACCTGCAATACCAATGCTTACAAGTAATGTTTCACTAAAAAAACAGGCAAGTACTGCAACTATAACATATTCTCTGCGTATACCCTGTTTTAATATAAATGCACTTTGAAGCCCAACTGTCATTACAAGCCCAAGCTCCAGTAAAAAACCATTTAAAAAATCTATAAAATACATACTCTACCTTGTCAATAACAGTTTTTCATCTGTTATCTCATCTTTTCTAATAGCTTTAAATTTTTCCATTAAAGCTTCAACAGTTAAATTTTTCTTTTCTTCTTCTGATATATCTAAAATAATTTCACCGTTATCCATCATTATTAATCTATTTCCATATTTTATTGCGTGCTGCATATTATGGGTAATCATCATCATAGTAAGCCCATATTCTTCCCTTAATTTTAAAGTAAGCTCCATTACTCTGTTTGAATTATCTGGGTCAAGTGCTGCAGTATGCTCATCTAAAAGCACAAGTTCTGGGTGGCTCATAGCTGTCATTAATAAAGTTAATGCCTGCCTTTGACCGCCAGAAAATAACCCTACGTTATCTGCTAATCTATCTTCTAGTCCCATATTAAGCCTTGATACATGCTCTGCAAATTCTTTCCTAACTTTTTTATTTAAGCTGATAACTGGAAGTTTAAAACCTTTACTTCTGCATAATATCATATTATCTTCCAACGCCATATCACCACTTGTACCAAGCAATGGGTTTTGAAAAATTCTGCCTATAAAGTGAGCTTTTATATATTCTTTCATTTTAGTAATATTTCTATTTTTATATAAAATCTTACCGTCTGTAACATCATATGTGCCAGATATTACATTAAATAATGTTGATTTACCTGCCCCATTTGAGCCAATGATAGTAATAAAATCACCTTTATTAATAGTTAATGATAAATTACGTAACACGTGCTTCTCATCAGGTGTGCCTTCAAAAAACTTTTTATTTATATTTTCAAGAACTAATATGTTTTTACCACTGCTTTCAATATTTTCTTTTGCCAATAATGCTTCTTTTCGTTTATTAGCTCCTTTATTTTTATTATTAATAACTTTATAAACAATAAATGGTGCTGCAATATATAGTAATAAAACTGCCACATATATTCCTGCATTTACACTATTATTTTCCACATTTATAAAATATAAAATATTTTCAACAATAGCTAAAAATACTGCCACATATAAAGGAACAGCAACGCATAAGATTAATATTATTCTATTAAAAAAGTTTTCAATAAAATTACTTATTGATTTATTTTTTATTTTACCAAATATTTTATTTCTAACATCTTTTTTTATAGTTACAACCATTAATAATGGAAATAGTAAATAAAGCCCCCAGTAATAAAAACCTGCAAAGCTCATATATAATGAAGTTTCTGGCTTTATCATATGGTTTAACATCATTTTAAAAGTAAGCACTAAAGTTATTATATAGATAAATAAAAACCAAAATACATATGTCTTATTAATAAAATAATCAACAAAGGCTGAAATTTTACTGCCTATAAAATCTAAATATTTATTTTTACTTGCTTTAACTGACATATTAGTTTTATTTACTTTAAATACAGATGACTTTTTATTCTTTTTCATTTTACCAAGTACTATAATTGCTATAATTAAAATACCAGTAATTAATTTTAAATCATTGGTGCCAAAGCCTATAACATAGCCATACTTAATTGCAAGAAATACTATGCCTTTATATATAATAGAGCCAAAAATTACACCAAATGTAATAAGCCATATTTTATTAGAACGGATAATAAACTCCCCAAGCATTACAGCAGCAAGCCCAATGACTATTATACCAACCCCACTCTGAGAGTTTGCACTACCCATAAACTGAGCGTATAATGCACCACTTAATGCCACAAGCCCATTGGAAAGCCCAACACCTATTACTTTTAATGTATTAGGGTTTACACCTTGAGATAATATCATTTGCTCATTAGAACCTAATGCACCAATTGATATACCTAAATCTGTTCTAAAAAATATATCTATTAAAAGTTTTATAAACATTACAAATATTAAAAAGAAAATAAACATACCAACAGTTGATGCAATAGATTCATCAAAAGTAATACCAATAGAAGATAAAAACTTTAATATAGCAGCTGAAGCAGAGTAAACTATCATACTGCCTTCGTTTTTATAATCAGTTAAAGAAAGATATGATTTATTAAGCAAAATACGTATATTTATTGAATACAATATAGTCATGGTAATAATACCTGCTAAAAGGTTTGGGATTTTTAATACAGTGTGTAAAAGTGCAGTAAATACACCAGCACCAACCCCTGCAATAAAAGCCATAATCAGCACAGAATTCATATCATATCCGTTTAGAATTAATATACCTGCTACACATGCACCTGTGGCAAATGAACCATCCACTGTTAAATCTGGAAAATCAAGTATCCTAAATGTAATAAATACACCTAGTACCATAATTGCATAAATCAAACCTTCAACTAAAATTGAGCTTAACATATCTATCCCTTATTATAAACTTGCATTGATAATATGATTATTTTAAATATTAATCAAGTATTATTTTACTTGTCCACCACGTATAATTCTTCTTCGTGATGATGGTCTATATTATCTATATAAAAAGCAGTATCTTTTGCAATCTGCGATGATAAAAGCAGTATAGCAATTAAGTTTGGTACAGCCATAAAAGCGTTTAGTATATCTGATACAGTCCATACCATATCTAAAGCTAATACAGGTGCTAAAATAAGCACAGCAATATATGTTATTTTATAGGGCAGAATAGCTTTTTGACCAAAAAGATATTCTGCACATCTTTCCCCATAGTATGACCAACCTAAAATTGTAGAATATGCAAATATAGTTAATGATATCACTAGTATAAATGAGCCAATAAAAGGTATCTGGTTAAAAGCAGCTGTTGTCATCTGACCACCGTTTTGGAAATTCATCATATGCACTTCTGGATATTTCATAACCGTAGAAACTATTACTATACCTGTAATAAGGCAGAAAACAACAGTATCCCAAAAAGTACCTGTAGCAGAAACTAACGCCTGCCTTACAGGGTTTTTAGTTTGAGCAGCTGAAGCTACAAGAGGAGCAGAACCAAGACCTGATTCGTTGGAAAAAAGCCCCCTTGCTATTCCAAATTTTGCTGCTATTATAATACCCTGACCTGTTAAACCACCTGCTACAGAGCCGGGAGTAAAAGCTAAAGTAATAATAGCTTTTAATGCAGGTAAAATATAATCATAATTTATTATTAATATTATGATACTTCCTGTAATATAAAAAAGTGCCATAAATGGAACCATACTGGCACATACTTTTGCAATTGATTTTATACCACCTATAATAATTAAAGCAGTTAATATTCCAAAAAATATACCCACATATAATCTTGGCATACCTAAGAATGCAAGGTTAGTATCAATTACTTCTGCAATTGCATTAATCTGTGTGGCACATCCTATACCAAAAGAAGCAAACATAGCAAAAAAAGCAAAGGCAACAGCAAGCCATTTTAGGTTAAGCCCACGCTCTAATGCATACATTGCACCACCTAACATTCTACCATCTTTTGACTGTACCCTGTATTTTACACCTATTAATGATTCTGCATATTTTGTGGCAATACCAAAAACACCTGTTATCCAGCACCAAAAAACTGCCCCTGGTCCGCCTAAATATACTGCTGTACCCACCCCAATAATATTACCTGTACCAATAGTTGAAGCAAGTGCAGTAGTTAATGCTTGAAACTGGCTCACATCACCTGTAGTATTTTCATCTTTTGTAACAGAAAGCTTAATGCCTAGTGGAATTTTGCGTTGAATAAATCTTGTTTTATATGTTAAAAATAGGTGTGTTCCTAAAAGTAAAATAATCATAGGAACGCCCCAGACTATATCTCTTATACTCGCCAAAAATAATGATACTTCTTCCATATTATACCTGCCAATAATTATATTAAGCAGTTATTTTACCATAATAAAGGAAATTTCTCAATTACAACTTTATCAATCAACCCTACATTTCATATATTTTTAAGAAAATACACACTTTTTAATAATTTATACAGCATTATTATATAATTTTTTAAAATTCTATTTTAACAAATAAATAAAATAGTGTATTTTAAAATATATATATTTTAGTTTTTTCAACTACATTAAATAATTTTGCTATACACTATTTACTTTAAAATAAAGTGATAATATTTAATACATTTTACTTATATTTTAAATATTGATTTAATACATAAAAAAAGGGCTGTTATAAAACAGCCCTTATGTGTATTTATAAGCTAAATCTTAAGCTAAACCGTAATCTACTAGCAATTGCTCTCTGCTTCTTGAGTATTCATTACCTGCTTTATTATCGTTAACTTGTAAAAAGCCAACTATTGAACCAAGGCGAGAGCCCATATCTTCAATAGATTTTATTACTTTACGAAGTTTTTGTTCTGTAATATCTTGAAACTCTAAGGATTCTAATATTTTAAACCCTAAGTTTTCTGCTTCAGATAAGTTATTAACAATTTTGCCATATAAAGCCATAAATTCTTTCTCATGTTCTTTATTAGCAAGTTTTTTAAGCTCTGCAATATCTGAAGTAAATGATTTATAAAAATCTGCCATACTATCTGATGCTTCCATTAAGTTGATTGTAGCACGTTCAGTATCATCATTTACACCTTCAAGCATAGATGTAACATTTGGAAGATTTTCCTGTGATTTTTCAAGTAATGGGTCTATCTCATCTACTTTATGTTTGGTTTCCATAATAAGCCTTAAAAGCTCACCTATTTCACCTTTAATATTAGTATCAATTTTATTAGTAGCCTCATCACCTGTAATGATTTTATCTGCTATTCTTTTTAATTCTTTAATAGACACTTGTACAGATTCTCCATCACTAGTTGGTTTTACAGCAGGTGAAGTATCAACACCTACTTCAGGAGTAAGCCTTTCATCCTCGTGCTCTTCTCCCACTGGGTGAGTGATAATCTCAACCACAGGAACTGCATCAGGGTCAACAACAGAAAGGTCTATATCTACATCACTATTTTTTTTTTCAGTTCTGTGTTTTTTATTTATTTCATCTGTTTCAGCTTCTCTAAAAGCAAGCTCTTTTGCTATTAAGCTGTCCAAGTCGTCTTGCCCAACATGCGAGCCATCTTCCACTTGGAAAATAGCATTACTTTGCTCTAAAGCATCTGCTAAAACATCATCATGACTTAGATGCTGCTTCTTTTTTTTTTTATTTAATGCTTCAGTCTCAGCTTCTCTCATAGCTAATTCTTTAGCAATGAGTGCATCAATATTATCTTCTATATCTGAAGAAGCACTTCCTGTTTCTATTACACTTGCAATATCTTCTTCATGTGTAGTAATAATTGGTGCAGCAACACTATTTGCATCAGGCAGCATCTCATTACTAACTGGTGCAACAGGAGCAGGTGCAGGTGCTGGGGCTGGCTCTGGTTCTGGCTCAGCAACTTGAGTAATTACTGTAGTAGTTTTTGAGCTTCCGAGCATTTTTTTACGTAACTCACTTTCACTTGCTTCACTTTCATTGATAACTCTATCAATATCTAAAAGCATAATTAAGCGGGAATCATATTTACAAATACCTAAAATATATTCCTGCCCAATAGAACCAACAAGTGGTGGAGTAGGCTCTACCATAGAACGTTTTATACGAATAACTTCAGTAACTTCATCTACAACAAAACCAATATTTTCTTTATTTACACTTACTACAATAATACGAGTGGACTTATCAAAATCGCAACTGTCCAGATTAAAACGAACACGTAAGTCAATAACAGGTACAACTTTACCACGAAGGTTCATTACACCTAATATGTAAGACTCCATTCTTGGTACAATGGTAATCTCAACTGTGCGTATAATCTCAGTGATTTTAAGAACGTCAATAGCATATTCCTCATCACCAAGTTTCATACCAACAAGCTGGATTTGGTCCATCTCTTCTGCATATTCTTGACTACGCTCAATATCTTCAAATAATTCTTCACTCATTAGCAAGCCTCTATAATTTAGCTATCATCTGGTCTCTGATGTCATCAATACAACCAACAGTTTCACTATCAGGAAAACGCAGATAATAAGGTTTTAATAATTTAACACATTCACTTACCTTTTCATCATAAGGTAAAAATCCTAATTTTTCAACATCTATACTTAAATATTTTTTAACAACACTCTCAAAGCCGTAAAAAACATTAAGTTCTCTTTTAAATTTCACCTGATTTAATATCATACCAGGTTTAAACGCTGTTACAAAAGATGATATAGTGGAAGCTATATCTTTATCTATCTGGGCAGCAGCCTCAATAATTGAGCTGACATTTGGGAAGTTCATACTTTTACTTCTAAGTTTTTTATTAATCTCCTCAAAATCCCAGCGTTTAGATAAAAACCTTTCTATATGGCGATATATTGCTACTTTTAAAAAGCCATAAGCATTTTCAATGGAAGTAGGCTCGCCACTCATAACAACTATTTTAATATCTGCAACATTAAATAAATCAACCATATTAAAACTTGTGCCCGCACCTAAGTCCAATATGGTGTAATCATAATCAAGTTCTTGTATATTTGTGAGTATTTTTATTTTTTCAAATTTGGTAATATGGGCCATACCCAAAACATCACCAGAACCGCCGATAAAATCAACACCCGCAGGCGATTTAACTATTACATCTTTTAATTCGCTCTTTTCACGGATAAAGTTATATAAACCAATACCCGGAACTTTTAGGCCAACAAAGTTATGTAAGTTTGCTCCACCTAAATCTGCGTCAACTAAAAGTGTTTTATAACCTGCAGCAGTTAATGATAAAGCAAGACTGGAAGAACAAAAGCTCTTACCAACTCCACCCTTACCACTTGCAATAGAAATTAACTTTGACATTACCAGCCCTTTAAATATTTATTAAACACAAAAACTAAACGGTTACACATCACCGCCTATTATATCTATACAATGATATTAAAATAAATACAAGATATTTTTGTAATTTTTTACTAAATAAAATATTTTTTTTTAATTTTACCATTTAAACAGCCTGTTTTATTTAGTTTTTTTCAAACTCCTGCCAAACAGGAACAAGCTCTTTATTTATTCTTTTCAGCCTAAAAGCATATATTAAACCTGCAAATATCATAATGGAACACCACACAATCACTGTTACCTGTGGCATAAAATATTCTGTGAAAATACCTGCTAAAAAGCCACCTGCTGGCCCTAACCCATAAATACCTATAGAATAAAGGCTTGCAACTCTGCCACGCATAGACGAATCTGCTGCTGACTGAAGATATATATTTGTTGCAATTAATGCTGATACTAAACCAAAACCAGCAGGCACCATCATTACAACTGAAAAATAGAAGTTTGTGCTTAATGCAAATATTATCATACTAACAGAATGTATTAATACAAGCACCAATATAGAGTTGGATAATTTACGCATAGATATAAATGTGGCAATTGTAAATGCTCCAAACATAGCTCCAAGACCAAAAAAACCCTGCAAATAACCAAGAGTTTTTGATGTACCTGTAAGCACATCATGAGCAAATATTGGAAGCATTACCGTATATGAATATGAGAAAAAGCCAACAACTATAAAAAACGCAAACATAGAACGCATATAATATACATTTTTAGAATATTTTACCACATCTACAATATCTTGAATAATACCTTGTTTTTTTGCTTCTTTAACATTACGCTCTCTAAATTTAATATTTAAAAGTGCTATAATTACAGGAATATAACTTACAGCAGTGATACTAAAACATAATGCTTCGCTTGTAATATATATTATAAAACCTGCAATAGTAGGGCCTATAAGCCTTGAAAGATTAAAAACTACAGAATGAAGTGCTATGGCACTTTTCAGGTCAGAATTTTTATTAACCATTAATATAAGGGAAGCCTGACGCGCTGGCATATCTATTGCAAAAACCACACCTAAATAAAAACTAAGCACAATAATATGCCATAACTGTATTGTATTAGTAAAAAGCAGCACAGCCATAATGGCAGCATGGAGCATTGTTAAAAGCTGCATTACTATTATTAACTTTCTAATATCATGCTTTTCAAGCCAAGCACCAGCTATTAACCCAATAATAAAAATAGGTGCGTTGGATAATAACTCCACCAAACCAAGCAGAAATGGTGATTCTGTCATTCTATACACAAGCCATGATGTGGCAAGTTTCTGCACCCACATCCCTGTTAATGCTACAGATTGACCAGCCATATAAACAGCAAAATTTCTTGACTTTAACGCATCAAAAGTATGGACAACCATATTGTTTACCTTAAATATTAATGTATATTCTTTATAGTATACTTTATCAACTTATTTTAATCAACAAGAAAATTACAAGATTTATGAGTGATATAATTTAATGATATATTCAAGAATGTGACAAAAGAGAGTGGTAACTACATTTAATTATTTAATGCCATATTTTTCTTTACCTTTTTCATCTACCCCTTTATACACTTTATATCTTTTAGCTATAAAATATACAATAAAATATGTTGGTATAGCACACACAATCCCTACAAAATGAGTGCCTAATATAAATGGCAAAAACAGTGTTTTACCTGCTTCAAAAAGGGATGTTAATGTTACATTGCTCCAGTCAAATGTAAAGGAAGAATCCATTCCTAATAAAATAAGCCCTACTTTTGTAGTAAAAGCAAAAATAAAAGGTATTGTTATTGGGTTTGTTATATATACCCCTATCATTAAAGGATATATTGGCATATTAAAATAACTTGAAACAAATAATGCAATATACGATTGAGTACCCACATATGGAGAAACTCCAATAATAACACCAACAGCTGAAGATTTTGCAAGCATTTTAGGGGAAACATCAATAGAAAGCATCATTTTTAGTTTTAATCTTAACCGAGCAATAAAACGAAGGCGGCTGTGTTTATTTCTAAAAAACTTTAACATATAATTTTCCTTATAAACTTAAAGAAGCTATTGTGTCTTTTAACGTATTAACAAGGTTATCATCTGCATAAGCAAAATTAATTGTAGCCTCTAAAAGCCCTTGTTTTGTACCACAATCAAACCTTTTGCCTTCAAATTCATATCCATATACATCATAATATTTAGCTGTATACCTTAAGGCATCTGTCAGCTGTAATTCACCACCTGAGCCTTTTTCTATTTTTGAAAGGGCAGAAATCACTTCAGGTGTTAAAATATATCTGCCAATAATAGCCATATTAGAAGGCGGATTGCTTAACGGTTTTTCAACCATATCTTTAAGCCTTGAAAGCCTTGCATCTACTTTTTCTTTTATTTCAACTATACCATATTTAGATGTTTCGTTTTTTGCAACAGGCATTAAAGAAATTACAGGACGTTCCACTTTTTTATAACATTCTATTAACTGCTTAGTAACAGGAGTTTTAGAAAGTATAATATCATCTGGCAAAATAACGGCAAAAGGTTCATTTTTCACAATATCCTGCACACAGCAAATAGCATTACCTAAGCCAAGCATATATTTTTGGCGTACATATATAATATCAACCATTTCACTAATTCGTTTCATATCATATAATAAATCAGTTTTGCCAGCAGATTCCAACTGCTGATTTAATTCCACATTTATATCAAAATGGTCTTCTAATGCCTTTTTTGTTCTTCCTGTAATAAAAATAATTCTTTCAATACCTGCATCAATTGCTTCTTCAACTGCATATTGAATTAATGGCTTATCAATTAAAGTAATCATTTCCTTAGGGATTGCCTTTGTAGCAGGAAGCATTCTTGTTCCAAACCCAGCCACTGGAAAGACTGCTGTTTTTATATCCATTTCTTCTCCAGCACCATAAAGCATTATGAAAGACAGTATAACAACTTAAAATCATAACACTCTATAATATTTATTTTGATTTATTACTTTTAAAAATACATAAAACAAGAGCAGCTAATCACTACTCTTGTTATTTTTAACTTTTGTTTGAAGTATTTTAAGTTATTAAGATGTATTTATAAAAGGCTATCACATTAAAAAATATAGTCAAGGATTAAAATAATAATATCCACAATTATAACTTATACTTTTAATTTCTCACAATGGGTGTTTATATAGGAAGCAATTCTATCATACCATGCAGAAGGCATAGAAACAGAAAGCCTGCCGTAGCTGTAATCATTAATTAAAAAACCATTAATACCAGAAAAGCTCTGAGGCCATGGGTTAAAATTACGCATTACCTGTTTTTCATCTATTTTATTAAATGTAAATTTAGTAATAAATGGCATGAGTGCTGCAACAGCTTCTATGTGGCTTTCACCAGCCCCTTTTCCTATGGTAATTAATTTATCTTCACAAACATATGCTTCAATTCTTTTATTATTAGCAAAAAACACAAAATAGTCTTTATCAAATGTAGAACTAAGGTCAAAATCTGTTTCCCATGTAGCAATATTTTCATTACCTATACCAATAATTGCACTTGAGATAACAAAAGAATCCTTATTATATGAAAGCATATCTTTATAACTGCCATAAACCATCTTACCGTCAAGCACGCCCTGCTCTTCATAACGAAGTACACTTCTTTTTAATGTAAACAAATCTGTAAATGTACCAGCAGAAAGCTCAGGGTATGATGATTCCATATTGTTTTTAAAGCCCATCATTTTAAACCTTGAAATAAGGTTACGTTTAAAAAGAAAAACTCTGTCTTCTCTTTCCATTTCCCCTTGAACTTCTGTTGTAAAGCAAATATTAACACCAGATAAAAAATAAAACACACGCTCTGCATTACTTACAGGATAATCAGATGTATATGCAAAATCTACACTATTGCCATACATTTTCATTTCAAGGGCTGCAAGCCTCATATTAACAGATGGGTTTACTATTAACAAATTAGCCATAGACTTTAACTTCCTTATAAAAAGAGTCACGTTCCACAGGAACCATACCAGCAGATTTTACCATAAATACAAGTTCACTGGCAGTCATTGCTTCATCAGTATTACCACCTGCTGCATGAGCAATATTTTCTTTTACTATTGTGCCGTCTAAATCATCAGCTCCAGCACGGAGAGCAATCTGTGCCGTTTTATGACCAAGCATTACCCAGTATGCTTTAATATGTGGTATATTTTCCAATACAACCCTAGCACTTGCCACAGTTTTTATATCTTCTATACCTGTTGCATGAAATTTGCCGTCTAAAAATGTGTTATCTGGTTGAAAAGAAAGAGGGATAAAAGCAGAAAATCCTTTTAAACCAGCACTTAATGATTTTTCCTGCAAATCTCTTAAAGCAAGCAGATGAGCAAATTTATCATCATCATTTTCTAAATGGCCATAAAGCATAGTTGCATTAGTAGTAAGCCCTGTTTTATGGGCTGTTTCGTGTATTTCAAGCCATCTGGAAGCTGGTATTTTTTCTGGGCATATTTGTTTTCTAACGTGTTCTGCAAATATTTCAGCACCACCGCCGGGCAGCATTTCCACACCTGCACTTTTCAGCTCCTGCAATACTCTAGCTATTGATTTACCAGATATTCTGGAAAAATAATCAATCTCCACAGCAGAAAATGATTTTATTACTTTTTCAGGAAAATTTGTTTTTAATGCATGAACCATATCTTTATAATATTCAAAAGGATAATCAGGGTGAAGCCCGCCAACAATATGTATCTCCCTAGCGTCCTGCCCCTTTTCTGCCACATATTTAACAGCATCATCTTTCGTCATATTATATGAGCCATCTTCATTTTTATTTTTGGAAAAAGCACAAAATTTACAGTGACTAACACAAATATTAGTATAGTTTAAATGAAGGTTTCTTACAAAATATACTTTTTTACCCCATTTTTCCTGTCTTATTTTATCAGCTTTTTCTATTAATGTATGAAAGTCTAAAGTAAATGGATTAGTCATGTGTATATTTCTTCCTTATATTTATCATTTAAGGTGAGTAGTATATCACGATATAAAAACTATTGCAAAGTAAAAATGTAGATTATGATGCTTTTTTAGAAAATATTTTAGGTGCATTTGTTTTTAATGTTAAAATATGACTGCTAATGCTGCAACTAATATTAGTAAAACTATTAACTTTTTCATAATTTACCTCCTAAACAATTACGAAAACAATTTATTTTTACTCTTATTAATAATATAACTTGATTTATATTGCTTGTTACATTATTATCAAGATGATTTTAATACTAAATTGTAATGATTATTATTGTTAAGTACATTAGACCCATATTTGTCTTTTTTCTTGATATTTTAATTAGTTATCATACAATTTACTAAAGATTTTAAGGATTGTAAAATGAATAAAAAAACACTACTTTTTTCTTTATTTATAATTTGTTTAGCTTTATTTGGCTGTTCTAAAACAGGTGATGAGTATTTAAATGAAGCAAAACAGAACTATAATGCAAAAGAATATGAAAAAGCTATACAATTATATGAAAAAGCTTGTAATAAGGGGAGTTTTCAAGGTTGTAATGCTTTAGCTAAACTTTATAATACAGAAAATGAAGCTGTAAAAAAAGATGTAAATAAAGCTGATAAATTCTATAAAGAAACTGCTAAATTTGCTGAAATTGAATGTAAGAATAATAATAAAGATGCCTGCTCTATACTTGCATTTTTATATGAGAACGGATTAGGGGTGGATTTAAACCTTGAAACTTCTGATACATACCAAATTCAAGCCTGTAACCTTGGCTCATATGGCAGCTGCTACTATATTGCAAGACTTAAAGCAGATAATATGGACGATTTTTTAATATATATGGATAAAGCCTGTTCCTATGATTTTGCTGATGCATGCCTTGCTATTGGCAATACATACCTAACTGGCTTTAATGAAAATATGGTTAAATTAAATAAAGATATTGATAAAGGGCTTTCATATATTAACAAAGCCTGCCAGTTAAATAATCAGTATTGTGCAAATCTGGCAGATATTTATATCAGCGGTGATGATGTAATACAAAATTATACTGATGCCATTAAAAATTATGAAATGGCTCTGCATTATTATGAAAGCCTATGCACAACTTATGACGAAGATAATAATGCCTGCAGGAATATAAATATTATTAAATCAAAATATTCTATAAATTAATTATTAAAACCTATAAGCCTTACTTCTGGTTCTAATGTAATACCTGTCTGGCTTTTTACTTCTTTTATTACGTGCTGGATAAGGTTATAAATATCGCTGCTTGTAGCGTTATTTTCATTTAATATAAAATTTGCGTGCTTTGTGCTAACTACAGCGCCGCCAATGCTGTAGCCTTTTAAGCCGCATTTTTCAATTAATGTACCTGCATAGTTGCCTTCTGGTCTTTTAAAAACAGAGCCGCATGATGGTTTATGAAGTGGCTGTTTTTCTTTCCTTTTTTCAAGTATTTCTTTACGTATATTTAAAAGCTCTTCGCTTGTTTTATCATTTTTATATAAAAACTCTGCACTTAAAACTATCTTATCTTTCAACGCTTCACTTTTCCTGTACCCAAACCCAACTTCTTGATTTTCAAGGGTTGTAATACTGCCATCTTTATTCATAAAAGTAACAGTTAATAATGTATCTTTTATTTCTTGATTAAATGCTCCTGCATTCATTTTGCATGCACCACCAGTGCTGCCGGGTATTCCTGCCATTGCTTCCATACCAGAAAGGCTATGATTACAAGCATATAACACTAAATCTGCCAAAACAATGCCTGCACCACATTTTAATATATTTTTTCCAGTATTTATAATATACCTGTTTAAGTTTTTAGTGCATACTATAAGTCCATTATAGCCATCATCACTAACTAAAAGATTAGAGCCACCGCCTATTACTTCATAGCTTAAATTATTATCACAGGCAAATTTTAAAGCATAATATACATCATCACTGCTAATGCAGTCTGCAAAATATAATGCATTTCCACCTGTTTTATAGCTTGTATAATCTTTTAATGATACATTTTTATTTATAACCATATTACTTTCCAACAGCAGCACCTTTTAATATCTCTTTACAAGAGCAAGGCTGCCTTTTACTGTTTTTTATGTATTCTTCTATTATTTTTGTTATTTTTGCAGTGTTTTTCTTAGCTTCATCCACCACTTCATCACTTGTAAGTTTTCTGTTTTCTTCCACACCGCTTGCAGCATTAGTAATTAATGATATATTACCATAACATATACCTAATTCTTTTGCTAAAGTGATTTCAGGAAAAAGGGTCATACCTACCATATCAGCTCCCCAAATCCTATACATCTTAATTTCAGCAGGTGTTTCAAACCTTGGGCCGTCTGTACATATATATGTTCCGCCATTGGTTAGTGATATACCTGCATTTTCTGCACTTTTTAATAATTTTTCCCTTACAGAATTACAAAATGGGCTGCTCATATCAATATGTACCACATTACCCTTTTCATTATAAAAAGTTATAGAGCCTCTGTTTGTATTATCTATTGCATCTGTTGTTAATACTAAATCACCATTTTTATAGTTTAGATTAATTCCACCAACTGATGAAAATGATAATATTTCACTAACTTCTAAACTATATAACCCATATATGTTTGCCTGATAGTTTACATTATGAGGTGCATATTCATGGTTTGCACCATGTCTGTTTAAAGCATATATTATAAAAGAATCGTTTTCATATACTCTAAATTTATCTGACGGGCTGCCATAGGGTGTTTCTACAAACTGCTCACCGCTGTATTTTATACCTGCAATATTTTCTAGTCCTGTGCCACCTATTATGCCTATTTTTTCTTTTCCTGTATCTTTCTTCATTATTCACTTCCTTTAAAATGCGGCAGATTCCAGTTTTTATATATTGCTACTATTCGTATTAATGTAACAAATATTGATGTAATTAATATATTAATATTCATACCAACATTTGATTTATATAGTATTATAAATAATATCCCACCTGCAATAGAGGCTGAAGCATATACTTCTTTTTTCAAAACAAATGGTACTTCACCAGCTAAAGTGTCCCTAATCATACCGCCTGCCGTAGCTGTCATCACACCAAAAAAGATTATACCATACCATTCCACATTACATTCTACTGCAACAGTTGCACCAATACTTGTAAATACCCCAAGCCCTATGGCATCTGCTATATTTAAGGCTTTCATAGGCATATCTTTTACAACTTTTGAATTTAAAAAGAATACTATTAATGTGGCTGCTGTAATAACTATCATATAATTAATATCAGTAAGCACAAAGGGGGGCGTTCTTGAAAGCAGTACATCCCGCATAGTGCCACCACCTACTCCAACGGATATAGCTAATATAAACATACCATATATATCCATATCTTTTTTAATTCCTAATATTGCACCAGATACTGCAAATGCAAATGTACCAAATAAATCAAAAAAATATAAAACGTTCATATATTTCCTATAATTTCTGCATAGTAATATGTTTACTGCATTCTGAAGCTATAAAATCATCATGTGTTACAATAATAACACATACTCCATTTTCTGCTTGTTTTTTTAATATTTCTAATACTGCTAAACTATTTGCCTTATCTAAATTACCAGTTGGCTCATCTGCCAAAATTATATCAGGGCTCATAGATAATGCTCTTGCCACAGCTATACGCTGCTGCTCGCCCCCCGAAAGCTCGTTTGGAAAATGGTCTTTTCTATTAAGCAGCCCTACACTCTCTATTAATTTTATGGCTTTTTCATAGGCTTTATCTTTTGGCGTATTATTTATAAGCATAGGCATCATAATATTTTCTATGGCTGAAAAATCATCAAGCAAATAATGAAACTGAAAAATAAACCCCATGTGGTTTCCACGGTATAGATTTAATTCGCTTTCTTTTTTGCTGTATAAATCTTCCCCGTTAAATAAAATATTACCTTTTGTTGGCTTATCAATAGCTCCTATCATATGTAAAAGTGTAGATTTTCCTGCACCTGATGGCCCTGTTAATGATATTAAATCACCCTTTTCTGCCGTATATGAAAAATTATCTATTACTAAAAGGGAGCTGTCTTTCATTTCATAACTTTTAGATATATTTTTAATCTCTAAAAATGCCATAATGCCCCCTAATCCTGCCTGATGCTTTCAGCAATATTTAGTTTTGTACTTTGGTTTGACGGATATATGCTTGCAAAAAATGTAATTGCTATGGCACATATTGAAACAACTAAATACACGGTATAATCAATATTAATAGGCAGCCTGTCCATAAAATATACATCTTCAGGCAGGCTTATTATTTTATATTTTGTAACAAGGATAGATAGTAATAAAGCAAGCATATTACCAAGTAAAGTGCCAGCAAGCCCCACAATCATACCCTGCCTTATAAATATACTTCTAATAAATGATGCACTTGCCCCGTATGCTCTTAATATAGCAATATCTTTCTGCTTGTCTTTTACAGTAATTGCTATCATTGATACAATGCTAAATGATGCAACAATAATTATTAAAGTAAGCACTATAAACATAGCATATTTTTCAAGCTCTAAAGCAGAAAACAAACTTTTATTCATAGAAAGCCAGTCACGTGCTATATATTTATTTTCTATTTTCTGGTTTATTGTATATGCTAAATCAATAGTATTTACATTGTTATTAGCTGCAACCTGCATACCTGTAATGCTGTTGTTTTTAAAGCCCATAAATTCTTGAGCTGCTTCTAAATTAATATAAGCAAGCGTTGTATTATATTCATATACTCCTGTATCAAATATGCCTTTTACAATAAATTTACGCATTTTAGGGTTTAGCCCAAAAGGTCCTCTTGAAGCCTGTGGGCTGATTAATGTAATTTCATCACCAACTGCTGCAGACATATTAAATGCAAGCTCCTTACCTAAAAGGATACCATAAGGCTCATTTTCTTTTCTATTTTTTATATCTTCATAGCTTCCAAAAGTAATAAATGATGCAATTTTTGATACATTTTTTTCTTTATCTACATCAATACCTCTTATAATAATACCAGAAACGCCATCTCTACTCATAGATACAGCCTGAGCATTTACAAAAGGCGATACAGCTTTTACTCCATTAATAGATAAAAGTTCTGATTCTAATTTTTCATAATCTCTTATTGCTACAAGGCTGAAATCTGTAACAATAATATCAGCATTTGTACCCATCATTTTTTCTTTTAAATTGTTTGTAAAGCCTGTCATAACGCTTACAACTAATATTAATGTGGCAGTACCAAGCATTAAGCCTATAATAGATGTTATGGATAAGAAAGAAAGAATACTGTTGCGTTTCCTGCTTTTAAAGTAACGCAAAGCTATAAGATTATCAATTTTCAAAGCTCATACCCTTTTAAAGAATTTATACAGCAATACATAATAAAATACCACTTATCTTAAAAAGATAAATGGTATTATATATTTACTAACTTTATTAATTTATTTTACCCAGTAGTTAGGTGCTTCTTTGGTTATCTGCACATCATGAACATGGGATTCTGAAAGCCCTGCACTTGTAATACGTACAAAACGAGCATTACTTCTAAGCTCATCAATAGTTTTACAGCCTGCATAGCCCATACCAGAACGAAGGCCGCCAATAAGCTGATAAATTGTCTGGTTTAATTCACCTTTAAAGTGCACCCTGCCTTCAATACCTTCTGGCACAAATTTTACATCGCTTACAGTGCCTTCTTGGAAATATCTATCTTTTGAGCCTTCTTTCATAGCACCAACTGAGCCCATACCGCGATATACTTTATAGCTCCTGCCTTGAAAAAGCTCTATTTCACCCGGTGCTTCAAGAGTACCTGCAAGCAGTGAACCAAGCATAACAGCATTAGCTCCAGCTGCTAAAGCCTTAACTATATCACCAGAATATTTAATACCGCCATCTGCAATAATAGGAATACCAGCTTCAGAAGCAGCAGCAGCACAATCAAGCACAGCAGTAATCTGTGGCACGCCAACACCTGCAACAATCCTTGTAGTACAAATTGAGCCCGGTCCAATACCAACTTTAACGCAGTCTGCCCCAGCTTTTGCAAGTGCCAATACTGCTTCACTTGTAGCAACATTACCTGCAATAACCTGTAAATCAGGATATTTGCGTTTTATTTGGTTTACAGTATCTAATACTTTTTGAGAATGACCGTGCGCTGTATCTACTGTAATAATATCAACATTTTTACTAACGAGTTCTTCAACCCTTTCTAAAGTATCAGCAGCAGTACCCACAGCAGCTCCTGCTAAAAGCCTGCCTATTTTATCTTTTGAAGCAAGTGGATATTTTATACGTTTATTAATATCTTTTATAGTAATAAGCCCTTTTAAGCAGTAATCATCATCTACTACTAAAAGTTTTTCAATTCTATGTTTATGTAAATGATTAACAGCTTCTTCAAATGATGTGCCAACAGGAACAGTAACTAAGTTTTCACTTGTCATATATTCTGATACTTTTGAAGTAGTATCACGTACAAATCTTAAATCTCTGTTAGTTAATATACCTTTTAATTTGCCATTTTTAACAACAGGTATACCTGAAATTTTATATTTTGTCATCAGTTCCCAAGCATCCCCAATAGTTTGGTCTGGGTCAATTGTAATAGGGTCAACAATCATACCGCTTTCAGAACGTTTAACCTTATCTACCTCATCTGCCTGCCTTTTTATAGACATATTCTTATGGATAAAACCAAGCCCGCCTACTTGAGCCATAGCTATAGCAAGTTTAGCTTCAGTAACAGTATCCATAGCAGCAGAAACTATTGGTATGTTTAAAGAAATAGTATTTGTTAATTTTGTAGCTGTCACAACATCTGACGGCAGTATATTTGAATAAGCCGGGCTGATAAGTACATCATCAAAAGTCAGCGCCTCACCTACGAATTTACTTTCGTAGTATTGAGTAAATTTATCCACAAATTCCTCCAAAAAAATAAATTAAAGTATTTCTAAACTTTACTTATATAAGATAAACATATATACTACTAAATCTTATCTTGTTATTATAACATATATGTATGCTATTTTTCAAGTTTTAAAAACTGGTTTTCATTAATTTTATTTCTATTATCTATTTTACTTTCGCAAATAAAAGGTGTGCTTCGTTTAAAACTGTTTCTAATAACGCGTTTTATAATATTATCTACATCATCTTGATTATATTTTTTATAAAGCTCATCTTTTGTCATATTATTTTGCTCTATATCATAAAGCATATTATCAAGCAGTTCATAGGTATAGCCTAGTTCTGCTTCATCAGTCTGCCCCTGCCATAAATCAGCTGTTGGGGCTTTTGTTATAATGCTTTCAGGAATACCTGATATGCGGCTTATACCGTAAACTTCACGTTTATAAAGCTCTCCTAGTGCATTAATACTTGAAGCAGTATCCCCATACCATGTGCCATAACCTAAAAGAAGCTCTGTCCTATTACTTGTACCTATAACGATACCGCTGTGCTCTGCTGCTTTATCAAAAAGGCAAATCATTCTACAGCGTGCCATAATATTACCTTTTCTTAAAGGTGTAATATTATCTTTACCCTCTATAAAAGCATCTGCCATTTTTGTAATATCTATAATTTCTAACTTAAAATCTAATGACTGGGAAAGTTTTTTTGCATCAATTAGTGATTCTTCTGATGAAGTTTTATAGGGCATATAATAACCTAAAACATTATCATTACCTAATGCTTTTACAGCACAGGCACAAGCTGCAGCAGAATCTATTCCGCCTGAAATACCAATTACTGCCTTTTTTGCACCAGTTTTTTCAAAAGCATCTTTTAATGATGAAACAAGAGAATTAAATACAATATTATAATCCATAACAGTATCCTAAAAATTACTTTTTACGCATATATTCGCCGCTTTTACCGCCAGACTTTTTCATAAGCATAATATCGCTTATTATCATATCTTTATCCACTGCTTTACACATATCATATATAGTAAGTGCTGCTACAGATACACCTGTTAAAGCTTCCATTTCCACACCTGTTTTATCATCAAGTGATACTTTCACTTCTATATAAACTTCACCTTTTTCAAGACTGTAATCAAATTCCACATTAACAGAAGATATGGCAAGTGGGTGACATAGTGGTATTAAATGAGGCGTCTGTTTTACAGCCATAATGGCGGCAATTCTTGATACTTCAAAAACGTTGCCTTTTTTTATACTCATTTCCACAATCTGCTGCAATGTCTCTTTTTTCAATGTTACTTTACCGCAAGCTACAGCTTCCCTTTTAGTTGGTGCTTTTCCGCTAACATCTACCATACGGCTTGCACCTTTACTGTCAAAATGAGTAAATTCCATATATCACCTTATATTATCTAGGATATGTTTTAAATAAATCATTTATAGGTATAGTACTTTGGGCAAGGCTTAATATAGATATATTTTTGCTGCGTACTTCTTCCATATTAACATTTGCCGGGTTTAATGAAATAACAGCATATTCCTTGCTGTAATCTACCACATTACCTTTATCATCATATGTAGGAACTTTTATAACAATTTTAAATTCTTCAGCAGGTGATAAAATAAGCCTGCCTAATACAAGCTCTAAAAGCTGCTGCATATATGCTGATAAATCGTTATCGTTATATGATGGAATAGGATGCCCTAAGGTATCTGCACAAGAATAGAAAAAAGTGAGTGTTACAATATTTTTAATTTTTTTTGCATCAACTAGCTTAAACATTGGGCGTATTTGATTTTTTTTAGTATAGTTTGAATTACTTAATGTATCTTCAAACTTAGCAAGTAAATCATCAAGCTCTATGGATAATGTTTTATTCATTTGGTTTCTGGCAACAGTTTCATCCATAAAAAGCTTTGTGGTACGCACATATTTTTTTTGGATATATGCTTCCTGATTATTATACATTATAACTTTATACCAGTCTTGAGTTTCACCAATTAATATTACTTTTTCAGCACCTGAAGAATACCTTAACACTTTGCCTTTTAATGATGGCTTATCCCTGAATGCTGTTTTGTTATATGGAATATGCCCAACACCTTCTACAACTTCCACAATCACTTTTTCTTCTGATATACCAATACTAGGCATAGCAGCCCCTGCTTCATCTGGGTTTTCTGCTTCATCCATCCCTGCAAAATCACTGTGTTTTGGGGCAACAATATCTTCTGCACTTTGTGCCATTGAATTTTCTACAGCAAAAAATAAAGTTAATAATAAAAATAATATTCTATACATTAAACCTAAAATACATTATATCGCCATCTTGTACAATATAATCTTTTCCTTCAAGTCTTAATCTGCCGTTTTCTTTTGCAACGGTTAATGATTTATATTTTTCAAAATCTTCATAAGAGCATACTTCGGCACGTATAAACCCACGTTCAATATCAGAGTGGATTTTGCCTGCTGCCTGTGGTGCTGTTGAGCCATTTTCCACAGTCCAAGCACGTACTTCTTTTTCGCCTGCTGTAAAAAATGTAATCAAACCAAGCAGGTCATACCCACTTTTAATTAAGCTGTCAAGCCCACTTTTCTCCATTCCTAAAGAAAGCAGGTATTCTTTTGCTTCTTCTTCTGATAAGTCCTGCAGCTCACATTCAGTTTTACCACAAATTTTTACAACTTCAGCACCCTCTGCCTCAGCTATTTCACGTACTTTTTTAACATGGTTATTATCTTCTGCTAAAGTGTCCTCATCCACATTAGCCACATAAAGCATAGGTTTTATTGTAATGAAATTATACTCTTTTATTTCATCAATATATTCAGGATTTTCTTTTAAAACAGTGCGTAAGGGTTTACCTTCATCTGCACATTTTAAAAACTCTTCTAAAACTTCTACTTTTTTCTTTAAAGCTTTATCGCCACTTTTAGCAGCCTTTTGGTTTTTTGCTATGGCTTTTTCTAAAATTTCCATATCTGCAAGTAAAAGCTCAGTATTAATAACCTCTATATCATTAGCAGGGTTTACCTGATTATCCACATGGACTATTTCATCATTTTCAAAACATCTTACAACGTGTGCAATAGCATCAGTCTGGCGGATATGAGTTAAAAACTGGTTACCTCTGCCTTCGCCTTTACTTGCACCCTTTACTAGCCCTGCAATATCTACAAACTCAACAGTTGTCGGAACGATTGATTTTGGTTTAATATGCTCTGTAATAAAAACCATTCTTTCATCAGGCACAGGAACTATACCTCTATTTGGGTCAATTGTGCAAAAAGGATAGTTTGCACTTTCAGCATTCTGTGCTTTTGATAAAGCATTAAAAATAGTGGATTTACCAACGTTTGGAAGCCCCACAATACCACAACTAAAGCCCATTTATCACCTTTATTGATTATTAAATTAGTTATGTTATATAGAATTTTATTATTTTTTTCAACAGATAAATTATGATATTTTATGATTATTACAAGATTATAAATATACCTGCTGTAATATAAGGTTACAGCAGGTATTTATACTTTTGATATTATTTTATACTTAAAAGATATTTTACAAAATCATAGTCTGTGTGGTTTCCAAAAAGGGTGGTATCTGTATCCAGTTTTAAAATCTCTGCCATATCATCATCTGATAATTCAAAATCAAATACATTAATATTTTCCACCATTCTATCTTTATTCACTGTTTTAGGGATAACTACAATATTTTGCTCCAATAAATATCTTAATGCAACTTGTGCTGATGTCTTATTATATTTCTTGCCAATATTTAAAAGAGTTTCATTTGTAAATAAATTATTTTTCCCTTCTGCAAAAGGTCCCCATGACATAAGCTGGCATTTATTTTCTTTTAATATTTTATGTAATTTTTGCTGCTGCAAAAATACATGAGTTTCCATTTGATTAACCATAGGAATATGTTTTACAAAGCTTGCAATATCAATAAACCTATCAGCATAAAAATTGCTTACGCCAATTGATTTTATAATACCTTTTTCATAATATTCTTCTAATAACCTGTATGTGCCGTAATAATCGCCAAAAGGTTGATGAATAAGCACTAAATCAATATAGTCAGTTTTAAGTTTTTCTAATGATGTATCTATTGACTGCTTTGCTTTTTCATAACCTGCATTTGATATCCACACTTTTGTAACAAGAAAAAAATCTTTTCTTGAAATACCAGATTTTGCAACTGCTCTGCCAACACCTTCTTCATTTTTATAAATCTGAGCCGTATCAATAAGCCTGTAACCTACTTCAATAGCATCAGATACACATCTTTCACATTCATCTGGGTTAACTTGAAATACACCATATCCAAGTAACGGCATTTCAAGTGAGTTTGAAAGTTTAACTGTTTTCATATTATTTCCTTTATATTAAATTATATACGCTTTTAGCTGCTACACTTCCCGGAGTATAACGCTCACCAACAAGCTTAATACCTGCAAGTTTTTTATTTATTTCATCCATTTCATTTTTCGTCCAAGATATATTTACAGCCTTTATATTTTCTTCTAAATGTGATAAGTTTGTAGTTTCTGGAATAGGCACAATATATGGTTTTTGAGCCAATATCCATGCAAGAGCCACCTGAGCAGGAGTTGCCCCGCCTTTTTCATGCCCTATTTCCTTTAAGAAATCAATAATCACACGGTTTTTTGCCATAGCATCCCTGCTCATACGTGGAAATGATGCACGCATATCAAGTTTTGGGTCAAAAATAGTGTTTCCATCCATATGACCTGCTAAATATCCCCTGTCAAGTGGGCTGTATGCCACAAGCCCAATGCCTAGCTCTTCTATTACTTTAAATGTTTTTTCTTCATGGCGTCTAAAGCTCATAGCGTACTGATTTTCTAAAGCTGTGATTGGAAATTCCTTATGAGCTCTTTTTATTGTTTCTATATTTGGCTCGCTTATGCCCCAGTGAAGCAGCTTGCCCTCTTTTACTAAATCTTTCATTGTGCCTGCCACTTCTTCTATAGGTACTTTATTATCCACTCTGTGCTGATAGTATATATCTATATAATCAGTCTGCAAGCGTTTTAATGAGCCTTCAATAGCTTTTCTTATGGTTTCTGGTCTTGCATCTTCTACTTGTTTACCATTAGGGTAATAAAGCCCAAATTTTGTGCCTATTGCCACTTTTTTCCTAAATGGTTTTAAAGCTGTGCCTACTAGTTCTTCATTTGTATGTGGTCCATATATTTCTGCTGTATCATAAAAAGTTATGCCTGCATCATATGCTTTTGCAATTAAATTTATCATCTCTTTTTTATCTCGCGGTTTGCCATGGTTTGCACTCATTCCCATACACCCAAGCCCTAAAGCTGATACTTTAAAATCTTTTCCTAAAATACGTTTTGGTATGCCTGCACTTCTTTCTTTTGCCATAATATTTACTCCATTTAAACCAAGTACTGCACCAGCACTAAGCAGTGATATAGTTTTCAAAAATTCTCTACGCTTCATAATATCCTCCAATGGTATATAATAAATTTTACTGATATACTTATATTTTGCAATATCGCATACTATTTAATTCTTGCCTAAAACTATCAATCATGCTATAATGCTTATATGGAAAGTACAGTGCTTAATAATTTAAAAAATAAAATGATAAATATTTTACCCTATGAAGAAGAAGTTGATGCAGGTTTTTTTGGGGTGAAATTTTTCAGAAGAAATAATGTAGATTTAATCCATACATGTGTGCAAAAACCATGTATTTTCTTTGTAATAAACGGCAAAAAACATATTAATATTCATTCTAAAGATTTTCTTATTGAAAAAGGGTTTTATAATATTACATATATTGATTACCCAATATCTTCCTATTTTAGTAATATTTCAGAAGATAATCCGTACCTTTCCATATATTTACCAGTTGATAATAAAATAATAAGTGAGATAATAAAAGATATTGAAAATATACCAAACAATTCATTTAAAGGAATTTCCAGCCATAAAGCAGATGAAAGCCTACTTGAAGCATATGAAAGGCTTATAGATTTATATGCAAAACGAGATAATAATACATTTTTAGCAGAACTTACATTAAAAGAAATATATTATAGAATATTAACTGGTCCTGCTGGGGCTGATTTAAAATCATTATTTACTTCAGATTCGCAGAGCAATAAAATATATAAAGCTGTAGAATATATTACAGAAAATTATAAAGATAGATTAACAATCAATGATATTGCTGCAAAAGTAAATATGGCTCCTTCAACATTTTTTAGGGTATTTAAGCAGATAACACTTATTTCACCATTACAGTATCAAAAACGGTTAAGGCTTTATGAAGCACAAAGGCTTATGCTTACAGAAAGCCTAACAGCAACAGAAGCAGCATATAATGTAGGCTATGAAAGCATTACTCAATTTACAAGAGAATATAAAAAAATATTTAACTCATCCCCTGCAAAAAATATCAAAAGTATATTAAAAGGAAAGCCTGTATAATATAATATCAATAAATGAAATATAAATATGTTCTATCTAAGAAGTATATGAATTGCTGCTTCACCCCCATTTTTTATTAAAAAATGGGGGTGAAGCAGTAAAAGAAAACTATTCACATACTCTCTATCATTATAAGCAAATGCGAAAGTTAGTTAAATATTAATAGTTTTTATACATATTTAGGAGCTAAAGTTATATTATCACTGAGCGACTTATTTCATACGCAGTGTTTTTTGCGTAATGGTTATGGA
>CALUWN010000023.1 GCA_944324495.1 uncultured Mucispirillum sp. | reverse complement strand
ACTAGTAAAAATTATAGACTCTTCGGCTCCGCATCAAGGTGACATAAGGTGTTGCAAAAAAAATGGGGGTGAAGCAGGTATAAATAAGGTTGTGCTTTTATTATTTACTTTTATTTTCTCTACTGCTCTTTTTTCTTATGCACAATCACTTATTCCACCTACTCCGCCTGTTAATGAATATTATAATGAAGTTTTACGGTTTCAGACTGCTTAAATGCTTATGAAGATATAACCTTTATTTATAACAGGCACTATTAGTTATGGTGACAGCACTTATCACTATTATAACACTTTTTTCACCATATTTTATATCTGTTGCCTTAGCTTAAGGTTTATATAACTGCCTGTAAAATATTTAAATAATTTAAATTTTAAGAATCAGGCTTAATCATCTCCACCGCTTTATAATATTTCTTACATTCTTCATTAATACCACTTCTACATTCTGCTACTGTATTTTTATCTGCCAAAAATACATCTGATAAAAATTTGTAGTTTTTATAATCAGCACTGTTTTTTTCATCCACTGTTGCATTAGCATACTTTTCTTTAAATTTTTCTCTTACAATCATAAGGGCTGTTTTACCCTCTTTATTTGTAATAGTATCATCTGCTCCACGTGCCACAAGCATCATAACAATTAAGGAATTGCCGTTTGCTGCTGCCTCCATAAGCAGTGTATTATTTAAATCACCATAGCCTGCATTTAAATTTGTCTTAGTATTATTAAGCAGTGCTAAAAAAACATCATTTTTATTATAAGGAGCTTTTGCACAGTAATAAATAGCAGGAAAACCCTTGCTATCAGGTAAATCCACATTTGCTCCACCGCTTATTAATTCAAGTATTAAATCATAACTTTCATACTGACCTTTAGCTGCAATATGAATAGGCGCTTCCCCTTTGCTGTCAAGTTTATTAGGGTCTGCCCCTTTTGATATGGCATAAGCAAGTACTGTTCTAATATAGCCCTGCCCCATATTTTTTTCGCTTTGCTCTTTAGTTAATATATGAAGAAAATCACCATATCTATCCCAGTGAAGCGAAACTTCTTTATCTATAAATATTTTAGAAAGTTCCACACGGCTTGTCTGGTCTTTTGAAGAAGTAAAGCTTCCCACCACGTCATAAACTAAAGTAGGCAGCCTGTCAAGCTTTGCACCTGCTAAAATTAGTGATATAAAAACATCTGCATTACCACCTTTAGCAGCGTAATATACAGGCAGTTGACCTAAAATCTCTTTATTTACATCTATTTTTGTTTTTAGTGCTTTTTCCACTAAATTATTATCACCAAGTACTGCTCCAAGCATAAGCAGGCTTTCTGCATCGGTTAATTTTAAAAGTTCTTCAGTGTTTTTATATTTGTTATCTGCTGCAATATCTGCTGCTGTTTTACCCTGTTTATTTTTTATGGTTCTATTAGGGCTTCCTGTAAGTATGGAAGATACATTATCCTGCATGGCTGCCATATGTAAAGGAGTATTACCCTCATTATTTTGTATATTTAAATTTACGTTATATTTTGCATATATTTTATAGTAATCTGTTGGTTTTAAATGAAGTATAGTATTACCGTTGCTGTCTTGAGCATTTAAATTTGCCTTATTTTCCACAAGTATGGCAATACTTTCTTCTGCCACATTTGCTCCGTCTGCACCATCATATTGGCTTGCATAAAAAACAGGGGTTCTATTAAATGCATCTTTAGAATCTACCTTAGCACCTTTAAAAATTAAATATCTTAAAAACCCAGTATCATGGTCCTGCCTGCTTAAAGTTGCCATAAGTGGTGTAACTTTATCTTTTCCAGAAGGCTCATCTATTTTTGCACCCTTATCAATTAAAAACCTTGCAAGCTCGTAATACCCAGAAGATATGGCAGTATAAAGCACTGTATTTTTACTGCCGTCTTTTTTATTAATATCTGCACCGTTATCTAAAAGCATTTTCACAAGCTGACTGTTATTACTTTTTACTGCTTCAAATAATGGACGTGTATTATTATCAACAAGCAGGTTAAAATCTGCATTGTGTTTACGTAAAAGTTTTAATATTTTTTCATCCTGAGAGTAAAAGACAGCAGAGTATGAGCCTTTACCATATATATTTGCATCTGCACCCTTTTCAAGCAGTGATTCCACTACGTGCTTACGGTTTAAAAATACAGCATAAGCAAGAGGTGAAATTTCCACATATTCTGATTTATTATGCTTAATAATAGACGAAAAACCAAGCTGATTAATACTTACATTGTCATAAGAAAGTAACTTTTTTAAAATTTCCCTATCGTTACCTGCTATTGCAATATGCAAAAGAGTTGTTTTATATGATGAGCCGTTATCAAGCTTTACAGTATAGATAATATTTGGGGTAACACCCTTATTTAATACGGCTTCAACAGCAGCAAAATCATTTGAAAAAACTGCCTGAATAAGTGTATTTTCATCCTCAGTTAATGATTCATCTTTTTTGAACTGATTTAATGAGCTGGTAGTTTCTGCACCATTAACAGCAGGCACAACATCATGGGCCACATAGCCCTCCTGCTCATCATCATAAAATTCTTCTGTAACTGTCTGAGCGTAAGAATGGGTTGCAATACATATGTTTATTAAAAAAAATATATATTTTTTTATCACTATTTTTTCACCATAAAATAAACTTGACCTAATCTAATACATAAGACAGAAAAAGACAATGAAAAATTCAAAAATATTTACTATCTGTATACATTTTAAGAAACTACTTATTTTTCAGTGCTTTCATCATACCCTGTATAGCCAAATTTACTAGATAATATATGGGCTGATTCTATTAATAATGGGGCAATCTCTTTTTCTATCCTTTCCATACTCATACGCACTTTAGGACCAGAAACACTTATGCCTGCAATAACTTTCCCCATAAAATCCAGTACTGGTACAGCAACACAATGCACTTCCTCTTCATATTCTTCCAAATCAAGTGCATAGCCACGGTTTCTAACTTCTGCTATATCTTTTAAAAGCTCATCAATATTTGCAATTGTTTTATCAGTCAGCTTTCTAAATACTTTATTTTCATAAAGGGATATAATCTCTTTATCTCCAAATACAGAAAGCTGTGCCTTACCTATGGCTGTAGCATAAGCTGGGCCCACATTACCAATCCTAGGCATAACTCTCACAGGCTCATCTGTTTCTAATACATTTAAATATACCACATTACCATGACGCAGCACGCCAATATATGTGGATTCATTAAGGCTTGTTTTTAAGTTATTTAAAACCTGATTTGAAATATCTATTAAGTTAAGTTTATTAATATAAGCCTGAGATATTTGAAATGTCTTAACTCCTAAACGGAAGTTGCCAGTGTATTTATTATGCTCCACATAGCCAAACCTTTCAAGGTTAGCTAAAAGCTTATTAACATTACTTTTTGTAAGCTCTAATGTAGATACTATCTCACTCATGGAAAGTTCATGTTCGCAGTTGCCTAAAAGCTCTAAAATATCTATAGCGTTGCTGACAGCCTGAACAGCATATTCAGATTTCTCACGCTTTATTTTACCTTTTTCTACTCGCATATAACCTCCCCATAAAATATTATTTTAAAACAATATTTTATGTTTATATCATATTATTTTTATAGCTATTTTGTCAAGTAATAAATATTTAAAAAATACTTTATTTTATATACAAATATATTTTTTTTATTAAAAAAGGCAACATAAATACAATATGCTGCCTAATTTATATAATATCTTTTTAATTTATAAATGATTACTTATGATATTTATCATACATTTTGTATATGTACTCTGCAGTATAACTATGCTCTGGTGTGATACCTACTTTTTTAACTGCTGCCATTAATTTATTAACTGCCTCTTTTTTACCCTGAGGCTGCCTGTAAATATATGCTGATACATAATTTATAGTGTCATTATAGTCTGATTTTGAAAGCTGAGAAAATATATAATCTAATGCATTTGTGTCTTTAGTATTTTCTCCCATATTAAATCCATTACTAATTAATACAAATAGATAAGCTTCATTTGATGCACGGTGGATATAATACTTATTAACCTCCCTATGTTTTAATAATGCGTATATATATGGCATTTTTTTGTTATCATAATAAAGGTTTAAATTTCTACTTAACATATTTACATTAGAAAGTAAGGCACAGTTTTTTTCAGAATCACCAGTTTCAAACTGTGCCATATAATCAGTTAATGATGCCGTTTCTTCTTGCCTAAATGGTTGATATAAGCTGTATTCATCTGCAACAGCATAAGCATCAACTATATATTTTTTAGAATATGTTTTTATAGACTCTTTATACTCACTTACTAGATTTTTATCAATATATATATCTCCTAAATCCATATTATCATCTGCTAAATTATATAAAGAACCAATATTTTCTTTAGGTATATCCCTGCATATTGCTGCACTTTTATATTTAGTTTTATCCCATGCAACAGGAGCAAATGGGTTAGCACCTAAACTTAGTAAATAATCAACTTTAGCTTGTTGTCCTCTTAAAGCAGTTTCTAGTAAATAAGAACCACATTTTTCATCTCCTAGATTCCCAATAAAATCTATATCTGCACCATATTTAAGTAATAAATCAAGGCTTGCTTTATTCCATGTATAATATAAAGCTGTTTGAGTATCATCTGATACATTTGGGTCAGCTTTATTTTGAAGTAGATATTCTGCCATGTTGTAAGCTAAAAACTCATTACGACCATATTTATATACTTGTATAACTGAATCGTTCAAATCTTCACTCACTGATATATTATACTTTTCAAGATACTTCATATTTTCAATTTTGCCACTTTTTGCTACGCTTCCTATTATTAAATTTTTCAAATACGCATCCAGCGTTACACCTTTTAAAAGCTCATCTGCAATATCAAAATAGCCATATACTAAAGCATCTTCTAAAACCTTATATGACTGGTCTGCTTCATAAGATTTTCTCATAAGTTTAATTGTATCTGTTTCATAATATTTTGATAGTAACTGGTCTATATCCACTTTATTAAGAGGTACCAGCTCATCTGGCATTTCTATTGTAGTGTTATATAAATATTGTATCTCAGGAAGCTGTTTTTCCTGAATATTATTATCTGTAGTAGTAGTATTATTATCTACACCATTATCAGTAACATTATCAGTAACATTATCTATCGTCTGTTCTACCTGCTCTTTTGGTGAAGTATCGCTTATTTTTTCATTCTGCTTCTCATTTTTATTGCAGGCTGTTATTATAAAAAGTAAAAGCATTAGCATTATCATATTTCTCATATTTATACCCTTAAAATATTTTATTCTTCATAAGCATTTTGGTTTAGATAGTTAATGGTTTCTTCATCAAGAAACTCATTAATTAAATCTTCTAAAGTTGCTTCTACTGGATTGTCATTTCCATTTCGTGCATAAGAGATTACACCATTACGATAAATACGGGAAAGTATGACAGGTGCTCCTGATTCTACAAGCGTATATATCATTTCCATATTCCTTGTAACTACTGCAAAAAGCAAAGCATCTGCATCATTATTATAATAAGCTGGGTTTGCACCATGGTCTAATAAATATGTAGCAACATCATTATAACCTGCATAAACTGCCATCATTAATGGAGTTGTATATTCAAATACACTAAATGCTTCATACATACTTAATTGATTATTTTCATAATCTTCCTCACTGCTTTCATATTCTTCCTCACTGTATTCTTCATCATTAGCCATTTCTTCTTCATAATCTGCTATAAATACATGGTTTATGCCTTTATGTAGAGTTTTAAGCAGTGCATCATTCATCAGCGAACTAAAAGCATAATTATAGTATAAAATAGAATAGTCGCTATTATCTTCATTATACTCTGGCACAGTATATCCTTTATCTAACTTTATTGTTTTTTCTATAAGTGATGTAAGCTCTGGAGTTAAAGCACTGTTTTTTTGTTCCACAGCTGTATAATAAACCTGCTCTGAATCTTCAATCCTTCCAACACTTTCATTATCGCCAATATAGCCAAAACCTGCTACCTTTACCCCAAAAAGATTGCTGTAATCAAAATTATACTCCTTAGAAAGTGGGTAGATTTTTTCATATTTTTTAAAATCAAATAAAACACTACATTTATCAGCATTATGGTCTAAAAAATAAAACACATCTTTTTCTGAAAGTCCAAAAACTTTGTTATTTTTTACATAGATTAAGTGTGCGTTTTCTAAATTTAGCTCCGCTTGAGGTATGTCTGTAAACGTCCTGTTATCAAATGTATTTACAATTTCAGATGTAAGGCTGTAAATCTGCACTTCATCTCCAAACTTATCCTTAAAAGATACTGTCTTTTTAGAAATTAAAGGCACATCAAGCTTATATTCTTCACCACATAATATAATAGTGGCACTTATGCCAGTTTCAGCATAAAAAAACATTAAAAATACTACAAATATTCCTAAATAATATTTTCTCATAACCCACCTTTTATTAATTAATATGGCAGACTATCACAATAAATACACATTTTCAATAATAAATGATAGTTTTAGGCTAATGTATGATATTTTTGAATATTGTAAGATTATATATATTTTTGATAAATTTATAAAAAAATGGAGCAAGTTATGAAAAAAATAATTTTATCTATAATGTTAACTTTTATCATGGGGGCGTGCAATATGAATAATAGTGAAAAACAAACAGAAATCTGGGATAAAACCTTTAAACAAAGTGATAATGTATCTGTAGAAAAAGTATATTTTAAAAACAGATATGGCTTCACTTTAGCAGGTGATGTATATATACCTAAAAATATTGATAAATCAAAAAAATATCCTGCTGTTGCAGTAAGTGGTCCTTTTGGGGCAGTTAAAGAGCAGGCTTCAGGGCTTTATGCACAAACTATGGCAGAGCGTGGCTTTATTGCCCTTGCTTTTGATGCTTCATATACTGGGGAAAGCTCAGGAGAGCCAAGAAATACAGCTTCACCTGATATTAATACAGAAGATTTTAGTGCCGCAGTGGACTTTTTAAGTAATTATGAATATGCTGATGCTGAAAAAATTGGGATAATAGGTATATGTGGTTTTGGTGGCTTTGGCTTAAATGCTGCTGCTATAGATACAAGAATAAAAGCTGCTATTATTTCTACAATGTATGATATGAGCAGAGTTACAGCTAACGGTTATTTTGATAGTTTAGATAAAGATGCAAGATATAAATTAAAAGAAACTCTTAATAAACAGCGAACTATTGATTTTAAAAATAATTCATATGCAATAGCTGCAGGGCTTCCTGAAAAATTAAATGGGGATGAAGAGCAGTTTGTAAAAGATTATTATAACTATTATAAAACTCCACGAGGCTATCATAAACGCTCAATTAATTCTAATAGTGGCTGGAATATGACTTCATCATTATCATTTATTAATATGCCGCTGCTTTCATATGCTTCTGAAATAAAAAATGCTGTGCTTATAATCCATGGCGAAAAAGCTCACAGCAGATATTTTAGTGAAGATGCTTTTAAATTATTACAAGGTGATAATAAAGAGCTTATGATTATTGATAATGCAAGCCATGTGGATTTATATGATAATCTTGAAAAAATTCCCTTTAATAAAATGGTAGAGTTCTTTAATACTTATCTTAAATAATTCATTTATTTTCAAGTTTTATTACCTGCTTTTAACATAAAGGCAGGTAATGTATTTTAATATAAAAATATTGATATTTTTATTATTCATTGATATAGTAGACTAAATCCAAATTGTGTAAAAAGAGGTTTGAAATGAGTGCAAATGTTTTTTATTCCAGTATGGTTTGCAATATGAACCAGTCCCCACTAAATAAGATTAAAAAACTTATTAATAAATGCGGTGCAACTAATATCTATGGTAAAGATGATATTACAGCTGTAAAACTCCACTTTGGCGAATATGGTAATACTGCGTTTTTACGCCCTATTTATCTTCGCCCTATATTAGAAACTTTAAACAGGATTGGTGCAAAACCGTTTTTAACAGATACAAACACTTTATATGTTGGTATGCGTACAAACTCTGTAGACCATCTTCATAATGCTAATTTAAACGGCTTTGGTTATTCTACACTGCAAACTCCTATAATTATAGCAGACGGCTTAAAAGGTGAGCTTTATACTCCACTTGCTGTACCAAATGGTGAAATTTATAAGGATGCAAAAATAGCAGCAGCTATTGCCAGTGCAGATAAATTATTTGTAATAAGCCACTTTAAAGGCCATGAGATGACAGGCTTTGGTGGTGCTATGAAAAATCTGGCTATGGGATGCGCAAGCCGTGCTGGTAAAAACGAAATGCACTCAAGTGTACGCCCTGTGGTTGACCCTCATTTATGTACAGCCTGCGGAAGATGTAAAATGGCTTGCGATGCAGGTGCTATTACTATTTCAAAACACGCTACAATTGGTGATAAATGTGTAGGATGTGCTATGTGTATTTCTGCCTGCCCAGAGCATGCAATTAGTACAGATTTTAACGTAGCATGTGATACGCTGCAGCAAAAAATAGTAGAATATGCAGCAGCAGTGCATAACCATTTTAAAGAAGTTGTTTATGTAAATGTGCTTACTTCTATTGTACCAGCCTGTGACTGCCACGGTGGTAATGATGCACCACTTGTGCATGATTTAGGCTTTATGGCTTCTACTGACCCAGTAGCCATAGATAAAGCAAGCTATGATTTAGTGTGTAAAACAGCAGGAAAAGATGTATTCCAGGAAAGCTGGCCTCATCTTAACCCACAGGATAGTTTTTCTCATGCTAAAAAAATTGGCTTTGGTAGCACAGAATATAACTTAGAAACTGTAAAATAATAAAATATAAGCCTAATGAGTTTTCATTAGGCTTAAATGATTATACCTTATATATTGTTAAATATATGATGTTTTTTAATTACATTTTATTTGCAAGCTGTTCTGAAAGCCTGTTGTTTTCCTGAAGCATTTCGTTAATCTGTTTTGTAGAGGCTGCTGTTTTTTCTGCTAACTTTCTAACTTCATCAGCAACTACGGCAAAGCCCCTGCCATGCTCCCCTGCTCTTGCTGCCTCAATTGCTGCATTTAGTGCAAGCAGGTTTGTTTGGTTTGCAATATCATCAATAACATTAATAATACTTGTAATATCATTTAAGTTTTTATTTGCAAGCTCTGCTTGTGACTGTTCTATCTCTCTCATCCTAGCTTGTGTTTTTAATGATTCAACATTACTCAAAACTCCTACTATACGTAAAGGGTCGCCATTATCATCACTTTGGCGTTTACACTGCAGGCGAAACCATTCATAAGATGCGTTTTCTCCTGTTTTCATCCTTATTTCAATATCAAAATAATACTGCAAATCTTTACTATTTAAAAGCTCATCAAATGCTTTTTCCACATTATCAATATCATCTCTATGAATAACACCAAGTAATGTCTTTACACTGTTTTCAAGTTCATCATCAGTATTGTAACCTAAAAGCTCTTTAAATCTCATAGACCACCAAAACCTGTTTTGGCTGTCTTTTATATTTCTAGATTTGTCATAAAGCCTTGCACTCCAAACACCATCACTTACCATATTTTGAGAATAATTAAACCTGACAAGTGCTTTTTCAAGTTCAAATTTATTTTTAACATCATCATCAATATCAGTTAATGAACCACCAATCATTAATGGGTTGCCATATTCATCACGTTTAACTGTACCTGTAGCCTTAAACCACCTGTACTCGCCACTTTTTAATTTTAAGCGGTATGTTACATCATATGGCGTTTTACCTGTTTTATCAGCTAAAGATGCAGCAAAAGTTGCAAAAATAGCATCATGCTCTGTTGGGTGTAGCTTTAATGACCAGCTTCCAAGCACATTTGGAAAATCTTCTGTATTTTGATAACCTAACATTCTGCGAAATTTATCTGACCACATAAAAGGGGTATCCACATTAATGTTGCCATCTTTTGGAAAGTGCATATACCATAAACCGTCATTAGATGATTCCACCATTAATGTCTGTTCTTCAAGTTGCATACATTTTTCGTTAAGTTCAGAACTCATTTCTGCCTGTACTGCTTCTATCTGCTCCTGACTAACACCTGTATTTTTTTCTTCAAACTCATGTAAAACACTAGAAAGTAATGCTGGTATTTCTGAATATTTACCAAGAAATAACTGTTTGTTTTTATCAACAGAATCTATACTGCCAGTTTTTTTAACTTCTTTTAAAATATTGATTATGTCATCAAGAATTTTTTCTTTATATGCACCACTTCCGAACATACGCCCCCCTAAAAAAGAAAGTTTTTAGATTTTATTTGATGTGTATTTTATTAGATTACATTCTAATATTAACAATGTCAATATATTTTTAATAAAATATAACATTGTTATTTATTAGCAGATTTTTCTTCTTCTAAAAACTTTAAAACTTTTTCTGCTAATTCTTCAGGGATTTTGCCATAATCTTTAATAATATTTACAGTTAAATCTTTACGAGTATGGATATCTGGTATTGCAGTTAAAAGCTGTTTCAAACGTTTTTCACCCATACCTTCAATTTGTAAAAGTGGTGATTTTGTTATATTTTTTAAAGCAAGGCTTCTTGAATATGTTATTGCAAACCTGTGGCTTTCATCTCGCAGATGCTGAATAAAATGAAGCAGCGGGTCATTTTTCTTCATAATAACAGGGTTTTTTCTATTTGGAATATGTATTTGCTCTATTGTATTTTCAAACTCATGTTTTTGAGGACGCAGCGACCTGCTTTTACTGATAGATATAAATGGTGCAGTTATGCCTGAAAGCTCTGCTGCTTTTACAGCAGAATTAAGCTGGCCCAACCCACCGTCAATTATATATAAATCTGCCTGTTCTTCGCTGCCTTCTGCTATATTTTCACCTTTTCTTAAAAACAGCTCACACATGGACTGAAAATCATCATTTCCTGCTGTCTTAATTTTGTATTTTCTATAATATTGTTTTGCAAGCTCACCATTTGCAGCAGCAACTGACACTCCAACTGTAAAATTACCGCCTAAATGGGAAATATCAATACATTCAACGCGTGATACCTGCTCAACCTTAATCATATCTGCCAAACGTTTTGATACATCTTTACGCTCACCAACTTTTTGGAGATAACTTTCTGTCTGCAGCTCTGCATTATTTTTTGCTAAATCTATTAAGCCCTGTATGCCACGTTTTCTTATATGGACTTTTTTACCTGCCATAGCAGTTAATGCTTCCTCAATGGTTTCATCATATTCATCACCTGCTAATGCAATATATTCTGGGAACTGCCTAGTGTTTGAGTAAAACTGCATAATAAAACGTTCTAAAAGTTCATCTTCAATGCTGTCAAAAAAATGGGTGGATACGCCTATCATCTTACCGCTTCGCACAAATATTTGCGTAATGCCTGTAACTCCTGATATGCTGTGCTTGTAAAACACATCAATATTTCGTTCATCAGATATATTAGATACCGATTGTTTTGAGAAAAGTTTATCTAAAGATAATATTCTATCTCTAATCTTTCCTGCCTCTTCAAAAGCAAGGTTTGAAGCATAAGCTTTCATCTGCTTAGTTAATATATCCTTTACTTCATCAATATTACCTTTGAAAAACTCTTTTATAGATTTTACAGTTTTCATATAATCTTCATGGCTTATTAAGTTTTCACAAGGTCCGGGGCATTTTTTTATCTGATATTTTAAGCAGATTTTACCTTCTTTTAGCCTGTATGAAGAGCATGTACGTAAAGGAAAAGTATGCAGCAGCATTTCTATAATATGCTTTAAATCTCCCACATTTACAAATGGTCCAAAATAGGTGGCTTCTTCATCATTAGTCTGCCTTGTAAATATAAGCCGTGGGTATTCTTCATTAGTAAGTTTAACATATGGGTAGCCTTTAGAATCTTTCAGTAGAATATTATATTTTGGCATTTCTGTTTTAATAAGGTTTGCCTCTAATAAAAATGCTTCCACTTCATTTTCTGTAACAATTGTCTTTACATTTGATGCATGGGTAAGCATTTTTTCAGTTTTTATGGTCTTTACCCCTGCATTAAAATATGAAGAAAGTCTATTACGCAAATTTTTTGCCTTACCAACATATATTACTCTGCCTTTTGCGTCCATAAACATATAAACGCCGGGCTTTTGTGATATATCTGATAAGTTTATTTGAAATTTAGGCTTACTCAAAAATATTAACTCCTGTAGTCTGCATTGATTTTAATATAGTCTTGAGTTAAATCACATGTATAAAATTTTGTGCTGCAGTTTCCTGCATGTAAATCTATTGTAATAGTATACTGCAATTCTTTCATTATTTCATATGCTTTATCTTCTAAAGCATAATCAATTATTATACCTTTTTCAACGTAATGCAGGTCGTTAAAATATATATCTGTTAAATTTGGGTCAAAATTTGCACCACTTGCCCCTGCTGAAGCCATAAGCCTGCCCCAGTTTGGGTCGCAGCCTGTAAACATGGTTTTTACAAGTGGCGAGTTTGCTATTTTAGAAGCACATAATTTTGCTTCTTCCATAGTGGCTGCATTTTTTACTTCAATAGTTATCATCCTGCTTGCCCCTTCACCATCTAGTGCAATCTGTTTTGCAAGGTAATCCATTAAAGTAAAAAGCCCTTCTTTAAATTCTTCATAATTTTCTTCTGTAACTATTGCACCACTCATACCGTTTGCAAGCATAATAATAGAATCGTTTGTACTCATATCACCATCAACTGTTACCCTGTTAAATGTGATTTCAGCACACTCTTTTAATACTTTATGTAATAAATGCTTTTCAATAATAGCATCTGTTGTAATAAATGTAAGCATTGTGGCAAGGCTTGGAGCTATCATACCAGCACCTTTTGTACATCCTCCAATAGTTATAAGCCCACTTTTTGTTTCCACACATATGGCTGTTTCTTTCACAGTTGTATCTGTTGTCATAATAGCTTTTGCAAAATCAAGCCCTTTATCATCTGCTAATCCATCAACAAGCACTTCTTTTATACCTGTTATTTTATCCACTGGTAAAGGCACGCCTATTACACCAGTTGATGCAATTAATACATTATCAGCTTTTATATCAAGAGCATCGGCATAAGCTGCTGCAATATCATGGCAGGCTTTAAGCCCTTTAGCTCCTGTGCAGGCATTGGCATTACCAGAATTTGCAAGTACTGCCATTACATTGCCACCTTTTTCCATTATTTCCATATCGTATAATACAGGTGCAGCTTTCACCACGTTTGATGTAAATACACCAGCAAATACACAAGGCGCATCACTAAAAATTAACCCACAGTCATCACGCTCTAAATTTTTACCTTTAATATTACCATTGGCAGCTGAAGCTCTAAAACCTGTTGGGGTTGTTACACCACCATAACTTACTTTTCCTATCATAAATTTATCTCCATATACTCTTATATAAGCCCTGTTTTTTCATCAATATTTTGCATAATATTATAGCACTGCACAGCCTGAGCTGAAGCACCTTTTAAAAGGTTATCAATAGCTGTTACAATAATGGCAGTATCATCTTTTTTAAATACTGCAATATCTATAAAATTAGTATGTGCTACATACCTGATAGCTGGTATATCTTCACGCACTCGCACAAAAAATCTGCCCCTATATTTTGATTTTATGGCATTTTCTATTGCTTTTTTATCTTTATTAGTTTTTATATAAATGGTGGATAATATACCACGGTTTACAGGCAGTAAATGTGGTGTAAATATCACATGTGTATTGTTTTTTGCTTGAGATAAAATATGGTCAATCTCTGCATTATGGCGGTGGGAAAAAATACCGTAAGGCTTTAAATCTTCATTTGCTTCACAAAAAATATTTGTTAAAGTTGGTTTTCTACCTGCACCACTTACACCAGATTTGCTGTCTGCTATTATAAACTGGTTATCATCTATTATATTATTTTCTAAAAGCGGGTATAATGGGGTGATAATTGATGTAGGGTAACAGCCCGCCCCTGCAATTAATGATGTTTTTTTAATCTGCTCTGTAAATATTTCAGCCTGACCATATACTGCTTTTTCTAATAAATCACTCTCTGTATGCTTAGTATTATAAGTTGCTTCATATAAGCTTTTATCCTTAATACGAAAATCTGCACTTAAATCTATAACTATTTTACCTTTTTTATATAATATGCTGGCTGTTTCCATAGCTGCTTTATGGGGCAGGCACAGGAAAAACACATCTGCCTTTTGGCTGATGGTTTCTATATTATTTTCTGCTAATACCATATCGCACATTCCATACATTGCTGGATAAATTTCTGAAAATTTCTTGCCTGCATAGCTTTCTGAAGTAATGGCAGATAATTCTAAATACTCATGTTTTAATATAATTTTTACAAGCTCCACGCCAGTATAGCCTGTAGCTCCAATAACAGCAGCCTTCATAAAAACTCCTTTAACAAATTTATGATAAACTATTATATATAATTAAAATTTAAAAAAATAAATAGAAATATTATATAATTTTATATATAATATAAAAGAGATTTAATTATGAAGATAACAGTATATATTCAACCTAGTGCAAAAAAGGCAGGCTATGCAGGGCTTTATGATAATATGCCGAAAATAAAAATAACAGCACCACCAGTTGACGGTGCTGCCAATAGTGAAATTATAAAGATTTTTGCAAAACTTTTAAATATACCCAAAACAAATGTTGAGATAGTTTCAGGGCTTTCTTCCCGCACTAAAACATTATATATTAATGCAGATATAACATATGAAGAAATACTTAAAAAAATAGAAAAATTTTAACGCTCTATTTCCCCATGGTATCTGCCTATGCCGCCCATATCTACCACAAATTCATAACCTTGGTTTTTAAGCACTCTAGCAGCAGAAGCACTTCTTGCCCCACTTAAACAGTAAACATAAAAATGAGTAGATTTATCATACTGGGTAAATACTTTTTCTATTTCATCAACAGGGATATTTACGCTTTTTGGAATATGACCACCCTTATATTCAGAAACTGTGCGTACATCTAAAATAACACTGTCCTTATCTTCGCAGGCTTTAGCATATTCGCCGTTTATATCTTTTGGTACAAAAATATCAAAAAAACCCATTTTACTCTCCTTTTCTTAGTCTTTAGTAATATTATAAAATATCATATAAAAATCAAGATTTTTTTTATTTTATGTAATTTTAGCCTATTATTTATTGACTTTTTCATAAATAATTATATATTTAATAGTGTATAGGTGCGTTTAAAGGTATTACATCAAGTAAGCCAAGGGGTATATAATATCTCCTTGGCTTTTTTTATTGTAATATTGCAGGCTTTGGAGCGAGGGCTTGTGTTTTAAAACATCTGTATATCGGTATAAGGCTTAGATGGAGTTTTGCCTAAAAAGCATGGAAGCAGGCTAATAGCTTATAAAAGCATAATTTATCCGAAGGGAGTCTGTAGAAATTATTAAAATCAGGTGAACAACACCGGTCTATATTAGCGATATACCGAATAGTTTATGGGGAAAACCCAAAAAGGCAAGTTTTCACCCAGTTTCATGGGTGGTTTATGCAGGGATGCATAAAAAATATGTGCGAATCAAGTCTAGTATCAAGGAACAATTTGCATAACTAAATAGGCGTTATGCCTATAATTTAAGGTGGCAAAGATGATTAATATAATGAGCGGAACAACCGCAGTTACGTTAACGCCTGCTAACACTGCCCCAAGAAAAGCAAAAGGTACAACAAATAGTACAAATGCAAACAGTAAAAATAGTACTGTTAGCGGTGGCAGCAATGCTAATGTATCTAGTGCGGCAGCAAATACAATGCAAGCACAAAATGCGCAAAACAGCCAGCAAAGTGCATCATCAAACAGTATGCAAGCACAAGTGCAGGCAGCTAATACCCAAAGTGCTGACTACAGTAAAGAAGCAATTGCAGCTTTACAAAGCAGAATACGGAAAGACTATATCAACCGTAATTACTATGTTGATAAAGATACAAATATACCCGTATTACAGGTAGTAAACAGCGAAACAGGCAGAGTTATTGGGCAGTATCCGGCAGATATGTACTTAAACTTAATTATGAGAGTACGGGAAAACCAGAAATCAATGGTAAGCCAGCAGTCTATGGAAACACAGCAGACTATCACAAACCAAATAAATGTGACTAATCAGCAGACAAACATAGAGCAGCAGTTAATGGCTAACCAAAAATCTTAAATACTCGCTCTATAATGGGGGTGAAAACACCCCCTTTTTTATATATTATAAGGAACGTATAATGAATTATAAAATAATAGATTTAGATGCATATAAACGTAAAGAATATTTTACTCACTTTACAAAAGATATACCATGTACATACAGTGTAACTTGCAAAATAGATGTTACAAATATTAAAAATAAAGGGTTAAAATTTTACCCTGCCTGCATTTTTGCCATAACTTCTGCTGTTAATATGTATGAAGAATTTAGAATGGCTTTTAACTCTAAAAAAGAACTTATAGTATATAATAATATGGTACCATGCTATACAGTATTTAATAGTGAAACAGAAACTTTTTTTAATTTATGGACAGAGTGTGGTAAGGATATAAATGAATTTATAAACTCATATAATAAAGATATTAAAGAGTATAAAAACAGCATACAAATGAACCCAAAAGAAAATATGCCTGAAAATGTATTTCCCATATCCGCTCTGCCACTGCTTCATTTTGAAGGCTTTAATTTAAACCTTTTAAAAGGCTACGATTATCTACTGCCAATTTTTACTCTTGGCAAATATGAAAGCATAAATGGAAGATTTATTATGCCCATGGCAGTGCAGGTGCACCACGGAGTATGCGACGGCTACCATGTAAGCAGGTTTATAACCACGTTGCAGGAAATAATAGAGATGTTATGATATATTGCATATAAGGCTGTAATACTATGAAACATGAACGTCAACATTATGCTTTAGATGAAGACAAAAATATTATTAATGCAAAAAATGCTCTTAAAAATCAAAAATATTTTTGTCCATCTTGTAAATCAGAAATGATATTAAAACAAGGAAATATTCGTACACATCACTTTGCACATAAAACTGATAAATGTTCTTATGATAAATATCTCCATTCTATTGCAGAATTAATGATTGCTGATTGGTTTAAAAATAATGATGAAATAAATCTTAGTATTTCTTGTTATGATAAATGTGATAAATATAAAGAATGCAAAATGTTTAATGAATATTTTTGTACGGAACTTAATTATCAAACATATAATTTAAAAACATATTATAAAGAATGTAAGCTAGAATATAAATATAATGATTTTATTGCAGACATATTTTGTGAACACCCAAAATCACCAATATTTATTGAAATATATGTTACTCATGAATGCAGTCAAGAAAAAAAGAATTCTGGTATAAAAATAATTGAAATTAAAATAGATTCTGAAGAAGACATATTAAACATTATAAACTCAAAAGAGCTTCTAGAAAGTGAACGCATTAAACTATATAATTTTAAATGTAGAGAAAATCTAACTAATAAATTCTCAAGAAATATTCAGAAATTTATAGTATATCAATCAAGCAAATGTTTTATAGACAAATCATTAAACTGTAAAAACTATAACGATACTAGAAAAGGAGTTTATGAAATAAGTACTGTATATGATGACTGTATACCATATTTTTTGAATAGTGGTGGATTTTATAATATTGGAAAAGCTTTGGCGTATAAAAACGGATATTTAAAAAAAGACTGTATACTATGTAAATGGCAAAATTTCGATAGTTTTGATGAAGCTTTTTGTATTCTATATAAAAAATGTGGAAATCCAAAATATTGTAAAGATAATAATACATTAGAATGTAACATGTTTAAAATAGATAAAAATAAATTAAAAGAAGTTATAGATGAATTTAATTATCACAAACAAACTGAATGGGTAGATATTTATAAAAAAAGGGTTTAGGCTGGAGGACCTAAACCCTTTTTTTTCGTGTATTGGCACTACACTTTTGTTTGGAATATATGCTAGGCAGTGGAGAGTTGCTTCGCATATATCTTTGGATTTTGTAAATCACCTTTTATTTAAGATGTTTTGCAAAAGCCAAAGGTTTTTTATACTCCCCCTTTTGCAAGGGGGAGTTTTTTATACCTATTGTAATAACTGTGCTGCGTAGCTTGGGATTTGGTTAGCTTGTGCAAGCATTGCAGTTGCTGATTGTAATAACACTTGTTGTGCTGCTAAATCGCTTGATGCTTGTGCTATATCTAAATCTCTTATGCGGCTTTCAGCAGAAACCATGTTTTCCCTTGTTGTGTTCAGGTTGTTAATTGTATACTCTAACCTGTTCATTTGTGCACCTGCTGTAGCCCTTGCTGCTGAGATTTGTTCTAATGCCATATCAAGTTTTGATAATGCTTTTTGTGCACCGTCAAATGTTGCTACATTTACACCATCTATACCCATACCTACTGTATCTAATCTGCCTATAGATATGTCAATTACTTGCCCTTCGTTTGCACCAACTGCTGCTTTAGTTGCGTTATCTTTAATGTGTAAGAAGTTTACTTGGCTTCCCGGTTTATCTGTAAATACCATTTTGCCATCTATAAAATCAACATCTGCTGCTGATTCTGGTGCTATATTTACATCTACACCTTGAATAACGTTTCTTAATCTACCGTCAGTAATTGTATCTTCACCTATAAATTCACCAGTGTGCGCATCTGTAACCCTTACATTTAATGCTGAGTCTGCTGCTTCTTGGATTTGTGTAATACCAAGTGCTGTTAAAACTGCCTCATCACCTACAAATGTTAAGTCTGAATCTTCACCTAATACTGCAGTTTGGATTACAAATGTACCTTGAACTGCATGGTCGCCACCTGTTGGAGTTTCAACATATTTCACTAAGTTTCTATTAACATTTGCTGCATTTGGGTTATCGTTATCAGCTCCCATTCCAAGCTGTTCTACAATTGCTGCTGTTAATTTTGATTCAACATCTGCTACTGTATCACTACCTTCAAGAGTTACTTTTGCAGTTTTGCCGTTACCTGCATAGATTGTAATTTCTTGTGTGTTAGAAAGTATCATTCTACCGTCAGTATTAGTAAACTGCTCTAACTGAGAAAGTTTTGTATATTTAGAAGCTACATCACCTGTTCCAAGTATGTCTATAGAACCAGAACCTGATACTATTTGACCTCTTTCAAATGTTATATCCATAGAACCATAGTACACGTTACCTGCTGCATCAATTTGTGATGTGTAGATAGTATGTGTAGTTTGTGTATTTGGGTCTGTAGCGTTTGGTATATGTACTTTTGTACCATTTTCACCAATTTGTACAGTTGCTGTACCTGCTGCAGAAGCTCTTGCTGTACCAACGTTTACAAGCATTTTTTCGCCACTTTCCCACATATTAAGTGTAAAGTTTGCAGAACCAAATGTTCCGCTTTGGATAGTTAATGCTGCTGAGCTGAATACATCCACTTCTTTACCGTCAACTACTACTGTATCGTTAGTTACTGCACCGCTGATAGAGATAGTTGCTTTTGCCCAGTCGCTGATTACACCAGTTGAAGCATCACGCACACGATATTCTATTTGTGAAGCAGTAAATGCTTTACCTGAAAGGTCAGTTGCAAGTTTAATTGTACCGTCAGCTGTTGTTATGTTAAATGTTGTAGTTTGTGCAGTATTATTTACATTTACGGCAGTAATAGCAGCTGTTAAGCTTGTACCAGCAGTGATTCTGTAAGTTGCACCGTCTTTTTCTACATAAAATGTTTCTTTCACAGTAGAACCAGATGTGATTACTTCACTTGCTTTATAGTTTACATTAGTAGTGTTGCCACCAACTGTTCTTATTTCTACAGAATAACCATTTAATAAACCTTCAGTAGTTGCTGCCGATGCTGTTGAAAAAGCAGAACCTGTGCCAAATGTATTACCAAATGCACCTGTACCACCTGCTAAGTAAGCTTCAGCTGTAGTACCTGCTGAACCTTGTACTGTAAATGCTTGGTCTGTACCTCTAAGCATACCTTGAAGATTATCAAATTTAGTGATGCTTGTACCGTTTGAGTTAATGTCGTATGACATTTGACCTTCACCAAGTCTCATAATGTTTGATTTATATACTGAGTTTCTGCCTGGGTCTACATCATATGTAAGTTTGTAGTTGCCTTCTGCTGGTGCACCTTTAACAATTGCTTCTATATCATCAGTTGAAGCTGACCATATAGCTGCTGCATCACCATTTAATAATTTTTTAGTGTTAAATTCTGCAGAGTTTGAAACCCTGTCTATTTCATCTTTTAATTGGTCTACTTCTAATTGAAGCATTGCTCTATCGTTTGTTGTATAAGCTGGGTCACCTGCTTGAACTGCCAATTCTCTTATACGTTGTACCATAGAAGTCATAGAGCCCATTGCTCCTTCTGCAGTTTGTAACATACTGATTGCATCTTGAGCGTTTGTTGCTGCTTTTCCTAAACCAGAAATTTGTGCTCTTAATTTTTCAGATACTGCTAAACCTGAAGCATCATCTGCTGCTGTGTTAATTCTTAAACCAGTTGATAAAGATTTTATTGTTTTTGCCAGAGCATTATTTACATTATTAACGCCACCTTGTGCGCCGATTGCCGTTGGGTTGTTTACGATTGAAAGTGCCATGATTTCCTCCAGTTTTCATATAAGTAATCTCTCCAAATTACTTATAAAATTAGTGTTTTTTAGTGCCATTTTCTTTTTCTTACTTTTTGACGCATTTTCATTGCATAAATTTTTGCATCTTTTAAAAAGTAATTGTTACTTACGATTATGAATTTTACTTTCTCTTTGCAGGCTCTCCACTTCCTTTTTACGCAAAGATATTGGTAAAATATAATCTTGATTATTCTCGTCCTTGCATATTGTGTTACAGATAAAAAAAGCCGACAAGGATATTTCCCCATCGGCCCAATTCTTTTGATACCTGTAACGCGTATATTAAAAATCTTTCCACTTATTTTTAATACACTTAAATTTAATATTTTTATAAGGCAACAAAACAAGCCGACAAGGATATTTCCCTATCGGCCCAATTCTTTTGATACCTTATTACATTAAGATATATACTTTCCACTTTATATATCTTACATTAATTTTTCTAAACAGTTAAAAAGAACTGCTCCTTGTTCTAAGTAAGCATTTGTTCCTTTCACACTTTACTTATCGGATAAGTTTATTTTTACTTTAGCTTTTTTTTAAACTTATCTTCAATTTTTTTTGTAAGGCTTTTTAATCTTTTCGCCTCACACTTTTTTTATCGGTCAGCTTTAAAATAACTTTAGCATTTTTTAAAATTTATTTTAAAGTTTTTTAGCAGTTATTGTTTAATCTGCTTGCCTTATGTTTTTATTATCGTCTTATATTTATTTTACTTTAGTATTATTTTATAAATGTATTTTCATTACCCTGAATTTCCTTTATTCTCTCAGCCCTTATCTTTTCCCACTGGCTTATATTATCCATTTTATCCCACATTATAAATAACTGCCTTTCTTCATTGGTTAATGTAATGCCGTATGTTTCTTCCATATAAAAGTATGTGCGGGCAATATCTCCACGTATATCATCCTTTGGCTCTGCTTTTTTTCCACTTACTTCAAAATCACATTCCCCATATACTCTTGCTTCACCTTCTATTATGCCATATTCATAATTGCTCCTATCACCATTTATCTCTCCCACACTAGGCACTAAATTATACATATCAGCCTGCATTAAGCGAAAACTTTTATCCACCTTTTCACAGCACTTTCTTCCCTTGTATGGTTTGCCCTTTTTATCTAAACATATTTCTTCATTCCAGCATTCTAAATGAGAGGCAAACCTGTAAGCTGGCATAATATGCTCCCACTCTATATATTTTCCACGCTGTTTATTTTTTCTTGGGGTGTAACCACAGCTTTTATCATATACTATTGTTTTTTCCCTGCCATTTTCCTTCTTATATTCATATATACAGTCACAGTAAAAACTAAACTGGTTATCATAATAAACCTGTTTCATTTGCTTTTTAGCTTTAAAAAATGATTCATTATTATGGGGAAAATCTTCAGCACATAATATTAATGGTATTATAAGCATAAAAAACACTAATAATCTTCTCATACTGCACCCCCATATTATTAATATATGACAGGTAGCGACAATTAGTGTCGTTTAATGAAAATTTTCATAAATAAAAATATAACTATATACACACTTAATTATACTAAATACAAGCTCCATTATTATTTAGCAGAAATTACTCTGCAAAATATAATACATGGAGCATTATATGCAGAATATTCTATTAAAAATTATTTCAAAAATATTTAGAAAAATACTATTTTCAATGCTTGAAAATTATGAGCTTTCTGATTTTCAGATGATATTAATAGTGGTGCTTATTGAAATGATTATCTATGCTGTAAAAAGAAAAGTGAAAAAATGATAATGATTATAAAACAAAAGGCAGGGTATTTGCCTCATTGCCCTGCCCTTATATATTATATGGTATGGTATTTTAATTAGTCATCAAAAACGCCATAGAGTTTAGATACACAAGTTCCACAGAAATCTATTTTATAATCTTCAAATAATTTTTTATCTTGAAGTGATGCGGCAATTTTCCTTGCTTCTTTAATAGAGAAAGCGTAATCAAATACTTCAAGTTTTTCTTCATCAATTTTTTTGCAGCACACATTACTTTTTACTTTGCCTTCTTCTATTTCATAGGCAATAATATGCACTGGGTGGTTTTCTGCATTGTGGTTAATAGCAAAAACATAGCAGTAGATTTCATCATCATCAAATAAACTTTCTTCCACAACTTCATCAAGCAGTTTTAATTCAATTTGTTTTTTTAAAGCAGAAAACTCTAAACGAGATTCAAACTTACGGTTAATAATGTTTTCTAATACTTCTTTTTTGTTATCCATGTAACCCTCCAAAATAAATATATCCTACATATATATCATATGCTTATTTATATGCAAGTAAAATGTATATTAAATATTTAGTAGTAAATTTATAAAATTTATGTTACTATTCATCAAAAAATAAACTGGAGTATATAAGTGGCAAAAAGTATTGAAGAAAAAATAGAAGATTGGACAAAAGCACAATTAAAAGATGTTAAATATTACACAAAAACAGAAGCCATTAATACAGAAATAGAAACAGCACTGAAAACTGCACCATCAAAAAGTGGTGGTACAGGAGCAAACATACCAGATATTAAACTACTTATTGAGACAAAAGATTTAAGATATATTCCTGTAATGATAGAGGTCAAAGGTAAAAAAGGTGCTTTTATCAAATTAGATAAAGAAAACAATATAGATAATTATAATAAAAATAATACATTAAACCATAATAATATAGAAAAATATGCTGTAAATGGTGCAGTTCATTATGCAAAAGCTATTGTAGATTATTCAAACTACAAAAATGTTTTAGCTATTGGAATAAATGGGTACGATAATGATGCTGGTGGTATAACTAAAGAAATTGGAGTATATTATATTTCTGAAAAAAATATGAATATTGCAAAAAAAGTAGATGAATATACAGATTTATCATTTTTATTACCTAAATATAGGGATAAATTTATAGAGAAGATAGATAAAATAGTTTTAACAGATAAAGAATTGGAACAGGAAGCTTTAAAAATAGAAGATAAAATAGAAAACAGCCTTAATAGTCTTAATCAAATAATGCATGATGAATATAAGATTGATGAAAAGGATAGAGTTATACTTATAATTTCTATGATAATGGCAGGGCTTGGAATAGATAATGAGATATCACCATTAAGAAGTGAAGATTTAAAAAGTGAAAAAAGTGGAAACAATAATGATGGAGAAATAATATATAGAAAGATTAAAGATTTTTTGGAGTATAAAAACCTAGTAGATGAAAAGAAGAATACAATACTAGACATATTAAGACCAGTGATTACTGGCAATAATTTATCAACCCCAGAGAAAACAGGTGATGCCAGCAGATTAAAAAAGATATATATAGAAGTAGAAAGTAGTATTTTACCTTTATTCAAATCAAACCATCATTTAGACTATACGGGTAAGCTTTTCAATGTATTAAACAGATGGGTAAAAGTTCCAGATAAAGCAGAGAATGATGTTGTATTAACCCCAAGATATGTTACAGAGATGATGGTATCATTATGCCAAGTAAATATGGATAGTTATGTATGGGATTATGCAGCAGGTAGTGGTGGTTTTTTAATTTCAGCAATGAAGCATATGATAAAAGATGCAGAAGAGAGAATAAAAAGCCCTGATGAATTAAATAAAAAAATCCTTCATATAAAATGCAACCAGCTTTTAGGCATAGAGATATTAAAAGACATATATTTATTAGCAGTTTTAAATATGATACTAATGGGAGATGGTTCATCACATATATTACATAAAGATAGTTTAAAAGAATATGATGGCAAATATGAACAAGGGAAAAATAAAGATAAAGATTTTCCAGCTGATGTATTTTTATTAAACCCGCCATATTCCAAACCGGGAAAAGGTTTTATATTTGTAGAGAAAGCCTTATCAAAGATGAAAACAGGTAAAGCAGCAGTTTTAATACAAGAGAATGCGGGCAGTGGTAATGCAGTAGAATATACAAAGAAGATACTTAAAAATAATACATTACTTGCAAGTATACATATGGCAGATATATTTAAAGGCAAGGCATCAGTTCAGACAGCAGTATATTTATTTGATGTAGGCAAGCCCCATAAAGAAGAAAACATAGTCCGTTTTATTGATTTTTCTAATGATGGATATACAAGGCAGAATAGGAAAAAATCTGGTCTTGATGTTAATTTAAAAAATACAAGTAATGCAGATGAAAGATATAAAGAAGTAGTGCAGGTAGCACTACATGGCAAATCAAAATTACACTATTTAAAAGAGAGCGATTATATCGAAGACACTATCACATTAAATGGAGATGACTGGACTTTTTCCCAGCATAGAAAAATAGATACAAACCCAACAATAGAAGATTTTAAACAGACGGTAAAAGATTACCTTTCATGGAAAGTAAGCACAATAATCCAGCAGGAAGAAACTGGGGGAAAGCAGTAAGCCACCGCTTGCAAGAGATAGACGATAAATTTAAAAAAAGTGGTGGCATATTTAAGGAATATAAGATTGGGGAATTGTTTGAAGCATCAAATGGGAATACAGATATACAAGCAAAACATATTAATGGAAAAGGTTATTATGTAGTAAGTTCTGGATTATTAAATTGTGGTATTATTGGTAAATCAGATATAGAAGCAAATATTTTTGATGAAAATACTATAACAATTGATATGTTTGGTAATGTCTTTGTTAGAGATTTCAAATATAAACTTGTTACTCATGCAAGAGTTTTTTCATTAAAATTACAACAAGAACCACCAAAAAACATTTATATAAAAATTTTATTATATATAGCTACACAATTATCATTTTTAAACAAGATATTTTCATATAATAATATGTGTTCTTATAATAAAATAGCAAATTTTAAAATAACTCTACCTACCCTAAATAATGAACTTGCTTTTGAATATATGGAAGAGCGGATACGGGAGCTGGAAAGCGAGCGAATACGGGAGCTGGAAGCATATTTACAGGCGACAGGCTTAAATAATTATATTTTAGACGAAAACGATAGGGGGGGGGGTAAATCGTCTAATAGAAAATAAAATAGAGCTAAAAGAGTATAAAGTTGGCGAATTATTGACTGTCAAATCTTCCAAGAAAAAATTTAATGCTAATAATATAAATATAACAAATGATTATAATCTACATCCTTATGTAGCACGCGGTAGCTCTAATAATGGTATTAAAGGTTATATTAGTGAAAATACAGACTTCTTGAATGATGAAAACACCCTTGCTTTTGGGCAGGATACCGCCACTTGTTTTTATCAAGATAGACCATACTTTACTGGTGATAAAATTAAAATATTATCACCTATAAATTTTACACTAAATAGTCATATCGGATTATATATAATAAGTTCTATGAAAAAAACATTAAAACATTTATCATGGGGACAAAATTCATTTAACGAAGACTTTATAAAAAATATTAAAATAAAACTTCCTATTAAAAATAATAATATAGATTTTAATTATATAGAACAACTTATAAAAACATTAGAAAAAATAATAATAAAAGATGTTGTGGAGTATAAAGATAAAATAATACAAACCCACAAAAATATATGTAAACAATAACCTTAGAATATTTTTGCCTATCCACTTCTATGATTTTAAAATAGATAGGAAAAAAATATTAAAAAATTATATATAGTGTATGTTAAAAGATATTAGAAAACTATTATTTAGATTTGTTATCTAATAGATTTTGTTTGTATTCAACACTATTTTCTAATACGTTTTGTTGTAATTCTACAATATTATCTGTTAAAAATGCTGTAATCAAAGATAATAAAAAAACAAAAAGTAAAATATAGTTAACAACACATACATGTGATAATTTATCTATATATTTTTCTTTATCATTAATAATTATAATAAACTTAATTAATAGATAAAGCGTATTAATAAATATAAAAGCAATACCAGTCAACAATAAAAGTAATCTTGCAATACTGACCTGTGATACATTTTCTATCAATTTTATAGGAAAAATAACAGCACCAATAAAAGATAGAATTATTGCAATAAATATACCTAGAATAGTAATATAATCCCGTTCTGATTTTTTCATATCTTGATTAAACTTATCTATTAAATTATTGATAGTTTTCTCATTTTTTCTAGTATTTGCATCAAGTTCATCAATTTTTGGTTTTATATCACGAATTAATTTCTGATCAAGTTCATAAAATTTAGGTTTTATATCATTAATCAACCTTTTATCAATCTCATCTTTTACACTATCACTAATTTGATAAAATGTATTACTTTGTATATTAGCTAAATCAGTATGGGCATATATCCTAAAAACCATTTGATATTGTGTATGTATTTTCTTATACTCATCAGAATTTTTATCCTCTATATGTATCAACTCATAATATAATTTATCAATAAATATTAATAAATTTTGACTTATTGATGATTTTTTAACCTTCTCATTATCTCTCAAAGTATAGATATAGTTTGTTATATCCATGTATGGTATTACACCATACTCAACATAATCATTATAATAATCATTAATATTTTCAATGCTTCTATTATCATCATATTCTGTTACAGAACATTTAAAAGTATCAAAAAATTTATTAAAATTAGCAATATATTCTGTTTTATGGTCAGATTTTATAGGTTTATTATGAACCGTTGTTTCTAGATTATTTATATTATTAATATCACTCATTTTTGTTACTCAAATTAATTTGTTCGGTGTAAAAAGTAATCTCTTATTGATTCATTATCAATAACTGGATTAGCATATTTATCATTTGCATTATAAACATCTTTCCATGGTTTTTGGTCATGAGTTACTTCCATCATATATATAGAAGATTTATCTTTAAAATGTAATATAACTTCCTCAATAATTTTTCTATCATCATCTGAAAAAATATTTACATAACTTTCATCATTAAATGGTATTTGACCACTACCAAATCTTTTATATTTATGGTATATACACGGTACAACAGGACCAAAATCCCATGCTTCAATATCATCATAAAAAGCTATTCTCTCACCATTAGACTTCATTAAAAAATATGCTTGAATAAAATATAATAATTTTTGTAATCGTAAGTTTGAAATATTTAAACCATTCTTGTTGCAATATTCTACTATATATCCAGCAACATCAATTGCACTATATTTCCATTCCATAATACACCTCCATGAGTATATTATACATACTACAATACCAATACATGGCAAACATGAAACTTTTATAATTTTTTTTATCAACTTGTTACTTAATATTATTTTATAACTAAATAAATAGTAATAATCAATAATTTTTATAAAATTTATTGATTTTATTATATATAATTTATTTAATTTTAAATAAAAATCAAGAGTTAGCCATACATTCGTATACATTTAATTTAATACATCAATTTGTATTCATGTAAGTATAAAATAAGTGTAATTACAAACCAACTAATTCACTACAATTCTTTATACACAAAAAAAGCCTTGAATAATCAAGGCTGTAAAAAATGCCCCTGACAGGAATTGAACCTGTGACCTGCGGATTAGGAATCCGTCGCTCTATCCAACTGAGCTACAGAGGCATCAAGCAATCTTATATGATATAAATTTTATTTTGTCAATATTTTTAAATCCTGGTGGTACCCCATTTTTATTTTAAAAATTATTATAAGTTATTGTAATATATAATAAAAAGAGTGTTTTTAAA
>CALUWN010000022.1 GCA_944324495.1 uncultured Mucispirillum sp. | reverse complement strand
TATATTTAAGATTTTTTGCCTAATGGCTCAGTATCAAGGTGACATAAGGTGTTGCAAAAAAAATGGGGGTGAAGCAGATATAATTAATATTTACAAAAATTATAAAATATAGTAGTAGTTTAGATGAAAGTAGGGGTGCTAATATGGCTGAGATAGATAATTTATTATCTAGACCCTTTGAACCTGATAAGGCTAATACCTTCGCAGGGAACTTTATTCTAAAAAATATATAATTATACTTCCCCTGCTTTCAAGGAGTATAATATGTTTTCAAAAAACAACCATTTATTAGAAATCTTTTTAAAATCAAAAGAAAAACTTATTAAAAAAGAAGGACTGGAAGAAAATGTAATTTATAACGGGCTAAATTGTGGCTCTATGGTGCTTTTAGGCAATATTAACCATAAAAATGTTGAGCCGTTATTAATAGGTCAGCCTGCCAAAATCAAAATAAATGCAAATATTGGCACTTCCCCTTTAATATGTAAAATAGATGAAGAAATGGAAAAATTAAAAACAGCAGAGCAGGCTGGGGCAGATACTTATATGGATTTATCCACAGGGGGCGATTTAGATGAGATTAGAAAAAATATGATGTCTTTATCCCATATGCCAATAGGCACAGTGCCTATATATTCTGCTGCTAAAAAATGGCAGGATATGGGAAAATCTATGGATAATCTTGATATGGAATACGTATTTGAAGAAATAGAATATCAGGCAGAAAGCGGCGTAGATTATATGACAATCCATACTGGTCTTGATATAGAAGCAGTAAAGTATGCTTATGAGTACAGGCTTACAGGTATAGTATCAAGGGGTGGGGCGATGATTGCTAATTATATGTTAAAAAATAATAAAGAAAACCCACTTTTAAAAGATTTTGAAAGGATTTTAAAAATAGCAAAAAAATATAATGTAACACTTTCTTTAGGTGACGGGCTTCGTCCGGGCAGTTTAAAAGATGCAGGAGATTTTGCACAAAATAAAGAAGTACTAAACTTATCAAAACAAGTGTTGCAGGCAAGATGTTATGGGGTACAGGTAATGGTGGAAGGCCCGGGCCATGTGCCACTTAATAAAATATCATCACAAATAAAAACTATGAAAGATTTAATTCATAATGCACCATTATATGTATTAGGGCCACTTGCAATTGATAATGGGGCAGGTTATGACCATATAAGTGCAGCAATCGGAGCAAGTATGGCAGTATTAGCAGGGGCGGATTTTCTATGCTATGTTACACCTGCCGAACATTTAACGCTTCCAGATATTAATGATGTATATCAGGGTATAAAAGCATCACAGATTGCAGCAGCTGCTGCAGAAGTGGCATTGGGAAGAAAAAGTGTCATAAATCAGCAGGAAAATATGTCTAGAGCAAGGAACAACTTAGACTGGGAAAATATGGAAAAATATGCCATAGACAGCAATATAGTAAAAGAGAGAAGGAAAGAATTTAAAGATGAAAAAGAATGTGCTATGTGCGGAAAATTTTGCTCTATGAAAGTAAATAGATAAATAAAAAGCCGTCTAAAATATAGACGGCTTATCTCCAATTAAAATATTTATAAAAAGTGCCAATAACTTTTATGCTTTATTATCAAACTTTTGTGAGCCGTCGCTGTAACCTGCATGTTTTTGAATAAGTTTGCCAGTTTCTAGCTCTACAATATCGCCATTTGCTTTTCTAATTTCAGTAGCTGGTTCACTGCCACTAACTTGTGCTGTTTCTATTGTAATCACAGCTTCAACACCAATAGCTGTCATAGCATTGGAATTTTTTTCTTCATCAGTTAATTCTTTATTTGCAGCATTTCCGATTTGTAATGTAGTTTGGTACATTGCAAAGCCGTATTTAATAGTAAGCGAGTTATTTGATGACGCATTTTGGTCTGAAGCAGGTGTTTCATCATTTGCCACATCACCAAGACTATTTGATACGCTGTAACTTTCAGTACGTACATAAGTATGCATAATATTGCCGTTTTCATCCATAGCAACAGCCATTTGCTGAGCAATAACATTAAACTGTGTACCGTCTTCTAAAGTACCGCTTTCTTTTGTATTACTGTTGAAAAATTCTTCCAATTTTCCTTGAATTTCTTTTGCAAATTCAGGGTCTGCATTCATTTTATCCTGCAATGCTTGTGGCAGATATACAGCAAAAGAACGTTCTTCCACAGTCATTGTGTTTCCACCAAAAAGAATACCAGAAGTATTTTCCCAGTCACCTAATTTAAAATCAGGTAAAAGCCCAGTTTCTGTAGTGTTATATTTCCATTCAAATTTTGGTTTCTCTATTACTTCTGCTTCTACTTCCTCTACTTCAGTAGTAGATGAAGAGGTAATATCTAAACTATCCATATTTGCAGGCAGTGTAACTGGCGTATTAGCAGTTGTTTGGTTTGCTGTATCAGTATTATCTGTATCTTTTGTAGCAGCAGTATCGGCAGTATTAACATCATTACTAGGTTTGCCTAACGTAGTTAAATAGTTAAGGTATGCACTGTTATTTATTATCATAAAAGCCTCCGCAATTACACTCGCATATTTATGATAAACCAATAGCAATCAATATGCCAAAAAAAGAACATTATTTCTAATTATATATTTTTAGTATTGCATTACTATTTATAATGATATATATTAGTAATATAATACTAAAAAATATATTAATTTATGTGATATAATACTAAAAGGTGCAATATGTTTGAAGACTTATATCTAAACAGCAGGCAGTTTATTAATAAAAATAATCTTTCATATAAGCGATATTTTATAGAAAATAATAAACTATCTCATAGGTTATCTATTATACAGGGAGCAAGGGGAGTGGGAAAAACTACAACTATTGCTCAATATGCTTCCGTATATAATTTAGATGAAGTGCTGTATATAAGTCTTGATGATGTATTTTTTGATGCCAGTTATAAGATAATAGATATAGCAGATTATTTTGAAAAAAATGGCGGTAAACTTTTATGTTTAGATGAAATACATAAATATACAAACTGGTCTCAAGAGTTAAAAAATATATATGATAGATATGACAGCCTAAAACTAATAGTTTCTGGTAGTTCAGCTATGCATATTCATTTAGGTAGTTATGATTTAAGCAGAAGAGCAGTGATTTATACTATGGAAGGCATGAGTTTTAGAGAATTTTTAAATATGCACTGTGGGTATAATTTCTTACCCTACTCATTAATTGATATATTAGGCAACCATACAGAAATAGCTGAAAATATAATAAATTCATTAAATGATAAGAAAATTTTACCACTATTTAAAAACTATTTAAAATATGGTTATTATCCATATTCATATAATATGGATAATAAAGACGATTTTTTTAAAACATTAAGCCAAAGTATAAATACTAGTATTGAAAGTGATTTGTTATCCATATACCCAACTTTAACTGGTGTTAGTATTAATAAAATTAAAAGACTTTTATCTACAATTATGTATAGTGTGCCGTTTAAGCCAAATATTTCAGAATTACAAAAAATATTAGATATAAAAGACAGCAGAACATTAAAAGAGTATTTATCATATCTAGATGATGCAGGAATAATTAAGTTATTAATGGTAAATAATTTAAGTTATAAAAACCTAGATAAACCAGAGAAAATATATATAGCAAATACAAATATTATGAATATAGTAAATGCAGATATAGGAAATATTAGAGAAACTTTCTTTTTTAATCAGTTAAGTAATTATTACAATATTTTTCATAAAAATTATGGAATATATAGCACTAAAAAAGGTGATTTTATATGTGAAGAAAAATATGTCTTTGAAATAGGTGGAAAAAATAAAGATTTTAATCAAATAAAAAATATAGAAAATTCTTTTCTTGCATTAGATGATATTGAATATGGATATAACAAAAAAATACCTTTATGGATTTTTGGATTTTTATACTAAAAAAGCTCTCGTAATGAGAGCTTTATATTTGTAAGTTATAAACTTATTTTGTAACGCTTTTTACTAATTCTGCAAAAGCTTCAGGAGCATTAATAGCCATTTCTGAAAGCACTTTACGGTTTAAATCAATACCAGCTTTTTTAAGGTTACCCATAAGTTTGCTGTATGAAGTATTGTTTAATTTAGCAGCAGCAGAAAGACGAGTAATCCAAAGTCTTCTCATATCTCTTTTTTTCCTGCGTCTGTCTCTGTAAGCATAGCATAATGCTCTTTCTACTGTTGGGCGGGCAATATTATAAACTGTTCTTCTTCTGCCTCTAAACCCTTTTGCGTAAGCAAGAATATTTTTTCTTCTTCTTCTGGTTTTGTAACCACCTTTAGCTCTAGGCACTTTTTCCTCCTTGTTAAGTCATCTTGACTTAGGTTAGTTAATTTTTTGCCTGTCATACGGCGGCCTAATGCCGTATACATAGCGTAATAAATTGATAAGATATTAAATATCTTATGCGTAAGGCATAATACGGCGCATATTTGCAGCCACTGTGCCTGTAATAACACCAGTTTCTTTTAACTGACGTTTACGCTTTCTGCTAATGCCTGTAGCAATGTGTCTCATACCTTGTTTTTGGAAAATGAGTTTGCCAGTAGCACTAATTTTAAAGCGTTTTTTTGCACCCTTGTGGGTTTTAACTTTGTGCGTAGCCATCGTTACTCCTTTTAAAATTCAAGCTTTACAAAATTAAGCGTTTATTTTGTTGCCTTTGGGGCAATTACTATCATCTGTTGTTTACCTAAAAGTTCAGGCTTTTTCTCCATAGTGCCTAAGTCTTCCACATCAATGGATATTTTATTTAAAAGCTCTGTCCCTGCATCTAAAAACATAATCTCTCTGCCTCTATATCGGATGACGATTTTTACTTTATCGCCGTCTGATAAAAAGCGTCTAATGTGTTTTAGTTTCACATTATAGTCATGTTCTTCAATTTTAGGACGGAATTTAATTTCTTTCACATCCACTTGATGTTGACGCTGTTTTTTACGTGCTTCTTTTTCTTTTTTGTTTTTTTCAAACTTATACTTGCTGTAGTCCATAATACGACATACAGGCGGTTTAGCACCAGCTGCCACTTCAACTAAGTCATACCCTTTTTCTCTGGCAATATCCAGAGCTTCATGTAATGTTAAAATCCCTAATGCCTGCCCATCATCACCTATAAGGCGAACTTCTGAAGCAGTGATTTCTTCATTAATCCTTTCTTTGTCTGCATCTTTTGCTGACGGTATGGCACACCTCCATAAAGAGAAAAATCCCTTCAATACCTTTTTAGCTTATATTTATAATATTATTTTTCCCATAATTCAAGTGATTTTAATTGTATTAATGCATTTAAAACATTAAGATACGAAGAAAAATCAATATTATTATGAGTTTGCCCGTTTCTTAAACGGACAGAAATTTTATTTTCATGCATTTCGTTATTGCCAACAACTATCATATGTGGCACTTTTTCCATTTGTGCTTCTCTGATTTTGTAGCCTATTTTTTCGTTTCTTAAATCTTTTTCAGCTCTTATGCCAGCCTGTTTTAACTGCCTGTATAAACTTTCAGCATATTCAGCACTTTCATCAGTAATATTCATTACTTTTACCTGCACAGGTGAAATCCATACAGGAAATGCACCTGCAAAGTGTTCAATTAACACCCCTAAAAATCTATCAACAGAACCAAGAATAACCCTGTGAAGCATAACTGGGCGGTGTTTTTCACCATCTTGTCCTACATAAGTTAAATCAAAACGTTCTGGAAGATTAAAGTCGCACTGAATTGTAGCACACTGCCATAATCTGCCCAATGCATCTTTTAATTTAATATCAATTTTAGGGCCGTAAAAAGCACCGTCTCCTTCATTAATAGTGTAGTTTAAGCCTTTTGATTCTAGTGCATCAATTAATGCTTTTGTAGCAGTATCCCATATTTCTACTGAGCCAATAAATTTTTCTTCTGGGCGAGTAGATACTGTATGGATAAATTCAAAACCAAAAATATCCATCACATACTGCACGAAATCTAAAATATCAGTGATTTCCTGCTGAAGCTGGTCCTGTCTACAGAAAATATGTGCATCATCTTGGGTAAATGCACGCACCCTCATAAGCCCATGAAGTACGCCAGATTTTTCATGCCTGTGTACCGTACCAAGTTCAAAAAACCTAAGTGGTAAATCACGGTAGCTGTGCAGGTCGTTTTTATACATCATAATATGAGATAAGCAGTTCATTGGTTTAATACCAAATTCAACACCATCAATCTCTGTAAAATACATATTTTCTTTATAGTTATCATAGTGGCCTGAGCACACCCATAAATCTTTTTTAAGAATAGTAGGGCCATAAACTATATCATAGCCTCTTTTAATATGTTCTTCCCTTTCAAACTGCTCTAAGACTGCTCTAAGCATACCACCACGAGGCAGATAAATTGGAAAACCAGCACCAGCATCTTCTTCAATAGTAAAAAGTTTTAATTGTTTGCCAAGCCTTCTATGGTCGCGTTTTTTTGCTTCTTCAAGCATATTAATATAGTCATCAAGTTCTTTTTTAGAAAACCATGAAGTGCCATATATTCTTTGGAGCTGTTTATTTTTTTCATCACCTCTCCAGTATGCACCAGCCACAGATAAAAGTTTAAAATGTTTTATTTTGCCAGTAGATGAAACATGTGGTCCGCGACAAAGGTCAGTAAAATCACCTTGTTCATAAAGGGATACAGTATCTACACCTAAATCTTTAATAATTTCCACTTTATATTTTTCATCTTCTTTTGTAAAGCGGTCAACAGCTTCACCAGCAGAAATTTCTTTTCTTGTGATTAATATATTTTCAGCAGAGATTTTAGCCATTTCTTTTTCTATTTTTTCTAAATCTTCTACAGTAAATGGTGTATCTCTGTCAAAGTCATAGTAGAAACCATTTTCTACAACTGGCCCAATAGTAACTTTTGTTTCTGGATAAAGCCTTAAAACAGCCTGAGCCATTAAGTGAGCAGTAGAATGTCTAAGTATTTCTAATGCTTCTTCATCAGATTCCGTTAATATTTTTATATTATCTCCGTTATGGAGTTCAGTATTTAAATCAACAAGTTTGTTATTAATAACACCTGCTACTGCTTTTTTAGCAAGGCTGTTAGAGATTTTTTTAGCAGCATCTAATATTGTAGAATTATCTTCTAATTCTAAACTGCCACCATCTGGTAATGTTATATTCATAATTAGCTCCTTATACATTTGCAGTTGTATGAGCTGCACGCTTGAAAGCCTATATAGTAAATAAAATTTATAATAGTAAAAATATGATTAGTCAACAAAAATAATGTGAGTTTAAGAATTTATTTAGGACAAATTTATATATATCAAAAGATTATGAAAAAGTGGCAGAAATTTCTTCTGCCACTTTAAGTTTAATTATTTATTTTGTATCAAAGCCATCAAATGTGCTGCTAAAAGTTCTATCTTTTAATATAATATGAAATTTAGCAGCATTTTTATGGATATCAGGGTTATATTGGTCCCAGTCAATTACAAGCTGTACATTACTTCTGTAATAAAGTCTTGCAGAGCCAAAAGAGAATATAGTATATATATCGTATGTAGATTTACCACTACTTCTTACAGGAATATATAAATCGTTATGACCAACATAATAATTTATACCAGAACTTTTTACAGCTATATTTTCATTTTCTGGTCTTCCCTTCATACAGCCATATTTTTCACAAAAACCGTAGTTACTAATATAACCATTCATTTTGTTAGTTATCAGTTCAATGCCTTTTTTACCATTTGGTTGCACATCTATCTGATGTATCCCCTTTAAACCTTCATTATTTTTTATATCTCCATTAGAGCTTATAACATCAAACATTATTTTAATATACATCCTATCACTATAAGTTGCCATATCTGATGGATTAATATCATCATAAACAGGCGGCTCCATGACGTATGGGTCTTTAACATTAACAATCACTTCTTCAGATATCTCTGGGTGAAATTTTGATGTTACTGTTATAGTTGCTACTCCAACCTTATCAGGTCTAAATCTACTGCCAGAAACATTAAACAAAATATCACTATTACTAGATGAGTAATTAAAATCTTTTTCGTTAGTATCTGTTGGATTATATGTAATCTGAAATTTATCTGTTAAGAAAAAAGCATTTTCACCTTTATTAACTGTAATAGATTTTGGTGTTATGCTGAAATTTTCAAGTGGTATTTTTTTATCTACAACAGTTACTGGGGATATATCACCTGATAATTCTTTATTTTTTGATTTTATTTCAACTAAACCGTTATATGTAGTTACTTTTTTACCAGTTATTTCGCATGTATCTTTATCTATATTTACAAAATCTGCAATATTACCAGCACTACATTCAAAATCTCTTTCTGTTGTATTAACTGGTGTAAATTTTGGTGTTAATTGATATTTTTCACCCATTTGTAAAATAAGGCTTGTTTCTTCAAAACCTATCGCCTGCACAGGTATTGTTTCGCCTTTTTCTGCTGCACTGTTAGTTATAGTTAATGGAATAGATTTTTTTATTTCAGGGTTGCTGTCAGACTGCACAGTAATAGTGCCTTTTCCTGTATTTTGTGCTGTTACATTGCCATTACTGTCAATTGAGGCAAGGCTTGATGGCTCAACTGAGTAATAAACTAAACGGTTAGCAGCATTCTGTGGTTTAGCATCACCTTGTATTTCAGCACTTATTTTATCAGTTAAATCAAGTGTTAATTCAGTTATTTCTTGTTCACATGATTTAATAGGATTATTTTCTTTATCAAAAGTATTCACACAGCTTTTAATTGATATATCTATTACATCATCTACAATTTCAGTTCCAGTGTTATCACCAGTATTGCCGTTATCAGAGCCATTACCAGTGTTATCACCAGTGTTGCTTCCACCCTGCTCTGTGCTGTTTGTTGTATTTTTTTCAGTGAAATTTTCACCACAACCAAAAATTACAAAAATAACAATTAAAAGTGTTAAAAGTTTATTCATATCAAATCACTTCCTTATTTTATATTCACTAATGTAATAAAAATAATTTCAAAAATCAAGATATAAGTTTATTTTTGGCTGTTTTAAATCATTTTTATAAAATAAATAACTAAATAGAAAATTTATTTTGGTGGGAAATATTTAAGTGCAATTTTTTTGCCTAAAATTTGACCAGCAATACCAAAAGCCATGAATATAAACACATACCAAAAAGAAAAACCAGCTGACCTCCTAAGTATTGCTGCAACTGGAATTGGTGCATGTATGCTTATAAACCACATAACACTGTATGATGTAAAACGGCTTCTAATCATACCAAATGGCAGGTTAAGGAAAAAACATATAATTCCTATTTTAAAAATTGTAAAAATAGTTTCATAACTCATAATATTTATGTTATACTTATTTTATCTTAATTTGTAAAGGTGATTTATGGTTAAAAAAATAGTTATTTCCTTAATTTCTACAATATTTTTATTTTACGGCTGTAAAAAAGAAGAAGTAAGTAGTGTAGAAAATACAAATAGTACAGAAATAAATACTCAGGAAAAAATCAGTGATATTGATATATTATCAGAAGATGGAATAGTAATACAAAACGCAAAAGCACCTGAGGCGGAAGGTGAAAATACAGACCTTATCCAGAAGGTTGAAAAAAATAATACTAATGCAGATATTGACAGCTTTTTTAAAGCTGTAATTAATGCAAAAGATAACAGCAGCCTTGATAATTATATAAATCAAGGAATAGATATTAATGCAATAAACAGCTATGGTGAAAATGCACTGCGTACTGCTATAACAGCAGGCAATATGTTTTCATTAAAATATTTAATAGAAAAGGGGGCAAATATTAATAACGCCTCAGATGATGGCATACCGCCACTTAGTCAGGCAATAGCTGCTGAAAATTATGATGCTGTTGATATGCTTCTATCCCAAGAAAACCTTGATATGTATTTTGTATGGGGTGATGTGTGGACAGGTTCGCCAGTTTATATGTGTGTTTCTCATGCTGATACATATACTTTAGAGCAAATGATAAAAAAAGGCTTAGATATTAACCATGATTTCAGCGAATATGGTGCACCGCCTGTTATGGTGTATGCCCTATCTCAAAGAAAGCATTTAAAATTAGAGGATTATAAAGAAATTATATCATTTTTAATACTTGCAAAAGCAAATATTAATGCTCGTGATAGCAAAGGTGCAACTCCATTAATGCTTGCATTAAAAAATACAGATATTGAAGGGTTTAATGCTTTGATTGTAGGCAGGGCAGATACTAAAATAAAAGATAATGCAGGAAAAACTGCACTTGATTATTACAATGAATATGTAAAACCAGATAGTGAAATATTTGATGAAGATAAGCAAAAAATAGAAGCGTATCTTAAATAAAGCAGGTGAAGTAATGTTTATGCAGCTTTTTGCAGTGGGAGCAGGCGGCTTTTTAGGTGCAATTACCACATTTTCTGCCTTTTCACTTGATAATATGGGGCTTTTAAGGCTTGGCGAATATAAAATGCTTGCAATTAATATTATATTAAATGTAGTATTAACATTGTTTTAGTATTAACAGGGTTTACTCTTTCTAAAAAATATTTGGATAGTAAAAGCGGGAGAATTAAATGAATTCAAATTCATACGGTGAATTTTTTAAAATAACTACTTTTGGCGAAAGCCACGGTGAAGGAGTGGGCGTAGTAATAGATAACTGCGTTGCAGGGCTTGAACTTTCAGTTGATGATATACAATTTGAGCTTAATAGAAGAAAACCGGGGCAAAGCAAACTTTCCACCATGCGTGATGAGGCAGATAAAGCTGAAATATTATCTGGAGTATTTGAAGGTAAAACAACAGGCACTCCTATTGCTATTTTAGTAAGGAACACAAACCAGCGTAGTAAAGATTACAGTGATATAAAAGATTTATTTCGCCCAGGCCATGCTGATTTTACATACTTTAAAAAATTTGGCATAAGAGATTACAGGGGCGGTGGCAGGTCATCTGCACGAGAAACAATCGGCAGGGTAGCTTCAGGTGCTGTAGCTAAAAAAATATTAAAAAAACTAAGCATTGATATTTTTGCATATACTATACAAATAGGAAATATAAAAGCAGAAAATTTTAATAGAGATTTTATAGAAGAAAACCCAGTGCGTACAGCAGATGAAAATGCTTATCCTTTAATGGAAAAAGCTATAATGGAGGCCAAAATGGCTCAAGATTCTATAGGTGGTGTAATAGAAGTATGCATAAAAAATGTACCTGTGGGAATAGGTGAGCCTGTATTTGACAGGCTTAATGCGCGATTAGCTTACGGAATAATGAGCATACCTGCTGTTAAAGGTATAGAGTTTGGGGCAGGGTTTAAAGCTGCTTCAATGCGTGGAAGTGAAAATAATGATGAAATAACGCCAGATGGCTTTTTATCAAATAATGCAGGTGGTACACTAGGCGGTATATCTTCAGGGCAGGATATAGTATTTCGCTTTGCAGTAAAGCCTACATCATCAATAACAATACCTAAAAACACAATAGATATCCATAATCAGCCACAGCAGATTATAACAAAAGGCAGGCATGACCCTTGTGTTGCTCCCCGTGCTGTAGTGATAGCTGAAGCTATGGCAGCCTTAACTTTAGTTGATATGATAATGATACATAATGGCAGGCAGATAATATGAGAATAAGGAAAATTATTTTATTCTGCTTGCTTGTTTTTATTATAAGTGGCTGTTCAGCTGCTTATAATTCATATTCTCAAAGGATAGCCATATCAAATACTCCAAAAGAGGTGTTTGATATAGATGTGGAGCTTCGTTTTGTTTCAGCAACAGCTGTAGAAAAAGGGCAGCTTAAGAAAAAACTTGCTAAAAAAGGGCTTATGATTTTTACAGGCTATACAAGGGGTATGATTCAAGGTTTAGTTCTTCCTGATAAAAATTTTATTGCAGCAATCAGGCAGTTTGTAAATAAATACAGACCATATGTTAATAAGAATGAAAAAGCTATTTTTGATGAGATATTAAAAGCCTTAGATGAGTTGGATGAATATTTAGATAAGCAGGATAAAAACTACTAATTTTTACCATAAATCTGTTTTAAAATATCTACAGGTTTTGTTTTTACAAGTTCTGATATAAGTTTTGCAAAATCATCAATAGATAATCTGTTTGAATTAATACACCAGTACATTACAATATTCAGCATTCCAGCCATGTAAAACTCAATGTAATATTCAGTATCAATAGACATATTGCGGTTAATTTTTTTATGCTCATTTACAAGGTTTTCTTTAAGCATTTTACGCATACGCATCATAAAACGAGGGTTATCGTCCTTTGTAAAAAGCACTTTTAAATATTTTTCGTGTTTAGTGTATATATCTATAATGGCCGCAAGCTTACTGTTTGAAGATTCTTCTAATATAAAGGACTGAATAAGCAGTGACATTTCCTTGATTTTAGACATGATATCCCGTTCAATAATATCATAAATTTCATAGATATTTTTATAGTATGAATAAAACACACCGCGATTATATCCTGCTACATCTGTAATCTCAGAGATTTTGATTTTATCTATACCTTTTTTAGAATAAAGTTTCCAAAATGCTTCTTTTAAAGCTTCTGCTGTTTTTGTTTTACCTTTATGTTTCATAAGCGTACCTAACTTTATTATCATAGTATAATTTTAGGAAATATTCAATCTTTATAAATCTGCTTCACCCCTATTTTTTTGCAACACCTTAATTTTTATTATTGTTTAATAAGATTCTTCGCCTAAAGGCTCAGAATGACAGTTATTACAATTATTTCTATTTTTACATATATTATCAAGTAGTTATAGCATTTTTTAATAAAAAATGGGGGTGAAGCAGTTATAAATATTTATTTTAAATTTTATTAGTAAAATACAGCCTAGTAATGTGTTCATACAATAAAATAAATGCGTTTGTATTTTAAAAAATTGACAATATAATAAGTTAAATTAATAATTATTAAATAAAAGTTGCTTATATTATTGTTTTTTGATATAAGGCATTAAAGGTATGGTATGGAAAATAGCGACAAATGGAATATTAGTGATTTTTTAAATGGTTTTAAGCTTGCACTTCCCATTATGGCAGGTTATGTGCCACTGGGTTTTGGCTGCGGCATAGTATGTGCTGAAGCTGGCATGAGTACTTTTCAAATTTTTCTTATGTCTTTTTTAGTTTATGCAGGAGCAGGGCAGTATATTGCAGGTGGTATGATTATATCTGGTGCAACCCCATTATCTATTATAATCACCACATTAATTGTAAATTCCAGACACGTTTTATATACATCAGTATTATATCCATACGTTGCAAACTGGGGGTTTTTAAAGCAGTCACTTTTTGCATATCAAATAACAGATGAGGCTTTTGCAGTTCATTCTGCTTATATGGCAAATAATCAGGCAAATACAAGCACTGCTTTTGCTGTAAATATTTTTTCTCATGCATTATGGATAATAAGTAATATTTTAGGCAGCATTTCAGCAACATTAATACCAGACAGCTCTCAATTTGGGCTTGATTTTACTTTATATGCTCTTTTTATTGCTTTAATTTTGCCACGACTTATAAATATTCCACAGGCAGCAGCATTTATTACAGGTGGTATTACAGCCCTTTGTTTTTATTTACTAGATATGCAGTATGCTGGTATTATTGCAGGTGCACTGCTTGGTGCTTTTGTAGGTTATTTTATGAATATGAGGCTGCATCATGGAAAATAACCCAATAAATTATATTTATTTTATAATAATTGGTATGGCAGTTGTAACCTATTTTTCCAGAGAGCTACCTTTTATAATATTGAAAGGTAAAAAACTAAAGCCTGCCATAGTTGAATGGCTTAGTTATATTCCTGTAGCAGTGCTTGCTGCTTTATTAATACCTGCACTTTTAACAGGTGGTAGTGGTAAAACTATTGATATTTCATTATCTAACTTTTACTTAGTTGCAGGTGTTTTGACTTTCATATTTGGTTATTTTGTAAAAAATTTATTTTTAGTGATTATTTTTGGTATAGGTTTACTTGCTGTTTTAAGGTATCTGTATTAATGAGCTTAGTATATCTATATGATTTAATATAGTAAAAATCAAAGATGTTTTAAAGGGATTATTTAGCATGGGCTTGTTTTAAAATATAAAAATGATGTTAAAATATCACTACTATATCATTATTTTTTTGCTTATTTTTATTTGATTGTTGTTTTTTATTAAAAAATTAATTTAATGAATAATTTTTTATGTTGATTAATATATTTACATAAGCTATATATTTTAAATTGTTTATTGCAAAAAACAAGATACTATGATATAAAGCAGAGTAAAAGAATATAAAATTAATAAAGGGTGTTCTAATGGGTCTATTACAGAGATACAAACGCAGTGTTGCGCTAAAAGTTCTTGTTCCACAAATTCTTATTATCATTTTATCGCTTATAATCGTTCTTATTGTTGCTGTTTTAGGTATTAACGGCTTGAAAGAGCAAACCATTGATGATGAAGTTAAACTGATTCAAACAAGAATGTCTACTTTTATTGATATGCGTAAAAAAGTACTTTTAGTTGGGGCATCTGGTCTTTCTAAAGATTCAAAAATAACTGAGGCTTTGGCACAAAATAATACTGCTGCATTACAACAATTACTTAATACAGCAAAATCTGATATTTTTGACCAAATCTTAAAAGTTACAAATAAAAATGCTACATCAACTACAGTATCATTTCAAGTAGTTGATAGTAATGGTAGAATTCTTGCTTCTACTTCAACTCCTAGCAGTAATAATCTTGTATCTCAGGCAGTTGGAGAAAATATTTCTGGCACTTGGGCATTTCAAAAAGTAAAAGATAGTAAAGGTTTTCTATCTACATTAGACTATGACAGTCAAGGTATTGTATTAAAAGCTATTGCACCTATTATGCAGAATGGGCAGATGATAGGTATGTTACAGCTTGTAGAAGATATTGAAGATGCTGTTAAAGATTATGTTACACTAAATAACTTTATATATCTTTTAAATTTAGCACCAGAATATAACAGCTATGCAAAAAATGTTAAAACAAATATGTTTTATAATGATGGCCTTGTAATAAACAGGTTAGTAGAAGTAGATATGGCACTTTTAGATGTGGTAAAAGTAGTAGGTCTTAATAAAGATACTAAAAATCTTCTTGCTGCAGGTCACTTTTTTATGCCTATTAATATATTTACAACTCCTTCTACTTCAAACGATACAGAAAATGGAAAATACATAGGTACATTATACCTTGCTACACCGCAGGAAAACATTTTTGCAATAGTTGATAATGCAAGCAAAGTTGCTATTGAGCTTTTAATTGTGTTTATACTGGCATTTCTTATATCTACAGTAATAATAGTGCTTTTATTTGCTGTAAATGTTATAAGACCTGTTAAGCATTTAGCAGTGGCATTAAGAGATTTATCTGAAGGTGATGGTAATTTAAGAACGCGCCTTAGCTTTAAAAGCATAGATGAAATAGGTAGAGCTGCTGGCTATGTGGATAAATTTATTGAAAAAATCCAAAAAACAATTGTAGTAGCAGTAGATGCTTCTACAGAAACATCTTCAGCATCTGAAGAGCTTTCTTCTACATCATATGAGCTTTCTTCTACTATTGCAGAGCAGATGAAACTTGTATCAGATACTGAAGAATTAATTGCAGATGTTGGTAGAAACCTTGATATTACAGAGGAACGAGCTATCAGCACTACAGAAGATTTGGAAAAAACACACCAAATATTTGGGCATTTTGTTGAAAGTTTAAGTACGTTAGTTAAAAATGTAAACGAAGAAAACGAACAGCAAAGAGTAGTTTCTGATAAAATGAATGAAGTTACAGACAGGGTTAAAGAGATTACTGCTGTATTAACAATTATCTCAGAAATTGCAGACCAAACAAACCTTTTAGCACTTAATGCTTCTATTGAGGCAGCACGTGCTGGTGAACATGGTAAAGGGTTTGCGGTAGTTGCAGATGAGGTTAGAAAACTTGCAGAAAGAACGCAAGATTCTCTTGATAATATTAATAAAATGGCAAAAATGATTATTCAAAGTGTTGATGAAACATATCAACTGGTGGAAAAATCCTCTGCTGGTATTAAAGAAGTGGCAGATAATGCAGGACAGCTTATAGTAGAAGGTAATGAGACAGTTGTACGCCTTACTAACTCTACAGAAGTATCAAGTGATGTTGTTAAGAAAACATCATATATTGCTGTTAAAGTTAAAGACCTTATTCAAGTAGCAAACCAACTGGTTGATTTATCATCTAACAACAAAGTTGCTAGTGAAAACGTAAGTCAGGTATCTGAACACTTAGCATTTAAAGCCAGCGAATTAAACAAAGTTTTAGGAAAATTCCAAGTTTAATGAGTTTGTGTTTAACGCAATTATAAAATAATTAATGGAGCAGTTGTACTGCTCCTATTTTTTAATGTATTCAAATATTTAGTGCATTATATGGATGCTGTTAAAATATAATGCATTAATCATTAACAATAAAAATTTCTTGAGAAGCTTTATGGATGAAAGTTTTTTAAAAAATCTGAATGTACTTTATGTAGAAGATGAGCCTGAAATAATTGAGCTTGTGGAGAAACGTTTTGCTTCAAAATTTAATCTGTTTACTTCTGTAACCAGTGCTGAAGATGCTCTGACTATTTATAAAGAAAACAATTATGATTTAATATTAACAGACTACCTGCTGCCCGGCATTAATGGTATGGAGTTTGCCAAAGAAGTTTTAAAAATAAAGGGTAAAGTCCCTATAATATTAATTACAGGCTATGTAGATATGCAGTTTTTGGTGGAAGCTATCAATATGGGTATTACTCAGTTTGTGGCAAAACCAATACAGTTTAAATTACTGCGTAATGCAATTAATAATGCTGTAGAATCAGTTGTTTTGGAAGATTTGCTTAATAAAAGCAGAGAGCAGGAATTAGAACTTTTAAAGTATAAAGATATGTATAATACCATGCAGCATGATGCAACATTGAAAAAAGAGCTGCATATTATGCGTAATGATATGTTTAAAAAATATCTTTTTCATGAGAAAAACCCTGTATCCGAAAAAGGCTGGCAGCTTGAAGTATTTTACAAAAGTTTGGATATTGTAAGTGGTGATACATATACCTGCAGGGTGTTAGATAATGGTAATTTATTAATATTTATTGCAGATGCAATGGGTAAAGGTGTATCTGCCGCTATTACATCTATGGTGTCTGTTTCAATTGTGAATTTTGTAATAAAAGAGCAGTATAAATATATAGATTTAACAGGTGAAGAAGATATTAACCGCATTGTACAAAGCTGTGTATCTTTTATGCGGGCAAATTTATTAGAAGATGAAATATTATGTGGTATTTTTGCTTATTTTGATTTTAAGGAAGATAAGTTAAGGTATGCTTCATTTTCTATGCCTAGGATATTGTATCAGACAGTAAATGGTAAGGTTGAAAAACTGCCATCTAATAATCTTCCTATTATGCCCTATGAATCAAATATTAAAATTGATTCTGTGGAACTTTCAAATATTGTGAAAGTTGGTTTATTTACAGATGGTATTGTAGAATCATATGCAAAGGATAAAGTATTATATTCAAGCTATTTAAATGATGATTTTGCATCATCTCCATTACTAAAAAATTTAATGGAAAAAGTAAATGAAAGGCTTGAAACATATGGTGATGATTCTACTGTATTTTTTATTAGGCGACCATATACTAATATTATAGTGGAAAAAACTTATACAATACCAACAAGATATGAAAAAATTGATGAGGCTTCTGAATTAATTCGTCAGGAAATGATAAATTGTAATATTGATGTGGAAAAATATGATTCATTTTTTACAGCATTTTCAGAATGTATGATGAACGCATACGAACATGGCAATTTGGCAATTACATTTGATATAAAACATGAGCTTATAAAAAATGAAATATACGAAGAAGAACTCTTGAAAAAAGAAAAAATATGTGATAAACTCATTGCCATAAGATACGTGTTATGTGATGATATTAACAGCAGATATCTTATTGTCAGTGTCAGAGATGAGGGAGCTGGTTATCCTGTTAGTGTATTTAGAAATGCTATTGGGGATACTACTAAATTTAATGGCAGGGGCATTAAAATCATTGACTACTATACTGATATATTCTTCTTTTCAGAAGACAGGAGAGAGATTTTTATCGGTATAAAGGTTGATAAATAAAAAGTTGAGGTAAGATATGGAAATACGCAGAAATGGTTCCGAAATAGTAATTACTGGTAATATCAAAAATACAGCTGACTACCAAATGATAAAAGATAATGTCAACGCTTGTATTCAAGGGGGCAGCAAAAGTATTATTGTTAAAACCCCTGAAAGTTTTTCAATGACATCATCAGTTATCGGCTTTTTTATTAAGGTTATTTTCCAAGATAAAGTACCTATAAATGTATATGTTAAAGATGATAGATTATACAGTCTTTTAGAAGACTTAAACTTAATTGAAACTTTTAAAGTTCAGAAATATTAATATTTTAAATATATTACATATTAAAGCCTGCTTTTGCAGGCTTTTTTTATAATAAAAATGGGGAAGAAATATGAAAACTATTGGTTTAATAGGTGGTATGAGCTGGGAAAGCACATCCCTTTATTATCAAATAATTAATGAATATATCCAGCATAAAAAAGGCGGGCTATATTCTGCAAAATGTATATTATACAGTGTAAATTTTGAAGAAATAAGCAGTATGCAAAAAACAGGGCAGTGGCAAAAGTGTGGTGAAATACTTGGAAATATTGGTAAAAATTTAGAAACAGCAGGGGCAGATTTTATTATAATATGTACAAATACAATGCATAAAGTTGTGCCAGATATGCAAAAATATATAAATATACCAATTATTCATATTGCAGAAGCAACTTATAATAGAATAAAAGAAGCAGGAATAAAAAATATAGGCTTGCTTGGCACAAAATATACAATGAAAGAAGACTTTTATAAAAATATATTAATAGATAAAGGATTAAATGTAATCATACCAGAAGATGATGAGGTAGAATTTATTAATAATGTAATATTTAATGAGCTTTGTAAAGGTGATATTAAAGCAGAATCAAAAAGAAAATTTTTAGAAATAGTAGATAGATTAAAATTAAGGGGAGCAGAAGGGATAATTTTAGGATGTACTGAAATAGTTATGCTTATATCACAAAAAGATATAGATATTAAAGTATTTGATACAACACAAATCCATGCAGAAACAGCAGCAGAATTATCTCTAAAGTAATTGATATTTGCCTTTTTATATCTTCAATGATATAATGAAGTAAAAAGTTATACAATGGAGTTTTTATGATATTAGAAGCAGATGATGCAGTAAATATTGTACTAGAAAATATAAAACCAATAGGACTTGAAAGAATATCAATCTTTGAAAGTTTAAATAGAATTGCAGGGGAGAAAATAACATCGCGAAGAAACCTGCCCCCTTATGATACATCAGCTATGGATGGCTATGCTTTAAAATCAGCAGATACAAGTGATAATGGGGTAACATTAAAAGTTAAAGGTGTTATAGCAGCAGGCAATAATGTATCTAGCTTATCAATAGAAAATGGGGAATGTTATAGAATAATGACTGGAGCATTTTTGCCTATGGGGGCAGATAGTGTTATTCAGCACGAATTAACAGATAACGGCAAGGAAAATGTAAATATCCCTCAAAAAGTAAAAAATGGGTTTTGTGTACGTTATAAAGGGGAAGATTTAAAAGAAGGGGATGTGATAGATAGAATTGGTGAGCGTTTAAGCCCATATCATATTGGAAGATACGTTTCAGCAGGTATATTTTACACATCAGTTTATAGAAAGCCTCGTATAGCTCTTATTTCTACAGGTAATGAAATAGCAGACCCAGCAGTACAGGATAAAGCAGATATGATATTTGATTCAAACAGTCAAATGGCATCATTATTTTTTAAACAGCTTGGTGCAGATGTATCATATATTGGCGTTATACCTGATGATAAGGATGCCTTATTAAATACATTTAAAACATTAAAGAATTTTGATATGATAGTAACATCAGCAGGTATTAGTGCAGGTGATTTTGATTATATGAACTTAATTGCTGATAAACTAGGCATTAAATGGATTTTTGACAGAATAAATCAAAAACCGGGGCAGCATATGTCATTTGGGTTTATGGGGGATACGCCTATTTTTGCATGTCCTGGCAACCCAGTTAGTGCTATGTTTTGTAATTTTTACTATGTAAAACCAGCGTTGCAAAAGATGATGGGCTTAAAAGAATATAGAAATAAGCCAGTAAGTGTAATATTAGGTGCAGATGTTACTAAGAAAAAAGGCAGAGTACAGTTTGATAGAGTAAAAATTGTAATAGAAAATGGCAAATTAGTGGCTTATCCATTTACCACTCAAGATTCTCATATTATAGAATCTTTAGTATCTGCCAATGCTTATGCAAAATTTACTAACAAAATGATAGGAACAGTTGCAAAAGGTACAGAATTATCTGCTTATATATTTAATTCTGAGCAGGTGTTTGGTTAAATGGAGTGTAGCTTTGCCTTATTAAGTGGTGGAAATAGCAGGCGTTTTAATGATGATAAAACGAAAGCTCTGCTTTTTGGTAAACCTTTATATGAATACGGGCTAGAGTGTGGTTTATCTATTGCAAGTCAAGTAATGCATATTTCAAAAGATAAGGCAAAATATAAGCCCTTTATGGAAAATGTAGAATATATAGAAGATGAGCTTGATGTGGTATGCCCTATGAGCGGGTTAATTACTGCTGCAAGATATGCAAAATATGATAATATATTTATATTATCAGCAGACAGCCCCCTTATTACTGGCAATTTTTTTAAATATTTGTATAATAATATTAATACATATGATGGAGTAGTTCCTGTAGTAGATAATAGGCAGTATCCACTTACTGCCATTTATAAACGCCATGTATTATTATCTATGGAAGAAGATTATAATAAGAATGAGTATAAATTAATGAAATCATTACAAAATCATAATATATTATATATACAGGAAGATGAAATAATCTCATCAGGGTTTAGTAAAGAAATGTTTATAAATATAAACTATAAAGATGATTTAAAACTTTTGGAGGAAAACCATGGGTAAACTGTTAAAAATTATTATTGCATTAGTTGTAATAGCAGTAGCAGCGTTTATAGTTAGAAGCATATTTTTTGCAAATATAGATGTGGAAAATGTGGTAGAGGGTGCTCTTGAAAGAGCAGATACTGTAGTTGAAGATACGCTTGATAAAGCAGATAACGCAGTAGAAAATGCATTAGATAAAGCAGATAATGCTATGGAAGATGCTCTTGATAAAGCAGAAGAAAAAGTGGATAAAGCACTTAACAGATAAGGAATGATTATGAAGAAAGTAGTAATATTTTTATCTATTGTATTTTTCATTACAGCATTTAACTTAGCTTTTGGGAAGGAAGAAAGCGGTGAAAGCAAAAAAACTAGTCAGGAAGAAACAACAGATAAGTTTTTTAAAAATATAGTAGACAGCATTGAAAAAACAACAGAAGATTCTGTTAATAAAATAGCACGTGATATTAAAGATATTAAAAAAGAAAAAAAATAATTTTTTAAGGGCTTAAAAGCCCTTTTTTTTATTCACTTTTTTTATAGCTTAGCACTGCTAAAATATTTAAAACTACGGCAAAAATAATAAGTATAATCAATTTTGGGTATAAATCTATAATAGTAGCACCTTGAAGATATATTCCACGCACAGCTTCGCCGTAATATTTAAGTGGGTTGATAGCTGCAATAACTTGGGCCCAGAAAGGCATATATGCAACTGGCGAAAACAGGTCACTCATAAAAAATAAAAGCATTACAAAAAAATACATAACAAACATAGCCTGCTGCATAGAATAGGAATAGTTGGAAATTATAAGCCCAAGCCCAGAAGAAACAAATACATAAACTAAAGTAAAAGTATAAAGAGCAATAAGTCCATTATCTGCTTCTAAATGATACATATATTTTGCAATAATAATACATATTGTAAAAACAATAACACCCATAATTAAATAAGGTATAAGTTTTGAAAGAATAAATATAAATTTATTAACAGGGGTAACATTAATCTGTTCCATAGTGCCTTTTTCTTTTTCACTTACAATATTTAAAGTTGGCAAAAAGCAGGTAATCATAGTCACAAGCATTACCATAATAGCAGGTATCATAAAGTTTTTATAATTTAATGAATGGTTAAATTTGTTAAGTGGTATAATATTTATTAAAGATGAGGTTGAATAATTTAGTTTTTCATTTAATTCCACACTATAATCATATATAATATTTGAAAGATAGCTTGCTCCTACGCTGCCTTTAAAAATATCAACAGCATTAGCTGAAATTATAATATTTGCTGTTTTTTCTCTTACAATATTTTTTTCAAAATCTTTTTCTATTTCTAATATTATATAAGCATTACCTTTTTCCACCTGTTTTAAGGCATCATTATAAGTACTGCTGTAATCTGCAAGTATAAAATAGCCTGATGAAATAATCTTATTAACAAGGTTTTGTGAGTATATACTTTTATCGTTATCAACTATGGCTATTGTAACATCTTTTACTTCTCTATTTGTAGCAAGTGGAAATATAGTCATCATCACAAGTGGCATAATAAGTACCATTCTAGGCATAACAAGGTTTCGCATAAACTGTTTAAATTCTTTTTCCAGTAAAAATTTAAGCATATCATCACCCTAACCTTACTTTAAATTTTTTGATACTAGCAGCAATCAAAAGCAGCAGCATAATTGTAAGCACTGCTATTTCTTTTAAAACATTAAAAAGTCCTTGACCTTCCAGCATTATTTTTTTCACCGCTGTAAAATACCATGAGGCAGGCACAATATCTGCAATAACCTGTAAAAAGAAAGGCATACTATCTATTGGAAAAAGCATACCTGAAAGCAGCATAACAGGCATCATCATTCCCATACCAGAAATAAGCATAGCAGCAGCCTGACTAGATACTAAGCTTGATATTAAAATACCAACAGAAAGTGATAAAAATATAAATAAAAAGGATACAGCCATTAAAAGCATAAGGCTTCCTTTTATTGGAATATCAAGAAGCGATACGGCAAGCACAAGAATAGTAATTAGGTTAATAGTAGATATTATAAAGTATGGTATAATTTTAGATATAATAATATAAGCAGGCTTCATAGGTGAAACAAGTAAAAGTTCCATAGTGCCAAACTCTTTTTCACGCACAATAGAGATAGAAGTCATCATAGCACATATTAAAGTAAGCACTAAAGCCAAAACTCCTGGTACAAAGTTATAAGCACCATTTAATTCTGGGTTATAAAGCATTTTAAGTTCAGTATTTATAATAATAGGGCTGTTTTGAAGCAGCACTTCATTTTGAAAGGATGAAATAATCGCAGAAATATAGCTTGTAATGGTACTTGCTTGGTTTGGGTCTGATGCGTCATTAATTATCTGTATAGCAGGGGAAGCCATATTAAATAAATCTTTTGAAAAATTATGGCTGAAAACTATAACAGTATCCACATTATCATTTTTAAAAATATTATTAATTTCATTTGTATCATGTATTGATTTGACAATATTAAAATATTCGCTGGCACTAATGCGGGCAATAATTTTTTCTGCCATTTCATCGCCATATTCATAAAATACTGCTATATTTATGTTTTTCACTTCCAAAGTCATAGCAAACCCAAAAAGCATAATTTGAATAATAGGCATGATTAAAAGAATAAGTATAGTTCTTTTATCTCTAATAATATGCAGTACTTCTTTTTTAATAAAGGACATAAGCTGTTTCATACATTACTCCATATTAAAAGTGCCTTCTACAAGTTTTCTAAATACTTCATCCATATTAGAAGCATTAAATTTTTCTTTTAATTCTTTAGGGCTTGCAAGGGCTGCAATTTTTCCATGGACCATTATAGATATTCTATCGCAGTACTCAGCTTCATCCATATAATGAGTTGTAACAAATATAGTAATACCATCATTGGCAGCACTATATATCATCTCCCAAAACTGCCTTCTAGCTTCTGGGTCAACTCCCCCTGTAGGTTCATCTAGGAATACAATTTTTGGGTTATGAAAAATAGCCACAGAAAAAGCAAGTTTTTGTTTCCAGCCTGTAGGAATATTTTTTACTAATGTATTTTTTTCTTTTGTAATATCTAATCTATCAAGAATAACATCAGCTTTTTTCTTAATATCTTTTATATTCATACCGTAAATACCAGCAAAAAGTTTAATATTTTCCCATACTGTTAAATCTTCATAAAGGGAAAATTTTTGGCTCATGTATCCTATATTTTTTTTAATTTTTTCCTGCTCTTTTACTATATCACAGCCGGCCACATATCCCTGCCCAGAAGTGGGAATAGAAAGCCCGCAAAGCATACGCATAGCAGTAGTTTTGCCAGCACCATTAGCACCTAAAAACCCAAATATCTCACCTTTATTCACATGGAAAGTAATATTATCCACTGCCGTAAAACTGCCAAATCTTTTTGTAAGGTTATTTGTATAAATTACCTGCTCCATATAAAACAGTCCTCAATATTAGGTTTTATTTTATGTATTTCAATATCGTTATATTTTAGGTTATTTAAAAATAATGATACATTTTCAATATTGCTGTAATCATCAATTAAAGCATGAATTTCTGAACCAAATGCAAAAGCACTTTTAATATTAGTACATTTTCTTAAATCATCAAGAATACGACGCATATTATATGTTTTTACAGCTATTAAGTTGCTGTTAAATTTTTCAATAATATTATTTGGTGTATCCACCTGTAGAAATTTTCCATTTTTTATTAATGCAATCCTGTCACATCTGGAAGCTTCATCCATATAAGGTGTTGAAACTATAATAGTTATCCCCATTTCTTTAAGCCCTGCAAGCATATCCCAAAATTCTTTACGTGATACTGGGTCTACGCCAGTGGTTGGTTCATCTAAAAAAAGCACTTCTGGTTTATGTATTAAGGCACAGCTTAAAGCAAGTTTTTGCTTCATACCACCTGAAAGGTTGCCTGCTTTTCTTTTTTTAAATGGGGCAATATGGCTGTATATTCCTTTTATTAAATCATAGTTATCATTTACATCAGCATTAAAAACTGAGGCAAAAAAATTTAAGTTTTCTTCCACTGTTAAGTCCTGGTATAGTGCAAATTTTCCGGGCATATAGCCAATAGTTTTTCTTATTTCCATGTAATTTTTTATGATGCTTTTATTGTTTATGAAAACAGTTCCCTTATCTGGGATTGTAAGCGTTGTCATAATACGAAAAAGTGTAGTTTTTCCTGCTCCGTCAGGCCCTATAATCCCATAGAGTTCACCTTTTTCAGCACTAAAAGTTACATCATCTAAAGCCTGCACATCTTTAAATGATTTTGAAATATTATTAACTTTAACCATATTTATTCATCTTTTATATTATTAAAAATAACTTCCCCATACATACCTTTTCTTAAATATCCGTCATTTTGTACTGTTATTTTTACAGCATACACTAAATTAGAGCGTTCATCGCGTGTAGGGATAGTTTTTGGTGTAAATTCTGCTTTTTCAGAAATCCACGTAATTTTACCAGTATATTCTTTAATATTATTTTTTCCAAAATCAGCAAATATTTTAGCTTCATCACCAACTTTTACCTGCGTTAAAATATCACCTGTTACATAAGCTCTTAAAATTAGTGTAGAAATATCTGCCATTTTAAAAAGAGGTTTCCCCATTTGAGCAAACTCAAAAGCATTTGCATATTTTGTTAAAACCATACCATCCATTGGGGCATAGATAAGAGATTTCTTAATATTATCATCAATCTGAGCAATCTGAATTTTAAGCCCGTTTATTTCATTTAGTATAACTGTATTACTTTTTGTAAGTGTATCATAAGTTGCTTCTCTTTGTTTACGGGCAGCATTAAAAGCAGATGTAACATCATCAAGCTGTTTTTTATTGGCAGCACTTGAAGCCACAAGCCTTTTAAAACGTTCTACTTCCTGTTTATATTTATTAACTTCTTCATCAAGTGGGGCAAGCTGCACTTCCACATTTACAATTTTACTTTCAGCTGAAACAATGGCATTTTCCAGAGTTTTCTTTTGCAGTTGAAGTTGAGTGCTGTCAATCTGCCCAACAAGTGTTCCTTTTTGCAGCATATCTCCTTCATTTACATTTAATGCTGTAATCTCACCCATACTTTTAGATGAAATTATTACATCATCAGTTTCAAAAACACCAGAAGCATGGGTTTTTATCTCACCACTGCTGCATCCTGTAATTATTAAGAAAGTAATAAATATAAATATAAATATTTTTTTCATAAATCACCTTTTTATTGATTTATAATATTTTTAAGTTCGTAAGTTGCTTTTAAAAGCTCTATTTCGTGTAATATTTTACCTTGTTTTGCAATATTTAAAGCTGTCACATCCTGCAAATAGTCATTAACAGATAATGTTCCCTGTTTCATTTTAATTTCAGATGATTTTAAAATATTATTTCTTAGTTTTAATATTTCATCATCATAGCTCATAGTTTCTTTTATTTTTTCAATTTTAGCTTTTTGGTTTTCAATATCAATATTTGTATTAAATAAAAATGTCTGCCTTTCAAGTTCTACACTTGCCTTATTCAAATCAATTAATTTTTTTGTACGTTCTCCTGTATAAAACCCAACAATAGTCCAGTCCATTTTTACGCCAACAATATAAAATGGTTCAAATTCATCGCTTAACATATCAAGCCCAGGCCTGCCATACCCTCCTTGAAAAAATAAATCAAATTTAGGCATATATGATGAATTAATCATCTTTTTATTAACATCTAAAAGGTTTATACGGCTGGTAAATAACTCAAGCTCAGGGCGTTTAATAGTATAATCAGTAAAGTCATATTCTGAAGGTTTTAAAAGTCCGTTTTCAATTTTTTGCCCGATTAAAGTTTCAAGGGCTGTCATATAAATCTGAATACCTGCATTAATTTGAGCTTTATTTTGCTTTGTTTTAATCTGCTCTAGGGCAACTTTATCTAAATCAGAATTATTGGCAACTCCATTTCTTACATTATTTTTTACCATTTCATATGTTCTTGCTAAATCTTTCTCTAATATATCATTTTGAATAAGCTGTTCCTGCATTAAAAGTATGCTAAAATAAAGCTCTGCCACTTGATACCTTATATTATAAAGCTGAGATTTTAGATTATTTTTATTATTTTGCTGTTCTGCTTTAATTTTAGCCTTATCTGCCTCAATTTTACCACCGTCCCATATGGTTTGAGATATATCTACAGTTAGTTTATACTGGTCTTTAGAAAGTACAGGTATATCAAAATATGGCACATCAAATGGTATTTTTGTAACATCAGATTGATAACTTGCCCGTGCAGAAAAAAGCACTTTAGGAAGATAGCCCATATTGGCATTAGTAATATTATAATCAGTCATTTTGTCAATTAAATCAGCCTGTTTAATTTGGGGATAATTATTTTTTGCAAGGCTGTAACATTCTTCTAACGATATTTGAGAAAATGCAGTAAAAGGTATAAATATTAAAATTATTAAAATAAACCTAAACACATAACACCCCCTTTAAAATAAATGATTTAAGATGTTTAATTTTTGCATCCATATTATTATCTAGTAATATAAAATCAAAGCCATGCAGATGTATAAAAATATTACTTGCAATAATAGGATATATTAATATTGGTATTAAATCTTTATTAATGATGTTTTCATCCTGCCCTTTTTTTACTATAGCAGCATACTGCTGCATAATATCTACAGGCATATTAGGAAAAACGTATTTCATGATTATACTTTCTTGGTGAAGAAAATATCTGCTCCAAAGTTTTGCAATATAGGGGTGTTCTAAAGCCAGTGAAATAAGCATATCAATAGTAATATGCACCAGTTCTAAAGGGTTGTTTGGTTTTATGGCAGTAATTAATATATTTTTAAAGTTAGGTACAAAAAAATCAGTAATAATGGTTTCTATTAAGTTATCTTTACTTCCAAAATAATAATGCACCATAGCACTTGTAGTGTTACAGTTTGATGCAATATCTTTTACAGAAACATTTCCTATATCATTTTCAGCAAAAAGCTTAATAGCGGAAATAATTAATTCTTGTTTTAGGTTTTTGTCGCTGGCAAATGGTCTGCCTGGGGTCTGTTTTTTCATAATCACACCTTATATTATATTAATTAATTAACTAATTAATTAATTAAAGTCAATAAAAATTTGTAAAAAATGTATTGAAAAGTAAAAGAATATGATTATAACTTGCATTTTGCCTTATTTTATGATAGAAAAGTATGAAAAAATTAAGAAAGAGTGTTTTTTATATACACTTAAACTAAAAAAATTATAAAAGGTGTAAAGTTATGAGTAAACTTAAAGTATGTGTTCATGGGCTTGGAAATATTGGTAAATATTCTATTGAAGCCATTGAAGCAGCAGCTGACATGGAATGTGTTGGTGTGGTTCGCAGAGCTTCATCTATTGGTAAAAATAAAGTAGATTTAAGAGGGGTAGATGAATATGCCTCTATTGAAGATTTAATCAAGGCAAAAGGCAAACCAGATGTATGTTTAATTGCTACTCCATCGCGTCATGCTTTTGATGATGACAGTTTATATTTAAAACACGGCATCAATACTGTTGATAGTTTTGATATACACACTGAAATTCCAGAAATTGTAGAAAAACTTGAAAAAGTGGCAAAAGAAAACAATGCTGTATCTGTTACAGCAGCAGGGTGGGACCCAGGCAGTGACTCTGTTATGAGAGCTATGCTTGAAGCTATGATGCCAGTAGGTGTTACATTTACAAACTTTGGCAGGGGCAGAAGTATGGGGCACTCTGCAGCAGCAAGAGCAGTAGAAGGTATTAAAGATGCAGTTTCTATTACTATCCCTATGGGTGGCGGCAGGCATTCAAGGCTTGTATATGTAGTATTAGAAGACGGTGTTTCTTTAGATGAAGCAAAAAAACGTTTAACAGCAGATGATTATTTTGCTCATGACCCACTTGATGTAAAAGCAGTTGCAAATTCAGAAGAGCTTGCAATGGTTTGTGATTCTTCCCATGGCGTATTAATGGAAAGGCAGGGTGCATCAGGTTTAACAGATAACCAAAGAATGACTTTTAAAATGGAAATCAATAACCCAGCATTAACATCACAAATTATGGTTTCATGTGCAAGGGCAGCTTCAAGATTATCAGCAGGCTGCTATACTATGATAGATATCCCACCAGTGCTTTATTTAAATATGGATAGAAAAACAGCTATCAAAAAATTAGTTTAATATTATAAATAAATTATGTAGAAATTGTATACCCTAAAATCCTTGATTTTAGGGTATTTTTTTTATATTAAAAAATTTTTTTAAAAAAATAAAAAAACTTATTGACAAAATAGAATTAGTTTGATAGAAAGTACTTCCCTTATGGG
>CALUWN010000021.1 GCA_944324495.1 uncultured Mucispirillum sp. | reverse complement strand
TATTAAAAAATACATACTTAGATTTTTTAAACAATCGTTTCGGTCGCAGTGATAATATAACTTTAGCTCCTAAATATGGATAAAAACTATTAATATTTTACTAACTTTCGCATTCGCTTATAATGGCTTATGAGTATGTGAATAGTTTTCTTTTACTGCTTCACCCTCATTTTTTATTAAAAAATACATCCATGTATTTTTTAAATCTCCGTTTGGTCGGAATAAATCCTCCCGCACTTGCTAAAGACGGGGCGTCCTGCCCCTACCATGTCATTCTGAGCCTTTAGGCGAAGAATCTTATTAAACAATAATAAAAATTAAGGTGTTTTAAAAAAATGGGGGTGAAGCAGATATTATTTATTTGAATAAAAATGTAATATATGATAGTATAACAACTCTTTTTTACTGTATATAGGTGAATATTTATGAAATATAATAATATTGTACAAGCTGAATTTATAAACAGACCTAACAGATTTATTGCAGAATGTAAAATAGGTAATGAAGATGTTGTAGTACATGTGAAAAATACTGGCAGATGCAAAGAGCTGCTAAATATTAATGCTAAAGTATTTTTAGAATATTTTCCTGAAACAGCAAGAAAAACTAAATATGATTTAATTTCTGTTTATAAAGGTGAAAGGCTTATTAATATGGATTCACAAGTGCCTAATAAAGTAGTTTATGAAGCATTGAAAAATAATAAAAATATTTTATGTATAGAAAAACCACTAACTTTTATTAAAATGGAGCAAAAATATAAACAATCTAGATTTGATATATATGCTGAAAGTGGTAATGATAAAATATTTATTGAAGTAAAGGGAGTTACTTTAGAAGAAAATAATATTGCCATGTTTCCTGATGCACCCACAGAACGTGGTATTAAGCATATATATGAGCTTGTAGATGCTTATGAAAATGGCTATATGTCTTATATTATATTTGTCATACAAATGGAAAAAGTATCATATTTTACACCAAACTACAAAACCCATGAAGAATTTGGCAAAGCATTGCAGTATGCCTCATCAAAAGGCATAAAAATACTAGCTTATGACTGCATTGTAGAAAAAGACAGTATCATATTAAATAACAAGGTGGATATAAAACTCTAATTACTTCCACCAGTTACTGTTTAAGTCTGTTTTATTTGGGCATTGTGTAGTAGTTAAGCTTGAATATACAGAATCTACAATAGTTTTCATATTTTCCACAGTTCTTTTGCCAATTGTTGAGTTGCTCCAGTCTTCAAGCCCAGAATATCTAAATGTACCAGATTTTTTAATTAAACGGGATATATTTACCCTAACCATTCTATCAGACTGTATGAAATAACCAACAGAGCCTTGAAGATATATACCGTCTTTTGTATCTTCTAATGTAATAGTGGCAGATTTATCTGGGTTTTCCATACTTGATATTTCAAAAAGTTTAGAAGGGTCATCATTTAATGATGGCAGGCTTTCTGTACTAAAAGTTGTACCTTTTAAAGCATACATTTTAACAACTTCAATATTATAGCCCGGCATGGCAAGTTCATATAAAAGTGCAATATTATTATCTTCTTTTATTTTGCTCATATCTATATATCTTATTTGGTCAGAAAAATCTACTTTAATACATGGGTAATTGTTATCCTGTAACGTATAAACTTTTATAGTAGGCTTAGCAGCTTTTGGAGAGCAGCCAGATATAACAACAAAAACCATTAATAAAAACAATATATATAGCTTTTTCATTTTATTACCTCATAATATTATAAACATATACTATAAACCCTAGCAAAATATATGCCTTTTCCATATTTTTTATACTATACTTTTTTTTTATTAATTACAATAAATTTTCTCTTATCTTTTTTTAACTACTGACGATAAGTAGTATATGAAAGCAAAACATTATATTTTGACTTTAATTTCTTTTATTTTTTTATTATCCACATCATCACAGGTAGCAGAAGGCTCCGAACTTGACACGCTCCAAAATTTAAGCTCCTACCTATGTTTAAACTGCACTTGTGATGATGTGGATAACTGCTCCTGTAAATCCTGCGATTACGAAAGTGATAATGCAACTATGTCTGAACTTTTAAGTGGTAATGACTGTTCCTGCAATACCTGCTCTTTATATGATAATGATAACAGCTCATACGATAAATTATTTGATATGTCTTGCAACAGCTGTACCTGCGATAATGAAACTGTACGCCATTTAAAACAAATGTTTTTACAGGCTACAGATTTTAGTGTATGTGATAATAAATCAAAACTTTTAAAATTTCCTGAAGGCTCATATTTAGAAAAATGTGTCAGAGAGCAGACAGAATGGACAAGGTGGCCTATTTCTTGTGCTCAGGCTGAAAAAGTGACTATGCTTAAATGTGATGACCCTAATATTACATCATTAGAGGGTATCCAACAGCTTGTAAATTTAAAACTTTTAGATATGGGTGAAAAAGGCACTAAAATTGATGATTTAATGCCTGTTCGCAATCTAAAAAACCTGCAAAGGCTTGAAATTCCTAATTCTGAAATTAAAAATATAGAATACCTTACACGGCTTCCTATGCTTAATACTCTTAATTTAAGAGGCAACCATATTACAGATTTAACTTATCTGCCATATATGTATCCATTATATCAGCTTGATTTAAGCTACCAAGGGCCAGATTACATCAGGGATATTACACCTATGGCATATATGTCTAACAGTATGCAGACATTATCATTACAGGGTAATAAAATATCAGATATTTCAGCTTTGGCAAATTTTAGAGCATTAAAATATTTAAGTATTAGGGATAACAGGATTACATCTATTGCCCCTCTTGCTGATATGAGTATGCTTTCAGGGCTTGATATGACAATTAACTTAATTACAGACTTATCACCCCTTGCAAATAACTATATGCTAAATATTATTACAGCAGACCATAATTTAATTACCTCATTAGAACCATTAAGATATATACCAAAACTAGCTCAAATATCATTTAAGCATAACTATATAACTGATATTTCGCCAGTTTCTGAAATGCCCTTTATGAAAAGTATGGCTTTTGATTATAACAGCATTACTGATGTAAGCTCACTAAAAGATATAACTATTACATCCTATATCTTATCATTACGGTTTACATATAACTGTATACCAGAAGAAAATTACAGAAAAATAAGGTTTTTATACAATATACAGGATGTACATTTTGAAAACCAGTGTGAAAACTATCCACCAGATAACGTATTTGTAGATGGTGAAAACATAGTTAATATTGATTTAATCACTGGCACAGTTTGGCAGGATAATGGCACAACTGATGACGGCACTCTGCCTAATGAAACATCGCCGGGTGGCTGCTCTATTGCACGTGGAAAATCAACTGGAAGCGATATTGTAATTATACTTGCTTTCTTAGTATTATTTTATAAAGCAGTAAGATATATAGGCAGGAAAATATGGTAGTTATTATTAATATGGAAAAATCATATTATGAAAAAATAAAGGACAAGTCTATTTTTGGGGAAAGTCTAATATGTGATGAGGGCTTTATTCACGCTTGTTTTAAAGAGCAGTTGCATTTAATTGTACCACGTTTTAAGGGTAAAGAAGAAAATTATATTGTAATGGAAATAGATACAGATAGACTAATATCTGAAGTAAGGCTGGAATTTTCTTCATCATTAAAGCAGGATTTTCCCCATATTTATGGCAGAATAAATAAAGAAGCAGTAGTAGATGTAATTAGTATGGATAAATTTATACAATAAATAATATTATGGAATTATTTATATTATCAAAATAATTCATCTTAATAATATAAGATACAAAGTAGTTATTTAAGTTTAAAAGTTACATAATTTAACCATTATCTGTATGTAATTTTAAAAACACATATTGATTTAATATATATTTTATAGTATTTATATTATATGAAGTATAGAGAGATATTAAAATTATTAACAGATGACGGGTGGTATCAGGTAAACCAGAAAGGCTCTCACAAACAATTCCACCACTCTGTAAAAAAAGGAACTGTAACAGTTGCTTATCACAAGTTAAATGATGATATACCAATAGGCACATTAAAAAGTATCAAAAAACAAGCAGGACTTTAAACTCTGCAAGGAGTTGTATATGGAAAAAATGAATAAATTATATAATTATCCAGCTATATTTTATAAGGAAGATGACGGAAGATTTTCTGTTATATTTCCGGACTTAAACCATTTAGCTACATATGGAATAGATTTAGATGATAGCATTAGAATGGCTATGGACTGCTTAGCTGGTTATCTGCATTCCTTAATTCTTAACAATGGTGAAATTCCTGTTGCTAGTAACATACAAGATATTGATGATAAAGTTATAAAAGATGAATTAGAAGAACTATATACTACTGATAAATCAAAAGTATTTGTAAACATTATATCTGTAAATGTGGCAGAATATGCAGAAAAGCATTTTAATAAATCTGTAAAAAAATTAGTTACTATTCCACAATGGATGGCAGATATGGCAGATGCTAAAAAATTAAAACTTTCTAAATTACTACAAGATGCTATAAAAGAAAAAATACAAAGTGCATAATAAAAAACAAAAGTTAAGCTAATATTTAAAATAATATTATAATTTTTCTCATCTTTACAGCAGCAGTAATGGAAGTAAAAAATTTAAAGGAATTTTTGAAGTAAGCTATGGGAATTGTAAAAAGTTATTATATTTTTACATTACATATAATATATTTTGCATAGTAGAATAAATAAATCCATAACCTATTAATAAATAAATTAATTTTATATTTTATTACTATTATTTAATATATATTATAGATACTTAAAAAAAATCTTGACATTCCCCCCCCCATGATATAATGCCAAAAAATCCAAGGGGGATATTATGAAAAAATTTTTATGTATTGCATTACTTATTTCAGTAATAGCAGGCTGTGCTGATGATAACAGTACAAATAGTGGAGGTGCATCTACAACAACAGATGAAGTTGTTACAATTTCCAATGAAGCAGAAATAGGCAAAACTGCAGACCTTTCGTTTACATTAAAAAATCCGCACAATGTAAAAGCGAATATTTATATTTTATTTAATATTACAGACCAAGCGAAACTACAAATTAAAGATACTACTTGTGGCACATTATCTCCTAATTATATTGATGGCCCTTTAGAAGCAGGGCAGGAATGCACTATAAACTATACTTTTGCACCAAATGATTTATCTACTGAGATGATATTTTTAAATATAGCTTATGAAAAGAATAGAACTGCACTTTGTAATAATTTAACACTTGATAATATTAAAACAAATAATATTAATAGTAAAGTGAAAGTAATAAATTACACAAAAGATATTAACGGTAACAAATCTCCAAATATAGAAGAAATTGCGTTCAAACCAGATTATGCACTTTTAGGTAAAAATAAAACATACACAACAACAAAAAAAGTATCTTTTGATGCAGGAACATATAATATTAATGCTCCAGATTTAACTGTAAAAGCATTGGATTCAAACTGCAAAGTTTCAGGAAGCACATTAGATGTATTAAATAGTAATGCTTGTAATTTAGAATTTTCGTACAATATAAGCATGCCGCCTTATAATACTTATGCTATATTTAATTCAGACACAAAAAATTATGTAGCAAATATTACTTTTGAAGCAAAATGGGAGTACATATTACTTTCTACACCAAGCCCATTTTATATTCAATATATCAACGGAATACCTTCAAACAAGATTCAAACTGTAAATACAAACAGCTCAATGGATTATAAACTTGAAGGTGCTGATGCTTCTAAATTTCAAGTTATATCTGCTCCATTTGACGGCTGCACTGTAACAAGTACAAATATTAACCTGCCACAAGGTAAATCAGAATGCTATTATACAATTGATTTAACTGATGATGCAAAACAAACAGATGGAAACTATACTGCTCAAATTTCTTCCACTACAACAGGTGTTACATTAGATATAAATGGCTCATCTATTGCAAATACATTAGAATATTATAAAAATAATATGTGCTCTGCTAAACCATAATATTATTTAATACAAAAAAATGCCTCAACATGGGGCATTTTATTTACTTTTCTATTTCACTTACAAATTCCTTATAAAAATCTATTTCATCATATATTTTTATAAAGCCTTTTTTATTTATAATTAATTCTGATAATCTTTCATCATCATACATTTCATATATAAATTCACTAGGTAACATTTCAGGAAGCACTCCAGCATTACTAGATATTACAGGCACATTACAAGCCATAAACTCCATTGCCACCCTGCATATTGCTTCACTGCCTAAAGATGATATAACACCTAAATCTATAGCGTTAATTACACTTGTTACATCTTCTACTTTTCCTGTAATAATTGTAATATCTTCTAAATGATTTTCTTTTATCATTTCCTGCATTTCTTCATTTGATATATTTTCAGGAAAGCCTGCTAATATTATTTTTAAATTTTTCATTCCCTTATCATATGCTTTTTTGCAGGCTTTAAGAAATACATTATGACCTTTTACTGGGTCAAACCTGCCTACCACACCTACTACAAAATCATCATCTTTTATATTATTTTTTTCCCTAAATAATTTGCCTTTTGCCTTATCTTCAAAAAATACATTTCTATTAACACCACCATATATGGTTTTTACATGGTCATCTTTTGAGCCTACTATATCTTTAAAATATTTTTTTATAAACTCAGCTGATGTGATAATTTTATCACATGCTATATTATGGGTAAATTTAGTAAAAATATCTTTTCTAGGTGGGCGTACATCACCACGAACTCTTACTAATTTATATTTTCTTCTAAATAAAAATTTATCCAGTGCTATAATCCAAAACATTTCTCCCCTGTGGCAGCACAGCACATCTGCATTGTTTTCACGGATAAATTTGTGAAGTTTTCTCATATTAGAAAAGAACGTAAAAAGATTGTTTGAAGTAAAGGGAGCTTCTAAAGTATTAACTCCCAATTCTTTAGCTTTTTGAATAACAGGGGATGAAGGCAGGCCTGCAACTACTGCCTTATCCCCTTGTAATACTGCACTCTCTGCTAATTTGTAAGCATACCATGCAGTAGCATTAAACCACCGCACGTTTATTAAATGCACTATATTCATACTAATCAGACTGTTTTCTTAAATATGTTGGTATCTCAAAATAGTCTTCGTTTAACCTGTTGCTGATACCTTGAAGGTTATGGTCTTCTTTAGATATTTTTTTAAGTTTTTCCTGCATATTTGCAACGATTACACCAGTTGGTTTTGCTTTTTTAATATCTTCTACTTTAGTTAAGTTTTCTATTGCTTTACCACCTGCAATACCTGTTGCTACAATAGTTACAGAAATAGTGCCGTCTGTTCTGTCATCATAGCTGATACCGTCAATAATTAATGCATCATTTCCAGCGTGTTCATTAACTAACGCTTGGATTTCTGCAACTTCATCCATTAATAAATCGTCTTCGTTACCAGTAATATTTAAAAGAACTGCATACGCTCCTTTAATATTAGTATCAGATAAAAGTGGGCTTTTTAAAGCATTTTCAAAAGCTTGTTTTGCTCTGTGTTCGCCACTTGCTGTGCCTATACCCATAACTGCTTTGCCCTGCTGACCCATAGCTGTTCTAACATCTGCAAAGTCAATGTTAATATGACCTCTAACCCCTGCGATTTCACATATGCCTTGAATACTTTGGCGAAGCACATCATCAGCCATTCTTAATGCTTCTTTATGAGTTAATTTGTGGCCTGCATCCTGCATACCGTCATTTGGCACTACAATATAAGAATCTACATAATTTACAAGCTCTGCTAAGCCTTCTTTTGCAATATTTATTCTTCTGCTGCCAGCTGTTGTATGAGGAGTAGATACAACTGCCACAGTTAAAGCACCGCTTGCCTTAGCTTCTGCTGCAATAACAGGTGCTGCACCTGTACCTGTGCCGCCACCCATACCACAGGTAATAAATACCATATCAGCTCCTTTTATAGCATTGCGTATCTCATCAATTGATTCAAGAGCATACTCTTTACCTTTTTCTGGTCTGCCACCTGCTCCTAAACCTAATTTACTAATAAGTATAGATGTACTTGCACCGCTTACTTTTAATGCCTGTGCATCAGTGTTTACAGCAATGTATTCCACATTACCGATATTAGCTGCCACCATATTTGCAACAGCGTTACCACCAGCACCGCCTACACCTACTACTTTAATTACTGCACCGTTTACATACGGTATTTGCTCATCAAGAAATAAATCATCCATCAATATCCCCTCCGCTTAAATTCTTTTACGCCGCCTTTTAAAAGAATCTAAACTATATTATATATTTTATTTTTATTTTTTAATTTATTTTAGAAAAACTCTTTTAACCAGTTTTTCATTCTTTCCCCAACCTGCTTAAATGTGCTTTCTTCATTACCAGATGATATAATGTTTTGAGAATGCCCATTTTTAGCGTGAAGCTTTGCAAGCCCTACAGCTGTTGCATATATTGGGTTATTCACTTGGTCTGAAAGACCGCCAATATTAACAGGGTGGCCAACTCGCACGTTTAACCCTAAAACAGAAGATGCAAGCTCTTCCATACCTTTAAAGTTAGACATTCCACCTGTCATTACAACACCAGCTGCAAGCATATCTATGAGCTTTTTATTTTTTAATTCCCCTAAAAATAATTCGCATATTTCTTCAGCTCTTGCTTGTAATATTTGAGCCATAACAGATTTTGAAATAGTACGCGGTGGTCTGCCGCCAACAGAAGGTACGCTTATTACTTCATCAGGTGCTACTAAATCAGTTAATACACACCCTTCCGCAATTTTTATTTTTTCCGCTTCTGATTCTGAAGTGGAAAGCCCAGATGTTAAATCACGGGTAAAGTTATTGCCACCAATCTGTAATACTGCTGTGTGGTAGCACGCACCTCTATTAAACACTGCCATATCTGTAGTGCCGCCGCCACCATCTATTAAGCATACGCCTATTTCTCTTTCTTCATCAGTTAATACTGCTTCGCTTGAAGCAAGCTGTTCTAAGTATATATCTTCAACAGCGATACCTGCTTTTGAGCATGATTTTGTAATGTTTGTAGCAGAAGATACTGCACCTGTTACAATATGCACTTCTACTTCAAGACGTACACCGCTCATACCTATTGGGTCTTTTATTTCATCCTGACCGTCTAATATATACTGCTGAGGAAGAATATGAAGTACTTCATAGCCCATAGGTATATTTATTGCAGAAGCTGATTCTAAAACTCTTGTAATATCATTTTGGGTGACTTCACCGCTTTTAACTGCTACAACACCCCTTGAGTTAAAACTTTCAATATGTCCACCTGCAATACCAGCACAAACGCTTTTAACAGTTACGCCACTCATACGTTCAGCCATAGCAATAGAATCTTTTATAGCTTTTACAGTAGAATCAATATTTACAACTACACCTTTTCTAATACCAGTGCTAGGTGCTGAGCCTAAACCTATAATATCTATTCCACCTTCCATATTTTGCCTTGCTACAACTGTACATATTTTCGTTGTACCAATATCAAGCCCTACATATATATTATTATCTTTATGAGGCATGAAGCACCCCCTTTACATATATTCTTTTATCAACAGTTAAATCAGCATATTCTACAGTTTTATATCTTGATTTTATTGTATCGTTATAAATTGCTAAATTTTCTTTTAATAATTCATAATCATATGGGCAGTGAAGCACTTGATTATCAACTACAACTTCAAAACTGTAATCTTTTAAAGTTATTTTTTTATCCCTTAATTCTGGCATATTTTCTAATATAACAGCAAATTTCATTGCATTATCTAAATGAATAGTATTTTTTGCTGTAATATTTATATTATTGCACCCTACAGGCATCTGCCTGCCACTGCCTGTAAACACATAACATTTGTTATTATTTATAAACCCAAATAATGCTTTTTCTTCATAAACAATTAAATTTATCTTATCTGGCAGTACTTTACTTGCCTGAATACGCTGTACCCATGGGTCTTTTGATTCAATTGTTTCTTTTAACCTGCTGTCAAAAAGGTTAAGCCCAATAAATTTTGCACCTATCTCTTTAATAGCCTGCCTGTCTGCATTAATAACGCCTTTTACTTCCACACTTTTAATAGTAAATACTTGAGTCTGTTTTATTTTTTCCACCACTGTAGCTACGCCAAAGCCTACACCAAAAACTAAAACAGAAAGTAAAACTAATTTGATAATGCCGCCTTTCATTATCTCATACCCCTTTTACTTTTTATTATCCAGTGATGCACTTTCTGCTATTTTTTTAACTATTTCCTCAAAAGATATACCAAGTTTACTTGCAGATTTTGGTACAAGTGATGTGGCAGTCATCCCGGGAACAGTGTTTACTTCTATTACATAAAATTTTCTATCAGTTGCTATAAAGTCAATTCTTGCCATAGAACGGCAGCCTAAAGTGTTATACACTTTTACAGCTAGTTTTTTTAAGTTTCTAATACGTGCTGCACTTAAACCAGTATCTAAAAGATATTCTGTCATACCTGCAGTGTATTTATTTTCATAGTTATAAAAGCCTTTTTTAGGGCGTATCCAAATTGGAGGAAATGCTTTGCCATCCATTACAGGTATAGTTAATTCTTTACCTTCAATAAATTCTTCGCATATTACTTTGCTGTCATACTTAAACGCTTCCCTTACTGCTGCTTCATAATCTTTTTCATCATGAACTATTGTTACACCAATAGATGAACCCTGCCTTGCTGCTTTTACAACACAAGGAATAAATGGTGCTTTTTTATCACCTTCATTAACTATTACATATTTTGGAGTAGGAATCTTATAGTCAATAAAATTTTGTTTTGCTAAAAGCTTATCAAATGCAACAGCACTAGCAGCAACACCAGAACCTGTATAAGGTATCCCCATCATTTCAAGCATACCTTGAATACAGCCGTCCTCACCATATGTGCCGTGAAGAGCTAAAACACATATATCTGGTTTTATCTGGCATAATTTTTCAGCCAATGAAAAATCAGCATCCACAAGGTGAGTATTAGGGAAGTTTTTTAAAAGTGCATCTGCCATATTTTTACCACTTTTTAATGATACTTCTCTTTCTACACTCATACCGCCATATATTACGCAAATTTTTGTATTTTTATCCATTTTATAAGCCTCTGTCTTTTAAATATTCTGCAACTTTATATGAAAAGTTTGTAATGCTTCCTGCACCAAATGTTATAATAATTGATTTTTCTTCTTCTTTCTCAAGTGTTTGTAAAAAATCATCAAGGTTAGGAAGATATGTAACATCTTTGAAGCCGTGTTTTTGTACTTCTGATATTAACCTTGGAGCATCTATGCCCTCAATTGGCTGTTCTGATGCTGCATAAATATCTGTAATATATAATTTATCTGCATCCATAAAGCATTTTGCAAAATCATTCATTAAATTTTGAGTTCTTGTATACCTGTGTGGTTGAAATATTACTATTATCTTACTTTGCGGGCTTGCTTCCCTAACTGCTTTTAATGTAGTTGCAATCTCTGTTGGGTGATGCCCGTAATCATCTATTACCATAAAATTATCGCTTTTATGGCGAATAGACATTCTTCGCTGCACTCCTGAAAAGTTTTTCAATGTTTCTGCAATTACATCAAATTCAATACCCATTTCCATAGCAGCAGTTAATGCTGCAAGAGAGTTTAATACTATATGGTCTCCAGGCAGCATAATTTCAATATGCCCTAATATTTCGCCCTCTTTTTGCACATCATAAGATACGGAAAAACCATCTTTTTTAATATTTACTGCCCTAATATCAGCTTGAGCTTTTGTACCATAAGTTACAAATCTTTTTGTAATATTAGGAATAATATCTGCCACATTATTATTATCAATACATAATACAGAAGCACCATAAAATGGTACCATATTGGCAAACTCTGTAAAGCTCATCTTTACATCATCAAAATCTTTATAGCTTTCCATATGTTCGTGGTCAATATTTGTAATAATAGCAATAGAAGGATAAAGCATTAAAAATGACCTGTCACTTTCATCTGCTTCAGCTACCATTATATTACTTTTACCGTAACTTGCGTTATTATTTGTGCTGTTAAGCCTGCCACCAATTAATATAGTTGGGTCAAGTTTTGCAGCCTTAACAATTTCTGCCACCATTGAAGTTGTAGTAGTTTTACCGTGAGAACCAGCTACTGCAACAGCGTATTTAAGCCTCATAAGTTCAGAAAGCATTTCGCCCCGTTTAATTACAGGTTTTCTTTCCTGTCTAGCCCTAACTAATTCTGGGTTATCATCGGAAGCGGCACTTGTATAAACTATAACATCAGCACCCTCAATGTTTTCTTCCTTATGTCCTATGTTTATGGTAATACCCATATCTCTTAACATTTTCACATTAGCATTTTCACTAATATCTGAACCGCTTACTTTAAACCCCATATTATGAAGTACTTCAGCAATACCGCTCATACCGATACCGCCAATACCCACAAAATGAATATGGGAAAACCTTCCAAATACACTATTCACTTTTCTCACTCCACAAATATATTTTACACTAACTCTAATTCTTTAAAAATTATTTCACTGCTTTTTTGCACTTCATTTCCAAAAGCAGCTCTATATTGCTCTATATTATCTTTAATAGTAACTAACGCATTTACTAAAACATCAGTTTCTGCATCTTTTTCTTCTATTATAATGCACCTGCCATGCTCTTTTTCATTTAATGCATTATAATACTGGTGGTTTTCACTAGCCCCTGCAAAAGGAATATATACAGCAGGGCATTTTAATGCTTTTATTTCAAACACAGCTCCTGCCCCAGAACGTGATATAATAATATCTGCCTTTTGCATTTCTTCCACTGCATTTTCTATGTATGGCATAAGTTTTATTCTGCTTTCATAAATCTCTAATTTATCACCATACATATCTATTGTTTCATCATAAAGTTTTTTACCGCACTGATGAGAAATATTAAAACCATTTTCCATTAATTTATCAATACTTTTACTTACTAATGTATTAATTTTTCTGCTGCCTTGCGAGCCACCTAGTATTAATACATTATTATCATATCCTGTTTTTCTCTCAGCTTCATAAAAAGCCTGCCTTACAGGGTTTCCTGTAACAATAGTATTACCTTTTGCATTTTTAGTATTTTCAAATGATAAAAATACTTTTTTGCTAAATTTAGCAAATATTCTATTAACAAGCCCCATTACGCTGTTTTGCTCATGGAGATATAAATCGCATCCTTTTAATATGGCAGCAATAGCTGAAGGTGCTGCTGCAAACCCACCAGTTAATACTACCTTGTCACCTTTTTGCACTACTTTTAAAGCCCTTTTAGTAGCTGATAACATACTGCATACTGCTTTTATTTTTCCAAATATACCTTGGCCCATAAAAGCTGATACATTTTGTTCTTCAAACTCATAACCAAGTGGTGTAAGTATGCTTTTTTCTATACCTCTATTGGATACCATAAAGTAAAAATCAATATTTGCTTTTACAAGCTGTTCGCTTATTGCAACAGCTGGATATAAATGACCGCCTGTACCACCACCTGCAAAGATTACTTTCATGCTTTTTCCACCTCATCAATACTTCTAAGTATTACGCCTATGAAAAACATAGTAACAACCAATGCAGAACCACCATATGAAACAAAAGGCAGTGTAAGTCCTTTTGTAGGAAGTAAACCTATTACCACAAATATATGTACAAAACTTTGTACAAAAATTAAAAATGAAAGACCAAATATAAGCAGTCTTTTAAATTTATCTTCATGCATAAAAGCAGCCTGTAAATTTTTTCTAAATAAAAACATAATTACTAAAAACAGTAAACTTGCACCTACAAGCCCTGTTTCTTCAGCTATTATGGCGTATATAAAGTCGTTATGTGCTTCTGGTAAGAAAAACAATTTTTGTGTTGAATTGCCTATTCCTTTACCAAATATTCCACCGCTCCCCACTGAAGTAAGGCTTTGTATAAGCTGATAGCCCATACCGTAAGGGTCTTGCCATGGGTCAATAAAATTTGTAATACGAGCTTTTCTATATTCACCTGCCAAAAGTGCTGCAACCATTACAGGAAGTACCACACCTACAATACCTAAAATATGGGTAATTCTTGCCCCACCTACTATAAACATAGTAAAAGCTACCACAACTATTAATGTTGTTGTACCAAAATCTGGCTCAATTATAATTAATGATGCAAGTATCCCTACAAGTAATGTGGCAGGTAAAAAACCTTTCATAAAATCCCACATTTTATCATGTTTTTTATCTAAATAGTGGGCAAGGTATAATACAACTGTAAATTTTGCAAGCTCTGATGGCTGAAATGTAACAAACGGAAGATGTAACCACCTTTTTGCTCCATTTGCTCCCGGCATAAAAAGCACAACTACCAAAAGTATAAATGTTATGAAAAATATAGGCATAACGTATTTTCTATACATTTCTAATGGTATTTTATATGCTACTATAAGTACAATAAAGCCAAGTATTACATGGATAAACTGTTTTATAAAAAAGTAAAGCTCATGTTTTTCAAGCCTTATTGCTTGAGTTGCACTTGTATTATATATAAATATAAGCCCTATCATTATTAATACAGCACAAGTGGCAAGTATTTGAAAACGTATGTCCTTTATATTAATCATCTACTTATCCCCGTTTGTATATTCAAGAATATAATCTTTAAATTTATATCCTCTATCTTCATAGCTTTTAAATTCATCAAAACTCGTGCAGGCTGGAGATAATAATATTGTAATATCTTTCTCTTTTCCTGCCAAATCTTTCACACATTCTTTTAAGCTTTTATAGCTTTCCTCTTCAACACCTTTTAAAAGTGGTGATAACTGTGATTTAATTAAGTCTGCTGCTTCACCAAAATAGCAGATTTTACTTATATTTTGATTAATTAAATCAGCAAGTGGTCTGTAATCACTTTTTTTATCTCTGCCACCAATTAGTAATATGGCAGGTTTTTTCATACTTACTAAAGCAGTATAAACTGAATCTACATTTGTAGCTTTAGAGTCGTTTATCCACCTAACACCATTAATTTCTGCCACAAGCTCTGTTCTATGAGGCATACTTGTTAAGTTTTCGATTAAGTTTGTTACATCATCTTTAAAATCACACACTTTATCTGCCATAGTTAATGCAAATGAAAGATTAGTAATATTATGTTTTCCAAAAAGCTTATATTTTGATAAATCTACATTGAATTTTCCAAAATCTAATATATTTCCGTTTAATTTTGGAAAGCTTTTAAAGTTATCATCAATATATCTTGCTTGAAAATCATAAAGTATTGCTTTATTTACAATCACCGTATCAGTATTTGTTACAAACAACCCTTTTTTATCAATAAAATTTAAAAGCAGAAGTTTTGCTTCATAATATTTATCCATAGTGCCATATCTATCTAAATGGTCCTGAGTAACATTTATAATGCAACCAGCAACTGCTTTAAACCTTTTTAAAAGCTCTATTTGAAAACTTGAAAGCTCTATTACATATACTTCAGTATCTGCTTTATCAAGTACTGCTTCACCAAAAGGATAGCCAATATTTCCGCAGGCACAAGCTTTCACTCCTGCATTATTTAATATCTGTGCTGTTAAAAATGTAGTAGTAGATTTGCCGTTTGTACCAGTAATACCTATAATTTTTGCATTTTTATCCATATGGTTATATGCAAGCTCTATTTCGCTTGTAATATTACCACTTATATTTTTATACTTATTTAAATCAATGCCCGGGCTTACAACCACTTCATCATATTCATCTTTATATTCAGAAATATTTTTATAATTTTCGTTTTTATCATCAAATATTTCTATTTCCTCATAACCTTTTAATTTTAAAAGCCTTGATGCTGCCGCACCGCTTTTTCCATAACCTATTATAGCTGCTTTCATAATATTACCTTAATTTTAATGTACTAATAGCAAGTATTGCTAATATAAATGTAATTATCCAAAACCTAATAATAATCTTAGGTTCGCTCCAGCCTTTTAATTCAAAATGGTGATGAAGGGGTGCCATTCTAAAAAGCCTTTTACCATGGGTTATTTTAAAGTAACTAACCTGTAATATTACAGATAATGCTTCCATTACAAATAAACCTCCAACTATGGCAAGTAAAATTTCCTGTTTTACCATGCAGGCAATTAAACCAAGTGAACCGCCTATTGAAAGACTGCCTACATCTCCCATAAATATGGTAGCAGGAAATGTATTAAACCATAAAAACCCAAGCCCTGCACCAAACATAGCTCCACAAAATACTGCTAACTCACCAGTCTGTGGAAGATGTGGAAGGTATAAGTAGCTTGTAAATGTATAGTTACTCATAATGTAAGCAAATAAACCATACACTCCAAAAGCAGTGATTGCTGGCACTGTAACTAGCCCATCAAGGCCGTCAGTTAAATTTACTGCATTGGCAGTTCCTACTATTATAAAAACAGCAAAGGGTACATATAACCATTTAATGTCAATAATAAAATTTTTCAAAAATGGCAGAGTAATTGAAGTTACTTTACCAGAATTATCAAGTTGTATAAGTAAAAAAACTATAATTGTAGAAAGAAGTATTTCATAAAAAAGTTTACTTTTACCACGCATACCCTCTGGGTTTCTTTTTATTGTTTTAATATAATCATCAGCAAAACCAACCAACCCAAAGCCTACAAATAATATTAAAAGCAGAATAATATAGTGGTTTGTAATATCTGCCCATAATAAGGTAGATAAAACTGTTGTACCAATAATCATGATGCCACCCATAGTAGGTGTGCCCTCTTTTGATTTATGACGTTTTGGCTCATATCCTTTAGTAATTTGAGAAAGTTTCCACTTCTTTAAAAGGTCTGTTACTACATTACCTATAAGCATGGTAATAATAAGAGCCGTCAATGTGGCAAACATAGTTCTAAATGTAATATATTGAAATACGTTTAGAAAACTTAACTGACTTGATAATGGGTACAATAAATTATAAAGCATACCTATCTCTCACTTTTCTACTTTTCTTTTATAGCATTAACTATATCTTCAAACTTTTTAGCTCGTGATGCTTTTACTACGATAGCACCACAATTTATTTCTTTTACTTTTTTAATACATTCTTCTTTTGTGGCAAAAATAATTCTATTTTCAAGGTTACTTGCTTTTTGATAGTTTTCACCAACAAGGAAAAATGTAATATCTTTATAAGTATAAGCAAGCTGAGTAATCTCATTATAAAAAGCTTCTTCAAAGCCTTCTATTTCACCCATTTCGCCATATATGGCATATTTTGGGCTGATATTAATAAGGTTTAGGCTTTCAGTACTTTTTATAAAAGATTCAAACCCTGCATTATAGCTGTCATCTATTAAGAATATATCGCCTATTTTTTCAATACTGCCATGGCCTTTAGCAGCCTTATAGTTTAATAACCCTGAAGCAATTTTTTCTTCACTAATATTACAAAGAAGTGCCGCATATATGGCACATAGTGAGTTTTCTGCCACATGTAAATATGGGTGGTTAAGCCTAAACTCTCTTTTAGTAAGGTTAGTTTTAAAAGTAATATATTCTCCATTATGCTTATATTCTGTTATTCTTATACCAGAATGAGCGCTTTCTCCAAATGTTCTAAATTTAAAATCACCTTTTGGCACAAACGGAGTAAGTTTTGTAGGTATAATAAACTCTCCACCTGCAACTAAACCGTCACTTATACTCATTTTTTCAAATATAAGCCTTTCAAAAGTTTTAAACCTGCCAATATGAGCATGCCCCACACTTGTAACAATTGCAATATTTGGGCGTACTATTTCAGTTAGCTCTTTTATTTCTCCAAAATTATTTGAACCAAGTTCAATAATAATTGTTGCTGCATTATCATCTATGCCACAGCCTGTTAAAAGCACACCAAGCATATTATTTTTATTGCCTTCTGTTGCATATACTTTTTCATTTTCTTCAAAAATATATTTTAACATCTCTTTCATACCAGTTTTACCAAAAGAGCCAGTAACAGCAATAATTCTAACATTATTTTTATGCACTCTTTCAAAATTATATCTGCCTAGTGCCTGCATATATTCTAAAGTATTGTTTACCAATATCTTATTACCGTCTATCTTGTCATATTCTGACATATTATCCATAATAACAGCAGCTGCACCTTTATTTATGGCACTTTCTGCATAAAGGTTGCCGTCTACATTTTCGCCTTTACTTGCAAAAAAAAGAGAATTTTTTTTAACAAGCCTTGAATCTAAAAATGCGCCGTTAATTTCTTTATCACAAACTATATTACTTTTTATACAAGGCACAGCCCTAATAATATCAGAAACTAACAAATTAAAGCCTCCCCAAGTATTTTTGCACCATTTCTCTATCATCAAAATGGATTTTTTCTTTACCAATTATTTGGTATGTTTCATGGCCTTTTCCTGCCACAAAAATTATATCCTTTTCTTTTGCAAGAGATACTGCTTTTTCTATTGCTTTTTCCCTGTCTACTTCCACATAATATGTGCTGCCTTCAACTACACCTTTTACTATATCATCAATAATTTTTTCAGGGTCTTCTGTACGCGGGTTATCACTTGTAATTACAGTAATATCAGAAAGTGATGTGGAAGCTTTCGCCATACGAGGTCTTTTTGTAGCATCCCTGTCCCCTCCTGCACCAAAAACTGTAATTATTCTGCCACTTGCTACCTGTTTTAATGATGATATTGCATTAATTAAAGCATCATCAGTATGGGCGTAATCTATAAAGGCAGTAATATTTTTATTCATATATTTTTCAAGCCTGCCCGGTACATTTTTAAGATTATTAATGCCTTTTGCTATTACATCCATATCAATACCTAATGAATAAGCTGCACCTACTACACCTAATATATTCTCTAAGTTATATTCACCTATTAATGATGAATGAATATTCATAGTTTTACCAAAAATAGAAACTTCTGCATCTATTCCATGAACTGTAGATGTATATTTAACAGGGTAAATATCAGCATTATTATTCAACCCACTATATGTTATTAAGTTTTTATTAACTAATTTTGCCAGCCTTTCACCATAATCATGCCCTGTATTTACTACCCTGTGTTTAGAATAATCATCAGTAAAAAGCAGTGCTTTTGCTTGGAAATAATGTTCCATATCTTTATGAAAATCTAAATGGTCGCCTGTCAGGTTAGTAAAAACAGCTGTTTCAAAAAAAGCACCATTTATTCTTCCTTGAGCTAACGCATGGCTTGATACTTCCATGGAAAAAGCACTGCAGCCCATATCTTGCCCTTTTTTAAGGCTTGAAAATACTAATGCAGGAGATGGCGTTGTATTATCTGTTTCAATAAATTCATTATCTATTTTTATACCTGTTGTACCTATTCTACAAGTTTTATAGCCTGCTGTAGAAAATATAGAATCCATAATATATGTGGATGTAGTTTTTCCGTTTGTGCCAGTTACTGCCATAGAGCGATATTTTTTCATAGGCTCATCATAAAAGGCTGAAAATGCTTTTGGCAGCATATACCTGCCATTTTTAATAACAGCATGAGCAATATTATCACTTAATTTTTTTTCAGATATTATAAACTCTGCTAAACCTTTATTATATATATTTTCTACATCATTATTAGAATCATAGCTTTCCCCACGGTAGCCAAAAAATATTGTACCTTTAGGGTTTCTTGAATCTGTAGCAATATTTTCTACTTCTATATTTTCTTTACCTAAATAATTAACGGCGGTAACATCTAATTTTTCAACTATATCTTTAATTTTCATTTGATACCACCTTGATTTCTTCATCAAAATAATGTTTTTCAGTAGATACAAACTCTGCTATCTGCCTAAAAACATTAGCAGCAGTAGAACCACCATATATAGAACTTTTTGGTGATTCATACACTACTATCATAGCTATTTTTGGGTCTTTTGCGGGGAAAACTCCTGCAAAACTTGCTGAATAGTTTTGTGTAGAATATGCACCTGCTTTATTATCATATACCCTTGCTGTACCTGTTTTTCCTGCAATTTTAGTAAGGGCAGTATCTGCTTTCTTTCCAGTACCAGCTTCAACTGTCTGCCTCATTAAATCAAGCATATAGCTTGCTGTTTCTTTAGACATAATCTGTTTTTCTGTATGCTCTGGAATTGCTGTTTCATTCCCCTTAACTATTTTTGAAATAATTTTTGGGTTTACCATAACACCATCATTAGCAACAGCAGCATAAAAACGTACAACCTGCAAAGGAGTAACCAGTACTTCATAGCCTATTGCCATAGATGTCAGGCTTGTTTTAGACCATAAATCAACAGGCTTTACTATGCCAGATTCTTCATTGGCACCATAAACCCCTGTTTTTTCACCAAAACCAGCATTTACTAAAAAGTCATAAAAACCTTTTCTATTCGAGTTTTCTCCCCTAATAAGCTGAGTCATACCAATATTACTAGAATGAGTAAAAACTTCATCAACAGTTAATGTACCATAGTATTTTGTATCAGAATAAGTGTATTTACCTATGGTAATTTTTTTACTTGTATCTATAAGCCTGTTTCTATCAAGCTTGTTTGAATTATACAGATAGCTAAAAGCTACAGTTTTAAAAATAGAGCCGGGTTCAAATACGTAATTAAACCCATGGTTTACCCAGCTTGACGGCTGATATTTCCAGTAATTATGTGGGTCAAACCCATTAACGCTTGCTGCCAAAATTATTTCACCAGTTTTAATATCCATTGCTACAACAGAGCCATTTTTAGCACCAAAATTTTTAGCACCTTCTCTTAATATATGCTCTGCTCCTGCCTGTATTCTTGATGAAATTGTTACATATACTTGTGTATCAGGGCGCGCAAGCTCTAATTTATCTTCAAAAAGAATAACTTTTCTTCTTGAATCCCTAAGGCTTGCAATATTTACTTTCTTTCCTTCAAGCCTGTTGTTTAAAAAGTATTCTATACCGCTTCTGCCTATATTATCAGAACCAGTAAAACCCACAACGTTAGCCATTAAGCTTCCCTGTGGGTAAAACCTTGCATCTTCAACAAAATATTCTAAACCTTCTATCTCCTCAGATAGTTTAACTGCTTTTGCTAAATCTATCTGCCGTGCTATCCATGTAAAAGAATCGGTTTCTTTTAAGGATTTTTTTGCTTTTGAGCTAACCCTTATGCCATTTTTTTCCAAGGCTTTAAAAAACTCATATTTATTAGGAATATTTTTTCTATAAGCATATAATGAGCCTGCACTTTTATTTCTTGCTAAAAGCCTGCCGTCTTTATCATATATATAACCTCTGTCTGTAAGAACAGAAAGTTTAGGGTCACTTTGCATTTCAACTAATTTAGTGTATTTATCTTTTTCATATACCTGTAAATAAAAAAGTTTGGCAACTACTATGCCAAATATAACAAAAGAAAAAACACTAAATAATTTTATCATCGTGCTACTTTTGAACATAGTACACCCTGCCGCCTACTGGAAAAATAAAATCCATATCTTTTGCTTTATTATAAAGGCTTTCCCACCTTAAAGTATCTGAATACCTTTGTGATACAGCTTCATACTCAAGGGATTTTCTATCAAGCTCTAAAGTAAGGTCTGATATTTTATAACCTTCTTCTATACATTTATGACGAAATATCATAAGTATAGCCATACAAAATATTATTAAAAGAGTTCCAAATACTATTATTGGGGCTAAAGATATACCTATGTTTGACACTCTTTCCTGACTCATTACTCTCATTATACTCGCTCCGCAACCCTGAGTTTTGCACTTCTTGAAAGTGGATTTTCTGCTATCTCTTTTTCTGAAGGCAGTATAGGTTTTCTATTAATTATTTTAAATTCTGCTTTTTTATTGCACACGCACACTGGAAATTCAGCAGGGCATATGCATGAAAGAGAGTACTGATGCAGCCATTCCTTTACAATTCTATCTTCTAAAGAATGGAAAGAAATAGCAGCAAACCTGCCTTTCTCTTTTATTATGGAAGCAATTTTACTCATTAATGCTTCCACTGCTTCAAGCTCCCCATTAACGTAAATACGAAAAGCTTGAAATGTTTTTGTAGCAGGATGTATCCCTTTTTTATGGTATTTTTTAGGGACAGCAGCCCGTACTACATCAGCTAAATCTAATGTATTAGTAAATGGTTTTACTGCCCTGCGTGTAACTATTGCTTTTGCAATATTACGGGCAAACCGCTCTTCACCATATTTGTAAATGATTGTAGAAAGGTTGCTTTCAGAAAAAGTGTTGACTACTTCACTTACTGGCTCTCCACTAGATGTATCCATTCTCATATCAATTGGGCCGTCTTTTCTAAAGGAAAAACCGCGACTGCCGTCTTGAAGCTGAAATGATGATACACCAAAATCAGCATATACTCCCTCTACCTTCTCAATCCCCAAATTATGTAGTGCCTTATCAATATCTGCAAAATTGCTGTGAACTATAATAACTCTTTTATCATCAGCAAATTTTTCATTGAGCCTTGCAACTGCATCTACATCTCTATCTAAAATAATAAGCCTGCCATTATCAGAAAGTTTTTCTAATGTTAAAGCAGCATGACCGCCTCCACCGCCAGTGCAGTCCACATATGTACCATTAGGTGATACATTTAAACTATCTATTAATTCATGGTATAATACAGAGATATGCATAGCTACCCCTAAATAATCATATCCATAAACCCTGATAAGATAGCAGCATTTTCTTCAAGGGATAAATCAACCTCAGCATTTTCTTTATCCCATTTTTCTTTATTCCAAAGCTCAATAACATCGTAAGCTCCAATAACATAACACTCATCACCTAATGAAGCAGCATTACGTATTTGAGCAGGTATATTCATTCTGCCAGAGCTATTTATCTCAACAGCGTAAGCAGAAGCATTTAATTTTCTAAATAATTTGTAAGCATCTGGATTAACCTTAGCAGATTCAAACATTGCTTTCATTTTTGCATCATATGCACTTTTAGGGTGGATTTTTACTACTCCAGCAACACAATATGCCATTAAAGCATCACTACCGAAATTTGCACGCAACTCCTCCCGCATCTTCGCAGGAAGACTTAAACGCCCAGCATCATCAAATTTGTTAAGATAGTTGCCTGAAAATCCCACTTATTTACCTTCATACATTTTATGACATTTTAATACATATTATGCCATCTCTTCCCATTTGTAATAAATTTTTAATGATTAGTCAAGCAATTTAATTAAATTCATAAATATTATATTATATTAAAAATATTATTATTTAATTTATTATACAAATTATACATTATATTTTAATGTTTAATATGGATAAAAAATTATATTTTAATTATTACTAATTTAGTATTAGTTAAAAATACTATAAATTAAATATATTTTTTATTTGATTATCAATGAGATATAGCAGTAAGATTAATTTATACTCTAAATATTAAAAAAATATAAAAATTTTTTTTAAAAACTATAAATTTTTCTTAATATACTTAGAAAAATGCTACATTTGTTCTACTTTTATTTGCTTAAAAAATAATCATATTCAAATAATTTCATCATTGAAAAATATAATTATATATAATGATATAAAAAAGCACTTGCATATTTTATTTAAAGTATATATATTATGCTAAAGTATAATCTATATTGGTGTTATTAAGGCAGCACGTCTGGTTACTCCATAAATTAAAAGGTGAGTAAATGAGTGTTTCAGCTTTAAACAACACTAACTATTATATTCCGACTATTTCCACAAAACCTGCTTCTAATGAAGCTGCTAATGTAAGCAGTGCTTCTGCTCTGGCACAAGTTCAACAGGTTGATGAAAATAATACTCAAATTCAAGCAACACCAAATAGTTATGCAGTAAACCAACAAAACACTTCAAGTAATAATTCTACTCAAAACAATGCTTCAAGTAACGCTCCTGTGTATACTGGTGAAGAAATGCTTTCTGCTTTAAATCAGGATAAACAAGCACAAAACAGCCAAACAGCAAAGTCTAGCCAAACAGCTCAGTCAGCTCAAAAACAGCAGACCACTAATACTGGCGAGAAAGCATTAACTGAAGAAGAGCAAAAACAAGTAGAAGAATTAAAAGCTAGAGATACAGAAGTAAGAGCTCATGAGCAGGCTCATATTGCTGCAGGTGGCTCATACGTTAGAGGTGGTGCAAGGTATGACTACCAAACAGGGCCAGACGGTAAAAAATACGCAGTAGGTGGCGAAGTAAGTATTGATACTTCCGCAGTTGAAGGCGACCCACAGGCTACTATTAATAAAGCACAGGTTATCCTTAAAGCTGCCCTTGCTCCAGCAGAACCATCAGGGCAGGATAAAGCAGTTGCTTCACAGGCAAGGCAGATGATGGCTAGTGCTAGAAAAGAATTAATGAGTGAAAAAATAAATACAAATAGTGAAAAAACTACTGCCACTACTACTGAAAACTCTACTTCCTCCCCTGCTTCATCTGAAAATTCAAAAACAGAAAATAAAGCACCTGTTACAGTTGATACTGCACCAAAAATGAATACTCAGTCACTTAAATCTGACTCAGTAAATATTCCACAGGTAAATGTGGCAGGCAGTGGTCTTTATCAGGCATTTTCTAATGCTGGTATGTCACCTATAAAAAATGCTAATGCATTAATGCAGGTGGCAGGCTCACTTATTTCAATGATGGCATAATTTAAGGTTTGCCATTTGCTGTATATAGATTTCATTTCCATATACATAAAAATATAAGCTGGCAACTTTTTGCTTTAAAGCTTAATTATATCTTAAATAATCTTATTTTTTATAAACAAAACAGCCACTATATTTGCAATAAGTATAGTGGCTTTTACCTAAAATGTTTTTTATATATCATACAAAAAAACTATGGCATCACATTAAACTTATTATTTTTATTATGCTCTGTTTTTAATCCGTTTACATTATAAAAATAGAGCTTTGTAATCTCTTTTCTTTCAAGTGACATTGCCCTGTATATGTTTACTTCTTTTACATCATGGAAATATTTATCTAAATTTTCTTCTTTTTTAGTAGATATAAATACTCCTGCATTCCCTTTACATTCATCTAAAGTGCAGGCCTCCACAAATGGAAATGAATTATACGCTAAAACTGAAGAAAGCCCTGCATGAAACGAATAAATACTATCTCCATATGATACCAAGTCTTGAAGAGAAAGACGTATAGATTCATAAAGCCTTGTATTTTCCATATATTTTGGAGTAAGTTCTGAAGTTTTAGAAATATTGGTATAAGCTGATACAATCACTAAGATTGTAGTAATAAAGGCAAGCAGTATTTTATATCCATACATTTCATAAAAATATCCTGCTAAAATTACAGCAGGTACCATAAAAGCAGCAGTAAAACGTATATCATGCACTGGGTTTAAATTAAAAAGAATTGAAAAAACACATAAAAATACTGATGAAACAAATAAAAATTTAACCTTATCATCTATTTTTCTATCCTTTACTGCAATAAATATAATATAAAAAAAAGGCATATATACTATGAAAAGTAAAAGATATATAAAAAGATTTTTTTCTGTAACATATATTGGGTATTTATAAAAAAAATCAAAAACATTTAAAAAGTGTAATAAAAATAAAATCACCGTATAGCATACACCTAAAATGGCTGTAATCATATATTTTTTATTTTTTATAAGCTCTTTATTAAAAAATAAATATATAAATGGCAGAATAATAAATAAGATACCTGTGTAATGAGTGCTTATTAATAGAAACTGAGCAATTGATGCCCAAATATAATATTTAATATGTGCATCCTTTTCATCCTGCACCATATACATAGAATAAATATATAAAGCAGCAGCAAAAATGAAAAGAGATGGCGATGATGCTGACATATAAGAATATGTAACAGAAGGCATTACAAAAAACAATATCATACTAAACCATGCACCATTTCTTCCAGCAAGAAAAAAAGTATGCTGAAAAATAAGTAAAGCACTAAGCGAAACAAATATTATTGAAGGCATACGCAAATTAAGAGATGTGCTGTCTAACAACGTAAAACCTTTAATAATAAATTCCATAATAGAGGCAGGTGCTATAGTCTGCCAAGAATAACCAGTACTTTTTAAAAACAAAAATGCCTCATCTGCCCGCACAGGAATCACATAAGCATTCCATGAATAATATAAACCTGCTAAAATTATAAAAAAAACTGCTATTCTGTCTGTTTTTACCATATTTACCCCAATACATACATATTAAAAACGAATAACTATACAGCTGTATACTAAATATTATTTACTTCTATACCATACAGGAAGATTATTTTCAAGGCTGGAGTGGTGAAATAAAGCTGTCATTTCCTATGCTTTTGTTAAATTATAAATATATTATGCTGATTTATAATATATACTACTTCTAATTTATTATATACTTGCTTTTAAATATATTATTTTGTAACCATATTTATGTAAAATATTATCAAGAGTTAATATGTTTGAAAGCATTAATTTAATATCTTTATAAATTGGAACAACTGCTCGGGTTAAAATATCTGCAAACTCTTTATCACTTAAATACCCACCAATATATGTGGATAAATCATTTAGAATAACTTCATCTATTTTTAAAAGCTTTAACTGCTCATCAAGCAAAAGTATTCTCTGCTTAAACTCTGTAGAATTACCCTTTTTATCAAGCAGGTTAAAAAGGGCTTCCTGCTCCATATCCCACATTAAATATTCCATTACATTATTAGCAACTTTATATTCTACTGCAAACTCTTTTATACGCCTTACATTAGTAATAAGCTGTTTTAGCTTATAGTTGGACTCACGAATATAGCCCACATACATTTTATCTGACTGCTTATTATCCAGCCTTTTTGCAAGAGTTCCGTATACCAAATACTGCATAAACTGGAAATCATCTTTTTCATTTATTGTATCAAGAGAATTAAACCTTTGATTATATATTGGATTTGAATAATCTATTTTTAAACCATCATTATGCACTTCTATAAAAATATTAACACCTAGCTCATAAAAATCTAACCCAAACTCTTTTATGCCGTCTTTGTCTAAATCTTGGATATTTTTTGGTGCGTGAATATCTGGAAGCTGATATTCAAAATTAAATACATAATCATTTACTATAGCTGCACTTATTATATCTAAAAATGCTACCCGCTCTTTTTGTATTTGAAATAAAAAGACCCAAGGATAGGCTGTTTTCGATTTCTCTTTGCCACCAACTATAACCATATTATCATTAATTGCAAGCCCAGTATATTCAAGATTAGGATATGTACCATAAAGCATATCATCAGGAACAAGAGCAAAAACATCTTTGCCCTTTTTGAAACTTAATGTATAAAATGTACTATTATTTATTTTAATTTCTGATGTACCAAAAGCATAGCCGTTAGATACAGCAGCAATAGGGGTAAACTCTATAAAGTCTGCCACATTAGCAGCAAATGATGTATTTGCCACAAACAGAAAAAACAAGAAAGCAAAAATAACTGCCATAAGCTACCAGCCTGTAATCAAATACCACTAAAACTTGCTTTAAACTATACTTCGTGGTTAATAACTATCCTTCCTTTTAAAGCGTTATCACTCATTTTAGTAAGATACTCTTGTATTTCAAAAATAGATATTTCATTACATAAGAAGGAAAGGTTTTTCATATACCAGTCCCCAGCAAGCTTATAAAGCGCCTCTCTTTTAAGGCTGTGAGAACAGTGCAGAGAATCAACACCCACAAGGTTAATACCCCTTAATATTAATGGCAGTAATGATGATGAAAAACTTTCACTTAAAACAGCACCACATACAGCAATTGTGGCACCACCTTTAACTGAACGCACCATAGTATTTAAAACATCACCACCTAATGTATCAATACCTGCAACATATTTATCTTCAAGAAGATGATTTTCTGATTTATCAATAAATTTTTCAAAACTTAAAACTTTATCTGCACCTATTTCACGGATATAATCTTCATATTCCAAATGAGCAGTAACTGCTGTAACATTATAACCACACATTTTTAAAATGTTTACAGCAAAAAGACCAATACCGTAAGAAGAACCACCAACCACAATATCTTTAGAGTTGGACTGGATACCTGCAGCCATAATCTCCATAACAGCAATAGCACCAGCTATACCGTCAGAACCTAAAGTCATAGCATCAATCATTGTAAGCCCTGTAGGCAGGTTTACTATCCAGCTTTCAGGCACACGCACAAACTGACCAAAACCACCCGGCACACTTTGCCCTAAACCATTACCAAAAATTAAAACTTCATCACCCTCTCTGTAATGAGGCGTAGAAGATTCTATAACTACCCCTGCCGCATCAACACCGGGAGTATATGGAAAAGAAGGTTTGCGAAATGGCGTATTCTCCCTTGAAAAAAGTATATCATATGAATTTATTGTAGAATACATTACCTTAATTAAAACTTCGCCCTTTGGTAAGTTTTCTGTATTTTCCAATACTACATCGCTAAAAAGTTTACCATTATTATCTTTGATAACAAATGACCTAAATGTACTCATTAATTGCTCCTTATTCTACAAAAATAAACTACATTTGATACTTCTATACATCTTAACCACAATATTAACCACATAAACCATACTGCATAACTTGTCAATACTACATTAATTTTCCATAATTTGCAATAGATAATTTTATAACTTATTATAAATAATTACTTTTTTTATGGTACAAGGTTTTTTAATACATTAACAAATATAACATAAAGATATTACAAACATATTTTAAGTTACTGATAAACCAAGGTTTATTGCATTATTTACTTTTATACCAAGCAGGAGGATTTTTTTCCAATGGGCTTTCGTTAAACATATTTTCTTTATGAATTAGTTTTTTAGTTTTCCAGTTGGATAAATTATAATTAAAGCTGTAAGCATTATAAAACATATATGACATACTCTCAACACTTGATGTATTCCACGAAGATATATCAGCATTAAAATCAGCTGCTCCAAAAAACATTCCTTCCATACTGCTGACTTTTGATACATTCCATGAGCCAATATTTTGGTTAAATTTAACTGCCAAAAAAAACATATTAGACATATCACGCACATTTGATACGTTCCATTTACTTATATCTTGATTAAAACTATCTGCCATTTCAAACATGGAGGCTAGAGTTTCCACTTGGGATGTATCCCATGCACCAATATTTTGGTTAAAGGATATAGCATTATAAAACATAGACTGCATATCAACTACATTGGATGTATTCCATGCACCAATATCTTGATTAAAGTTTTCAGCACGGGCAAACATTCTTGCCATACTTCTTACATTTGATGTATTCCATAAACCAATATTTTGGTTAAAACTGTATGCACTTTCAAACATTTCTGCCATATTTAGAACATTAGATGTATCCCACATACTAATATCTTCATTAAAATATATTGCACCTTTAAACATAGCATACATATTTACAACATTAGATACATTCCAGTTTTCTATACCTGAAAAATCTTTTCTTGAGCTTGCTAGAAAAAGACGGCTCATATCTGTAATATTTGATACATCAATATCTTCAAGGCTGATGTATTCTTTATTAATAAGTTTTATAAGCTGAGATTTATCTTTTGGAGTAAATTTAAAGTTCAGGCTTAAAACCACAAATATAGTAGCAATAATTGAAATTATCATAAGCACATATATTTTTTTCATATAAAAGCCTAACCCCAAAAAAGATTATACTACTTTAATATTTACTATGATTTAAAATAAAAAAGCTCACTACTATATATATTAGTAATGAGCTTATATTTATTAATAACTTTTAAAATTTATTATACCATGATGGCAGCTTATTTTCTTTATACATTTTACTGCCGTAAAACATATATTCAGTATCAGCAAGTTTATTTATTTTCCAGCTGTTTAAGTCTTGGCTGAATTCTGCTGCTTCATAAAACATAGCACCCATACTAATAACATTAGATACATTCCATTTACTTATATCTTGATTAAAATTTATTGCATCTGAAAACATTTCATACATATTTTCTACTTTTGATACATTCCAAGAGCCTATATTTTGATTAAAGCTTTCAGCACCTAAAAACATATGACCCATATCTGTAACATTAGAAACATCCCACGAACTAATATTTTGATTAAATGATTCTGCATATGAAAACATAGCATTCATATTTGTAACTTTTGAAGTATCCCATGAGCTGATATCTTCATTAAATGAAAGTGCACCTGCAAACATAGAATCCATATTTGTAACATTTGATGTATCCCATAAGCCTATGCCTTCAAAATTAGTTCTTGAAGTTGCTGCAAATAACCTGCCCATATCAGTTATTTTACCAGTATTTATTTCACCAAGATTTATACTTTCATTATCAAGTAGTTCAAGTAATTCATCTTTTGTAGCTGGCTCATATTTATATGATTTTTTACAGCCAGAAAAGGAAAAAGCAAGTATTAGAATAAGTAAAAAATAAAGTAAATATTGTTTTCTCATATACATCCCCCAAAAATGATTAATTTTTCTAGTTATAAAAATATTTGACCTAAGCTTTTAATAAAGCAAATATATAAAATGTTATATATTATTTTATTCGGCTTCCTGCTTATTATACCATATAGGAGGGTTATTTTCAAGAGGAGATCCTCTCCTGCTTCACCCCCATTTTTTTTGCAACACCTTATGTCACCTTGATACTGAGCCATTAGGCAAAAAATCTTAAATATA
>CALUWN010000020.1 GCA_944324495.1 uncultured Mucispirillum sp. | reverse complement strand
AATTTAAAAACACTCTTTTTATTATATATTACAATAACTTATAATAATTTTTAAAATAAAAATGGGGTACCACCAGTTTTTTTAAATTGCTTCACCCCCATTTTTTTGCAACACCTTATGTCACCTTGATGTGGAGCCGAAGAGTCTATAATTTTTACTAGTTGGAATATTATAAGCGAATGCGAAAGTTAGTAAAATATTAATAGTTTTTATCCAAATTTAGGAGCTAAAGTTATATTATCACTGAGCGACTTATTTCATACGCAGTGTTTTTTGCGTAATGGTTATGGAATTTTTGTTTGAGTATTACTAATGTTTTTTATTAGTAATGCGAGTTCAAATTTCATATGGAGAAAAAAACACGGAGTGGTTATGGAATTTGGAGACGAAGGGATAATATAACATTTCTACACGTTTTTGAGATTTTCGGCGTAAAGATATGGAAAGGTAAAAATATGGCAGTAAGATATTAATAGATTATATATACTTTTAATATATCTAAAACTGTTATATTTTTTAAGTTTACAATTTCATTTTCTTACGCTCAATATTACACAGTAGTAATATCAATAATCTATTAATAATATTACAACCCTATACAATTAAAAAGGTTAAAAGAAACTGCTTCGCCTACTATCGTAGGTTCTGAATGACAGTTATTACAATTATTTCTATTTTTACATATATTATCAAGTAGTTATAGCATTTTTTAATAAAAAATGGGGGTGAAGCAGTTTTTTTAAAAAAGAGAAGTTTTATTGTTTTATTTATTTTTTTTAGCCATAGGGTGAGTATCATCATAAACTTTTAAAAGGGAGGCTAAATCAGAATGGGTATATTTTTGAGTTGTAGCAAGGGATTCATGGCCTAAAAGCTCTTGTATTGACCTTAAATCTGCTCCGCCTTCAAGTAAATGGGTGGCAAATGTATGCCTAAAAGAGTGGGGCGAATAATCAAGGGGAAGCCCTGCTTTTTTCAGATATGCTTCTACTACTCGGCGAATAGTTCTATCTGTCATGCGGGTGCCAAGCCTGTTTATAATTAAAGCATCGCTTTCTACTACTCTTCCTTCACTTACTATATTATACATTACTTTATAATAATCTTTTATTAAAGATATTAATTCTGGGGCAAGTGGCACAATCCTTTCCTTTTTGCCTTTACCACGTACAAGTATACGCATACCGTTTAAGTCAACTGCGTTTCTATCAAGCCCCACAAGTTCAGAAACACGGACGCCTGTGCCGTATAATAGCTCTAATATTAAAGCATCCCGCATACCCATAGGGGTAGATTTATCCGGCAGGTCTAAAAGTGTAAAAATATCATCCACATTAAATACATTTGGCAGATATTTTTCTTTTTTAGGAAATTTTAACATTCTAGCAGGGTTATCTTCAATTATGCCACGTCTGTATAAAAACTTGAAAAATGATTTTAAGGTGGATATTTTCCTTTCAATGCTGGATTTTGAAAGCTCTTTATCATATAAAGTAGTAATAAAACCACGAAGTACATAAAAATCTACCACCTTTATATTACTGCCAAGCTTTTCTTCATCAATATAAATAGCAAGTTCGCTTAAATCTTTTGCATAAGCTGTAATAGAATGATTACTGTACTGCCTTTCTACTCTTATAAAATTTATAAATTCTTCTATTGCATTATCTATTTCCATACATCACTTTCATAAAAACTTTTTGTAGTATTATATGCAATATCTACCTGCATTTGTTTTTTAAGTTTTTTATCTTTTACTCTTTTTTCAAGAGGAGCAAGCATTCCCAAATGAAAGTTTGACGGGCTGTATTTTTTACCACTTGAAAATTCTGAAATTCCTGAAATATAATCAGAAAGGCAGCCTAAAGCTGTATTTTTAGGCAGTTCATAAAAAGGTTTATTTTCAAGTAATCGTGATATTTGAAGTGCTGCAATTAAGCCACCTGCAATAGATTCCACATAACCTTCAAGCCCTGTAATTTGACCTGCAATAAAAAGATTTTTATTTTCTTTAAAATTAAAATATCTTGTAAGATGTTTTGGACCTATAATATATGTATTTCTATGAACTGAGCCAAAACGTAAAAATTCTGCCTGCCTTAAAGCAGGTATTTTTCTAAATACTTCTTTTTGTGCTCCTATTGTCATTTTAGTTTGAAAGCCCACAATATTAAATGCTGTTGCATCTTTATTTTCTTTGCGTAACTGTATTACAGCATATGGAGTTTTATTTGTTTTTGGGTCTATTAAACCAACAGGCTTCATAGGTCCAAAAGCTAGAGTATTTCTGCCACGGCCTGCCATTACTTCTATAGGCATACAGCCTTCAAAATATGCAATATCCTCAAAATCATGAAATGCTGTTTTTGGAGCGTTCATTATATCATCATAAAAAGTATTATATTCTTCTTCTGAAAGCGGAATATTAAAGTAATCATCGCCGCCTTTATTATATCTGCCTAAAAAATACCCCTTATCCATATCAATGCTTTCTGCATCTATTATAGGGCTTATGGCATCAGCAAAATATAATGCTCCCCCTAGTTTTTCTTTAATATCAGAAGCTAAATCATCACTAGTTAAAGGACCTGTGGCAATTAAAAACGGTATATCAGTATCAAGTGGTAGTTCTTTTACTTCATCACATACCACATCAATATTTTTATGGTTTTTTAAAGTATCAGTTATTATATTTGAAAAAGCGTGCCTATCAACTGCTAATGCGTTTCCTGCTGGTACACTGCATTTATAAGCAGTTTCAATTAAAAATGAGTTATAAAGGGAAAGCTCTTTTTTTAAAAGCCCGCTTGAAGTAGTATCATCAATAGATTTTAAACTGTTAGAGCAAACAAGTTCTGCAAATTTATCACTTTCATGGGCGGGAGTTGTTTTCTTAGGTCGCATCTCAATAAGCTTAACTTTATAACCATATCTTGCAAGCTGATAAGCTGCTTCACTGCCTGCCAAGCCAGCACCTGCAATTATTACATCATATTCTGCCACTTACTCACCCTAATCTTTTTTCTTTAAAGGCTTAGTATTTTTGCAGTCTGGGTAACCAGAGCAGGCTAAAAATGCACCCCTGAAGCTTCTTTTTACAACCATAGGTTTGCCACATTTTTCGCAAACTTCATTACTTTCGTTACTTGGTGCTGCCTTTACCCCAATTTTTCCATCTTCTTTCATTTCAATATTAGCAGTGTATTTACACTCTGGGTATCCAGAGCAGGCTGCAAATATACCATTTTTACCAGATTTTAATACTAAATCTTTAGAACATTCTGGGCATTTTATATCAAGTTTTTCTCCCTGCTCCAATATTTTAACAGAGCCATCAGGATACCTTAAAAAGTTCTTAATATTTTTACATTCTGGGTAATTAGGGCAGGCGATAACTTCACCAAATCTTGTTTTTTTATAAACAAGCTCCGCCCCACATTTTTCACATATTAACCCAGAGCCTTCAAACTGTTTATCTTCCACCAGCTCTATTTCGCCTTTTTCACTACGCTTAAAGTTAGAAGTAAACTTACATTCTGGATACTGAGTGCAGGCAATAAAAGCACCGTTTTTACCCATTTTTATAACTAAGTCGCTGTTACATATTGGGCATTTTTTATTAGTTTCTAAATTAGCAGATATTTTGCCTTCTGTGGCAGCTTTTAATTCTTTATCAAAACTTTTATAAAAAGATGATAATACATTGTGCCAGTTTTGGCTGCCGTCTTCTATTTGGTCTAACTCTTTTTCCATATTTGCAGTAAATTTTACTTCAAATATTTTAGGAAAGTTTTCTATTAATATTTTATTAACTATTCTTCCAAGCTCAGTTGGGTGAAATTTCTTTTCTATTAACTCTGTATATTTCCTGTCTACAATAGTAGAGATAATAGCAGCATATGTGGAAGGTCTGCCTATTCCCTGCTGTTCTAGTGTTTTGACTAATGTTGCTTCAGTATATCTTGGCGGGCTTTGAGTAAAATGCTGCTTTTTCTCTGTTTTATCTCTTAATGCTGGTGTATCTTTTGTTATTTTAAAAGAGATTGTAGTTTCATCATCTTCATCATTTTTCACATCTTCTTCTTTACTTTCAAGATAGAGTTTTGTAAAACCAGCAAAAGCAAGCACTCTAGCTGTTGCTTTAAATTCATATTTATCACCTGCAAGGCGTACAACAGTTTGGTTATAAACTGCTTCGCTCATCTGGCTTGCAACAAAACGTTCCCAAATAAGTTTATAAAGCTTATACTGGTCTGTAGTTAAGTATTTTTTAATAGCTTCAGGAGTTCTTAATACTGAAGTAGGGCGTATTGCTTCGTGGGCATCCTGCACATTATTATTGCTTTTTTTAGCTATCTTTTTAGTTTTTGCAATATATTCTTCCCCATAGGTTTCAGCAATAAATTTTTGAGCCTGCTCTATAGCTTCTGGAGCAATACGAGTAGAGTCTGTTCTCATATATGTAATTAAACCCACAGGGCCTTCTGCAATTTCCACACCTTCATAAAGGCTTTGAGCAACAGACATTGTCTTTTTAGAAGTAAAGCCAAGCTTTCTAATAGCTTCCTGCTGCATACGGGAAGTAATAAACGGCTCAGCAGGGGACTGCTTAACTGCTTTTTCTTCCACATCGCTAACTTTAAAATCTTTCGGCAGGCTTTTTAAAACAGCATCAGCTTCTGCTTCTGTTTTAATCTCAGCCTTTTTGCCACCTATTTTATCAAGCTTAGCTTTTAATGTACCTTTTTCAGCAGATTTTGCACCTTGTATTAAAAAATCAGCATTAATGCTCCAAGATTCAACAGGTATAAATCTTTCTATTTCTTCTTCTCGTTCACATATTAACCTTAATGCAACAGACTGAACACGTCCGGCAGATAAACCATACTTTAAAGGTTTCCATAAAAGCGGGCTTACAAGGTAACCCACAAGTCTATCCAGTATCCTTCTTGACTGCTGTGCATTAACCCTGTTCATATTAATATCGCCCGGGTTATTAATACCATCAAGAATACCTTTTTTAGTAATCTCATTAAAAAGTACACGTTTTACAGGTTTATTTTTATCTATCTGGCTTGCAATATGCCATGCAATAGCTTCCCCCTCTCTATCAGGGTCAGGGGCAAGGTATATTGCATCTGCTTTTTTAGCATTACTTTTAAGGGCGGAAATAACTTTTTCTTTACCTTCAATCACAATATATTTGGGCTCAAAGTTATGTTCAATATCCACACCAAGTTCACTGGCAGGCAGGTCTATAATATGACCAACACTGGCAATAACTTTATAGTCATTACCAAGATATTTCTCAATAGTTTTAGCCTTAGCAGGCGATTCCACAATTACAAGATTCATATTGCTAACCATCTATATATTATTTATTGTATATTTTTCATCAACTAACTTTTCTATTAAACCATCAAGCTCTAAAGCAGCTAACGCACTCATGGCTCTAACCACATCCATATCTAATTTTATACATATATTATTTAAAGATAAAGGCTCAATTGCAAGAGTATCATATATTTTTCTACAATCTTCATCTTCTATATTAATATTGCTTTTAGGTGCGTGGCAAGTTGTATTAAGCTCAACTTTTAAGTCATATTGTAATTCGCTTATTATGTCAAGAGATGTTTCTAAAAATTTTGCACCGTCCCTTAAAAGTGAGTTTGTAGCACTGTTTCTGCCACTGGGAAAAGCTGGCACTGCAAAAATCTCTCTATTTTGCTCCAAAGCAAAACGGCAGGTAATAAGCGAGCCACTTCGTTTACTTGCTTCAATAACTGCTATTACTTTTGAAAGACCTGAAATAATTCTATTTCTTCTAGGAAAATTTTTAGGAAGTGGCATTTCATCTGGCATAAATTCACTAATCAAACAGCCACCCATATTAATTATTTTATCAATATATTTCATATGGTTTTTAGGGTATATCTGAAAAAGACCACTGCCAAGCACGCAGGCTGTAGCACCTTTTTCAATTGCTCCAAGATGAGAAGCAATATCTATACCGTAAGCAAAACCGCTTACAACAGTAATGCCTACTTCTGCTAATTCTTTTGATAGTTTATAAGTAAATTTTTCTGCTTGAGATGAGCAGTTTCTAGAGCCTACTATACCAACTGATACATTATTTAAGCATTCCACATTACCTTTTACAAAAAGCAAAGCAGGTGGAGCATATATTTCTTTTAAAAGTGCAGGGTATTTTTCATCTTCTAAAGTAATTATTTCTATACCTTCGTTTTTAGTACATTCAATAATACTTTCAACTGCCTGTTCGTTAAATGCTTGGTTATATATTTTTTCAGCAACAGCACTTTGTATATTTGAGCCATAGAAGAAATCTGCCCTTTCATTAAATATACCAGAAATAGTGCCACGGTTTTCTAAAATAGTGTGTATTACAACATCACTTAAACCCTTAATGTGTTTAAGTGCTAAATATTCATATATCTTATTAATAAGAAACTCCCCTAAAATTTATTAAAAAAGAATATAATAAAAGATTATAAAATGTCAAATAAAATTGAATTTACTTTTTATTTGGATATAAATTTGATAAAGTTAAGTGTTTATTGTAATGTATTACTCTTCAATTAAATCATGTTCTCTGCCTTTTCCTTCATTAATTGCAGAGATACCTCTTTTTAAATGTTCCATGTTTGATTTTGAATAAAATGGGTCTGTAGATATTTCAAATGGTATGCAGTTATTTCGCAATACTGCTTTTATAAATAATGATATTGCAGTAGATGTATTCATACCAACATCATTACAAAACTTATCAAAGGCTTGTTTGTTTTCTTTATCAATTCTAACGCTAATAGTTGAATATTCCATAACACACCCACATTTTAATATATTTTAATATAATATATATGTATTATATTAAAAATGCAAATAAAAAATTGTATGGGTGTAGTATAAATTTAAAGTTATAATACACATTAACTTACTTTTTTCCTTGCATAAATTTTATTAATTTAATATGGTGTATGCTATGGAAAATAATTGGCTTGAACTTTTTAGAAAAGAATATAAACCACTTTTAAAAGATAGATATGATGAGTTTGAATATGGGCTGTCATGCCCGAAAGCTCGCCATATACGTTTAAGCAAATGCAGAAATATTGATTATATGCAGGAGCTAGAAAGCATAAGCAGTCTTGAAAGCCTTAGTCAGTATGAAAATATGTATAAAGTGGTGGAAGAAAAAGAAAATATAGTAGAAAGCATCACGTTTCAAACAGGTGGTGCATATATTATGAACCCGTCATCTTTAGCACCTGCTAAAATATTAATGTCTTATATGGGGCAAAACCCTGTTATGCTTGATGTATCATCTGCCCCCGGTGGTAAAACTTGTGCCCTTTCTGATATGACAAATAGAAAAGGTGTGATAGTTGCCAATGAAATATCATCAAGCAGGTTAAAATCACTTCATTTTAATTTGGAAAAATACGGTGCATATAATGTAAAAACCATATCCCTTGATGGCAGGCTTTTGCCAAAATATTTTGAAAATTCTTTTGATGGTATTTTGCTTGATGCTCCTTGCTCCAATGAAAATAAAATATTTCGTAATAAAACAGTGCAGGCTTCATGGGGCAAAGAGCTTGTATGCCGTATGGCTGAACTTCAATTTCAATTAATAAAATCTGCCTTTTCTTGTTTAAAATCTGGCGGTGTGCTTGTTTATTCTACCTGCACTTTAAGTTTAGAAGAAAATGAAATGGTTGTAAAAAAATTATTAGATGAATTTTCTGATGCCTATCTTTTACCATGTGGAAAAGAATATGGCAAAGGTCTTTCAGGAATAGATGAGATAGATGAAAATGTTGCACGCATTATGCCAGATAAAGATAATATAGACGGCTTTTTTGCTGCAGCTATTGCTAAAAAAGGCGAGCTAATACCCTATGATTTCATACATACAAAATTAAGTAAAAAAGAGGAAGAATTTTTTAAAAAATATTTTCCAGAATATAGCCATGACCATATAAGTATAAAAGAAGTGGATAGAAAAGGCTATATTGAAACAGCACCAGAAATATTTAAAAACATACGTTTTAAAAGGCGTGGGCTAAATTTATATAAGGATACTGGTAAAATATATGAGCCAACATGTCAAAGTGTTTGGGAGCTTGGAAATTATACAAAAGAAAATATGAAATATAATATTTCTTATGAATTTAGCAAAAATTATATGAAAGGGTTTGACATATCCTGCAATGATAATTATAATAACGAACTTTTATATTATAACAATATACCTGTAGGGTATGGTAAAAAAATAGAAAATACTATAAAAAATAAGCTGGATAGATATTTTTTATATGGAAAAAATATAGAATGGTGATAAGAATGAGAATAATTTATGCAATATTATGCATTCTTTTTGTTTCATCTTCCATAAGTTATGGTTATGAACAAGTGCCAGAAGATGCAAAAGTAAAAAAAGAAGATGTATCTAAAGAAGTAATTGAAAACCAAGCACCAGAGGCTAAAAGCAGGCTTGGGAAAAACACTATTGCTAATTTATCTGGTAATGGTGCAGAAGAAACTAATGTTGTACTTGTGGATAAATCATTAAAAAGATTGTATATTGCACGCCTTAAAGGAAATGATATGGAAGTTTTAGAAGAATTTCCTATTCTTACAGGCAGGGTTGACGGTAATAAGATTAAAAGGGGTGATGAGAAAACTCCAGAAGGCGTATATTATGTATTATCATATTCTTCAGGTGATGAGCTTGTAAAAAGATATGGCGATTATGCGTTAATATATGGGGCTGGCTCTTTCCCATTAAACTATCCAAATATGGTGGATAGAATAGAGAAAAAAACTGGCGGCGGTATATGGCTGCACGGCGTTAAACCAGATTTAGATAAAACATATACTCAAGGTTGTGTTGCTATGAATAACACTCATTTTAACACGCTTTTTAAAAATATAAAAGTAACCACACCTACTATTATTGCAGAAAAATTAATGTATACAGATGAGTATAATTATGAAAGCACAAAATCAAAGGTGGAAAAAGCATTTAATGATTTTATGACTGCATGGGAAAAAAATAATAAGCAGGCATTTAGAGATGCAGTCCATACAAATTTTAAAACTTTTGGTGGAACAACTAAAAAAGCATACACTGCAACAAAAACAACCCTTATGGATATCTACCCACAAAAAGATATTAGAAATATGAATACAAAATATTTCATAAAAGATGAAAAATATGCAGTTGTAGATACAGAGCAGTTTTACTGTGCACCAAACTTAACAACTTTTACTAATAAAAGATATTATTTTATTGATGAAAACGGCAGTTTAAAATTAATAAGTGAGGAAGTGCGTTCAAAACCTGTTACTTCAGCTTCGTTTTTAGATAATGAGATAAAAGCATTTGTTAATAACTGGGCTTCTTCATGGAAATCTCAAGATATTGATAAATATATGGAAAATTATGATTTAACTTTTAAATCAGGAAGAGATAATTATTTAAAATGGAAAGAGAAAAAATCTGCCATTTTTGCACAAAATATACCTATAACATTAAATATTTCTAATATTAAATGGTATTATTCAAAAGGAGTATATACTGTTGAATTTATGCAGGAATATTCTTCAGGCAGTGTAAAAGATAAAGGAATAAAAACATTAAAACTTTCAGGCTGTCCAGCGTTTTTTAAGATTAAGTCTGAAACATGGAGAGGAATTTGAGAGTATTTGCTTTTTTAGTAATAATATTATTTTCATTTATTGATTATAGTTTTGCTGTTACAAGACCTTCTACAGAAAGGGAAGTTTTTTTTAAAGGCACAAACCATGAATTAGAAGTTTATAAAATATATGGCAGGCAGGATGGCCCTACAATGCTGATTATTGGCGGCATACAAGGAGATGAGCCCGGTGGCTTTTTATCTGCTGATTCATATGCTGACATAAAGCTTGAAAAAGGTAATTTAATAGTTATACCACGTACAAATTTTTATTCTATTATGCTTTATAACAGGGAAGTAAAAGGCGTGGATATGAACAGGCTTTTTGAACAGGCTCCAGATGACTGGCAGGGTGATATTGTAAATAAAATCAAAGAATATATGAAAGAATCAGATATGTTTTTAAACCTGCATGACGGCTGGGGCTACCATTATCCAGAACATATTAGCTGGCATAAAAGCCCTGATAGGTTTGGCTATTCAGTTATTGTGGATGAAGAAGAATATACCTGTAAAGACGGCAGAGTGTTAAAACTTGGTGAAATGGCTAGAAAAGCAATGGATGCAGCTAATGCTAAAATTCCAGATGATGACCCTAAAAAACATTATTTTAATACAGAAACAAGTAAAAGCACAACACGATTTAAAGGGATGAGAAAGTCTGCCACATGGTATGCGGTAGCTGATTTATGTATACCTGCTTTTGGTATAGAAGGCTCTAAAAATATGAAGCTTGATAAAAACGTGCTTTACCATAACTATGTGATTAATGAGTTTATGAAAAATTTAGGTATTGAAATAGAGTATCCAAATACTCATACATATAAACCTGAATTTGTTGGTGCTGTTATAAAAACAGGTGATATGGAAAAATTTATACGTGGTGGTAAGGAGATTACAGTAGAAAAAGGTTCAACCATAAAAGTAACGGAGATATTTGCAAACCATAAACGCGGTTTAACATGTGATATTATGAATTTTGGTAACTTAAATGATATTGATAAAGAATATACTGTTACTAAAAACAATAAAATCATTTTTAGAAAAGATAATATTGTTATGGGTGAAGTGAAAATAAAAGCAGTTGAACCAAAAGTTAAAAAAGCAGAAAAAGTAGTTGAACAAAAAGTTCATCAAGAAGAAATAGAAGTTCAAGTGGAACAACAAAAGCTTAATAATATTACAAAGCATGAAGAAAAACTTACAAAAATAGAGCCCGGTGAAAAATATTTTCATCTGCTTATAAATAACAAAGATGTATATGTTAAGAACGGGGATAGTATAAGAATACTAGATGGCTCAAAAGTAGTGTTTGTAAAACTTTTTAGTGCACAGGTAAAAGATTATAATATAGCTATTAACTTTAAAGGCTGGTTTCCTGATGATTTAAGGTCAAATGACGGCGATGACAGAGGCTATGAAATAATCTTCCCTCCAAAAAATATGTTGAAAAAATATTCTGTTAGAAAAGACGGCAAATTATACCCTGTTGTTGCAGTAGACAGCAGTAAAAATAAAAATATAGCAAAGATATTTGTTGAGCTGGAGTGATGAATTTATCATCTTGTTTAAAACTCTATATTGTATTAGAAACAGATATGCTTAAACTTCCTTTAGATGAATTTTTAAAGGAAGTTTTAAGTGCAGGTGCAGGTGTTGTACAGCTGCGAAACAAATATCAGCCTTATGAAGAAAAAATCAAAACAGCACAAATCGTTAGAAAAATCACATCAGATTATAATGCGTTATTTATAATGAATGATAGTTTAGAGCTTGCATTAAAATTAGGTGCAGACGGGCTTCATTTAAGTTATAAAGACGGCCATATTAAAGAGATTAGGCAAAATAATAAAGGTTTGATTTTAGGTTATTCCTGTAATAATGAAGATGATGTATTACTTGCTAATGATTACGCAGATTATGCAGGTATTGGGCCATATACTGATACTTCCACAAAAAAAGACCACAGGGCAGTTTTAGGGGCAGAGGGTATATTTTCATTAAATAGTATGTTAAAGATTCCTGCTGTTGCAATAGGCGGTATTAACAGCATAAATGCAAAAGATGTGCTTTCATCACAGGTTACAGGGTTAGCTGTTTCATCATATCTTTGTGCATCTAAAAAACCTTATGATGATGCTTTAAAACTTATGGAAATTATTAATGAAAGAGTTTGAGTTTATAAGGCTTTTAGAAAAAGATTTTAATCAAGATAACTTAATAGGCGATGATGCAGCATTAATATATAATAATATACTTATTTCAAAAGATATTTTAGTAGAAAATATTCATTTTTTAAAAAGCACTCCCCTTGAATATGTTATCCATAAACTTTTTACATCAAATATAAGCGATATAGCTTCCATGGGTGGCACTTCAAAATATGTATTTTTAGGCATAGCAGCAGATAATGAGAAGATATTAGAAGAATTAACGCCATTTATAAAAAGAGAATGCGAAAAATATAATGTTATTCTTGCAGGAGGGGATACCACATCTTCAAAAAATGGGCTGTTTTTATCATTAACAGTAGTTGGGGAAAAAGGAAAAAATGTAATAAAAAGAAATGGTGCAAAAGAGGGCGATATTATATTTTTATCACGGAATGTGGGAAAATGTAGAATATCACTGGAAAAGGAATTAGGCATACATAATTTTAAGGTAGATAAATATTATCATTACAATAAGAATGCAGAATATAAGCTTGGAAGTTTGCTTTCAAGCTGCGATGCAGTTACTGCTATGACAGATGTTAGCGACGGTGTATCTGTTGATTTATTAAATATTGCAGAAAGTTCCCATAAAAAAGCAGTTATAGAGTATGATAAATTAAATATTGATTACTTAAAAGAATATAATGTAGATTATTTAGATTATTTTTTAAGTTCTGGTGAAGAATTTGCACTTTTATTTACAGTAGAAAAAAATCAAGCAGCATATCTAAAAAAAAGTATATATGACAACTTAAAAATAAGTATTTATGAAATAGGCAGAATAGAGTATGGCGAAGGTTTATACCTAGAAAAAGATAGACAAATGCAAAGAATATCGTCATCTGGTTACCAACATTTTAAATAAAAAGTGTAAATGGCACACATTTTGCGACTAATTAAACATAAAAGTATTGCTTTTATATTATATTTTTATTAATATAAAGCGTTAAATTATAATATTTTATGGAGCTTTAATGACTATTAAGCTTGCTGGTGAGCAGGATAAGCATAAGCTGGATTTTGCAGCGCGTAATGTTTATACGTTGCCAAATGAAGAATACAGAGTGCTGCCGTCCTCTGCTAAAGATGGGGATTATATACTTGAAGTCAAAACTATCCGTATGATTGAGCCTATTATTAGGTTTGTTATATCAGATGATATGCTTACGGCAAGAATATCGCTGTATCCCGGCATTAATAATGATAAAAAAATATCATATCAGCAAGTTGCATTTATGCTTACAGAAAAGCACAAAGTAAGCCCTGGCTATATTGATGATAAAGCGTTACAGGATGCTGTTAATCTTTTAAACGAAGGTTTTATAGTAGAAGGTGTTACAGTATGCAGGGGTAACCCACCAGTTCATGGAAAAAATGCTGTTATAGAATACCTTTTTGAACGCCCAAGTGTTAAACCAAAACTTCTTCCAAATGGTAAAGTAGACTATAAAGAGTTTACTAAATTCATATTTGTGCAAAAAGACCAGCTCATTATAAAACGCACACCTGCAGATAAAGGAAAAGATGGCAGAGATATTACTGGCAATGTTATAAAGGCTGTTGAAGGTATGGACAGGCAGGTAGAAGTTGTAGATGGAGTTTACGCAAATCTTGAAAAAACTGAGTTCCGCTCCAAATATAATGGTCATATAATTCTATCAGGTGATACTATTACGGTGCTGCCACTTTTACAAATTGATGGCGATGTGGATATGCGTATAGGTAATATCCGTTTTGAAGGCACTATTCATATAACAGGTAATGTACAAAGTGGATTTATAATAGAGGCTGATGATATTATTGTTGATGGTATTGTAGAAAATGCGGAGCTTAAAGCACGTAATACTATTGTTATACGCCGTGGTATTAAGGGTATTATTAGTAAAGGGTTTGTAAAAGCAGGCGGTAATGTTTCCATAGGATATGGCGAAAATGCACGTATTTCAACAGGTGGAGAACTTTCCATTGAAAAATACTGCTACAATTCTACAATTGAAGCAAACAGCATTGTAGCAAACGGCAAAGATACTATTATTAATGGCGGTGAGATTAAGGCGTTTTCTACTATAAAAGTATCTAAAATAGGCTCTAAAAGTTCTGGCAGAATGGAAGTTGCTCTTGGTTATTCACCACTTTTGCAGGCTAAGGCTGAAAAAGTTAAGGTGGAGATTACTCAGCTTAGTGACTCTATCAGCAGAATAAGTGAAGCATTATCAAAATTAAATATTTCTGACCCAAAAATACAAAACAACCCAAAAGTAAAAATGTTAATAGATAGTGCAGATGCTTTTAAAAGAAGGCTGCAACTGCTTGAAAAAAAATATAATGATTTAAATTCAAAATCTGTATGTGATGCACCAAGAATTACTGTGGAAGATACAATATATCCCGGTGTTGAGCTTAAAATTTTGGGAGTAAGCAGAATAATTAAATCTGAGATGACAAGGGTAGAGTTTACCTACAACGAATACGCACGTGAGATTGTTAATAAACCTATATCAGCAAGCTGTTAATTAGGAATAATATAAATTAATTTATAAATGAGGCATTAATAAAAACATGAGAACATCTACGGAATTTTTTGGCTTTTATCAGGACCCTTTTAAAAGAACTCCTGATGTGGAATTTTACTATCCTACAAAAATGCACTTAGAGGCATTAGACACATTATCATATCTTATCCATTCAGATGAACCATTTGTAGTTTTAACAGGTGAGCCGGGAACTGGTAAAACTATTACAATTAAAAAATTTATAAATGAACTTCCTGAAAATATAGTTTCAGCATATATTTTATTTCCAAACCTTACACCAGAAGAACTTTTTATGGCAATACTGGAAGATTTTGATATACATGTTGATAAAACATTAACAAAAAATGCTCTTTTTGCAAGATTAAGAGATTTTTTAATAGATATTGGCTCTCAAGGCAAAAAGGCTGTTATTATTATTGATGAGGCACAGAATTTACCTAATGAAACATTAGAGGAACTTCGCCTTTTATCAAACTTAGAAACTGAAAAAGATAAACTTTTAAAAATCATTTTAGCAGGCCAGCCTGAACTTGATGCAAAATTAAACGATGAAGGGTTAAGGCAGTTAAAACAGCGTGTAACATTATATGTAAAACTTTATAATATAAAAGATGAAGATATAAAAGATTATATATATTCTCATCTTGATAAAGCAGGTAAAGGCCACATTAAAATACAGCGTGGAGTAATTAGAAAGATTGCAAAAATAACACGAGGTAACCCGCGTTTAATTAATACACTGATGGATAGGACAATTATTGCAGCCTTTTTAGATGATTCTCACACAATTACAGAAGAGCATTTACGTAATGCAATTTCTAGTATTAACCATGTAATAGCAGCTGGCAGAAAAGGGTCAAATCTAAAAGCAAAACCTCTTGCAGTAGTAGCAGTTATTGGTGTACTTGCTATTTTAGTAGGCTATCTTGGGGTTGATAAAATCCTTTCAAGCTTTAAAAAAGAAGCACCAGTATATGTGGCTTCAAATAATGTTGAACCAGATAATAAAGCTGTAGTAGAACAAAATGAAAATAATGCTCAAGCAGTAAATGAGCATGAAAATATAAAAGCAGAGCATGTGGAAAATGAACCTGTAGAAACAGCTCAAAATAATATGGTAGATAATACAGATACTCAGGCAGCCCAAAATACTGCAAATAATATTTTAGCAGAGCAAACACCAGTTACTCCTGAGCCTGTGACACCTTCACCTGTTGCTCCAGCTCCTGTTACACCTGCACCAGAGCAGGAAACGCCAGCTGTTGCACAGCAAAATATTCCAGAGCCAGTTATAGAAGCACCAGTTACGCAAACTCCTGTTATAGAAACACCTGTGGCACCAGCTCCTGTTGAGCCTGTGATTGTTAAAAAAGATGTATATATATTAGCAAACTCATTAAATGTGCGTTCTTCACCAAGCCTTGAAGCAGTACGAGTTGGGGCTGCAAAATTAGGGCAGAAATTTGAATATATACAAGAAAATGATGAGTGGGTAGAAATTCGCTTATCACCTACACTTACTGGCTGGGTTTTCAAACAGTATGTAAGCATTAGCGAGCAATAATAAAAGGTATAAACTAATGAATATTGTAATTGTTGGTGCTGGTGAAGTTGGTACTCATATTGCATCGCAGCTTGTATCAGAACAAAAAGATGTTGTTATAATAGAAAAAGACCCAGAAAGTGCAGCAAGAGCATCAAGTATGCTTGATTGTCTTGTTATAACTGGCGAAGGTTCAAATGTAGATGTTTTAAAGCAGGCAGGAGCATCTAAAGCAGATATTTTTATTGCTGCTACAAGTATAGATGAAGTTAATATGATATCCTGCTTTGTGGCAGGCTCTACATTTAATACACCTGTAAAAATCGCACGTGTTAGAAATGTGGACTATATGCGAAAAGGTCTTTTAAAGAATGCAGCTATTGGTATAGATTATCTTGTTAATCCAGAGATAGAGGCAGCATTTGATATAGTGCAGACAGTGCTTCATGGTGCTACAAGTGGTATTTTTGCATTTCAAGGAACAAACGCACAATTACGCGATTTTTTAGTTAAAGAAGATAGTGTATTTAATGGTGTATTAGTAAAAGATATACGCTCTATAATAGACCAGAAATTTATAATTGCAGGTGTATTACGTCAGGAGCAGTTATATATTCCACATGGTGATTTCCAAATCCTTACAGGCGATCATATATATATAGCAGCTTTGGGTAAATCCTTTAATAAGATATTAGCACGGGCAGGAATGACTGTTGATAAATTAAAACGTATAGTGCTTGTAGGTGGTGGGTTAATAGGAAAGCACGTGGCAGGTATGCTTATTGAAGACGGAAAAGACGTACGCATTATTGAAAAAGATTATGAAAGATGCAAAGAGCTTTCAGCATTGTTTCCAGAAGCTACAGTCATAAATGGTAATATTTCAGATAGAGATGTTTTTGAAGAAGAAAATATAGCTTATACTGATGCTATTATTACAACCACTCAAAGTGAAGAATTAAATATTCTTGCAGGTGTCTATGCTAAGGGCAAGGGTGTTAAAAGAGCAGTAGCTTTAATAGATAAATTAAATTATATAAGCCTTGCTTCTAATTTAGGGATAGATTCTTGTATCAGTGCAAAGATGAGTTCTGTAGATGCAATTTTAAAGTTTATCCGTAAGGGTAATATTAAAAATGTATATACGATTTTTGAGGGGCAGGCAGAAGCCATAGAGTTTATAGTAACTAAAAATAAAAAAATAATCGGTAAGAAGTTAATGGAGTTAAAACTTCCAGAGGGCTGTCTTATCATTACGATTAAACGTAATAGAAAGACTATTATACCTGATGGTTCATTTGTTATAGATGAGGGGGATAGTATTATAGCGTTTGTTGCCCATGATGTTATAAGTGAGCTGGAGGCATTAATAAATAGATGATACACCAGCTGCGATTAATACTGCGACCTATTATATTTATAAATCTACTTTTAAGTGTCTTAATGGTTTTATGTGGAGTTTATGGTTTACTTAATCATGAGCGGGAAGCAGCGGTATCGTTTTTTCAATCAACAGCTTTTGCAATAGTTTTATCAATTATAATGGGTATGTTTTCAAAAAGCCGTGAGAAAAAGATAATTACCATAAGAAGTGGTTTTGTATTAGTGGTATTAGTATGGATATTTACGTGCTTTATAGGGGCAGTGCCTTATTATTTATCTGGCTCAATTCCAAAGATTGTAGATGCTTTATTTGAATCTGTTTCTGGTTTTACTACGGTGGGAGCATCAATATTAACAGATATCGAAAGTCTGCCTTCATCTATACTTTTGTGGCGGGCATTAACCCACTGGATAGGTGGTGGTGGGATAGTGGTATTATCTGTTGCCATATTACCACTTTTAGGTATTGGCGGCACACATTTAATGCAGGCAGAAACAACAGGGGTCACAAAGGAAAAGTTGACTCCACGTATAACTCAAACGGCTAAATATATATGGATACTTTATCTTATATTAAATATAATAGGTGTAGCATTGCTTCACCATGGTGGTATGAACTATTTAGATGCTTTTACTCATGCATCAAGTGCCATAGCAACAGGTGGTTTTTCAAATAAAAATACATCAGTAGGTTATTTTCAGTCAGCTTATATTGACTGGATATTAATAGGGTTTATGTATATTGGCTCTTTAAACTTTTTAGTATTAATAAAAGCATTAAAAGGTAATTTAAAAAGTTTTTTTTATGATTCAGAAATAAGGGTATTTACTTTAATTATAATAGTGGTTTCTGTAATAGTATCACTTTTACTATATTTTAGTGAGGGTGGGTTTAAAGATATTCATGGTAATACCCATACATCATTATTAGATGCTTTTCGGTTTGGTACATTTCAAGTGGTATCAATTATAAGTACCACAGGTTTTGCCACAGCCGATTACAACTTATGGCACCCTTCAGCTCAAATTTTAATATTTTTACTGTTTTTTATAGGCGGCTCATCTGGTTCAACTTCAGGCGGTATAAAAGTTATACGCCATATTGTTATGTTTAAGCAGGCAGTAATAAATATAAAATCATTAATCCACCCAAAAGGTGTTTTTACAATGCGTATAAATAATAACCCAATTTCTAATAAAGTAGTTATTACTGTAATGGGCTTTGTAATCATGTATTTTACAACACTTTTTATAGGTGCTTTTATTGTGGCATTAAGTGGGCAGCTTACAGCATTTGAAAGTATTTCTGCTATGCTTGGTGCATTAGGTACTGTAGGCCCCGGTTTTGGAGCAGTAGGGCCTGCTGATAACTATGGATTTTTACCAGATTTTGCAAAAATTACGCTTTTTGTATCAATGATTATTGGACGTTTAGAACTTTTTACTGTTTTAATTTTATTTAGCCCATGGTTTTGGAAAAAATAAAAAAGGTAAATATTATGATTACAAGGCAGATAAAAATTCAAGGCATAGTTCAAGGTGTAGGGTTTAGGCCTTTTATAAAAAATTTATCAGACAGTTTAAATATAAAGGGAAGCGTTATAAATACCAGTGAAGGTGTTATCATAAAAGCAAACCTGTGGGATGAAGAGCTTGAAAAATATATTAATCAAATAAAATTAAAAGCCCCAACACTTTCTCATATAGTAGATATTCAAGTAGAAGATATTGCACATATTGATTTTAATGAATTTAGTATAGAAACTTCTAAAAATACAGGTGGTATAACATTAATCCCACCTGATATGGCCATATGTGATGAATGCAGAGATGAAGTTTTAGATATTTCAGAACGCAGGTTTTTTTACCCTTTTACAAACTGTACAAACTGCGGTCCACGTTATTCTATAATTGAACATCTGCCCTATGACAGGTGCAATACTACAATGAATGAATTTGAAATGTGCAGCGAATGTAGAAGCGAGTATGAAGATAGTAAAGATAGAAGATTTCATGCAGAGCCTATTGCCTGTAGTGATTGTGGACCAAAAGTATACGCAAATTTTAAAGGAAAAATAATAGAAAATTCAGAAGATGTTTTTAAGAAAGTAGCAGACCATATAGATAATGGCGGAATAGCTGCTGTAAAAGGACTTGGAGGCTATCACTTAATATGCAGTGCAGAAAATGATGAAGCAGTTGCAAAACTAAGAGAGTATAAAAAGCGTAAAACAAAGCCTTTTGCTATTATGGTAGAAAATATCCAAACATTAAAGCGTTATGCAGTTGTACCGCAGGATGTAGAAAAAATATTAACTCAAGCTGAAAGCCCTATTGCAATATTTGAATGGTATAGAAGGCCATTTTCAGATAATGTTTCGCCAAATTCAAATAAAATAGGTGTTATGCTTGCATATACTCCACTTCATGTTACTTTATTTCAGTTTATGAAAACAAAATTTATTGTAGCAACAAGTGGCAACTATAAAGATGAACCAATAGCTAAAAGCATAGAGGAAGCAGAAAATAATCTAAAAGAATTTACAGATGTTTTTCTTCACCACAATAGAAAAATATATCAGAGAGTAGATGACAGCGTATGCAGTTTTGCAGATTATGGCTATATTCTTTTAAGGCGTGCAAGAGGCTTTGCACCATACCCTGTAGGGTTAAGAGCCTGTAAAGATGAAGAACTTTTTGCAAGTGGAGCAAACCTTAAAAGCTCTATGCTTTTTTATAAGGGTGGCTATGGATTTTTAAGCCAGTATATAGGTGATTTAGATAATATTGATACAGAAAATATGTATCAGGAAGTACATAATAATATGAAATCACTTTTTAATATTAATACAAATACAGCAATAGTTGACTACCACAGCCAGTACAGAAGCACAGTATTTGCAGAAAAAAACTATAAAAATATATATAAAGTTCAGCATCATGCTGCTCATTTTGCATCAAATCTGGCAGAAAATTCATACTATGGAGATGCCATAGGCGTAGTCATGGATGGCTTTGGTTTAGGGCTTGATAATCAAGGCTGGGGCGGAGAAATATTTGTAAAAGAAGAAAATACAATATATAGAAGCGTTCATATTGAAAACTATATTCAACCGGGGCTTGATTCTGCTGCTAAAAACCCTGTAAGGATGATGCTTTCATACCTGCATACAAATAATCTGCTTGATAAAATAGAGCCATTATTAATAGAAAATGGATATACAAGCCAGCAGGAAATATCTCTTATTAAAATGGCAGTAGATAATAAAATTAATTCAATATATACAAGTGCAGCAGGCAGGCTTTTTGAAGCCATAGGCTCATTAATACTTATGAAGCGAAGTAATGAGTATGAAGGTGAGCTTGCTATACTTTTGGAAAACCTTGCAATTAAAGAGTGTGAAGAGTCATATAATTTTATATATGAAGATAGTAAAATCAAGCTGCAAAAAGTATTTGAAGAAATAATAAATGATGTAATAAACGGTGAAAATAAAAATATTATATCCTCTAAGTTTCATAATGGGTTTGCAAAGGTAATATGTGATATATGTGTTGAATTATCTTCAAAATATTGCATAAATACTATTGCATTATCTGGCGGAGTGATGCAGAATATATTATTAAGCTCTAAAATATATAATGAGCTTTCATCTAAAGGAATGCAGGTAATGATACATAAGAAAGTACCAGCCAATGATGCAGGAATAGCTTTAGGGCAGGTGTATTATTATCTGTGTGATTTAGAGTTAAAATATTAAAATACCTAAACTAATAAGTATAAGGTGACGATATGTAATTTAACTAAGCACTTGTGGAGTTTTGTATGTTATGGGCAAATATAGGCATTTTAATCCTTGTGGCAGTGCTGGCAGGCATATATTTTCTGCCATATAGAAGATTAAAAGGGAAAATTTTTAAAAAACTTTTACCAGATATTAAAGGCATTACAGCTATGGAATATAAAACATCAGCATACAGCCTGCAGCTTGAGAAAAGAAAAGGCATATGGTATGTTATAGATTCTGACTGGGAAGCAGATAGAACTAAAGTTACAAAACTCTTAAACAGGTTAAGTGATTTAAATGTGGATGAAAGAATATCTGGTGCAATAGATGCTCCAGAATTCAGCATAGGCAGTAATGGTTATTTAATACTAGATTATGGTGGTAAACGCATAACTATTGCTATAGGTAATAGAGTTGAAAATGATGAAGATTACATATACATTACAAAATCTGGCGACCCTGATATATTAGTGGTTCATTCTGGGGCATTAAGCTTGCTTCCAAAAGATGCAGGAGCTTTTTCAGATACTCTGCTTTTCCAAGCATATTATCCACAAATAAAAAGTTTAGAAGCCAATTTAGGTATGGACTATATATCACTTTTTAGAACAGAAAGTGGCTGGATGTTAGATGGTAATAATATAGTAAAAGAAGAAAAGGCACAAAGCTTAATAGAAGAATTGCTTGCTGCTGAGGCAGACGGATTTGTGGAAGATGAAAATATAAAAATACCACAGCGTCCAACGGCAACAATCACTTTAAAAGTAAACAGGCGTGGTATTACCCGTTATTTTTTCACTATCCCTACGCTTCATAATCAGTTTTTAATGCCTCTAAAGGGAAGAATATTGTATGTGGATAAGGAAATAGTAAAACGCATATTCTCATTTACAGGAAAATAATGGATAGAATATTTTTAATTGTAGTTATAATTGCAATCTTAATATCTTTAATTAAAAATATTAAGATTATAAAGAAAAATGAGATTGTGCTTTTTTATGAAAAAGATAAACTGGTGTCTGTAAAAACTTCAGGCATTATTTCACGTTTTAATTATAGAGATAATCTTATGTATAATAATGGTTTTGTATATAAGAAGAAAAAAAGTACTATAATATTAGACAGCAGTAAAATCAATTTTTTTAGATGTTACTTGAAGATTACGGCATCAAATAAAAATATATTTCAAGTGGATTTATTAGTTACATTTAAAATCACTCAACAATTATATTTTATTGAATATTTTGGAAATATATATGACGGGTTTTATAGAAAAATTATAGAGGATATACAAAGAGAAGCTGGTAATTATAAAATAGGTAAGTTGGATACATTAAGCAGTGAAATTATTAGAGAAGTAAACAGTATCTATGGCATAAGGGGTATAGAAACTCTTAAAATACACTACTTAAATGTAGATTATATAGGAAAAATGCGTTAATTGTGGGACATATGGAAGAAATATTATTAAATATAAGTGATATTATACCAGAAAATATCAAAAATTTTGTTTTAGATAATCTAAATATAATTATAGTTGTATTAATCATATTACTGCTAATAAGAATAATACGTTATAAACCTATTAAAAAAGACCAAATGGCAATAATATATAATAGAGATAAATATATTTGTACCAAAACAAAAGGGTATATACGCCGTTTTGCTAATTATCTTGATACTTATAAGCCTACATTAATAGATTCATCTAATACAGAATATATTGTTTTAGTGGATAAAAATCAAGAAAATATACAGTATATAGATATATGCTTTGAAATATCACCGCAAGGGTACGCAGATAGTAATGTTAAATTGAAATATAAGATAAATCATTCTGTTTCTTTTGATGAAAACCTTGGCAAAATAATTGACAGCTTAATAACAGTTATTAGAGATGAAGCAATGACAAAAACATATGGGCTGTCAGCTGATAACTTTGATAATCTATATTATGATATAGAAAAAATAAAAAGTAGTATAATAGTTGAATATGCAGGCAAAGGAATTGAAATAATAGATTTAAGGCTGGGTTCAGCTCATTTTATGCAATCTGAAGAAGATGCGGAATTTTACAAGTCAGCTTTAAAAAAAGATGAATCAAGAAAAAGGCGTAATATGTAAAATGCAGTGTATTAGTATATTGCTTTTAGATTATAAAACTAAAAAATATCATAAATAATTATGAAAATCATTTTATTAATAAATATTTTATACGGATATATCATAAAATAATCTCTCATTTTATTTTTATCTCTTTATTTTTTTAAAAAAACTTATTATAATCATTTCATATTTTTAGTATTACAACCTATATGTGTGGAGGATATAAATTGAATAACAAAGTAGCAGTTATAGGAGGAGGCAGTTTTGGTACTGCTCTTGCAACTTTAGCCGCCCAAGATGGCAGAGAAGTTGTAATGTATGTTAGAGAAGAGGAGATTATTGAAGCTATTAATAAAGCTCATGTAAACCCTGTTTTTTTACCTGATTTATTATTACCAAAAAATTTAATTGCAAAACCAATGGAAGAGCTTGAAAATTGCAGTGAAGAATATATTATTTGGTCTGTACCGTCACAGTTTACTAGAACTATGGCAAAAACTTATGCTAAAAGTTTAACTGGAAAAAATATATTGCTTGCTACAAAAGGCGTTGAGATTGCAACTGGTCAGTTAATATTAACTGTAATATCAAGCGAAGTAACAGCTAAATATTCTGTGCTTTCTGGTCCTTCTTTTGCAAAAGAATTATCTCAGAAAAAACCAACATCTGTATCTATTGCATCGTATTCTGCTTCCCTTGCTAAATGGTGGCAGGAAACATTATCATGTGATTATTTTAGAGTTTACACTTCAGATGATATGATAGGCTTAGAAGTTGGCGGAGCAGTAAAAAATGTTATTGCTATTGCAACAGGATTAAGCGACGGTATGGCTCTTGATAATAATGCACGTGCTGCTTTAATTACAAGAGGTTTAGCAGAAATCACTCGTTTTGGTTTAGCATATGGTGCAAAAAGAGAAACTTTTGTAGGGCTTTCAGGGCTTGGTGATTTAGTTTTAACATGCACTGGTGAGCAGTCAAGAAATTACAGTGTTGGCAAATTATTGGCACAAGGAAAAGATATTGAAGAAATCACCCAGTCTATGAAAATGGTGGCAGAGGGTGTACCTACTGCTAAAGCTGTTTACTTAGCAGCTCATGAAAGAGGGGTGGAAATGCCAATATGTACAGAAGTTTATAAAATAATATATGAACGCAAAAACCCACATGATTCTGTAAAAGATTTAATGACAAGACCATTAACTGTGGAAATGCCATATTAATATAAGGAGAAGACTATGTCAGCAGTTAGTAATGATAGTAAAATTTGGATGAATGGCAAATTAGTTGCCAAAGAAAATGCAAATGTTTCAGTTTTAACCCACACACTCCATTATGGTGTAGGCGTTTTTGAAGGAATTCGCTGTTACAAAACAGATAATGGCTCTATTGTTTTCCGTTTAAAAGAACATATGCAAAGGCTTTTAGATTCAGCTCGTATATTTATGATTAACCCCGGCTATTCTATTGATGAATTATGCAAAGCAACTGTTGAAACTATTAAAGCAAACAATTTAGAAGAATGTTATATCCGCCCTATTATCTATTTAGGTGACGGCGGTTTAGGTATTAAAATTGATGAAAAATACCCAGTTGAAACAGCTATTGCAGCTTGGAACTGGGGTGCTTATCTTGGTGAAGAAGGTATGGCAAAAGGTATTAAAGTTTGCACTTCTTCTTTTAACAGATTTCATGTTAATTCTACAGCTACACGCTCTAAAACCTGCGGTAACTATGTGGCAAGTGTACTTGCTAAAAGGGAAGCTATTTTAGGCGGATATGATGAGGCTTTATTTTTAGATACTGAAGGCTATGTGGCTGAAGGCAGTGGCGAAAACGTATTTATTGTTAAAAATGGTAAAATCATCACTACTCCTATGACTTCTATTTTAAGAGGTATCACTCGTGATGCAGTTATGCACCTTGCTTCTGATTTAGGCTATGAAGTTATTGAACAAAGGTTTACAAAAGATGATTTTTATTTAGCAGATGAAGCGTTTTTCACAGGTACAGCAGCAGAAGTTACACCTATTAGAGAGCTTGATGGCAGAATTATAGGCAGCGGCAGCCGTGGTGAAATCACTCAAAAAATTCAAGCAGCATTTTTTGATGTGGTAAAAGGTAAAAACCAAAAATACAGCAACTGGTTATACCCTGTAAAATAATATATGTCAGAAATAAATAATAATAAAGTTACCGTCTTAATAGACGGTAACTCCGTAATATACAGAGCTTTTTATAATGTACCCCCATTGACTGCTAATGGTGTACCAACTGGGGTTATCCATGTATTTTTATCAGTTTTAGAAAAACTTAAAAATAACCCAAATGTAGATGATATTATTATTGTCTTTGATGCAAAAGGCAAAAACCGCCGCCATGAAATGTATTCTGAATATAAGGCAACACGACTTGCTATGCCTGAAGATTTAATAGTACAGCAAAATATATTAAAAGAGATTTTACCATATACTGGCTATAAAATATATGTGGTGGAAGGCTATGAAGCAGATGATGTTATAAATACATTATCTAAAACTCTTAAAAATACAGTGTGGATAGTTACAAAAGATAAAGACTTACATCAGCTTGTAAATGATAAAGTGCAGATTTATGATTATCAAAAAGATGAAGTAATAGATAGAGAAAAAGTATATGAAAAATTTGGGCTTTACCCTGAAAGCATACCTGATATGCTTGCACTTATGGGGGACAGCTCTGATAATATACCGGGTATTGCAGGTATTGGGCCAAAAACAGCTAAAACACTGCTTGATGAATATAAAACTTTAGATAATATTTTTGAAAATACTGATAAACTAAAAGGCAAAACAAAGGAAAAAATAGAGCAGGGCAGGCAGGATGCTTATTTAAGCAGGAAATTAGTGGAGCTTTTTTTCATTGATGATATGACATGCACCCATATTGAGCGAGATGAAGAAAAATTAAAATATTATTATGAGCTTTATAAATTAAATAAACATTTATCATCATTAAATGTGGAAGCCAAACAAACTGCTTTAGATTATAAAGCTGTATCAAACCCTAAAGTTGTAGTTTATTACAATGAAAAAATATATACAGCAGATGAAAAAAACTATTATGAATATAATAATGAAGAAACATTATATTATTACGATGTAAAATCATTAATAAAAAATAATATAAAAATAAAAGATATGCCACTTGATATTTTAATTGCAGATTATCTTTTAAACCCAGACATAGGGGGTATAAAACCTTTAAAAGATGAGGAAGCAGGGGTATTTTTATCAAAAGTGGTTGAAAAAACAAAGGATATAAAAGAAAAATTACAGCAGAATAATCTGCTTGATTTATACTATAATATAGAACTTCCTGTTATATATATACTAGCAGATATGGAGCAGGCTGGTATATTAATAGATGAAAATGAAATCAGGCATACAGCTGATGTATTAAAAAACCATGTGGAAACAATACTTAGTCAGATATGCTCTATAGCAGGGGAGAATATAAACCCGAACTCACCAAAACAAATGGCAGCTTATCTTTATGAAAAACTTGCTTTAAAAGGAGCAAAGAAAAATAAAAGTGGCTATTCAACGGATGAAGAAACTTTAAAAGATTTGCTTATAACATACCCAGAACATGAGAAGTTTTTATCCCTTGTTTTAAAATACAGGGAACTTAATAAGCTTTTATCCACATATACTTTAAATTTATTAGAGTTTGTAAAAGAAGATAAAAGAATACATACAGAATTTAAGCAGACAGGAACAGCTACAGGCAGGCTTTCATCCATAAACCCTAATATGCAGAATATTCCGCAAAAAGGTGAATATGGCGAAATTCTGCGTGGGGCATTTAAAGCAAAAGCAGGCTATAAACTTGTATCTTTTGACTATTCTCAAATAGAATTACGCATATTAGCCCATATGTCCCAAGATGAAAACTTATTAAAAGCATTTAATAATAACGATGATATCCACTCATTAACGGCTTTAAAAATTTTCCATTTATCATCTATCAAGCAGGTTAGCCCAGAGATTAGGCGTATAGCTAAGGCTGTAAATTTTGGTATATTATATGGGCTTTCTGCTTTTGGGCTTTCCCGAGATACAAAAGTAACAAGGAAAGAGGCACAGAATTTTATAGACGGTTATTTTGCACTTTATCCAAAAGTAAAAGAATTTATTGAAAGCATTATAAACCAAACAAAAGAGCATGGGTTTTGCAGTACTATCTTAGGAAGAAAACGTTTTATTCAAGATATAAACAGCAGAAACGCAAACCTAAGAATGAGAGCAGAGCGTATGGCAATTAATGCACCAATACAGGGCAGTGCAGCAGATATTATAAAACTTGCTATGATAGCCTGCCATAAATATATTAATGATAATAATATAAATGCAAAATCTATTTTACAGATACATGATGAACTTATTTTTGAAGTGGAAGAAAGCGTAGTAGATAAGTTTATGGAAGAAGTTAAAAATATTATGGAAAGTGTTGTTGAACTTTCTGTACCTTTAGTAGTAAACGGAGAAAAAGGCGATAACTGGGGGCAGTTATAATTTTTAGTTGGAGCAGAAAATGTCAAACATTAGCAACCTGTTAAAAGAAAATTATGACCTTAAAAACGAACTTGAAAGCATGGTGATGCGTGTAAAAGAAAACGAAGCAAAACATAACGGCTTTAAAGTTATACAGTTTTCTATGCTTTTAAGTGATAATCTTGATGAAATAAGTAATAAACCAATAAAATATATTGAAGAAATATTTGATATTGAACGTGCTGTATTATTTATTAGAAAAGATGCTTTGGCTGTAGCTCAAAATTTTGAATCAAAAGGCTCAAGGGTGCAGATTGTAAATAATGAAGCATTTTCTTATACATTTTTAGATGATGATGTTCGATCTGGTACAGATAAATCTGTAATACATAAAGATTTTCAGTTAATGCCACATGATAGTGATTATTCCTATGTACTTGTGCCAATAACAGATAACGGGCGGATAGTAGCGGCTCTTGGATTTTACTCCAGTGATAAAAACAGGTTTACAAAAGAATATAATTTTGATTTTGTGGAAGAATTTGCATTAATTGCTTCTATTGCATTAAAAAAATTAGATAATGCATTTTTACTTGAAATGCAGGCAAATACTGATTATTTAACAGGGCTGCCAAATAAATTTATATTTGATTTAACAGGTAATAATTCATTTAGAGAATATAAGGAAAACGGCAGAAGTTTTACATTTTTTATGTTTGACTTAAATAATTATAAATATATTAATGACGAGCTGGGGCATTTAGCAGGTGATGAGATATTAAAACTTATTGCACGTAATATGCGAAACTGTATAGGCGATTACGATATATTAGGCAGATTTGGTGGTGATGAGTTTTATTTATTTACAGAAACTACTGATAAAAAAGAATTAAATACATTAATAGATAACCTTATAAAAGCAGTGGAAGAAACCACATTTATTGAAGATTTTAATATTAAATTTGGTTTTTGTGCCGGAGCTGTTATTGTAAAAGAAGGTGAATTTAATTCATTTGAAGATATTGTTCGCCTTGCTGATGACAGGCTTTATAAGGCTAAAAATATGATAAAAAGAGAAAACGGATTATCTCTTGAAAGTAAAGTAATGGGGATAGATGAATGATAATTAGCAAAAGTGATAAAAAACTACAGGATATTAAAAACAGAGGTGCTCTCATGGAGGGCAACTATTTGCAGACAGCATCAGATATTATTAATAATGTTATAAAAAATGGCGATGCTGCCCTTTTTGAATATACTAAAAAGTTTGATAAATTTGATATTAATAAGGATAATATAAAAGTCAGCAGGCAGGAAATAGAAGAAGCCTATAAAAATACTGATGAAAAACTTATTGATGCTATAAAAAAAGCAAAGGAAAACATATTATCATTTCATAAAATGCAGATGGAAAAAACATGGCTTTATGAAACAGAAATGGGGGCAATGCTGGGGCAGAAAATAACACCACTTGATAGTGCAGGCATATATGTGCCCGGTGGTAAGGCTGCTTATTTTTCTTCTGTTTTAATGAACGCTCTTCCTGCTGTTGCAGCTGGAGTTAAAGATATATATATGGCAAGCCCTGCAACAGGTGGAGCAATAAACAGTGCTGTTTTAGTTGCTGCTGATATTTGCGGTATTAAAGAGATATATAAAATAGGCGGTGCTCAGGCAATAGCAGCTTTAGCATACGGCACAGAAAGTGTTAAAAAGGTTGATAAAATAACTGGTCCCGGCAATATTTATGTGGCAATGGCTAAAAAACTTGTTTTTGGTGCCTGCGATATTGATATGATAGCAGGGCCAAGTGAAATATTAATCATAGCAGGAGATAATGCTAGGTCAGAATATGTGGCAGCTGATATGCTTGCTCAATGTGAACATGATGAGCTGGCTTCTGCTGTTACTATTACATGGAATAAAGAGCTGGCAGAAAAAATAGAAAGTCAAGTATATACTCAGCTTGAAAAACTTCCTAAAAAGGATATTGCAAAAGTATCACTGGAAAAACACTCTGCCATTATTTTGGTTGATAATTTAGATGAAGCATGTGAAGTGGCAAATAGTATTGCCCCAGAGCATTTAGAATTATATATTGATGATGCTTTAAGCCATATTGGTAAAATTCGCCATGCGGGAGCAATATTTGTAGGTGAAAATTCACCAGAAGCTGCAGGGGACTATTATGCAGGACCAAACCACGTGCTTCCAACAGGTGGCAGTGCAAGGTTTTTCTCTCCCCTTGGCACATACGATTTTTTTAAACGCTCAAGTATTATTTACTATAATAAAGCAGCTTTACAGGCAGAAAGTGATGATATTATCACAATGGCAGAAAATGAAAGCCTGCAGGGGCATGCAAACAGCATAAAAGTGAGAATATAAAATATAAGCACTTTATCTTATATAAAAGTAAGATAAAGTGCTTATAAAGTCATCTTTTTTAGATTTTAAGTAATCAAATAATCTGTTTTATTATTTAAATAATTCTCATATAACACTTAGGCTCTGTAAATTGCAGAGCCTAAATATTTTATAGTAGTATATTAAAGTATTCTTAAAATCTGTAGCCTGCTTCAACACCAACTCTAATAGTCTGTAAAGCACCTTTATGGACAGAATCTACTATAGGGGAAACTAAATAGTCAACCCTGCCGCCAGTATAGAAGTTTTCTTTAAAGTTATACCTTAAACCCACATTAAATGTAAAACCAAATCCACCATTTGTGGTATTTGTTACATCATAGTTATTAGCAGTAATTAATACACCAACACCACCCCATGGCACAAGCCCTGCCTGATTTCTTTCTGTTTCCCTTTGGAAAATCAATGATGGAGCTATGGCAAATGAAGTAAAGTTTGATTTTGTATTATTATTTAATGTTTTAGTAGTACCTGCAAGCGATAAATCAAGGCCAAATGCTAAATATTTAGAAAAGCTTAATTTAGATGTTAATGCTGCACCACCGCCATGGTGAAATTTATTATAAGTATTAATATTTGATTTAGCATATGCTGCATCATAAAAAACTGAAATACCTGCTGTTATTGGGTATTTAAATTTGTTTTTATATTCTTTATTTATCCATTCTCGTTTATCTATATTACTGCCAGACTTATTATTTTCTGAATTACTTTGAGCATAACTAATAGCTGCTACCATGGTAAATAATAATGTTAATATAAGTTTTTTCATTTTTCTAACCTCAATACCATTTATTCAACTAATTTTTATTTTTCTGCATTTTATCCCAGCCAAGGACAAGCTCAATAACGTGCCTTTCATCAGGAATATGCCCAGCATATGCACCAAGTTCTTCAGTATAATAAGCATAATTAAACCTTAATAACCATATATCAAAACCAGCACCAGCAGTCCAGTAACCTTGGTGGAAACCAGTTCTTAAAAACAACCTGTTCCAAAAGCCTATTTCTGCACCAATATTTACTCTTTTACCAAAAGACTGGTCATTTCCATTTGTAAATAAAATATCATTAAAATCTATTACAATATTTGAAGATATAAATTTCCAGTTAGGTGATATGGCAAAGCTTAAATTTAATGAAGGGTCTATCCTGTTATATGACTTCATAGTCTGAAAGCCAACATCATTTAATGATAAACCTACACGAGGGTTTAAAACTTTTCTAAGCCAAGGCAGTTCATACATTACACCAGCACTGAAAAATACACCCCAGCCAGTATTGTTTAATGCATCTTGTATCATAGCATTTGTATCAATATTTGTAGAATCTACAACATTATACATTCCTTGATAGCCTATTCTAGCAAGCCCATAAATAGATACACCAAAATGTAATGACTTATCTTCTAAAAACGAATGTGCATATGTAAATACTGCTCCAGTATCAGCTTTTACTTTTGCAGCAACAGTAGGGTTAATGTTATTGTATGTTAAAAGATTAACATTTGCATTAGCAAAAAAACCAAAAGACCAGTTTTTATATGTAAAAGCTATATACGAATTAACTGGTGCAATATTATTATATGTACCTAATACATTGCCTATTGTATTAGCCATATTATTTGAATTAAAGCCACCGTTTAAAAAATCCATTCCAGAATTAAGTATATTATTGTTTATTCCAACTGCTACAGGTACTAAATCAAGCTGCCAGTGCATTTTATTTCGTGCAAGCCCTGCAGGGTTATAAAAAGCTGCCCATTTATCATCACTTACACCAAAAAAAGCATTACCCATACCCATTGCTCTAACAGATGACATTACTCTTGGATATTCCATAGATACATTCTGTGCATAGCTTGAATAAACAGGTATAATTATAAAAAGACCAATAAAAATAAGTTTATATATATTTTTCATATTCATAAAACATTTTCTCCATTATTAATTTTGAGTTCCACCAATACCTGTTAAATACTTATTTAATCCACTTTTAACAGATGTTGTTGTAAAATCACCAGTATCTGTAGCAAAATCTTCAAATAACTTGTCAACTTCTGATACATTTCCTACTATGCTTTCCAAGTTAGATATATTGCTGTTTAAATTATTAAGTGTATTAGCTAAATCTTTTATATCTTCATCATTTAATTCTTTTATAGTGTCTTCAAGCTTTTTGTCACTTGTTTAAAATTGATTTATTACTTTTGACAAACCTGCTTGTGATGTTAAATCTATACCATCTATATTTAAACCTGCTTTCTCTGCTAAGGTTTTAACAGTATTTGAAACATTTGTAACAGTACCAAACCCACCAGACAATGAACATACAAATGCTGTATTATTATCTACTGAATTTATAGTGCTGTCTGTTGCTTTAACGGAGCACGATGTAGTACCATCATCGTTATAAGTAAATTGACCGTCTTGTCTTATACAACTTACTGTGTTACATACAAGTGCAGCTTCATCAAAAAAACGTTTTGCGTTATCTATTAAATGTTGAGAATTATCTGTATTATTATTTATACCAATAAGTGTATAAAACATACTATACATATCATCTGTGTTGCCTTGATTACTGCCAAGAAAATAGTCAATGCCATTTAGTATGTCAAACCCACCTTTACCTAATAAGGCAGAAACATAATTATAAGCATCTTCATTAGAAAAAGTACTATAATTATTAGAATACAGGCTTAATATTTTATCATAGTCTTTGTCCATAAATGCTTTTAGTACTATGCTTTCCTTAGCTTCAGGTGATTGGTCATTACCTCCTGCTGCAAACATACTTTCGCCACAGCCACTAATAAAAATAATCAAAATAAAAGACATAATTAATGGTAATATTTTTTTCATATTATTCTCCATAAAAATTTTTATAATATTATATTCTAAATAATGTCAAAATGTGACACTAATATATCACTTTCACAAAATAAGTCAAGAATTTATCAGTCTGCTTCACCCCCATTTTTTTTATTAAAAAATGAGGGTGAAGCAGTAAAAGAAAACTATTCACATACTCATAAGCCATTATAAGCGAATGCGA
>CALUWN010000019.1 GCA_944324495.1 uncultured Mucispirillum sp. | reverse complement strand
TTACAATTATTTCTATTTTTACATATATTATCAAGTAGTTATAGCATTTTTTAATAAAAAATGGGGGTGAAGCAGAATAATATAGTTTAATAAGACTAAAAAAATGCATTAGGTATTAAAAAACTTGACAATCTAGTTTTTATTATATATAAACCTGTAATATGGAAGTTGTACTAAATGTAAATATTGAGGTTTGGAAATGAGTCAAAGTGGTGTAGTGAAATGGTTTAACAATTCTAAGGGTTATGGTTTTCTCACTGATGAAAACGGGGCAGATGTATTTGTCCATTTTTCAGCTATTCAAAGTGAAGGCTATAAAACTCTTAAACAAGGTGACAAAGTAGAGTTTGAATCAGTTGAAGGTGAAAAAGGTCTTCAAGCTGTAAACGTTAAAAAACAGTAGATATTTAAGTATTATCATATAGTATGGTGCTTTTAGTATATTAGTATTAAAATATGTATAACTTTACAATATAATCTGAAAAGTTTTTCTATTTTAAGTTCATTTTAATATCTTTTATGTTTAAAGCACCATATATAAATTTTTAGTTTATTTTTTTCTTATAATATAAATATTTTCGTGCGTATGTTTCTTGGTATTTATACACGCCTTTCTTGACAATTTTTATAATATATTATATCTTTATATCTGGTGTTATATGTTTCGCATTGCAGATATTTTAGTAATCTTATTTTTTTTAGTTATCTCTATAGTTTTAATATTTAAACCATATGGATATGAAGCAAAAAAAATTCTGCTTGTTATTGAGCAGGATTCTTTTTATATTCCTTATAAAGAGGGTGAGTATAATCTTTATTCTAAAGTGAAAGATTTATATGGAAAAGAGCATCCAGCATATAAAAGTATTGATTATACTATTAAAGATAATAAATTAAGAGTTATCCATTCAGACTGTGCCAATCAGGTATGTGTAAATACGCCTGCCATATCTAAATGTGGTGAAGCTGTAATCTGTGCACCAAACAAGGTGGCATTTATTATAGACTGTCAAAATATTTTAAAGGGTTCAAAATGAAAATAAATATATACATTTTAACAGGGTTAATGGCTTCTATTAGTATAATATTAGGTGTAATAGAAAACTTTATACCAAGCCCTGTGCCTGCAATCCGTCTTGGGCTTTCAAATGTGCCTATACTTATAATGATATATCTTGCTGGGGCAAATTATGCCTTACTTTTGGCATTATTAAAAGCATTTATAGTTCCTATATTTTCTGCTAATATTGTTTTTAAGTTTTCTTTAAGTGTGCCTGCCACATTAATATCATTTTTATTTATGTATATAACTTATAAACTTTTTAAAAATAGTTTAAGTGTGGTAACAATAAGCGTAATAGGGGCAGTAGCACATATGGCAACCCAGATTGTTATTGTAAGTATTTTTTATATAAAAGGTCTGCTTTATACAAACTATACAGGAATACTGCTTTTATCTGCTGTAATAACAGGGGTTTTAATGGGTATAATTTCATACAGGATAATTAACCACAGGCAGATAGGCGAGATGTTTGCACGTATTTAGCTTAGAAATAAAACTGCCATTCAACACCAGTTGTGGTATTTACAGGGGTGTTATCACCAAAAGAATGGGCGTTGATTACTGCTAGATTGCCATTTCTATTATATCCAAACTTAAATTGAAAAGTAGTCATATTCATATTTTGTTCTGTCATATAAGAATACGAAAAAGCCATATTTCTAAAAGGTCTGATAATTGCTTCAAAACCTGAAGTATAAGATATATCAGATGAGCCCCATATATTTAAGCCAAATATGTTGCCTGTAAAATAACTAAGTAACGAGTTAAGCAGTATATTTGATATATCGTTAGCTAAAAGAGTATTTTCTATACCTACCTTATCAAAAATATACATACTCTTAGTAGTAAACCTAGTAAGCCCAGTGCTGAAACGTGAAAGAGGCGAGTTTTGGTCACCATAGTATGTAATATTACCGTAATATGGAAGAGCGTATGTTGATAATGTGTTACCTGCTATCATTGAACTAAATGGTGAAACATATGGGCTGTCAAGATACCCTAAAAGGTCACTTTTATTAACATACCGCTCAACAATTTCTTCACCATAATTTTTTTCAGCAGAATAATATACTGCATTTGCATCATCAAGCTCAGTATCAATGCTTTCTTCTGCTTCATCATCAAGAGATAAAGCAACACTGCCTTTAATAACATCATCATCTGCTGCAAAGCATGGTATATAAAGACATAAACAAACTGTAATAATTATCAATAATGATAAGCACACCTTCATATGATAAATATTATATAAAAAAAATGAAAAATCAATATGAATTTATAATTAAACTTTAAAATAATACGACAAAATAAATTATTTTGTTAATATTATTTCACCAGTTTCTATATGGAAAATAAAGGTTTCAACTTTTTTATTATATACTTTTTCTAATATTGATGAATATTTACGCATTTTTTTGCTGTATTCTTCCATACGTTTTTCATCAATATGGCCTGTTTTATAGTCCATTAATATTATTTTATCATCAAATTCACTGTATATATCTACAGCATAAAGGCTGTTATTTATACCAATATGCCTTTCTTTAAATACTCGGCCTTTAAAAAGTTCCTGCCATTTTTTATTATTATATACATTATGCAGATGTTTTGTAATTAGCTCCATATTGTTTTCACTAAGTAAAGCACCATAGTGGGCTTTAATATGTTTTTGAGCAGCAAGTATGCTTGAAGTATTGTTATAATCAAGCATATTAAGCCCAGCGTGTAAACATGAGCCAAAAAGTGTTGCTTCATAGCTTAGTGTTTCTTTATTTTCATCATCAAAATAGGCCTGTTCTATACCAAAAGATTTTTCTTTCTCTATTTCCACATTAATTTTTATGCTTTCTTTAACTTTTACTTCCTCTTTTTGCACTGCTTTTAATGTACCTTTTTTTATGTTTTCTAATACAAATTGAGATAAATATTGGGATAAGTTATTTATTTCCTGCTTAATAGGTTTGCAGTTGATAAAAAGTGATTGTTCTGCTCTTGTCATAGCCACATAAAGCATATTAATGCTGTCTTGCAGTATAAGCTGATTTTCTTTATCCATATATTCTTCTGCCTTAGTATTTTGCAGGAAGTTTTTTATGTCTTTTTTATATGAATAGCATAATAATGAAGCACCAAATTCTTCATTATCAGATATAAAAAGTGGGGTTTTACCAGCATCAAGCTTTATACTCCTTGCAAGGTTTGGTAAAATTACTACAGGAAACTGTAATCCTTTTGATTTATGTATTGTCATAACAGTAACAGCGTTTTTATTATCAGTTGAAAGTGACTGTTTATCATAAGCAGTATTATAAACTTTTTCTAAAAACATATTAATATTTTTTTCACCATACGCAGCTGATTCCATAATATCTATTACAGCGTATAAATCTGGGCTTGAATGAAATCTATTTTGTAAATCAAGCTTATCTACTAAATATAATATTTTTTCAAAAATAGAAAAATCTTTTATATTTTCAAGGTAGTTTTTTATTCTTGCCATATCTCTTTTTAAGTTTTGTGCATCTTCTAACTGAGACAGGTTAAGAGCTTTTGGAAATGAGTAAGCATATGTATAGTATGCAAAGTAATCATCTGTTTCAATAAAATATGCAAGAGCAGTGATTATTTTAAATACGTTGGAATCTGTTAGGCTTGCTGAAGTTTCTACTTGAACGGGGATATTTTTACTTTCTAAATAGTCAATTAATTCTCCACCATGGTCATTAGAAACCGTTAAAACTGCAATATCTTTATAATTATAACCAGCCTTTAAACATTCTTCTATTTTTGATAGTGTGTATGTTTGGTAATATTTGTATTCTACATCTTTTTCATCGCTTTCATAGGTTACTTCCACATAACCTTCACCGTTTTTTTCTGCTGCTTTTTGGTGTATATTAAATATGGAAAAAAGCTCTTTATTTGTTGCATATATATTTTGTGATATATTGTTTACAAATTCTACAATATTACTGCCACTTCTGTAGTTTATATCCAATGTTTGGGAAGTAAGTTTATCTTTATATTCATTTAAAAGTGTTCTAAAAAGTGAGGAGCTTCCATCACGAAACCTGTATATGTTTTGCTTTGGGTCACCAACATAGAAAAAACTGCCTATTTTATCATGCTGACCAATACCAGCCATAGCTTCTTCAGCCAGTGGCTTTAATGAAAGCCACTGGGAAATAGAAGTATCTTGAAATTCATCTATTAAAAGGTGGTTTATTCTACTATCAAGCCTAAAATATAGATAATTTCTATCAATATGAGAAAACTCATAGGAAAGCATATAATATACTTCTTCACTAATATCGCTGTATGTTAGTATATTTTTTGCTTTTTTAATCTCTTTTACTTTTTCATAAAGCATACTGCCTAAATTAAGTGCAAGGCTTGTAATAATATGGCCTATTAATAAATAGTATTTTTGTATTTCCTGCCTTATATTTGCCTGCAAATCATATTGTTTTGGGCTAAATTCGTATTTTTTAAATGATGATGCAAGTAAGAGATTTTCTTCTTTTATTAAGTTATTTTTTGCAAGCTCTATAATTTTATTAGATTTAAGTTTTTCATAAGTTTTTAGTTGGTTTGCATTAAGAGTTGAGGGTTCAAAAGTTTTCATAAAACTTTGGCATAATGCAGGTATATCTTTTTGCAGTTTTAAAGCATCATCAAGCATTTGATTTATTTCATATTTATCTTTTGAATGCTTTATAGATTTTTCAAGTTTTAATATATTATCCACTGTATATTCAGCATATTTTTGCAGTTTGCTTATAAATTTAAGAGTTTGTATCTCTAATACAGGGTGTATTTTACCTAGTATTTCTTTCCAAATATTATCATCTAGTATGTTTGATATTATATTATAGAAGGCATCTTTTTTTATTTGCTTAATTACTTCATCACTTTCCAAGTTAAAATCAGGGCGGAAGCCTGCTTCAAATGGAAATATCCTAAGTATTGTATTATTAAAAGAATCAATTGTTTTAATATTAAGCTCAGAAAAATGGGCAAATAAATTATTTCTTGCTTCAATTGCTTTTTGCTGAATAAAAGCAGGTGAAAATTCAACTTGTAACATATCAGCATATTTTTTCATAAGGGGAGTAATAAATTCTATTTCACTTTCACCAGCTGTGTTTTCTGCCATAGAGTTTATAAACTTAATAATACGCTCTTTCATTTCTGATGTTGCTTTTTTAGTAAATGTAAGGCATAGGATATCACGGGGAGCAACACCTGTTAAAAGCATACCAGCTACACGCATAGCAAGTTGAAATGTTTTTCCAGTTCCAGCTGATGCTTCTAGTGCCAGATTACTGTATTTATTTAGCGAAGAAGCCATTATCCCTCCCGCATATTTTATTGTATGGGCAAAAATCACAATTAGAAGTTTTATCTGTCTGGATAAAATCTTCATCTTTTGATATGATACTTTCTAAAAGCAATAAAATATATTTTTTATATTCTTCATAAAACTGCATATCAAAGCCAGAAAAATATTTAAATTCTTCTTTAATACTGAAATAAAAAATATCTTCAGGCAATTTTTTCATTTCATTTTCTATAAGTATAGCATAGAGTGGAAGCTGAATATCATCTTTTGTATCAAACTTATTATCTTTAATAGGCTTTATTTTTTCCACATCTTTATATTTGTAGTCTGTTACATATATTTTATTATCGCATATTTCTATTTTATCAAGATAGCCCAGTAATTTAAAACCGTTAAATGTTGCACTTATTTTCTTTTCACGCTCTAAAAGTTCAAAGCCTTCTTCTCTATGTTTTTTTTCAGCTGCTGCTATTTTTTCAATATTATTATATATGATACCTGCTATAAACTGCTCCACCTTGCTAAAATTATAAGCATCATATGTTTTAATATGCTTTAAAAATAATTTTTGAAACTCCTGTAAATACGATGTATGAGTGGAAGTAATACCATTATCTTCAAGCTCTTTAAATATATTATGTATAACTATACCAAAAATTTGGTTATCAAGCATATCAGTGCTTTCTACTTCCTTATCAATTTTTAAAAGATATTTTAAATAAAACTGTAAGGAGCATTTTTTATATATATTAAGTGCTGAAGCAGAGTAGGTGAAGTTTTTAAGTTTTTCTATTATTTCATCAGTTTTTTTCACTGATATGTAATCACTTTTATCATTATAATAGTATGTATCAGTTTTTAGCATTGATATTTCTTTTGGTGCAAAATATTCTACTTTTAAGTTGTATTTAATGATAAGTTCTTCAAGAAATGAGCTTCTGCGAATGGAAGAATATTCATCAGAATATGAAAAAACAGTTAATTGTGCATGGCTCATTATCTGAAAACAGTAGTTTTTCATTAAGTTTTCCCTGTCTATATATGTAGGCAGGTTAAGCTGGTTTCTTATTTCTGTATTAATAAATAAGTCTTTACTGCTTTTAGGCGGGAAAAGTTCTTCCGTCATATATGGCATAAATATTATATCATAATTCATATTTCTTGTTTCTAATATACCAGTTACAGCAATCTCTCTTTTTGGCAGGTCTATGGATAAAGATGCAATCTCAGAAAGTATAAGATAAGAAGATTCTATAAAATCTACCATATCTGGTATGTTTTTATATATGGAGAGCAGTTTATCCATTAATATTATAATATTATGAATATTAGTAGCCTCATATGAAAATAAATCTTTTAACTTAAATAAAAGTGATTTGTATATATTTATGGCATAATTAATGGTTGCTTTTTCAGAAGCATTTAAAAATTCATAAAAATAATTTTTAATAAATGGTAACTCTAATAAATCATCTTTTGTAATATAGAGCTTATTTTCTTCAAGCATTTCATTAAGTTTATTTTTCAGCATATTTATTTCATCAATCATTAAAAGAAAACTATCTGATAATAAATTAATAATGCTTTTTATATTAACCATATTTGTGCTTAATATTTCTTCGTATATATTTAAAAGGTTTTCAATTAAAGCATAGGTTCTTGTGTTTGCCATATCATCCCCAGCAGAAACATCAAACAGCTTATAGACATCAAGCATAATAAAGTATGGTTTACAGCTTGTATCAGGCATAACAACTGCCATTTTATTAAAAGGGATATTATGCTTTTGATTTATTTCAAATGCTTTTTTTGTTATTAATTCAATTTGGGAAAGATTGGATTCACACTCATAAATCTGAGTATTACCATTACTAAATACTGGCATCTCTTTATCTTTTAAAGCAGAAGTTTCAAAAAACTTTTCATACTCTTTATGCTGCGTATGCAGATTTCCTGCATAGTTAAATACCACTAATACATTTTGTTTTTGGCTAATTTTTTTAATAAAGGAAAGCTCATATTTAGTAAGAAAACCGTTTATTAAAAATATATATTCATTATAGCTTTCAATAAATAAATCATTTAGTTGAAAAGAAGAAAAAGACTCCCACTTATCCATATAATTATCATTATGAATAAGCTCAACATATATATCCCACAGTTTATTAAGAATGGTGATTTGGGCTTCATAATCAGAATAAAGGGCAGCTTTAGAAAGTTCATCAACTGATACATTTTCAGAAAAAAGCTCCCTGTAAAAAGCAAATATATTTTTAGAGTTTTTAGCAAATGATAAAAAACTTGTTATAAATTCTTCATTATTACTTTTAAATACTGTATATACTTCATCTTTACTAAGTTTTTGCACAGCTTTTAAAAGATAGTAGGGACGCAGTTCTTTTGGAAGCAGTATTTTTTCATACTCTATTGCTGCATTATAAAAGTTGGAAAGGGAAAATATATCCACATACCGAAAGCCACAGCCTGCTAAATACCTAAGGTTCCGTTCTGTTGGTACAATAAGGCATACTTTATTTTCATATAAATCAACCTCTCTTGCTTTTTCTGTAATAAATTCAAGAGCAGTTTTATTTTCTGGAATATATTGGCATGAAATCATATATTTTCCTTATAAAATGTTATTTAATAATCTTATATATAATATATGCGTCAATAGATGACGCTTTAAAATTTATATATTAATTATTTCATACCCATAAGTTCTAAAAGTTTTTGTTCATCTGGTTTTCTACCCATAAAGTTTATAAAAAGCTCCTGCATTGTGCTGCTTCCGCCTTTTTCTAAAATATTTTCTTTAAAGCTTTTAGCAATTTTTTCATCAAATACACCGTGTTTGCTAAACTCTAAATAAGCATCAGCTGAAAGCATTTCCGCCCATTTATAACTGTAATAGCCAGCAGAATAACCACCACCAAAAATATGGCTGAACCCATTTTCAAATATTACATAATCAGGTGGGGTGATAACAGCAGTTTCTTTACGTACTTCCTTTATAATATTATGCACTTCTTCATAAGTGTAGTCTTTTTCATATATTTTTAAATCAAATATACCAAACTCAAGCTGACGTACTAAAAACATACCAGACTGAAAGTTTTTATTTTCTATTAATTTATTAATCAATTCTTCAGGTATAATTTCACCAGTTTTATAGTGGCGTGCAAAAAGTTTTAAAACCTTTTCTTCATAAGCAAAGTTTTCTAAAAACTGGGAAGGAAACTCAACAGCATCCCACTCTACACCATTAATACCTGAAACATCGTTTTCACTGCATTTTGCAAATAAATGGTGAATTGCATGCCCTGCTTCGTGGAAAAGTGTATGCACATCATCATGGCGTAAAAGGGAAGGGTTGCCGTCTTTTGCTGGTGGAAAGTTTGCTACAATAAAAGCATCGCTTAAATGGGTAACGCCTTTATCATCAACTCGTCTTGTGTGCCAGTTATTCATCCATGCTCCGCCGCGTTTTTCAGGCCTTGCTTCCAAATCAATATAAAGCCTTGCAAAAGGTTTATTATTAGTATCTAATATATCATAGCACTGCACACTTTCATGCCATAATGGTACATCTTTTACTTCCTGAAAGTTAATATTAAAAAGCTTTTGTAAAAATAGGAAAAGCCCCTGTACCACATTATTTTTTTCAAAATAAGGCATAAACTGCTGGCTGTCAAAATCAAGCACTTCTTTTTTAAGCAGGTTTGAAAGATATGCTGTATCATAACTTTGTACATCATCTATACCTTTAGTTTTTGCAAAATCCTGCAACTCTTTTAATTCTTTTAAAGCATAAGGTCTGCCTTTTTTACTTAAATTTTCTAAAAAATTTAATGCATCATCTGCACTAGGGCAGCTCATGGTTTCATTACGCATTTCCCTGTAGTTTTTATAGCCTAATATATGAGCTTTTTCATGTTTTAATTTTAATATTTCTTCTATTATACTGCTGTTATTTGCTGCACGTGTCATATAAGCTTTATACACTTCTTCACGAAGTTCTCTATTTATGCAGTATGTCATAAATGCAATATATGAAGGAGCCTGCAGTGTAAATTTATAACCTTCTTTAACTTTTGCTGCTGCTTTATCACTTTCTGGCATATCTTTAATAAATTCATCATCTTTTAATACAAGCTCAAAAGCATTAGTTGCATCAAGCAGGTTTTTATTAAAATTATCAGAAAGCTCTGAAAGGCGTGTATTTATTTCTATTAACCTTTGTTTTTTGCTGTCCTCTAAATTAACACCGCCAAGCTTAAACATTATTAAGCTGTCACTAACTACTTTTTTCTGCTCAGTAGTTAAGCTTTCATCTTTTGCTATTTCGCATACCGCATCATATACAGCTTTATTTTGAGAAAGTTCTGAAGAATATACGCTTATAGCAGGTAAGCATATGGAAAAAGATTCTCTAGTTTCTTTGCTGTCACAAACTGAGTTTAAATGTGCAACAGGCGTAAAATATTCGTTTAACTTATTATCAAGCTCCATAAATGGACGCATAAAGTTAAGGTATGTTTTCTTTTCTATGCTAAGTAATCTTTCTATCTCTTTTTTATTTTCTTCAATTATATTTGTTACTTTTTCAAGTGAATTTTTAGTACAATCCAGTGGAAAATCTACAAACATATTTCATCTCCTCATTAATAAATATTATCAATTTTTTTAAGTGTAGCATTATACATACTTTCCCTTTCTTCAATCATCTCTCTTAAATGATGATAAGAATAGGGCAGGCTAAGCACTAAAGCAGAAGTAGCATTATCAGTAGAATCAGTATGCAGGCTTGTAACAATAACTTTCGTAGTTAAATCTTTTGCAGCACGCACCAAACTAATATCTTCATCAGGTATAGAGTTAATATAAATATTAACGCGTGTACTTGCTCCCCTTGGTATATATGGCTCTATTTTTTTTGTAAATGCTTTAGAACGTGCAAGCATTGTATCACCTGCTGTATAAAATTCTGCTTCACCAGAAAACTGCCATATGTTAAATGGTGTATTGTTTTCTATGGTAAATCCAATTTGTATAATATTATCATCACCAACACTTGTATGTATATCTTTTACAGCAATATTTTTTGCAAAATGCCTAGTGCTTTGATATGTTTTTTCAATATTATCAAGAGTTTTAGTGACATTTCTATCACGTTTTATATCATCATCAAGCTTTTGTTTCAGCATTTTTTTATATTCTTCAATAATCTGCTCTGGAGTTTTACCGTTTAATTTTTTATATAACTGCTCTGCTATTATTGTTTCATCATCAGTTAAAATATAGCCCGGATTAAAAGAATCTTTTAAATAGAGAGTAATAGGCCCTTTAATATAATTACATATAGTAGAATTTATCTGAGTGCAGACTAATGTAATATTATTTTGCAGAGTATAAAAATCTTCTGCCACAATAGGCACTTTCATAATATTTACTTTTTCTTTTTTACAGCCTGTTATGCTTATTAATAATAAAAGTATCAATAGTGCTAATCTTTTCATTTATTGCCTCAAATTATATAATAGTCTATATTTTTATCATACATCCACACCATAAATCAAGTATATTTAAAATATTTAATTATAATCTCTTGACAATATGGGCTATTGTTATTACATTATCTTTGGCACTCACAAGTGATGAGTGCTAATAATTTTATAAATCACATTATTTAGGAGATATATTTATGGCACAAACTATGGAGTTTAAAACGGAAGTATCTAAGTTATTAGATATTGTTATCCACTCACTTTATTCTAACAAGGATATATTTTTAAGGGAGCTTATATCAAATGCCAGCGATGCAATAGATAAAGTTCGTTATGAAGGGCTTACAGACCAAAGCAAATATGAAAACGATACAAACTGGAAAATAAAACTAACACCAAATAAAAGTGCAGGCACATTAACTATATCAGATAACGGTATAGGTATGGACTATGATGAAGTAATAAATACACTTGGTACTATTGCAAACAGTGGTACAAAAGAATTTATGAAAATGCTTGAAGAAAAAAACGCAAAAGATGCAGTTGAGCTTATTGGTCAGTTTGGTGTAGGTTTTTATTCTGCTTTTATGGTAGCAGATAAAGTTACTGTTATAACAAGAAAAGCAGGCCATGAAAAAGGCGTAAAATGGGAAAGTCAGGCTGATGGCAAATTTGATATAGATGAGGCAGTTCGCCCAAGCCGTGGTACAGATATTATTCTCCATTTAAAAGAAGATGATAAATCTTATCTTGATGAATGGACTATTAGAGATTTAGTTTCTAAATATTCAGACTATATAGAGCACCCAATAGTTATGGATATTGAAAGACCAAAACGCGACGAAGAAGGCAAAGAAACTGGCGAAAAAGAAGTTAAAGAGGAAGTTTTAAACTCTCAAAAAGCTATATGGTTGAAAAATAAATCAGAAATAAGTGAAGAAGAATATAATGAGTTTTATAAACATATTACTCATGATTATTCAGACCCATTAAAAACAATCCATTTTAAAGTGGAAGGCACTCATGAATTTGCAGGGCTTTTATATATACCAAAAATGAAGCCTTTTGATATTATATATAAAGAATATAAATCTGGCCCTATGCTTTATGTAAAAAGAGTGCAGATTATGGAGCACTGCGAAGAACTTTTCCCACCTTATTTAAGATTTGTAAAAGGTGTGGTTGAATCAAACGATTTACCGCTTAATATTTCAAGGGAAATATTACAAAACAACAAGCTTATTGAAGTAATGCGTAAAAATATTACAAAAAGAGTGCTTGATGCCTTAACAGATATGAAAAATAAAGAGTATGAAAAATATGTATCATTTTTCAAAGAATTTGGCAGAATATTAAAAGAAAGGCTTCATTTTGAATTTGAGAAAAAAGAAAATATTGCAGATTTAGTATTAGCAGAATCTACTGCCACAGAAGATGGCAAATATACTACATTTGCAGAATATGTTGAAAGAATGAAAGAAGGGCAGAATGATATTTATTATATCCTAGCCCCAACAAAAGCAGAAGCAATGGCAAGCCCATATATGGAAGGCTTAACAAACAAAGGCTATGAAGTTTTAATATTAACTGATGATATAGATGATATTGTAATTTCTGCTTTAAGGGAATATAAAGGCAAAACTTTTAAATCAGTAGTAAAAGGCGATATAAACTTAACTGATGAAGAAAAGGCAGAAAAAGAAAAGAAAAGCGAAGAATTAAGCTCTATATTAACATACATTAAAGAGCAGTTAAAAGATAAAATAGCAGATGTACGCCTTTCAAGCAGGCTTACAGACAGCCCAGTATGTTTAGTAAGAGGGGAAAACGATTTTGACCCACATATGGAACAGCTTATGAAAGCTATGGGGCAGTCATTTATGGCTTCAAAACGTACAATGGAAGTAAATGCGGACCACCCATTATTTGTAAAAATAAACGAGCTTTTTAATAAAGATAAAGAAAGTGAAGTTTTAAAAGAATATGTAGATTTACTTTACGATGAAGCATTAATCTTAGAAGGAGCAAAACCAGTAGATGCTTCACTTTTTACAAAAAGAGTGGCAAACTTAATGATTAAAGGCTTAGAATAATAAATATATAAGGGAAAAGTTTTAACTTTTCCCTTATATTGCCGAAAAAATACTTTTTTTCGGCAGTCTTTTGATGAGCCTAATAATGCTTTCCAGCCACTTGTTATTATTCCTCCTTATTTAGTCGGAAAAAAGTGTCCTTGCAAAATTCACTCACCGCATTTTATTAGGCTAATAAGTATAGAACAATTTTATAGACATCAAAGATATTTTTCAAAAAAATTTATGGCATAAAGCGGAATATCTGTTAAAATATCAGATGTTTTATAATCAGCTAAAGAAAACCTTAAGGCTTTTTCAGGATGATATTTTTCAATGTAGGTTTTCAAACTTTTTGCTTTTAAATTAATACCCGCTTTAACTTCTATAGGTATAATTTTATTATTATACTCTATTAAAAATTCAATTTCAGCACTATTTCTGTTATTGGTATAATAATATAATTTATCATACTGTAGCATAAGCTGCTGCATTGCATACTGCTCTGCATATATCCCTTTAAAGCTTATGAATATATCATCATTTAATAACGTCTGGCTTTCTAAATTAGCCATAGCACCAAGCAGACCAGTATCAAGCATATATATTTTAAATGCTTTTAGGTCTTTATATACACTTAATGGTATTTCTGGGTTATTTATATTATGCACCATATATATAAGCCCAGTATCACACAGCCATTTAATAGCAGTTTCATATTCCTTTGCTCTTGCACCTTCTTTTAATGTGCCATATACAAATTTTTTGTTTTCCTTTGCAAGCTGTGATGGAATAGATTCCCACACCTGCCTTATTCTTGGCACTTCATTATTTGGAGCATGTTTTCCAAAATCATATTCATAAGACAGCAAAATATTTTTTTGTAACTGCCTTGCTTTTTTATAGTCATTATTGGTGGAAAAATTATGCACGATTTCTGGCATACCACCTATATACAAATACTGCTTTAATAAATTATTAAGTTCATCTTTAAAAGTATTTAATAATATAGTGTTTTTATTTTTTATAACTTCTATTAATTTTTCTTTATTTAAGGCTTCTAAAAATTCTGAAAATGAAAGTGGATAAAGTTTTAAAAAATCTACCTTTCCAACAGGAAAAGAAATATTTTGGCTTATAGAAATACCTAAAAGAGAGCCAGCACAAATAATGTGATATTCTGGATGTTCCTCATAAAAATATTTTAAAGCTTTCAAAGCATTTGGAATTTCTTGTATTTCATCAAATATTAGTAAAGAATTTTCTGCTGTTATTTTTTTACCGCTTAAAATTTCTAATGCAGTAATAATATCAGGTATATTTATATTTTCTTGAAATACATTTGAAAGCTGTTTATTATTATCAAAATTAATATATATAGTTTCTTTGTAGTAAAGCCTGCCAAATTCTTTCATTAGCCAAGTTTTTCCAACCTGCCTAGCTCCTTGAATAATTAATGGTTTCCTGTTTTTGTTTTTTTTCCATTGTATTAAATTCTCTATTGCATATCGCTTCATATGTATATCTCCATATATAAATATATAAAATTATTACACTTTTTACAAGGAAAAATATAGTAATACTATATTTTTTACAATGAATAAATGTGAGAGATAACACTTTTTGCAGGGAAAAAGTGTATATACATCACACTTTATACAGTGAAAAATATAGATGAGTATACTTAATTGTTTTAAATTTAAGCAGTGAGAATATGATTTATAATGTATTATTAAAAGTTTAAAATACAGCTATCTATTTTCTTTTCTATATTCCCATGGGGCTTGGGGGTTATCTTGAGCCCATAGTCCAATACGTCCATATTTTGCTTTAAATTGTGCAAATTCGTTGCGAAGTGATTTGCTGTATTGAAAATAGCTCCAAGCACAGCCTTTTTTTATCATCTCATAGTTTACATTTACATTATCTGCATATATGGTGGCAACTATTCTGCCGTATTTATCTTTATCTTCTATGGCATATGATATTTTTTTATTTAAAAGCATATCTTCTAAACACTGCCTTGATTTTTCACCGTAAGCCTGTTTAACTTCAGGAGCATCAATACCATAAAACCTTATTTTTACTTTTTTGCCATTTTCATTTACAATGTTTATTGTATCACCATCATGAATAGAGTTTATCTTTTTTACATTTTGAAGTGGTGAGCTTAATAGATTTGCATTAGGCATATTAAAACGGAGATAATCATTTACAATATCCCCAAAAAAAGTTTTTAAAAGAGCAATAAGCAATATAATAACTAATACAAATAATTTTACAGATTTTGGTAATCTTTTATATACTTTTGTATAACCTGCTGGATATCTTCTTGCCATACATCACCTTATATACTTAACAGATTTTATAGATTTGTTACTAAGTTTTTCAATATTAACCCTTGCAAAATATAATGAAAATGTTAATATCTTTAGACTATAATGCAAAACATTTTCACAATATAATAGAACAAAACAATATTGTAAAGTGTCTTTATAAAATATCGCTGCTAAATTATGGCGACATGGTGTTTATTTCTTATATTCTTATTGACACACATTTTTAAATGTGTAAATAATTATTAGTTTTTGTTTAGGAGATAATATGTTTAAACATCTTATTATATTTGCTGTTGCGGTTTTAATGCCTATTAGTGCCTTTGCATTAACAATTGATGAAACGGTACAACTGGCTCTTGCCTCAAACAACAATCTTAAAAGCAAAGAATACACATTAAAATCACAAGAGCTTGCATCAAATAATGCTATACTTATATTCTTTCCTTCAATTGGTGCTCAGTATGATTTTTCATACACTTGGAGCGATATGACAAACGCTCTGCAAAGGAAAACAGAAAGTAATGTGGCAACATTTAGTACATACGTTAATTTAAACCTTTTCAACGGTTTATCTGATATGTTTAATTTCCAAATTGCTAAGCTTAATTCTAAAATGGCAGCTTCTGATTTAGATGCGGCAGGATATGATACTATTTTGGAAGCACAAAACGCATATATTAACTTATTAAAAGCAAAAAGCGATTTAGAAGTGGCAGAAAGTAACTTAAAACTTTTAGAAATGCAAAAAAGAGATGCTCAGATTTCTGCTGATAATGGTTTAATTGCCCGTAATGACTTACTTCAAACAGAAGCATATTTAGCTTCAGCACAGCTTCAAAAAATCACAGCACAAAGTGCGGTAACTCAAGCAGTGCAAAAACTTGAAAAAGTAATAAACAGAAAATTAGACCCTAATGAAGAGCTTATAGAACCAGTATTATTAGACATTACTTTAGAAAGTGAAGAAGTATTAAAGGAAAAAATGTTTAATAATAGAAGTGATTTAAAATATTTAGAACAGTCTTATGAAGTAGCTAAGAAAAATGAATTAACTGCATTAAGCGGTGTATATCCTAAAGTGGATGCTTCTTTTACATACACTACATATGGTAACGAGGGCAACCCATTTACAGGTGCACCAAAATCAGATGGCGGTGCTAACAGCTTTATTAGTGGTGGTAACACAATAGATAATAATATGGCTGTTGGTATTACTGCTTCATGGAACCTTTTGAATGTGGCTTCATCTTCAATGCAGTCTATTGCAAATAAAAGAACTCGTCAGGCTCTTGCATATTCTATTGCTGATACAAAGCAAAATATGCTTTTAGAACTGCAAACGTATATAGAAATGTACTATACTTCTAAAGCACAGCTTGCTCAAGCTTTAACAGGTATTAAGCACGCTGAAGAAAACTACCGTGTTAGAAAAAATTTATATGACCAGTCTGCTGCTACAATGACAGAGCTTTTAGATGCTTCATCTATTTTAAACGAAGCAAAAGTTGCAGAATCTAATGCAAGATACAGTGTTATTTCATCTGTTTATCAGCTTGAAAGAACTATTCAGGAAAAATTACCAGTACATACTAATCAGGCACAATAAAACGATAATTAAGTGGGAAATATCTATTTCCCACTTTTTCTGTATAATAAAGTATTGATAAAATATATAAAATTCATATTTTAAACACATTTTTTTATTTGACTTAAAAAAATACTTGATTTTATAATGTATTTTATATACAAAATATATTGATAAAAAAATACGTAAGTCCAATATGGGAAAGGAGTATGTATGAGTTTTTCAAACTTTAAAGAAAATCTGGCTGAGCGTTATGCTAATTTTAAAGCGCGTATGCAGGAAAGAGCAGATAGAAAGATTGCTCGTAAAACAAATGGTGAAGCAAAAGAACCGGGCAGGTTTAAAAAATGGTTATCACGTGTTGGTGCATTTGCTAAAAGAAGACCATCTGCTTTTGCTGGTATTATTATAGCCATCATAGTTGTATTACTATTTGTTACATATGAAGCACTTCATTTAACAAGTACACCACAATTTTGTGGACAGTGCCACGTGGAAACAGAAGTTGGTCCCGGTGCTGAATTTCATACTTGGAGTAAAAACGTACACTCTTTTGCTGAAGTTGGCTGTATAGACTGCCACGGCAGACCGGGCTTTTTTGGATATATGAGAGCTAAAATTGGCGGTATGTATGACTTATACGGTGAAATCGTCTATTCTAAAGAACATAAAATGGAAATTTTAACTAAAGGTGCAACTGATTTAGAATATGCTAAAAATCTTGTACCAAATGATTACTGCCTTATTTGCCACTCTGATGATGCAAATAAAAGTATTAGAGATAATACTGTTATGAGTTTCTTTGGCGTAGAAATGCGTAAAGTAGATGGTGTTAAAAACCCAGAATTTAGGCAGTCAAATGGTTTATTAGATATATATAATGATGAAATGCCAAATATAAGCTTCAGCCATGATAACCACGTTAACGGTTTAGGTTTAAGCTGTCTTGACTGTCACAGTGGTGTAGCTCACGGTGGTGAATTTAAAAACAGACCTAAAATGGAAACTTGTTTTGCATGTCATGATGAAAGAAGAGCACAAGACCCAAATATAGCAGCTCCAGCAAATGATGATTGTGCTGCATGCCACACATCAGTAGTTGCACTTCATGAAGGTACATTATTATTAGAAGAGGGTGCAGAACCAACTCCACCATCAATGATGGTTGATATGGGTGTATATGGTGCTGAAAACTGCTCTTCATGCCATGCTGATGCTTTTGATAAACCAACTGCTGCAACTTGTGGTACAAACTGCCATGGTGAAATGGACTATGGGTTTATGTTTGATGAAATAAGAAATGAATTTGATACTGTAAAAGCTCCGCTTGATGCTTTAAATACTGAGCTTTATAAAGCATTAAATAAAATGACAGCTGAGCAAAAAGCACAATTTAATCAATTTAAAGAATATTATGATGCACTTGCTTATGATAAATCAAAAGGCATACATAATAACGAGCTTTATAGAGGTATTGCAGAAAAAGCAACTGCAATAGGTACAGAGCTTGCAAATGGATTAGGAATACCAGTTCCTGCAGGCGAACAAAACTAATAATGTGAAAAAAAATAGAGCAGAGCAGTCTGCTTGTATATAAGAGCCGAAAAAGTTACTTTTTCGGCTCTTTTTTTATATTATTGTTGGCATATTTTACTAAATAAATACTACTGTATAGCTATAAATAAATATACATAACTTGTCTTATATATATCATTAATTAATCTTAGTATATTTTATAAAAAAAAACTTCATTATATTAAATATTTAGTATGTCTATAATTACACTTTTCCCAATCAAAATGGGCTGGAGCGTTTGCTCCAGCCTAATTATCTTTATAATATTGAAATTTGTTGTGATTTAATATGGTTTTGGATTGCTTATTTATCTAAAAAATTTAATAAATCAGCATATACTTTTTCTTTTCCTGTTTCATTAAAAACTTCATGAAGCATATCTTTATATACAATAGATGAAACATTTTGATAGCCTATATTTTGTAGTGTATCAATACTATCTTGAATACCTTTTTCGCCTTTAGTAACAGGGTCTTTTTCTCCAGCCATACTTAAAATTGGAAGTGAATGGTTTTTACATTCATAAGCTTCTGTATTATGTAGTTCTTTCATGGCGTTAAATATAGTGTAAATTGAGTTATTCATATATTTATAGCCTGTGCAGAATGGGTCGTTCCTGTATTTTTCCATAGTTTCTTCGTTGGAGCATACCCAAGAAATATCACCATTATCAGCAGCAGCCTGCAGTATTACACTGTAACCCATTTCGCCTTTAATATTATTAATTGCTTTGCCTAATAATAAAGCAATACCAACTAAATTATTATATCCAACAGTACCACTTAGCACAAGTTTTGAAATATTATCATCATGCTTTTGTAAATAGCACCTTGCAAGCATTGAACCAAAAGAATGGCCTATCATATAAAGTGGTGTGTCAGGATATTCTGATTTAATAAATGAAGATATTTCAAACTGGTCCTGCACCATTCTATCTAAATCTGTCATATACCCAAGTGGGTATTCATCGTTTACAGAATAACCATGGCCTCTGTTATCTGAAGTGAAAACTGCATAGCCATTTTTATTTAAAAACTCAGCTATTTCATAATACCTTTTTTTATGTTCTTTTAAGCCGTGTATAATTTGAATGGCAGCTTTAGGAGATGATGAGTCAAGCCTGCCACAACTGGCATTTAATCCGTCGCTTAATGTGAGAGTATATTCTTTCATGTATTGCTCCTATATGAATAATTCATTCTAGTATTAAATAAATAACAAATCAACAAAATAATTATTTCTTTAGTATATTATAAGCAGCAATAGAGCATACTTCCACAGCAGGGCGAAGCCCTTCATTATCAAAATTAAATTTGTTATTGTGGTGTGGAGCATATCTATTTACTCCTGCTTGAATATATGAGCCTATACCACCATTTTTTTGTACTTCTGCAAGCATATATGTAAAATCTTCCCCTGCACCGAAATCTTTTTCATCGATAATGATAGTATATTCTTCCACATAAGATGCTGCTTCTTTTATAATAGCAATCATTTCTTTACTGCTGCATCCGCTCATGGAGCTTCCGTGTTTTTCAATTACTACTTCACAGTCTGCCATTAAAGCAGAGGCGTTTATAATACGAATGGCATTATCTTCCATATATTGATTAAGCTCTGTGTTTATTCCTCTTGTTTCAAGCTCTAAATGGGCGTTTGCTGGTATAATATTTCTTGCATCACCAGAATTTAACACACCAACATTTATTCTAGTTGCACCTTTTGAATGTCTTGATATTGCTTGTAAATTAAGGCAGGCATTACAGGCTGCAATTAATGCGTTTTTTCCTTCTTCAGGATATGCTCCTGCGTGGCTTGGTTTACCTGTATATTCTACATTTAATTTAGTAGAAGCAAGAAAACCATATGTGCCGCATATAATAGTGGAATCATTTTCTGCTTGAAAGCCAATATGAAGCCCTAAAATATGTGTAATGTTATTACAGGCTCCAGCTTTTACCATAGGTAATGCACCACATGAGCCTTCTTCTGCTGGCTGGAATATAAAGCGTATGCTTCCCTTTAATTTATCTTTTATATTTGCAATAATTTCAGCAATTGTTAATCCTATTGCAACATGGCCGTCATGACCACAGGCGTGCATTGCATTATGATTACATGATGAAAAGTTTTCTTTAAATGGGATATGTGTATTATCACTGCTTTCTGTTATTATATTTGAGTCCATATCAAAACGCAGGGCAAGAAATGTTTCATCATCGCTGAATTTCATATCAGCCCAAAAGCCTGTAAAACCGCCAGTCATTTTCTCAACCAGTTCTTTATCTGCTCCATTATTTACAGCATTTATTTGAGCTTGTTTTAATGTGTTTTCATCAGGTACACTCATCATATATTCTTTAGATATGGCATCACTTCCCATGGTAATGGTGTAGCCTAATTCCTGCATTTTTTTCATGGCAATAGATGATGTACGAAATTCACGCCACCTTGGTTCTGGAAAATGGTGTAAGTCTTTTCTGTAAGCAATAGTTTTTTCTTCTAGTTTTGAAGCTAATTCTTTTATTTTTTTTATCATAAATTTACTCCTTGAGTTTACAGTAACATAATCATAGCTATAATTGATGCAATTAAAGCACCGGGTGCTGTACGTTTTGCTATTTCAAAAGGGCTGATGTTTGCTATACCTGCTGCAATAATTGTAGCCCCTGCAATAGGGGAGGCAGCACGTCCTAAAGCACCACCAAGGGCAGCAAGAGAGCCCATATTTACTATTTCATAGCCAAAACTTTCTGCATGTATTGTAACAGACTGGTTAAATACTATGGCAGAAGAATCTCCTGAGCCTGTGATTACACCTAATAAAAATGGACCATAAGTGGCAGCAAGTGGAACAAGATGTGTGGCAGATTTAAGCGCATCAATAAAAAAGGCAATTAAACCAAGAGCTTTCATACCAGAAACAAATACAGCAGCAGATATAATAATGCCTATAATATCAGCATAACCTTTACCCATACCATGAAAAAATTCATTTACTGCTTTTTGTAAGTTTGTACCTGTTGCAAAAATACATATAATACTACCTATAAGCATTGCATGGGGCACACCTATTCTTGTAGCCCAGGAAATATGTTTTTGTACTAATTCAATATTAAAAACTAAAAGCATTATAACAGGCACAAGTGGCAAAATTGCAAAAAATGGGTTTACTTTAAATGAATTATCTTCTGCATTTTCTCTATTTTCTGCCACATACCCTTTATCTTCTTTTAAAATTTTTGCAAGTATCATAAGATATAAAGCAGCAGCAAGCATTGTTATAATATCAGTATAAGCATGAGTTTTAACCACATCTATTATTTCCACATTTGCAATCTGAGATATAATAGACTGGTGGTCAAGCCCTGGGCTAAGCATTGAGCCCCATGTGCCAAGTATAACAGAGGAGGCAGCCATAGCAGGCTTTACACCCATAGATATAAGCAGTGGTATAAAAATAGCACCAACTGCAGCAGTAACACCTGAAGCACTGTTTAATGAAACATTTACAATGAATGTGGAAATAGTAACACCAGGGATTAATAAGGGCCTTATTTTTACAAGCCCTTTAGCAAGAGCGTGTACAAGGTGTTTATCTACCTGCGTAATTTTCATAACAAATGAAAACCCCATAACAGAACATACACTTGTAATCAGCCCTGTTTGTATCATATTATCTTTAAAGGCATCAAAAGCATCAAGAGGCTTTAAAGCAGCAAGGCACATAATAACCCCAGCCCCAAGCAGTACAGTTTTTGTATCTTTTTTTAAAACAAGCAGTACAATTGCAAAAATAATACATAACACTCCAAATATTAACCCTAAAATACCACTCATATATACTCCATTTATATACATTATACAGGTTATATTATAATTTATAAAGAAGATATGTCAAGAAAACATAATCATATAAACTATAATAAAAAAATACTTTCATTATTTAAAAAAACTGTTACAATACATCAGATAATAATAAGAAGGTATAATATGATTATTACAAATGTAGATGAATATGATTTAGAAATAATTTTTGATTTGCAGGGTGCAGTTTTTCAAGATGAGCCGCTGCTTACTAATCTTGCTTATTTTAAAGAAGTGATTACTCTAGATGATTTGAAAAAAAGCTATGAAAAGTATGATTTTTTAAAAGCAGTGGAAGATGATGGCTCAATTTCTGGTATAATATGCGGATATGAAACAAATAATACTGTTTCTATTTTAGCAGTAATAGTTAGGAAAGAAAGGCGTAATAAGGGAATAGGCAGGAAGCTTGTATTTGCTATGGAGCATTTATACCCTAATATAAGATGCGAAATCCAGTCGCCAAATTCTATGCCTAAAAATATTGCCTTTTATGAAAGTATGGGCTATGTAAAATGCAGACAGGAAAAATTATCTAATAACGAAATAATATCTACTTTTGAAAAATTAAGGGAGATAATTGATTAATTAATTTTGCTAGTTTTAGTTGATTAATCTTATGGAAGCTCTTTAATAAGGGTAACTTGGTTGCCTTTTTCGTTATATTCAATCTTAGAAAAATACATTTTCGTAATAAAAATACCTCTGCCATGAAGCTTAAGCAGATGTTCTTCATCTGTTGGGTCTGGCAGTTTGCTTGTATCAAAGCCTTGGCCTTGGTCTGTAATTGTAACAGAAAGCACTTTATCTTTTAAATCAATATTAATATGAGTTGTGCGTTTTGAAAGTTCAGGGTCACTAAGCCTTTCATTTAAAAGTTCATAATATGTGCCTGCTTCTGTCGCCTTAAATTTTTCTTCAGCTGTAATGCCAAGGTTGCCATGTTCTATGGAGTTTGTAAGCATTTCAGAAATACCAACACGCAGTTTTTCAAGCTCAGTAAATTTAAAAAACAACACAAAATCTGCAGTCATTGCATAAACTATTCTATCTATATTAAAAAAGTCGTTGGATATTGTGTACTCCTTATGAAAGTCATAAGGCATAAGTGAAGGGTAGTAGTTTGTAAGAAGCATACCGTGGAAAATAATATCCACCAGTAAACGCAGATGTGTACTTGTAAAATTTTCTTTCAGGAAGTATATGTGGTTCACAGGTTTATCGTTTGTGATAATGCACACCCTGCCTTTTTCACTAAAGGCTTCCACCGCATCTTTTTTATCAGTAATAAGGACGATAAAAGGTTCGCTGTCTATCTCATCAGGAGTTGATACAGATTTAAGGATTATCTTTTCCTCATTACAAAAAGATTCTAACCGCTCTAAATAAGTTTTATTTTCTATATTTACAAGTATACGTTTCATCTTAGCTTTAGTCTACCATACCTTAAAAAAAAAGCAATAAAAAAATTAAAATTATATAAAATAATAGAATTTATAATTAAATAAATATATTTAAGTAATAATATATATATAAATACTAAAAAAATATTGTTTGTCAATAAGATATATTTTATTATATAATATTTAGTATAATAAAATATTTTACATATGAAATTTTTTGTAATATATATAAAAATACAAGGAGTTAAAATGAATATTTGTAGTGAATGCAGGCGGCTTATAAAAGTATGGTTCATATATGCTGTAGTGTTTTATGTAATAGTTTTTAATTATAATATTACACCAGCCTTATTTTTTCTGCTTGTATCTTTTGCATTATTTTCTTCTCTTGGTATATGGGCTGCCATAGTTGAAGTATTTTCTGTTTTTTTCCCAGTATTAATTCTTTATTTTCTAACAGATAATATTTTTATAATACATCTTTTACCACTTGTTAATATCTGCTTAATTATGGCTTATAGAGCTGGTAGAAGTATGGCATACATTATTTCTACCATATATATAATATTTTGGATGTACCTGTCTTTTAAAGCAAAACTTTCTCCTATTGATTATACTGTAATAGCTGTAAGCATTATTAACCTGCTGTTTCATATATATGGTCTTTTTATTAAACACCGTGAAGATTTAAACTGGCAGTATTTTTCAAAAAGCAGTGATAATTTAGATAAAAATATATTAAATGCTTTAAGTGAAGGGCTTTATGATATAAAGGGCAGTATTAAAAAAACTGATGTTATAAATGATAAGGATAATTTAGTATTACTTGTAAAAGTAAAATATTTTATTATTAATATTAAAGATTTAAAAGAGCTTTATAATAAACTTCCTAAAGTTACTGATAAAAAGAAAGCATTTATTATATATTCAGCCACTTTTTTTCCAGATATGGCATATATTCCTTTGTGGTTTATGCTTTATTTAAAAGGGTATAGAGTAATGGGGCGTGCATACTACATCCATTCTATTGCTGAAATGAAATTTGCAAATATATATTTTGCAGCTGAGCGAGATATGCTGCATATTATGAAAAAAGGTATATTTGATATGGCAGACGGTTTTAAATCAGCACTTCCAATGCACATATATCTTTTACCATTTTCACTTATTTTTTATATTTTAGGGTATTTTAAATATAAATTAGTAAAGACTAATTAACAGGAACATCTTGATAGTCATCACAATTAAAGTTATTTGTACCAAATTCTTCTATGGAAAATTTACAGTCTTTATCTTGGAACTGCATTGTAATTTTTTGACCTGTGGAAACTGTAATATTATTACCTAAAAATATAATATCTGCTGTAACATAACCGTAATCTGCATGATAAAATTTTATGCTTCGTTTATATGTTTGTGGAATAGTGCCGTTACTGCGTGTTTCTTCAGCATATAAATCAAACCTGTATTTTGTGGCATTATCTGGCATATCCATGGAAATAGTTGTATTATTGGTGACACATTCTTGGTTATGGGTTGCATAACATTTGCTGTCTTTTAGAAAAAGCCCGTTTAGTGTCATATTATCCCAGCTCATTGGACTTTCCTGCATTTTTAATTCAAGTCCAGTATCTGCTAAAAGTTCATAATAATATACATTATACTGGTTGCCGTCAAAATAAGCTGCTTCATCAAGACGGGAAGTTTTATCAACTATAATTTTATATTGTGATGGTGATAATGTATCAAGTAAGCAGTAATTGCTGTATGTAATATATGATGTCATAGTTCTGTTATCTGATGTGGTAGGTGTTCTTGTAGTGTTGTATGACCTATACCCATAGTTTTGAATACAAGTGCCATTTTCTTGAATATATGTTGTTCCATTATCTAAATAAAGCTGTGGCATTATGGCATTTGTAGCTTTTAAGTATATTTTATTGCCTTTATTTATACCATCCACCAGTGCTTTTGCCATTATTTCTGCATCTTGGTAGCTCCTGAACGCAGCATGATGAGTATAGCCTTGATATTTAGAGTTATACCCAAAATAACCAGTAACAGATTCTGAGCCGTCGCCAACTGCTCCACAGGAAATTAAAAATATAGATGATGTAAAAAGTAGTGCTATGATAATGTTTCTAATATTTATCATTTAAAGACTGCTCCAATATTTTAAGACGCTGAGATGATAAGTCATCAGGAAGTCCCATTGCACGCAGTGCATTTAAGCGGATTTTTTCATTTTTTACTAAGTTTAGAGTCCAAGTGTTTTTTGAATCAATAACATCAGCTTTTTCAATTAGCTCTACAGCATATTTTGGGTCGTTATCCACAATATGGGCAGCTGCCTGCCTAAAAGCATAACTGCGTAACTGTTCACTGTTTGAGCCTTTTTTAGCAATACTTATAAGGTGTTTAACATCACCTGTTGTGTAAAATTTTGAAATAGATTTATAAGGCTCTGGAAGTAATTTATATTCATAATCATTATGGCTTAAAAAATTAACAATATTAAGTTCTTCACTGCATCTGCCAAGGGTGGCAAAAGCCCTTGCATCTTCTAAAAGAGAAAGGCTTGTTTCTGGGTCTACTGTAACTATTGCTATTGCTGTACGGCTCATATTACAGAAATCACCCATATCTCTAAATTTAGATACAGCACGGTTATATGTGTAAGAAGCCATTTTTTCCCTGCCTTGAAGCTGGTAATCAACAGCTCTTACAACTAATGTCATACCTAAGTTTATATCTTTATCTTCCACTTTGCTAGCACAAGATACGGCAAATATACAAACAAGTATAGAAGATATTATTTTAAAGCCTTTCATCATTTTAAAGGAACTTTCTCCGGTGTTTTTTCATTACCAATACTAATTGGCCAAGTATTTTGTATTTTTAATATAAGCTCATTACCGCTTTCAACAATAGACTGTATTTCGCTTCTTAATTCGTCTAAATTTTCCGTACCATCTGCTGCGTTTTGTGAAGCACGTTCTAAGTTTGCTGCCACTTGGTCAAGCCTTGCTACAATAGGGGCTAAAATACGTACCATATTCTGCACTTCATTTACAACTTCATTTGTACCTATGGCAATAGGTTCTGAGTGTTCATCAAATATTTCAAGCGAACGTTTTAATGTAACAGAGCCACTTTCCACATTATGTGCCATTCTAACTGCTGATTCGCTGAAGCTTCTTAAATCAGCCAAGAAGCTTGCAATCTCATTTTGTACCACATCAGAACGTAAATAACCCAGTGAGCCTTCTTTATTACTAATATCAGAACCAAGAGAACCAAGCCCACGCATAAGTTTATTAAAGTCGCCATCTTTATCAGCAAAACGAACTAAGATAGTATTAACACTTGTTACAATCTCTCTTAAATCTGCCACAACTGGTGTAACCTGTTCTACAATACCTTGCAGCCCTTGGTCACGTTTTAAGCTAAATATTGAGCCTGTTTCTATATTAGGTGCTTCACTTTGTAAGTTTGTTTTAATATCAATATAACTGTTGCCTATAATATTTTGCAGGCTTAATGAAAATACAGAATCCTGCCTAATCCATTTAACATATTTTGTAGGCACACCTATCTGCATAATAACCCTGCCGTCATCTTGAAGATATAAGTCATTAACACGTGCTATTTGAAACCCTGCATATTTTACAGGCATACCTTTTGCCAGATTTTCACCAGTATCAGTAAATACATCTATATATACTTTTGTAGTGAAAATATCACGGCTTATACCAATAGCAATAACTAATGTTATAATAATAACAACAGCTATAACTACAAATAATCCTACTTTTATCTCAAGGTTTTTAAAACGAGGGTCTGCCATGAGTTATATGGTATCTCCTTAAATTCTAATTCTTTATATTCAATTAAATATCTGTAATTTTCAACCACAGTAATATGACATTCTGGTTTTACTTCCTTTATAAATTCAATAAAGGGGGAGTAGTCATCAGTAATAAGCATTCTGTGTGGTAGAAAAAAAAATATATGCTCAGGTTTCCTGATGTAAGCCCGCAAGTACTTTACTATTAAGTGTTCAAACTCATTAAGTCTTTTTGGTCTTAAATACATAGCCTTAGTGAGATTATACTTTTTAAGTAAATGATATGCAATAGTTTCAGCATCTTTTCTTTTAATATTTTCAAAATACTGCAATGGCAGTGTTATATTTTCAAATATAGAAAGTGTTGCAAGCAGTGGTATATTATAGGAAACAATACTCACGTTACTCCAAATAGTCTTTTTAAGCAGTTCACTTTGCATAGTATCTGCCATATAGTTGGCAGTAACACTTACTATATTTTTATCTCTTGCATAATTTATCATATAAATACTTCCCCAAGGATAATGATAATAATAAATGTAAAAAATATACCAATCATAGCACTTGTCATCCCTTGAATAAGTGCTGTCCTTGAGTTCTGCATATTTTGTGCAATATAAATAGGGATAGATGCAGCAATGAAGCCAATAAGTACAGTTTTAAACGTAAATGTTGCCACATCAGAAAATGCAATTGTGGAAACAATCTGGCTTAAAACATAATCAAGGGAAGTGTTAGACTGAAAACTTAAAAGGGTATAGCCCCCAATAATTGCCACAGTGGAAAAATATATGGATAATACAACCATAGAAACAACACTTGCAGCAATACGTGGAAAATATATGTAAATATAGGGGTCTATATTCATAACTTCCAGTGCTTTAATTTCCCTGTTGGATTTCATCATCCCCACATCCACAAGTAAAGTGGTGGACGTTCTAAGTATTATTAATATACCACTTACAAGCGGACCTGTAATACGTATAATTACTGTTGTAAGAATAGGGCCGATGTTTGGTGCAGCATCAAGGGCAAAAAGTACTTTTGTTATAATGCCAACCAATGTCATACCAAGTATTAAGGCGGTGATAGTCATAATAACAATAAGTTCAATACCAGCATAATATATCTGCTTTAAAACTGCCATTTGTACCGCAGGGGAATAAGAATACCTGCTGAAAATACCTTTTGAAGATACTTGCAGGCAGAAAAGGCTGTGACCTTTAAAAAAATTCCCAACAGCAATAACTAGCGAGCCTATTCTATATAATAATTTATACATACTCCATACTACACTTTTTTTACTTTAATATCAATACATTTTAAAAAATAATATAAGATTTTGTAAAATCTAAAAACCATTGCAACAAATTAAGCAGTCGTAGAAGTTCTCATAAACAATATCATTAGCTTAATTTTAATTAAATAATTTTAATACATAATTATTCATCCAGTCTTGTATTTTTTTAATATAGCTACTAGAAAAATGTTTAATATCAGTTTTCTTTTTAATAAACTCATCTATTAGCTTATTATTCTCATTATTTCATTTATATTTTAGCTAAAAAATATTATTTTATTTAAAGAGAGTTAGCAACCACTTTTTTTATATATTTTTTCGCAATCGTTTTTAGAATTTACTTCTATTAATATCTTACTGCCATATTTTTACCTTTCCATATTTTTACGCCGAAAATCTCAAAAACGGGTGTTTTGTTATTTTACCTATAAAGCTCCAAAGGTATAATCACTCATTATTGTTTTTCCATTGCCACTACAACTCGCTTCGCTCTCAAGTAGCTGGCAAAACATTCCAAAAAAATAATTTCGCATACCATTTGAAGAGCGTTTATATGTAAAATAACACTAGTACATAAAATAAGGATAAATATTTATAAATATTATTTTGCTAAAGTTATTTAAAATATTATGAGTGTTTGTATTTATTATATTTAAGATTTTTTGCCTAATGGCTCCACATCAAGGTGACATAAGGTGTTGCAAAAAAAATGGGGGTGAAGCAAAATTTACATAGCTTGACTATTAGCAGTTTATAGGGTATTAATGAAAAATCTATTTAATAAAATTTTGTAAAAATATTCTTTTTTGTTTGACTTAAATTTTAATAGTTAGTAAAATAAAACGAATAAATTTTTTGTGCTAAAATTGCATAAAGTGTGGAGGAACCATGGCACGTAAAAAGACTATTATGGATGGTAATATGGCAGCAGCCCATGTGGCTCATGCTGTTAATGAAGTGATAGCAATATACCCTATAACACCGTCATCAGTTATGGGTGAAATCTCTGATGAAAAAAGTGCAAAAGGTCAGGTTAATATTTGGGGCTCTGTGCCTCATGTGGTAGAACTTCAATCAGAAGGGGGTGCTGCGGGGACGGTTCATGGTTCTTTAACAGCAGGTGCATTAACTACCACTTTTACAGCTTCTCAAGGGCTTTTATTAATGATACCTAATATGTATAAGATAGCAGGTGAGCTTACGCCTACAGTTTTCCATGTTAGTGCAAGAGCATTAGCTGCTCAAGGTCTTTCTATTTTTGGGGACCATTCAGATGTTATGGCCTGCCGTGGTTGTGGCTGGGCTATGCTTGCTTCAAACAACCCGCAGGAAGTTATGGATTTAGCACTTATTGCCCATTCTTCTACATTAAAAACACGTATTCCTTTTTTACATTTTTTTGATGGTTTTAGAACATCTCATGAACTTTCTGTTGTGGAAGAACTAACTTTTGAAGAAATGGCTCATATGGTAGATGATGAGCTTGTTAGAAACCACAGGGCAAGAAGCTTAACTCCAGATAAACCAAGTATTAAAGGTACATCTCAAAACCCTGATGTATATTTCCAAGGCAGGGAAACAGTTAACAAATATATGGAAGAACTTCCAAAAATATTACAGTCTGAAATGGATAAATTTGCCTCTCTTACAGGCAGGCAGTACCATTTAGTAGATTATTACGGTGCAGCTGATGCAAAAAGCGTAATAGTTGTTATGGGCTCAGCTTGCGATGTTGTGGAAGAAACTATTGATTATCTTAATGCAAACGGCGAAAAATTAGGTGTTGTAAAAGTACGTTTATTTCAGCCATTTCCAGTGCAGGCTTTTGTGGATGCTATACCTTCTACTGTTGAAAATATTGCAGTGCTTGATAGGACTAAAGAGCCGGGTGCAGTTGGCGAGCCATTATATTTAGCTGTGCGTACTGCTGTTGGTGAAGCAATGGCTTCAAAAACTACTCATTTTCAAAAATACCCAAGAATTATAGGTGGCAGGTTTGGTTTAGGCTCTAAAGATTTTACTCCTGCTATGGTAAAAGCTGTATTTGAAAACTTATCAGCTGCTGAGCCAATTTATGGTTTTACTGTTGGTATTGAAGATGATGTTACTCATAAATCATTACCACTTAATAAATCATGGCTTATACCTTCAAAAAACTATAACGCTATGTTTTATGGTTTAGGCTCAGACGGTACCGTTGGTGCAAATAAAAATACTGCTAAAATTATATTTACAGAAACAGGCGAAAACTCTCAAGCTTACTTTGTGTATGACTCAAAAAAAGCAGGCTCTATGACTACAAGCCATGTACGTTTTGGTAAAGAGCAGATAAAAAGCTCATACCTTATACAAGAAGCAGATTTTATAGGCTGCCATAACTTTAGCTTTTTAGAAAGATACGATTTATTATCTCCACTTAAAAAAGGTGGTGTGTTTTTAATTAACAGCCAGTATTCTAAAGATGAAGTATGGGAAAAACTGCCTGCTTTGGTACAAAAAGAAATAAGAGAAAAAGATGCAAAATTATATGTGGTTGATGCTGTAAAAATAGCACAGGAATTAGGGCTTGGCTCACGTATTAACGTTATATTACAGTCTGCATTTTTTGCAATTTCTAATATTATACCAAAAGATAAAGCACTTGCTGCCATAAAAGGTGCAATTGCTAAAACATATGGTAAATATGGCGAAGAAACTGTTGCTAAAAATAACGCAGCAGCTGATGCTGGTTTTGATAAACTTTATGAAGTAGACTATAAATCATTAAAAGATAACGATTATGCTTCATCATCACTTATTAACGGCTGTTTAACAGATGAGAGAGCATCTGACTTTGTCAAAGAAGTAACAAGTGTATTAGTAGCTGGGGAAGGTGATAAAATTAAAGTATCGCAAATGCCAGAAGATGGCACATGGCCAACTGGTACTGCCAGATTTGAAAAGCGTAATATTGCTGTAAAAATTCCAGTATGGGACCCAGAAGTATGTATTCAGTGTGGCATCTGCTCATTTGTATGCCCACACTCTGCAATACGCTTAAAATACTATGAAAAAGATGCTTTAAAAAATGCACCTGCTGCTTTTAAATATACTCAGGCAAAAGGTAAAGAATATGCAGATTATTATGCAACTATCCAAGTTGCTCCAGAAGACTGTACAGGTTGTAATGCCTGCGTTATAGACTGCCCAGCTGTAAATAAAGCAGACACTTCTAAAAAAGCAATTAATATGGAAAACCAAATACCATTAAGAGCTCAAGAAGTAGAAAATTTTGCATATTTTGAAAAACTGCCAGAATTAAGTATTGATAAGTATAATAAAAATACAATCAAAGGCAGCCAGCTTGCCCCTCATATGTTTGAATTTTCTGGAGCTTGTGCAGGCTGTGGTGAAACACCATATATAAAACTTTTAACTCAGCTTTTTGGTGACAGGCTTTTAATGGCTAATGCTACAGGCTGTTCATCAATTTACGGTGGTAACCTGCCAACTACTCCATACTGCACAAGAGCAGACGGTAAAGGCCCTGCATGGAGTAACTCATTATTTGAAGATAATGCAGAGTTTGGCTATGGTATGCGTTTAGCTGTTGATTATTTCCAAGGTAAGGCAGTATCATTCTTAGAAGCTAATAAATCAGCTTTAAATGCTACTTTAATTGATGAAATAATCGCTAACAAAGGCACTCATAACCAAGGTGAAATAGAAGCTCAAAGAGCAAGAGTGGAAGAAGTTAAAAAATTAGTACAAAGCTCTTCTATTGATAAAAAAGAAGATTTTATAAGCATAGCAGATTATTTAACACCAAAATCTGTATGGATATTAGGTGGTGATGGCTGGGCTTACGATATAGGCTATGGTGGTTTAGACCATGTGCTTGCAAGTGGTGAAAACATAAATGTATTAGTGCTTGATACAGAAGTTTATTCTAATACTGGTGGTCAGGCATCTAAATCTACCCCACTTGGAGCAACAGCAAAATTTGCAACTAGTGGTAAAGTAAGAGAGAAAAAAGATTTAGCTATGATATCTATGACTTATGGTTCTATCTATGTGGCAAAAGTATCCCTTTCTAACCCTGCTCAGTGTATTAAAGCATTTATTGAGGCAGAGCGTTATAACGGGCCATCTATTATTATTGCATATTCTCACTGTATTGCTCAAGGTATTGATATGATGAAAGGCTCAGAAGAGCAGAAAAAAGCAATCAATGCAGGCTACTGGACATTACTGCGTTTTAACCCTGATTTAATAGAAGAAGGTAAAAGCCCATTAATTATAGACAGTAAGGAGCCGGGCGGTGATTTAGCTGAGTTTATGGCTGGAGAAAACAGGTTTAGACTCACTAAAAAAACTAATGCGGAAAAATATAATAAACTTGTGGAACTTGCAGGTGAAAAATTAAACCGTAGAAATAAAGTTATGCGTCTTATGGCAGAACATTTAGCAGAAAATAAAGAGTAGTAAAATAAGGGGGAAGCAAAGCTTCCCCTAATTCTTATAAACTTAAATTTTATACTTTAATCATCAGGATTTAATTTTTTATATAATTTTTCAAAAAAAGTAGGTTTTTTCATTTTTTGTTGTTTTTTTGCACTTAGTTCTGGTATAAATATTTCTTTTTCATGGCGTTCTTCCAGCATAAAATCATCTATTTCAGAACGTTTTCTGTAATATTCTTTTCTTGTATAAAGGGCAAAAAACACAATGCCTGCAACAATTGCAATAAAAAGAAAAATTCCAAAAACAATATTACCAGTACTCAAGTGAGCTGAAACGGCTTCTTGGATACTTGCTACAAATTCATCATAACTCATAACAGGCTCCTTAATTGTATTAATATACTTATCGGTATTTATTACTAAATATTAAATATAAAATAACATAAGCAACCTTACTACTAATATTAATATACATATATATTGGTTGTATTGCAAGTATTAAACAGAACTGCTTCACCCCCATTTTTTTGCAACACCTTATGTCACCTTGATGCGGAGCCATTAGGCAAAAAATCTTAAATATAATAAATACAAACACT